>NZ_JAVDWK010000011.1:0-202031 GCF_031457335.1 Arthrobacter sp. BE255 | reverse complement strand
AGAAACAACACGCGCCCCCGGGAAAACGGGACACACGCACTGCAAAATTTGAAACCAGCTGTAAAAACCAAACCACACCACGGGGTGGCATAATCCGGCCAAAACAACCAATCAATAAAACAATTGGTATCAACAAACTTGGCACACTATTGAGTTCTCAAACAACAGACACACCCGGCACCACCACAACCAAACAAACAGCCATGGATCGCTCCGGAGCAACCTCTCAAACTTACCGGCTGGTCTCACTCTTGTCAAACCGGCATCCGCGACCTTCATCGCCCTAAGGCTTTCGTGTCGGTTTTTTCGGTCTGACTCCGTGGAGCAGCGCGGAAATAAACTCTACCACCACTTCGCCGGGATGGCCAACCACGCCCCACGCAGTCCCCTGCGGCCCCGCCCCCGGCGCAGCCAAAAGCCCGGAATCTCAAGGAATTCCGGGCTTTTGGCCGTTCAGTTAAGAGAGCCGGTTCACAGCCAAGTGCTCAGCCGGCGGCTGGTGGTACGGGCTTGAAGTACGCAGCGCCCAGGGGCGGCAAGGTTACGGTCAGCGATGCCGGCTGGCCATCAAGCCCTTCGTCCCGGGCAATCAGCTCACCACCGTTGAGGACACCTGAACCGCCATAGGCCGCAGCATCCGTGTTCAGCACTTCCGTCCACGCGCCCACGGCAGGGACACCCAGGGTGAACCCCACGTGCGGTCCGCCGGAGAAGTTGATGGCGACAACCAACGGATTAGCATCCTTGTCCCAACGGACGAAGGTCAGGACGTTGCGGTCCGCGTCGCCGCCGTTGATCCACTGGAACCCGCCCGGCTCGTTGTCCCTCTCGTAGAGCGGGGGCGTGGAGCTGTACAGCTCGTTCAGGTCCTTGGTCAGCAGCTGCACGCCGCGGTGCGCCGGAATGTCGGCAAGCCACCAGTCCAGGCCATGCTGTTCGGACCATTCGGCCTCCTGGCCGAACTCGGTACCCATGAAGATGAGCTGCTTGCCCGGATGCGCCCACTGGTAGGCCAGGAATGCACGAAGGTTCGCGAGCTGCTGCCACCGGTCCCCCGGCATCTTGCGCAGCATGGAGCCCTTACCGTGCACAACCTCATCGTGGCTGATGGGCAGGAGGAAGTTCTCAGTGAATGCGTACACCAGCGAGAACGTGACCGTCCCGTGGTGCCATTTGCGGTTTACGGGGTCTTCGGAGGCGTACTTCAGTGAGTCATGCATCCAGCCCATGTTCCACTTCAGCCCGAAGCCGAGGCCGCTGTGGCTGGTCGGCGCGGTCACACCGGGGAATGCCGTGGATTCTTCGGCAATCATGACTGCACCGGGGTGGGTCTTGTACACCGTGGCGTTGACTTCCTGGAGGAAGGAGATGGCCTCCAGGTTTTCCCGGCCGCCGAAGCGGTTGGGCGACCACTGGCCGTCTTCGCGGGAATAGTCCAGGTACAGCATGGAAGCGACGGCATCCACGCGAAGTCCGTCGATGTGGAACTCGTCCAGCCAGTACAGCGCGTTGGCCACCAGGAAGTTCCGTACCTCGGTACGGCCGAAGTCGAAGATCAGCGTTCCCCAGTCGGGGTGCTCGCCCAGGTTGGGATCGGCGTGCTCATAGAGGGGTTCGCCGTCGAACTGGGCCAGGGCCCAGGCATCCTTGGGGAAGTGGGCCGGCACCCAGTCCAGCAGGACGCCGATGCCCTCCTGGTGCAGTGTGTCCACCAGGAACCTGAATTCGTCGGGGTGTCCGAAGCGTGAGGTGGGAGCAAAGTAGGACGTGACCTGGTACCCCCAGGACCCGCCGAACGGGTGTTCTGCCACGGGCATGAATTCGACGTGGGTGAACCCGAGCCATTTGACGTACTCCACCAGTTCCTTGGCAAGCTCACGGTAGCCAAGGCCAAGCCGCCAGGAGCCGAGGTGGACTTCGTAGACGCTCATGGGCGAATTGTGCGGGTCCCGCTGGGCGCGGGCCTCCATCCATTCGTCGTCCTTGAACGCGTAGGACGGTTCCACCACGCGGGAGGCCGTCAGCGGCGGGACCTCGGTGCCGAAGGCCAGCGGATCGGCCTTTTCGACCCAGTGCCCGGCTTTCGTTTTGATCTCAAATTTGTAGCACGCCCCTGCTAAAACGCCAGGCAGGAACACTTCCCAGACACCGGAGGAACCCAGGGAACGCAGGGAGTTTTCGCGGCCGTCCCAGGCGTTGAAGTCGCCTTTGACCCGGACTGCCTGCGCGTTCGGTGCCCACACGGCAAAGGACACACCGTCCACGTCCCCCAGCGAGGACTTGTAGTGCTGGACATGGGCGCCCAGTACTTCCCAGAGTTTCTCGTGCCGGCCCTCACCGATAAGGTGCAGGTCAACTTCCCCCACGGTGGGCAGGTACCGGTATGGTTCGTCCACAGTGAGCGGGGTGGCGCCCGGGTAGGTGACCTCCAGCCGGTAGTCCGGCACGTGGCCCGGCTGTTCCGGTTCGAGGACGGCAACCCACACGCCATGGGCCTCATGGGTCATGGGCTCCGTGCCGGATGCTGTCACGACCGACACGGCTTCAGCCAGGTGCTTGATCGTGCGCACTGTCACGTGCCCGTGGTCATCGAGGTGCGCACCCAGGATGGAATGCGGCGCATGGTGCTCCCCGTTCGCTACCCTGCCGAGGGTATCCGGGTCCACATGCAGCGGCACACGGGGCCGTTCGGTACGTGCTGAGCCTGTCATTTTGTTACCTTCCGATGCCGCCCCGGCCTGATCGCCGGAGCCTTTACCGCTGAGCAGCCGCCTGGATGCGTTGACTGGAATCGCCAGCCAGTCGGGCCTGTTCCGCAATTCATAAACAACTTCATACAGCGCTTTGTCCAGCCACAATGCCACAAACAGGGGCGAGTGGCGGTCGATGGTGCCGGGTGTGACATTCGTGTACCCCGCGAGGAATGCCTCCGCGCAGTCATCGACCCACGATTCCGGGACCCGGGCACCTTCCTGCTCGCGTTCCGCGGCTCCCGCGGCATAGTCGAACGAGCGGAGCATACCCACCACATCGCGCAGCGGGACGTCCGGAAAATTGCGCTCGGCGATCGGCCGCAGGGGTTCGCCTTCGAAGTCCAGGATCGCCCAGCGCGCCGGTTCCCCGCCGCGTCCGGGCACCTGGAGGATCTGCCCAAGGTGGAGGTCCCCGTGGATCCGCTGCAGCGGACCGGCAGGGACGCCGTCGAGCGCGCTGAGCAGGGAGCCGAGCGCCTGATCGTAAGGCCCGACGGCGGCGCCGGCCTCAGCCCATGTCTGCCGGACCCGCTGGGCTACTCCGGGAGCAATGACCTCTCCGGGGACTGCTTCTTCGGACACGCCCAGCGCCCCGGCGAGGCGGCGGTGGACCGTTGCCGTGGCAGCACCGAGTGCGCGTGCTTCTGCGGTGAAATCCGCACCCGTGCGGGCGGCGTCCACTGCGAGGCGCCACGCGTCGCGTCCACCGTCCAGGAACTCATGCGCCACGGCAAGTTCGCCTCCGGCAAGGGTGCCAGTGTGGCTCCCGCCGGGAACACGCCACTCGCCGCGGACCCAGCCCAGGGTGGCCGGGACCTCGGAGGTGCCGGCGGCGGTCAGCGCCGCACCCACCTCGACTTCGGGGTTTGTCCCCGGGGACAGCACACGGAAGAACTTCACGATCGCTGCCGATTCGCCGTCGTCGACTATGACCGAACTGTTGGACTGCTCACCGGACAAGACCTTCACCACACCATGCGCGGTAGGCAGGCGGTATTCCGACGGCGAGCGGTAGGCGCCCGCAGCCGCGGCACCGGCTGTGCCGGCGTTACGGATCAGTTCCAGCCAGGCGGCGACAAAGTCGGGATCGTGCACGGCGTCGTAGACCCAGGGCCATTCGGAGTCCTGGGCGTCCTGGCCGACGAGGGCACGCTCAAGTTCGCCGGCCGGCCCGGCACGCCGGCTCAGCGGAACCTGGACGACGTCGGTCCGCTGGCCGCCGTCGGCCGTCACCGACGTGACCGCGAGGAGAAAGACCTCCAGCCGGGCCATCGGTGACCGGTCCGCCAGGCCCAGGCCGCCCACCTGTTCGAGGGAGAAATCGGCTGTCTTGACCGGGAACCAGCGCTGGCTCGGGAGCCATTCCCGCAGCAGCGCGGCCAGGGCCGGAGTGAGGATCGGCTCGCCCATATCAGTTCTCGATGGACAGGATCGGGAGCGCTTGTGTATAGGGGGACGCCGGGTTGGAGGCCGCCGAACGGATCCGCAGCCAGAAGAAATCGTGGCTGCCCAAGGTCAGCGTCAGCGTGCCGTCCCCGTCGATTCCGGGGAACGGCTGCCCGCCGAAGACGTCGCGGAGTCCGCGGCCGGCGAATTGCGGAACACGGAGTTTTGCCGCCACGGGGTGCTGGGAAAGGTTGAAGGCGCAGAGGATCGTTTCGCCGACCTCCCCTGCGGTGTTGTCGTCCGTGAGTTCCCGAAGGTAGGCCACCACGGCGTCGTGGTCGGCCTCCACGTGCTTGAACGCGCCCAGCCCGAAAGCGGGGTGGTTCTTGCGGACGCTGAGGATCTGCCGGGTCCAGCGGAGCAGGGATCCCGAGTGGGCCGCCTCCGCCTCGACGTTGGCCATGCTGTAGTTATACACAAGCGACTGGATCACCGGTAGGTACAGTTTCCCGGGGTCGGCGTTGGAGAATCCGGCGTTGCGGTCCGGGTTCCACTGCATGGGCGTGCGGACCGCGTCCCGGTCCTCCAGCCAGATGTTGTCCCCCATGCCGATCTCGTCGCCGTAGTACAGGAACGGGCTGCCCGGCAGGGACAACAGGAGCGCGTTGATCAGTTCGATCTCGGCCCTGGAGTTGTCCAGCAGCGGCGCCAGCCGGCGCCGGATACCGATGTTTGCCCGCATGCGCGGGTCCGGTGCGTACCAGCCGAGCATCGCGGCGCGTTCATCCGCGGTAACCATTTCCAGGGTCAGTTCATCGTGGTTGCGCAGGAAGGTACCCCATTGGGCCCCCTCGGGGATCTCCGGGGTGTCGTGCATGGTCTCGATGATGGGCGCGGCCTTCTGGTCGCGGAGCGCGTAGTACAGGCGGGGCATGATGGGGAAGTGGAAGGCCATGTGGCATTCGGGCTCCTCCTCCGTGCCGAAGTACTCCACCACCTCGTTGGGCGGCTGGTTCGCCTCGGCGATGATCACCCGGCCGGGGTAGCTCTCGTCGACCATGGTCCGCAGCTTCCGCAGGAAATCGTGCGTGGCGGGGAGGTTCTCGCAGTTGGTCCCTTCCTCTTCGAAGAGGTAGGGAATGGCGTCCGCCCGGAACCCGTCGATGCCCTGGTCCAGCCAGAACCGGACGACGTCGAAGAGCGCGTCGATGACCTTGGGGTTTTCGAAGTTCAGGTCCGGCTGGTGGCTGAAGAAGCGGTGCCAGAAGAACTGCCGCCGGATGGGATCGAAGGTCCAGTTGGATTCCTCGGTGTCTACAAAAATGATGCGCGCGTCCTGGTACTTTTCGTCGGTATCGCTCCAGACGTAGAAGTCGCCGAACGGGCCGTCGGGATCCTTGCGTGATTCCTGGAACCACGGGTGCTGGTCCGACGTGTGGTTGAGCGGGAGGTCGATGATGACCCGGACGCCGCGGGCATGCGCCTCCGCGACGAGCCGCTTGAAGTCGCTGATGGTGCCGAACTCGTCCAGCACGGAGTTGTAGTCCGAGATGTCGTACCCGCCATCACGCAGCGGGGACTGGAAGAACGGCGGCAGCCACAGGCAGTCCACGCCAAGCCACTGCAGGTAGTCGAGCCTGTCGATCAGTCCGTGGAAGTCGCCGGAGCCGTCGCCGTTCGCATCCGCGAAGGCCCTGACCAGCACCTCATAGAAGACGGCCTTCCGGTACCACAGCGGGTCATGCTGAAGTCCTGGCGCGTTCAGTTCGAACGTGCTCTTCGGGGTGAAATGCTGGCTGGAGCTTTGCGGGTTGAAACTCACTGATGCATTCTCCTCACACTCAGGATGTGGGCGGGTTCGATGTGCGAATCCAGGCGGACGTAGTTGTATTCGCCCCATTCCCAGCTTTCGCCGGAAATAAGGTCATCCACCGTGAAGCCTCCGTTGGCCGACAGGTCCTCCGGATCGAGTTCCAGGGCGGCCAGGTCAAGGGAGACGGTGCTTTCCCTGGTGCCGTGCGGGTCTACGTTGACGACCACGATGATGGTGTCCTTGGTGCCGTCCGGGAGGGTCTTGTGCTTGGAGTACACCACCGTGGCGTCGTCCGTGCTGTGGTGGACCGTCAGGTTCTGCAGGTCCTGCAGGGCCGGATGCTCGTGCCGGATGCCGTTAAGCCGGGTGATGTAGGGCGCCAGCGTACGGCCGGATTCGGCAGCAGCGTCCCAGTCGCGGGCCTTGTACTCGAACTTTTCGTTGTCGATGTACTCTTCCGCTCCTGGGCGGGCCACATGTTCGTACAGTTCGTAGCCGGCGTAGACACCCCACAGCGGGCTGGCAGTGGAAGCCAGTGCGGCGCGGATCTTGAAAGCGGCCGGGCCGCCGAACTGGAGGTACTCGGTCAGGATGTCCGGGGTATTGACGAAAAAGTTGGGGCGGAAGAAGGCAGCGGACTCGTGGCTGACTTCGTGGAAGTAGGTTTCGAGTTCCTTCTTGGTGTTCCGCCACGTGAAGTACGTGTAGGACTGCTGGAACCCGGCGCGGCCCAGCGCGTGCATCATGGCCGGACGGGTGAAGGCCTCGGCGAGGAACACAACACCGGGGGCTTTTTTGTTGACCTGCGCAATGAGCCATTCCCAGAACCAGACGGGCTTGGTGTGCGGATTATCGACGCGGAAAATCCGCACGCCGTGGCTGACCCACAACAGGACAATACGGAGGATTTCCTTTGAGAGGCCCTCCGGATCATTGTCGAAATTCAGCGGATAAATATCCTGGTATTTTTTGGGCGGGTTTTCCGCGTAGGCGATACTGCCGTCAACGCGGGTGGTAAACCATTCCGGATTGGTCTCCACCCAGGGGTGGTCCGGTGCCGCCTGGAGGGCCAGGTCCAGGGCCACTTCCAGTCCGAGCTCGTTCGCCCGGGCGACGAAGGCGTCGAAGTCCTCGAAAGTGCCCAGGTCCGGGTGGATGGCGTCGTGGCCGCCTTCCTTGGCGCCGATGGCCCAGGGCGAGCCGGGATCGTGGGGTCCGGCGATCAGGGTGTTGTTGGGTCCCTTGCGGTGCTGTACGCCGATGGGGTGGATCGGCGGCATGTAGAGGACATCGAAGCCCATGGCGGCCACCGCGTCCAGCCGCTTGGCTGCCGTCCGGAAGTTACCCGAGGTCCAGGCACCCGTGGAGTGGTCCCGCACTGCCCCTTCGGACCGGGGGAAGAACTCGTACCAGGCGCCGCGTCCTGCCAGGTCGCGTTCAACAAAGAGCGGGTACTGCTCCGAGGCGGCAACCAGTTCACGGATCGGCTGGCGCTGCACTACGTCGGCGACGTCGGCGCCGAATCCGGCTGCGAGGCGTTCTTCATCGGTGAGGGCTGTGTTGGCCAAAATGGAAGCAGCCTGTCGCAGGGTGCGCCGGTCCGACGCGTTCCGGGAGGAGTCGGCGGCGGCGTCCGAGAGCAGCGCTGAGCCTTCTGCCAGCATCAGCTCAACGTCGATCCCGGCGGCAACCTTCACTTCGGCGTTGTGGTGCCAGGTCCCGTAGCGGTCGTGCCAGGCTTCAATGAGGAAGGTCCAGTTTCCCGTGCCCGACGGCGTGATGATGCCTTCCCAGCGGTCGGTCCCCAGTCCGCGTTCCCCACGCGCGGGGGCCAGCCTGACGCGCTGGCGTTCCTTTCCCTTGGGGTCCAGGAGGACGGCGCTGACGCCGAGCTGGTCATGTCCTTCGCGGAATGCGGTGGCTCCGACCACAATTCCCTCGCCCGGCAACGCCTTGGCGGGAAACTTTCCACCCTCCACGACGGGCTGCACCGCGGTGATGGGAAAACGGCCAAACCGCAGACCGTCAGTGATTCGGCCCTTCGGCTTTTGCTTTGCTGCTGCACTGGTTCCTGATTTAGTCGTCACATCCTCGACGTTAGCGAGAAATCACCGAGATTGCTAAGGCTGCGCACTTTTTAGCCGCGGTGATTCGTCTTTTCCGTGGCCGCATCTGTCATTTACCTAAAAGAAAGCTAAAGCGGTTCCAGCCGCCCATGTTGTCGGTTAGTGTGGCGCAGGTGAAGGCAATCCGCAGATTTACCGTCCGAACTGTTCTCCCGGAACCGATCAGGCCACTGGCCCGGTTGGCGACCAACCTGCGCTGGTCCTGGCACCGGCCCACCCGCGAACTTTTCGCGGCGTTGAACCCCCGTGTCTGGGAGGAGAGCGGCCAGGATCCGGTGAGCTTCCTGGGCCTTGTCAGCCGTGAGGAGTTCCAGCTCCTGGCAGCTGACCAGGCAGTGGTGGAGCGCGTCCGTTCCGCCGAGCAGGACCTGGACCGGTACCTGGAAGAGCCGCGCTGGTACCAGAGCCTGGGTGACGGCGCCCCATCCTCCATTGCCTACTTTTCGCCCGAGTTCGGCATCACCGAGGTGCTGCCCCAGTACTCAGGGGGCCTTGGCATCCTGGCCGGCGACCACCTGAAGGCGGCTTCGGACCTCGGTGTGCCGCTGATCGGCGTGGGCCTGCTCTACCAGGCGGGGTACTTCAAGCAGTCGCTGTCGCGGGATGCCTGGCAGCAGGAGACGTATCCGGTGCTGGACCCCGATGGTCTCCCCCTGACCCTGCTGCGCGAACCGTCGCGTGACGGCAACGGCCGGCCCCTGCAGATCTCCCTGCCGCTCCCCAACGGCCGCCGGCTCATGGCACACATCTGGCGTGCCGACGTCGGACGTGTTCCGCTCCTGCTCCTGGACTCCAACGTTCCGGGCAATGACGACGCCGCCCGCGGGATCACAGACCGCCTGTACGGCGGCGGCGGTGACCACCGGCTCCAGCAGGAGTTGCTCCTGGGCATGGGCGGCGTGAAGGCGCTGCGTGCGTACCAGCGGCTCACGGGCCGGGACGCCCCCGAGGTGTTCCACACCAATGAGGGGCATGCGGGATTCCTGGGTATCGAACGCATCCAGGAGCTGATGGCCGGCGACGACGCCCTGAGCTTCGACGAAGCCCTGGCGGCGGGCCGTGCCTCCACGGTTTTCACCACGCACACGCCGGTCCCGGCCGGCATCGACCGGTTCGAGATTTCGCAGATCCAGCACTTCTTCCAGGCCGGCCTCGCTCCGGCGGTCCCGGTGGACAGGATCCTTGAACTGGGTAGGGAGAACTATGCGGACGGCAATCCGTCCGTCTTCAACATGGCAGTGATGGGCCTCCGGCTCGCGCAGCGTGCCAACGGTGTGGCCAAACTCCACGGTGAGGTCTCCCGCGGCATGTTCTCGGCCCTCTGGCCGGGCTTCGACCATTCCGAGGTGCCGATTACGTCGGTGACCAACGGCGTGCACGTGCCCACCTGGGTGGACGGGCGGATTTCCAAGCTGGCGAGGGAGCAGTTCGGCACTGAGGCTGAGGCCAACGGCCGCTGGGACCTTGCGTACAACGTCAGCGACGCCGATGTCTGGGCGCTGCGACGCGCGATGCGTACGGCGCTGGTGGAGGATGTCCGGCGGCGCCTCCGCGCTGCCTGGAAGAAGCGTGGCGCCGCGGACGCGGAGCTCGGCTGGACGGACAGCGTGCTGGATCCGGACGTGCTGACGATCGGCTTTGCACGCCGCGTCCCCACGTACAAGCGGCTGACGCTGATGTTGCGCGAACCGGCCCGGCTCAAGGCGCTGCTGCTGCACAAGGACCACCCCATCCAGCTGGTTATCGCGGGCAAGTCCCACCCCGCCGACGACGCCGGCAAGAAGATGATCCAGGACCTGGTCCGCTTCACCGACGATCCCGAGGTCCGGCACAGGATCGCGTTCTTGCCGAACTATGACATTGCCATGGCCCGGACGCTTTTCCCCGGCTGCGACGTCTGGCTCAACAATCCCCTCCGGCCGCTGGAGGCCTGCGGCACGTCCGGGATGAAGGCCGCGATCAACGGCTCGCTGAACCTGTCAGTGCTGGACGGCTGGTGGGATGAGATGTACGACGGCGAAAACGGCTGGGCGATCCCCACCGCCAACAACGGCGCGTCCCCCGAGGAACGCGACGACATCGAGGCCGCCGCCCTCTACGAGCTGCTGGAAACCCAGGTGGCGCCGCGTTTCTACGGCAACACCGTCTCCGAAAGCGCCGGCGCGGCCGGCCCCTCGGAATCGGGCACCGAAAAGGTGCCCACGCACTGGGTCTCGATGATCAAGCACACGCTGTCGCACCTGGGTCCGGCTGTTTCGGCTGACCGGATGCTCCGCGACTACGTGAACATCCTGTACCGCCCGGCGGCCGAGGCCGGCCGGCGGGCGGTCCAGGACTCCTATGCCCAGGCCCGTGCGCTGGCTGCCTGGACCGCGCAGGTCCGCGCTGCGTGGCCGCTGATCCATGTGGAGCACGTCGACTCCGTCGGTGTCTCCGAAGACCCGCAGATCGGCGACACCCTGCAGGTCAACGCCTACGTGGCCCTGCATATCCTGTCCCCCGAGGACGTGTCGGTTGAGGTGGCCTATGGACGGGCCGAGGAAAACGACACGCTTGCCGACGTCACGGTGATGGAACTCCAGATACAGGAGGACCTCGGCGGCGGCCGCCACCTGTTCAGCGGGTCCCTGCTGATCGACCGGGCCGGATCCTTCGGCTACACCGTCCGCGTCCTGCCCCGGCACGAGGCACTGGCCTCCAAGGCGGAGCTGGGGCTGATCGTCAACGCCTGAGCCGTTTCCAGACATTCGCCGGGTGTCAGTCATCCTCCGCGTGCTGCTCCTTCGTCGCTTTGACGCACGCTTCCGGATAACTGACATCCGGCGCTGCTTTGTGGAACCACCGGAGTCGGTTGACGACGTTGGTCAGAGCAGCACAGCTGTGACGTTCAGGTCCTTGCCGGCGTAGCTTTCGGCGTCCTGGAGGATCTCGCAGATGATGCCGAACGCCCTGTCCCCCCGGAAAGCCGCAGCCACCTGCCAGAGAACGGTAACGGGCAGGTGGCCGTCGTCTGTGATGGTGTCCGCAAAGTCGTGCAGCGAATCGTTGAGGGCATCCAGGTTGATTCCGTAGTGCTCGGGGAAGTTCAGGACTTCCCCGAAGGTTTCGAGCACCGCTTTTTTGCTGTCTGCTGCCGGTACCACCAGGCTGCGTCGGCCCGCGTCCGCGACCTGCTCCTGCAGTTCTTCCAGGGTCCAGGTGTCGGCTGAGTAGATCTTCATCGGTTGTTTAGCTGCCTTCTGCAATGAATGAGAATGAATCGTAGTGGTCCGCCGTGTAGTACTTCTCGCCTGCGGAGCCTGTGACGATGCGGCGGGCTCCCCGGTCCGACTCACCGGGTGTGGGAACGGTGTACTCCCGGTAGTAGCCCCTGTCCTTCAGCGGCAGGATCCGTTCCAGGTTCCCAAAGGTCTGGTTGTCCTGGCTGTACCGATAGGGACCGCCTGCCCGGATCAGCGCCAGGGTCTTGCGCGCGTCCGCCGGCAGTTCCGATTCGCGGACTGCCGGCAGTCCGGACGGGTTCTCCGCAACGGCAGAGGCCTCGCCAGGTCCAGCACTCGACGGGGCCGTGGCTGCGCCCGAAGCGGCTCCCGGCGTCGGATTTCCCGTGAGCGGTTCAAACAGTCCGGTGTAGCCGAACGCAAACAGGGCGACCGCCACCAGGACGGACAGCACCAGGGCAACAGCAGGGCGGTTGCGCATTTATGGTCCCCCGGAGGCTTAGGTGCGGTAGATGTTGATCGAGTTGGCCTCGACGAGGTCCGTCTCCCCCGATGCGACGATCCCGCCCTGGCGCAGTTCATGCAGCGGCGAGGTGGTGAGCCTCAGCTCGAACATGCGGTGCGGCGTTCCGTCGTCATTGGTGAGCTGCGGCAACGTGATCTTCACGTCCGAGGTACTGCCGTTGACCACCACCAGGCCGGCCAGGGTGCCGTCGTCGGAGCCGAGCAGAAGTTGCATGACCCGGTGCTGGGGATCGTTCCAGCGGTCCATGGACATCGGCTCACCCGACTCGTCAAACCAGTAAAGGTAGGACTGTTCGTCCCGCACCGGGAAATCGTGGGGCTGGCTGGCGAGGAATTCCTTGCGGAGCCGAACGTACCTCTTGGTGCTCCGCAGCATCTCGTGAGATTCGGGTGTCCTTGTCCAGTCGATCCAGGCGAGCTGGTTGTCCTGGCAGTAGGCGTTGTTGTTTCCCTGCTGGGTCCGCGCCAGCTCATCCCCGGCGGTGATCATGGGCACGCCCATCGAGATCATCAGGGAGGCCATGAGATTGCGGCGGGACTGGGCGCGCTCGGCCAGGATTGCTTCGTCCTCGGTCCGCCCCTCGAAGCCGTGGTTGTAGCTGCGGTTATCGCCGTGGCCGTCCCGGTTCTGCTCGCCGTTGGCCTCGTTGTGCTTGCGGTCGTAGGAGACGAGGTCGGCCAGCGTGAAGCCGTCGTGCGATGTAACGAAATTGAGCGAGGCCAGCCTGGAGCGGCCGGAACCTTCGAAGAGGCCGGCCGAACCGGACAGCGCGTCCGCAAGCTTGGCCACGGATCCGCCGTGGCCGCCGCCTTCGATGGCGGCGCGGTCGGAGAGCCAGAACGACCTCACACCGTCGCGGAAGTGGTCGTTCCAGTCCACCCAGCCGCCGGGGAAGCGCCCGGTCTGCCAGCCGCCGTAGCCCACGTCCCAGGGCTCGGCGATCAGCTTCACGTCCGACAACACCGGGTCCGCCGCGATGGCAACAAGGAAGGGGTGCCGGGGATCGAATTCGTTGGCCGCGTTCCGGCAGAGCGTCACGGCGAGGTCGAAGCGGAACCCGTCGATGTGGAATTCATCAACCCAGTACCGGAGCGAGTCCAGCACCAGCTGCACCACCCTGGGTTCGCCGAAATTCAGGCTGTTGCCGCAGCCGGTGGTATCGAGGTACCTTCCATGGCCATCGGTCCGGTAATACTTGTCCTCGCCAAGGCCGCGGAAGCTGAGGGCAGGCCGGTCAGGTCCGCCTTCGGCGGTGTGGTTGTAGACAACGTCCAGGATCACTTCAATCCCGGCGGCATGGAGGAGCTTGACCATGCCTTTGAATTCGTCCTGGATGGCCTGCGGGCCCGCGTCCTGCGCGGTCTTGGTGGCGTAGCTGGGGTGCGGCGCGAAGAATGCGGCGGTGTTGTAGCCCCAGTAGTTGGTCAGGCCAAGGTTCTGTAAGTGGGGTTCGTCCAGGTGGAAATGCACCGGAAGCAGCTGGAGGGACGTAATGCCCAGGCTCTTGAGGTGCTCGATGATGGCCGGGTGCGCCATGCCGGCGTACGTGCCGCGAAGTTCCTCAGGAACGTCCGGATGCAGCATGCTCTGGCCACGGACGTGTGCCTCGTAAATGATCGTGTTGCGCCACTGGGTCCGCGGACGTGCGTCGCTGCCCCAGTCAAAATCGGCGGCCATCCTGACGTTCGTCAGGAACCCCTCCCGCTGGTCCACGGCGCGGCCGTAGGGATCGAGCAAGAGTGGCTGGCCGCCGTCGTCGTCCAGGTCAAGGGTGGGCACTGACAGTGGCAGCGATTCCTCTTTGGACGTCGGCCGGAAGCCATACCTCGAGCCAACAGGGAAACCGTCGACGATTCCGTGGTGGACGCCGTGGGTGACGTTGGGCAGCGCCTTCAGCTGCCATTCGCCGCCCGGCGCCTTGTAGGCGATCTCCAGGCTGGCCACGCCCGGCGCGTACACGGCAACGTTCGCGCGGGACTGCGAAGCGTGTCCGCCCCCGGAATCGGGGCGCGGAACGCTGACACCGAGTGGAAGCGCCGTGGAGGCGTCCATGGTGGAAGCAGTGTCGAAAAGCGGCATGACCATCACCTAAATATTAGCCGCCGGCGTGAAAACACCAGTGCTTCCGGTTATGTGACGCCGCCCGCAAAGCCAGCCGCCACCCTTCACCCGCGCCCCGCGCTTCTACTTTGTGGCGCGCTGCCTGGAGACCTCGTAGAGCGAGATGCCAACTGCCATGGAGGCGTTCAGCGATTCCATGGCGGAGTCAATCGGGATGGAGACAATCTGGTCGCAGTTTTCCCGGACCAGGCGGCTGAGGCCCTTGCCTTCGGACCCGACCACAATGCATACGGGTTCGGTGGCGAGCGTAAGGTCCGGCAGCGAAACGTCGCCGTCGCCGTCGAGCCCGAGGACAAAGATGCCCATGTTCTTGAACTGCTTCAGGGCGCTGTTCAGGTTGGCGGCGCGTGCCACCGGAACGCGTACGGCCGCGCCGGCGCTGGTCTTCCAGGCCGAGGCCGTGACGCCCACGGAGCGGCGTTCCGGGACGATGACGCCGTGGCCGCTGAAGGCCGAGACGGAACGGATGATCGCGCCAAGGTTGCGGGGGTCGGTGATGCCGTCCAGCGCAACGAACAGCGGAGCGTTGGACACGTGGCCCTTCTTCCACCGGTCGACGGTTTCCTCGGCCAGGTCATAGGCGTCCTGGTATTCGTAGGGCGGGATCTGCAGGACCAGGCCCTGGTGGACGGCGTCGTCGGTCATGCGGTCCAGCTCGGGCTTGCCGGTCTCGAGCAGCGGGATGCCGCGCTCGGCAGCGATCTTCAGCGACTCCTTGACCCGGTCATCCATTTCGATCCGGATGGCGATGTGCAGTGCCTTGGCGGGGATGCCCGCGCGCAGGGCCTCAACCACGGAGTTGCGGCCGGTGACGACCTCTTCGGTTGCCCGTCCCTTGGGGCCGGTGCGTGCGGCTCCGGCGCTGCGGGCGCCCGTGCCGCGCTTGGCAGCAGACCGTTCGGCCAGCTGCTTGCTCTTGTGCGCCTTGTGGTACGGGCGGTCCTCCGCCTTGGGTGTGGGACCCTTGCCTTCAAGAGCCTTACGGCCATGACCACCGGTTCCGATGGTTGGGCCCTTCTTCGCTTTAACCGATCGGCGACCATTGTTGGCCATTGTGTTCCACCCTTGATTGTTTGACTGAGTCTGCTTACCAGTCTACTGAATCAAGTTAAATCGCCGGTTCAGTCCCGCTGCAGGCTCCAGGTGGCCCCTTCAGCTCCGTCCTCGACGGCGACGCCGGCGGCCTTAAGTGTGTCCCGGATGGCGTCCGACGCGGCCCAGTCTTTGGCTGCACGGGCCTCGGCGCGGGCCACGAGCTGGGCCTCAACGAGCACGCCCAGCGCCGCCGCCTCCCTGGTGTTCGCGGTATCGGAGCTTGCGACGGCGTCGAGCCCCAGGGCCTCGGTCATGATCATGACCGCGTTCCTGGCATGCCCCGCGGCTTCGTCATCACCCTCGGCAAGGGCGGTGTTGCCGGCCCGCACGGTCTCGTGCAGGGCAGCCAACGCGCGCGGGACGTTGAGGTCGTCGTCCATGGCGTCCGAGAAGGCCTGGACCGACTCGGTGGACGGGCCGAAATTGCCTGCGACGAAGCCGAAGCCGGTGCCCAGGCGGGCGGCGGCCTTGGCCATGAACCCGTCTATGCGTTCGACTGCGGCAGCAGCCTCCTCCAGCGAAGTGGGGCGGTAGTCCAGTATGGAGCGGTAGTGCGCCTGGCCCAGGTAATACCGGACCACGCGCGGGGGTGCCAGTTCGAGCATCTCGGCGGGGCTGACCGTGTTGCCGATGGACTTGGACATCTTTTCGCCCTGGTAGGTGACCATGCCGTTGTGCATCCAGAAGTTCGCGAAGCCGTGGCCGGCCGCCTGGGACTGGGCCATCTCGTTCTCGTGGTGCGGGAAGCGCAGGTCCAGCCCGCCGCCGTGGATATCGAACTCGGTGCCGAGGTACTTGGTGACCATGGCGGAGCACTCCAGGTGCCAGCCCGGACGGCCGGCGCCCCACGGCGAGGCCCAGCTCGCCGTCGTCGGCTCCCCCTCTTTGGAGCCCTTCCACAGCGCGAAGTCCCGGGCATCCTTCTTGCCCCGCGGATCCGCGTCCTGGGCGCCCTGCATGTCGTCGATGTTCTGGCGCGTTAATGACCCGTATTTGTCCCACGACCGTACGTCGAAGTAGACGTCGCCGGAGTCGTCCAGGGCCGGATACGCGTGGCCACGGTCGATCAGCTGCTGGATGAGGGCATGCATTTCGGGGATATGTCCGGTAGCGCGGGGCTCATACGTGGGCCTGGAGACGCCAAGGGTGTCGTAGGCCTTCAGGAACTCCTGTTCGTAGCGGTACGCCAGGGCCCACCACTCTTCCTCACGGACCTCCCCCGGTTCGGGCCGGAACCCGGGGGCGAAGGACGCTTCAGATTTTGCGAGGATCTTGTCATCGATATCCGTGACGTTCCGGACCACAGTGACGCGGTATCCCCGGTACGTCAGCCAGCGGGTGAGCTGGTCAAACGCAATGGCGGAGCGGATGTGTCCCACATGGGGCATCCCCTGGACGGTAGCGCCGCAGTAGTAGAGGCTCGCCTTGCCCGCTTGGAGGGGGACGAAGTCTCGGACTTCGGCGGATGCTGTGTCGTAAAAGCGCAGGGTCACCGCTCCAGATTAGCCGAAGAGCGCACGTTGGCTGCGGGATACACCAGTGCGGTGGCCACGGCGGAGATACCCTCGCCCCTGCCGGTGAAGCCCAGACCGTCGCTGGTGGTGGCGGTGACGCTGACCGGGGCGCCGGCGGCCTCGCTGAGGACGCGCTGGGATTCTTCCCGCCGCGGCCCGAACTTGGGCCGGTTGCCCACAAACTGCACGGCCACGTTGCCGATCTCGAATCCGGCAGCCCGCACGATCCGCGCCGCCTCCGCCAGGAGGGTGGCACCGGAGGCGCCTGCGAATTCGGGCCGGTCGGTGCCGAAGTGTGTTCCAAGGTCGCCGACCCCGGCCGCGGAGAACAGGGCGTCTGCCGCGGCGTGCGCCACGGGGTCCGCATCGGAGTGGCCGGCCAGGCCACGCTCACCCTCCCAATGGAGCCCTCCCAGCCACAACGGGCGGGGCTTGTCTGCGGCGGCGAAGGCGTGGACGTCCACGCCGATACCCGTGCGCGGCAGGATCATGTTGTCCGGTCCCATGGTCAGCCCTCCACCCAGCGGGCGCCCAGCGGCCCTTCCAGGAGCCCCTCGGCGAGGATCAGGTCCAGGGGCGTCGTGATTTTCAGCGATTGCGTGGAGCCGCGGACCGCAAATACCGGCGTACCAAGCATTTCCACGAGCATGGCGTCGTCGGTGACAGCCGCCGACTGCTTCGCGTCCAGGGCCTGGGCGGCCTCGTGCGCCTTCAGGAGGGTGCTGAGGTGGAAGCCCTGCGGCGTCTGCACCGCACGGAGTTCCTCCCGCGGCGCGGTCCCGGTGACGATCTCCGGCGCCAGGGCACTGTCCGTCCCCGTGGTCGCGGCGACCGTTTTGACGGTGTCCACCACTGCGACGGCGGGGATCACCGCTGCGGCGCCTGCAGCCAGCGCGTCGGCGACGCGGTGGAAGACGGATTCGGGAGTGAGGGCACGCGCGGCGTCGTGCACCAGCACCGCCTCAATGCCGTCCATCAGGGCGGCGATGCCGGCCCGCACGGAGTCAGCCCGGGTGGCGCCGCCGTCGACGATGGTCAGGATGGGGCCGCCGTCGGCCAGTTCCTCCCGGAAGTCCTCGCAAAGCCGGCGCAGGCCGTCGTCTCCTGCCGGCAGGGCCACGCAGACCTGGCTGCTGATTCCGGACGCGACGATGCCGCGCAGGGCATGGGTCAGGAGGGGTTCGCCGCCCAGCGGTACCGCCGCTTTGGGCATGCCGTAGCCAAGCCGCTGGCCAGAGCCGGCGGCCACCAGGATCACTGCGGTGACAAGGCGGGTGGGTGTTTCACTCATGCGGACTAGCCTACGTCCACGCAGGGTGCCGTGCCCGGACCTGTATCCGGGCAAAAAGAAACCCCGCCGGCACTTTCGTGCCGCCGGGGTTCAATTCTTAGGAAGCCAGGACCTCGTCGAGAACACTGGCAGCCTTCTCTTCGTCGGTCTTTTCAGCCAGCGCCAACTCTGAAATCAGAATCTGCCGGGCCTTGGCCAGCATGCGCTTCTCACCTGCGGAAAGGCCCCGGTCGTGATCGCGGCGCCACAGGTCGCGGACGACCTCTGCTACCTTGATGACGTCACCGGAAGCAAGCTTCTCCAGATTTGCCTTGTATCTGCGTGACCAGTTGGTGGGCTCTTCAGTGAACTCGGCACGGAGCACATCGAATACGTGCTCCAAGCCTTCTTTGCCCACTACGTCGCGGACCCCAACAAGGTCAACGTTTTCTGCTGGAACTTCAATGGTCAGATCACCCTGAGCCACCTTGAGCTTGAGATACATTTTCTCTTCGCCCTTGACGGTGCGCATCTTGATTTCTTCAATTTTTGCAGCACCGTGGTGAGGGTAAACTACTGTCTCGCCGACCTCAAATACCATGTGGACATTCCCCTTTCCCGCAGACCAGTTTATCACGATTCGGGCATATGACTGGCCGCGAAAGGGCCCCGGAACCGCATGAATACGCGGAAAATGGGCAGAATCGACCCCCTTTGACCCCTTGACGGATGCAGATAATAGTGCATCGGCGAGGCCCTGCCAAGGGCAATGTGACCGCCCGGAATCCGCGTTTGGGCTGGTTTGCGGATAGGCTATGGGCTGAATAATGTTCCAAGACTCTTGAGGAGTACGTGACGTGCGTTTCACTGCGATGAACCGGGCCCAGCGCGGCAAACTGGCATTGGCGGCAGCTGCCCTGGGCCTCGGCCTGGTGACGGTGACCGGCTGCGGCTACATCACCCCCCAGCAGACTTCTCACCAGTACTCCGCATCGGATGGCATCCGCGCGGACCTGGGCCCCCTGCAGCTGCGCAACTTCATGATTGTTTCTGCCGGCGAGGACAAGCCGGGCCGCCTGCTCGGCGCCGTCTACAACTCCTCGTCACAGGACGTCAAGCTGACTGTCAACGGCGCCGAAGGCTCCCAGACGCAGGTCTCCGTGAAGGCAAACTCCTACACGCTGCTCAACGACTCCACCGACGAAGCGATCCTCAGCACCAGCGGCGGCATTGCCGGCTCGCTGGTACCGGTCAAGATCACCGAAAACGGCACCAACCTGAACAAGACCATTGACGTTCCGGTTCTGGACGCAACCCTGGAAGAGTACAAGGAGTATGTACCGGCCGGCGCAGAGCCGACCGGGACGAGCTCGCCGACGCCTTCGCCGTCGACGTCCTCTGCCGCCGCAGCCCACTAGGCGCCTTAGCGGTCCGGACGCAACGCAGAAGGAGGGGCTCCCCGCGGGGAGCCCCTCCTTCTGCGTTGCGGGTTTGGCGCCCGGTCCTGCCGGCCGCTGCCTAGGGTTCGAACTTGTAGCCGAGCCCCCGCACCGTAACCAGGAACCGGGGCGCCGACGGGTCCGGCTCGATCTTGCTCCGCAGCCGCTTGACGTGGACATCAAGGGTCTTGGTGTCGCCTACATAGTCGGATCCCCACACCCTGTCGATGAGCTGGCCACGCGTCAGCACCCGCCCCGAGTTCCGGAGCAGCATCTCCAGCAGTTCAAATTCCTTTAGCGGCAGCAGCACCTGCTCGCCTCCCACGCTCACCACATGCCGCTCGATGTCCATCCGGACAGGTCCGGCCTGCACCGTGGCTGAGATCAGTTCTTCCGGCTCACCCTGGCGGCGGAGCACAGCCCGCACCCTGGCCACCAGTTCGCGCGAGGAATACGGCTTGGTCACGTAGTCGTCGGCGCCGAGTTCCAGGCCCACCACTTTGTCGATCTCGGAATCCTTGGCGGTCAGCATGATGACCGGAACGCCGGACCGCTGCCGGAGCTGGCGGCACACTTCGGTTCCGGACAGGCCCGGGAGCTGCAGGTCCAGCAGGACGAGGTCGGCACCGTTGCGGTCGAACTCGGTGATGGCGTCAAGTCCGTTGTCCACCACCTCCACTTCGAACCCTTCCTTGCCCAGCAAATAGGACAGCGGATCGCTGAACGACTCCTCGTCCTCAACTATCAAGATCCTGCTCAAGCGCTAGCTCCTTGTTCGTGTGCGCCGGCGGCGCGGGATTCGTGGGATTGACGGGCGGCGTGGTGCTTGGGCGGTGCGGACTTCGGGCCGGCGGCAGGTTCTTCCTCGACGTCGGGGCCCTCCATTTCCGGCAGCCGCAGGGTGAAAGTCGAGCCTTGGCCGGGCTGGGACCACAGGGTCACCTCGCCGCCGTGGTTTGAGACGACATGCTTGACGATGCTCAGCCCGAGGCCCGTTCCGCCGGTGTGGCGCGAGCGGGCGGCGTCCACCCGGTAGAAACGCTCAAATACGCGTTCCTGGTCTTCAGGGGACAGTCCTTCGCCCTGGTCGGTGACCGATACCGCGATCAGCCCTTCCTTGGCACGGACGCCCACGCCCACCCGGGTGTTCTCCGGCGAATACCGGATGGCATTGTCTATGAGGTTGCGCAGTGCCGTGACGAGCAGGTCGGGGTCGCCGTAGACCATTCCGTCCGCGTGTCCGCCCACAACGATCGTGATGTTTTTGCTCTCGGCGGGCAGCTGGGACCGGTCAACGGCCTCGCTGATCACAGCGTTGATGTCCACAGGCCGTCCCTGCTGGGCCACGCTGGCCCCCTGCAGGCGTGAGAGTTCAATGATGTCCTGGACCAGTGCCGCCAGGCGGCCGGACTCCTTATGCATGCGCTTGGCGAACCGGCGGACGGCCTGTTCGTCGTCGGCCGAGGACTCAAGCGCCTCGGCGAGGAGGGAGATGGCCCCCACCGGGGTCTTCAGTTCATGGGAAACGTTGGCCACGAAATCGTTGCGGATCTCTTCGGTCCGGGTGATTTCCGTCCGGTCGTCGGCCAGCAGGAGGATGTATTCCTCACCGAGCATGGCCGCACGCACCTGCACAATGATGGTCCCCTGGCCGAGCGGGCCACGGGGCAGCTCCAGCTGCTTCTCGATGATCACGCCGTCGCGGCGAACACCCGCCGTCATGTCCAGCAGCTGCTTGTGGACCACCGTGTGGCCCCGGACCAGGCCATAGGCGTAGGCGGCCGGGCTGGCCCGCACCACGCCGTCGACGGCGTCCACCACCACGAAGGCGCGACCGACGACAGCCAGCACCTCGGCGGCGCCCGCCGGCAGGGCGAGTTCCTCGACGTCGACATCCACCAGCTGGCGCTGCCTTTCGCTGACCCTGAACGCAAGCACGCCGAAGGCGCCGAACGACAGGCCGATGAGGCCTGCGATGACACCGATGAGCATAGGATCCACGTTCCCAGCTTATGCTGTGGGAAACGCGGTTTTGCCGCATCAGGCCCACCCGCGGGGACGGTTCAACTAACGTTCACCTGCCGACCGCCAACCGTTCACCGGCCGCTGGCAGAGTATGGAGTTGGACTGCCGAACGGCGACACGAACTGCCGCCGGCGGACAGCGCCGGCGGGGGTTCCAAGGAAAGGACGCCAACGTGCGTAAGGTTTTTCAGGAAGAACTGGCCCAGGTCGGCGAGCAGCTGGTGGAGATCTCACAGCTGGTCAGCGAAGCGATCGGAAAGGCCACAACGTCCTTCCAGGTGGCAGACGTGGATTTGGCCCAGGACGTGATCGCAGCCGACGCCCGCATCGATTTCCTCCAGAACAGCCTCGACGAGCGTGCCATCGACATCCTGGCCCTGCAGGGGCCGGTGGCCAGCGACCTTCGCATGCTGGTGGGCTCGCTGCGCATGAGCGCGTCCCTGGAGCGGATGGGCGACCTCGCCCGCCACATCGCACAGCTGGCGCGGCTGCGGTTCCCCTCCACCGTGATCCCGGCCTCCATGACCGATACCTTCAAGCAGCTGGCCGATCTGGACCAGCTGATCGCAGCGAAGCTGACGGTGTTGCTCGAAACCCGCAACCTCGAAGTGGCCCGCGACATCCTGAAGGCAAACAGCGAGATCAACGACCTGCACCTGAGCGTGTTCAAGGCGATCGCCAGCCCGGACTGGCAGGAATCCCCCGCCACCACCGTGGACGTGGCCCTCGCGAGCCGGTACTTTGAGCGTTTCGCGGACCACGGCGTTTCGGTGGCCCAGAAGGTCACCTACCTCGTCACCGGTGCCTGGCAGCCGAACGGCACCGAACACAGCTGACAGCTGAGTTTCTGACACTTACAACGACGGCGGGCCGGTCACCTGGGGTGACCGGCCCGCCGTCGTAATTCGCTGAGTTAACTTACTTCTTGCCCTGGTTGGCTACGGCCAGGATGGCCTCGGCAGCGGCGTCGGGATCCAAGTACGTGCCGCCCGGCTTGACCGGCTGGAAGTCCTCGTCCAGGTCGTAGACCAGCGGGATGCCGGTGGGGATGTTCAGGCTGGCGATGGCGTCGTCGCTGATGCCGTCCAGGTGCTTGACCAGGGCGCGCAGCGAGTTGCCGTGGGCCGTGACAAGGACGGTCTTACCGGCCTTGAGGTCGTCCTTGATGTCCGATTCCCAGTAAGGAAGCAGGCGGACCAGGACATCCTTGAGGCACTCAGTGCGGGGCAGTGCGTCGCCGAGGTCCGCGTAACGGGGGTCGTGGGCCTGGGAGAATTCGTTGCTGTCGTCCAGGGGCGGCGGCGGGGTGTCGTAGGACCGGCGCCATTCCATGAACTGCTCTTCGCCGTATTCGGCCAGGGTCTGCGCTTTGTCCTTGCCCTGCAAGGCGCCGTAGTGGCGCTCGTTCAGGCGCCAGTCCCGCTTGACCGGGATCCAGCCGCGGTCGGCCTTGTCCAGGGAAATGTTGGCCGTGTTGATGGCCCGCTTCAGGAGCGAGGTGTAGAGGACATCCGGGAGAAGGTCGTTCTCAACCAGGAGCTCGCCGCCGCGTGCTGCTTCCTCGCGGCCCTGGTCGTTGAGGTCAACGTCCACCCAGCCGGTGAACAGGTTCTTGGCGTTCCATTCGCTGTGGCCGTGGCGCAGCAGAATCAGCTTGTAAGTCATGATTTTCATCCTAGCCGAGCGCCGCTGCCGCCCGCCCAGCGTTACAGCGCGGGGTCACGTTTGAGGGGTCACGTTGGATAGGGTTGGGCGGTGGTTCAAAAAGCTGAACGGGTGGCCGCCCCGCAGATGTCCGGCAGGAGCAGGGCCGCCAAACCGGTGGGGAACATCACCCGCGGCACCACCAACCCCAACCGCATGCGGCGCGTGGACCGGTGGTTGACCGGCCCGCAGGCGTGGCGCCTGCGCAGGGCGGCGGATCCCCTGGTGGTCGACCTGGGCTACGGCGCAACGCCAGCCACCGCCGTCGAACTTTTTGAGCGCCTGCGCACTGTCCGGCCGGACGTCCGCGTGTGCGGGATCGAGATCGAGCCCGAGCGGGTCCGCCTGGCTAAGGCGCTGGAACAGCCCGGCCTGAGCTTCCAGGTGGGCGGCTTCGAACTGCCCATGCCCGGGCGTCCCGTCCTGGTCCGCGCCTTCAATGTGCTGCGCCAGTACGAGGAAGCGGATGTGGAGGGAATCTGGCGGCTGGTCCAGGGCCGGCTCTCCCCCGGCGGCCTGTTCATCGACGGGACCTGCGACGAGATCGGCCGGCGTGTGACGTGGATTGCCCTGGACAGTGAGCGGCCGCTGTCCTTGAGCCTGTCAATGCGGTTCGGAAGTTTTGCGCTGCCGTCGGAGGTAGCGGAGCGGCTGCCCAAGGCGCTGATCCACCGGAATGTGCCGGGCGAACGCGTCCACGGCCTGATGGCGGCGATGGACCGGGCGTGGTTGGAGTCGGCGCCGCTGGCGTCGTTTGGAAACCGGCAGCGCTGGCACGCCATGTGCAAGGCACTGCTCGACGGCGGCTGGCCGGTCCAGGACGGCCCCTCACGGTGGCGCCTGGGTGAACTGACGGTGGGCTGGGAGGCTGTGGCGCCGTCGGCTTAGGTCACCAGGGGCCGTAGGGGCCCGTGTTGCGGCTGCCGCCGCGCCCGGCGTCTTTCACGGCCGGGCGCACATCGGCGAGGTAGACCGAAGCTGCCACCACGGCTGCCAAGCCGAAGAGGCCCAGGGTGCCGAAGAGGCCGCCGCCGCTGCCGAAGAGCGAGATGACGCCCACAAGGGTGGCACCGCCGGTAAGGGCCAGCCAGAAGGTCTTGGTCCGCTTGCCCGTGGCTTCAAAAGCGTTCGCCCGGTGGCGTGCGCAGTCAACCAGGGCCCAGAGTTCAAGCCCCAGGGCCACCACGGCAAGGACAAAAAATACTGCCCGCTCCACATAAAAAATCATCAGTTGACCGTCCACCATCCCAGCCTAGCCTTCCAGCGAGTCGAGCGCCTGCTTCAAATCGGCCCAGAGGTCCTCGACATTTTCGATTCCCACGCTGAGGCGGACCAGGTTCTCCGGAACGCTTACCGGTTCGGCTGCGTGGCGGCGGCGCCGTTCGATCAGGGACTCCACGCCGCCCAGGGACGTGGCAGGCAGCCATAAATGCAGCGCGCGGACCAGCTTGTCCGCGGCGTCGGCGCCGTCAAGGTCCCCCACCGGCGCAATCCGGATGCAGACAATCGATCCGAAGCCCTTCATCTGTGCCTTCGCCCGTTCATGCCCTGGATCACTACCAAGCCCGGGGAAGTGGATGCTTTCGATCCGCGGGTGCGCGCCCAGCCGGCCGGCAAGGACCGCCGCCGATTCCTGGGAGCGTTCGATGCGCAGGGCCAGGGTGCGCAGGCCGCGCAGGGCAAGCCAGGCTTCGAACGGCCCGGCAATTGCCCCGTGGATGGTGCGGTGGTGCAGCAGTGCCGCACGGATGTCCGGGTTTGGTGTCACCAGGGCGCCCAGGACCACGTCGGAGTGCCCGGCGAGGTACTTGGTCACGGAGTGCAGGACGACGTCGGAACCCAGGGACAGCGGCTGCTGGACCAAAGGCGTGGAGAACGTGTTGTCGGTGACGACGATCGCCCCGGCACGGTGTGCGGCCTCGGCGAGGACGGGAATGTCCGCGATGCCCAGCATGGGGTTGGTGGGGCTTTCCAGCCACAGCATGCTTGCCGGCCGGGCGTCGGGACCCTTCGGGGCGATCTGTTCCAGTACCGCTGCCGTGTCTGCGATGTCCACGGTCCGGAGTTCGAGGAATCCCTTCTGGGCAAGCTCAGCGGCCATCACCAGGGATCCCGAGTAGCTGTGCGACGGCATCACCAGGACACCGCCGGCAGGCACCAGGGACAACGCGGAACTGACGGCCGCGAGTCCGGACGCATACAGCAGGCCCGGCAGGTGGGACCCTTCAAGCTGGGCCAGGGCCTCTTCAAACGGGTCCCAGGTGGGGTTGGCGTACCTGCCGTAGCCGCGGTCGCCGTCGGCCAGCGGTCCGGTACCGAAGTAGGTCGACGACAGCACGATGGGCGGGTTCACCGGTTCGTCCCGCTCCCGTGCCGGCCGGCCGGCGGCGACAACCACCGTCTCGGCTGAAAGGGACGCGGCATGCTGTTCGGTGAGGCTCATGGGGCAAGCGTACTTTGGAGCGCCGCCCCGCCAGAAAGCCGTTACGTCCGCTGGGGAAGCAGCAGGGAGGCGTCCGGTCGGTGAATGTCGGCGGGGATCGGTAGGCTTGTTAAGTGACTATCCAAAGCCCCGGGCTTTTTATTGCGTTTGAAGGCGGCGACGGCGCGGGCAAGTCCACGCAGGCGGCCAGACTGGCCGAAGCCCTGGAATCCCGCGGCCTGAAAGTGCTGCGGACCCGGGAGCCCGGCGGCACCCCCATCGGCGAAAAGCTCCGTTCCCTGGTGCTGGACCACGGCCACGGCCACATCGACGCCCACACCGAGGCGCTCATCTTCGCGGCTTCACGCGCAGCCCACGCCGGCCAGGTCATCCGTCCCGCACTGGACCGCGGCGACATCGTCCTCACCGACCGCTACATCGATTCCTCGGTGGCGTACCAGGGTGCCGGCCGTGACCTTGGCACCGAAGCGGTCCGCACACTCAACGAATGGGCCACCGACGGCCTTCAGCCGGACCTGACGGTGCTGCTGGATGTGGACCCGGCCGATGGCCGCCGCCGCCGCACCGCCGGGGACGCCGCGGAGGACCGGCTGGAATCCGAGGCCGATGAATTCCATGCCCTGATCCGGGAGGCGTTCCTCCAGCTCGCGGCGGCCCGCCCGGAGGCCTACCTTGTCCTGCCAGCCCACCTTGCCGTTGCCGAGCTGGCCGCACAAATCCTGGCCCGGGTGGACGCCCTGCTTGCGTCATCCGGCAAAGGTGCGGCATGACGGTCTGGGACGACCTCCAGGGCCAGCCCGCCGTCGTCGAACAGCTCCGGCAGGCTTCCCTCGGTGAGGGGCTGACGCATGCCTGGCTGTTCACCGGCCCGCCGGGCTCGGGGCGTTCCAACGCCGCCAAGGCGTTCGCGGCGGCACTGAACTGCGACCAGGAGGACGTGACCCGCCGTGGCTGCGGAACCTGTCCAGCGTGCCTGACCATCCTGGGCGAGACACACTCCGACGTGACCTTCGTCCGCACCGAAAAAGTGACCATCACCATTGACGAGGCACGGGAACTGGTGTCCACGGCGGGAAACAGGCCATCGTCCGGCCGGTGGCGGATCATCGTGGTGGAGGACGCGGACCGGATGGCAGAACGCACCACGAACGTGCTGTTGAAAGCCATCGAAGAGCCCACGCCGCGCACTATCTGGATGCTGTGCGCGCCATCGCCGGCGGACGTGCTGGTGACCATCCGCTCGCGTTGCCGCGCCGTGGCGCTCCGGCTGCCTCCTGCTGCCGACGTGGCGGCCCTGCTGGTCAAGCGCGACGGCGTGGACCCGGCACTCGCCGAACGGGCAGCACGGGCTGCGCAAAGCCATGTGGGGATCGCCCGCCGGCTGGCCCGGGACCCGGAGGCCCGGGAGCGCCGGCTGGAAACCGTGAAGTTCCCGCTGGGCCTGCGCGGCGTCACGGCCGCCGTCATGATGGCGGAAAAGCTGGTGAAGATCGCCACGGCCGAGGCCAACAGTTCCAACGACGAGCGGGACGCCGCCGAGAAGGTGGCACTGCTCGCAACGCTGGGCGCGCCCGAATCAGGGACGCTGCCACCGGCCATGCGAAGCCAGGTCAAACAGCTCGAAGACGACCAGAAGCGGCGGGCCAAACGCTCCATCACCGATTCCCTGGACCGGACGCTGACGGACCTGCTGTCCTTCTACCGTGACGTACTGATTATCCAGCTCGGGAATGCCGTGGAGCTGGTGAACGTTGAGCTTAGGGGTGAACTGGAGGAATTCGCCTCCCGGTCCACCCCGGAAACCACCCTCGCCCGCATGGATGCAATCAATAAAGCCCGACAACGCATCACCACCACCAACGTTGCCCCGCTGTTGACTATTGAGTCCATGGCAGCCAGCCTGATCTAGCCCCTTACAAGGAGACCTCTCGATGACTGCTCGCCCCCTGCCCGTACGCCGCCGATCCCTGGGGACTGGACTGCGGGCCGCCGGCGCCCTGGTCCTGGCCATGGTGCTGGCCTCGTGCACCCTCCTTGGCAGCGGAAAGCAGGAGCAGGGCACTGCGACAGCCAAGGCGGATCCGTCGATCGTTGCCACTGCGCCGGAAGGGCTCGATTCGTTCTACTCGCAGGAGGTCGTCTGGGAGCCGTGCGAGAACGGCTTCCAGTGCGCCAAGGTGACGGTGCCGCTGGACTATTCAAAGCCCGACGGCGGGACCATCCAGATTGCCGCCCTGAAGGCTGCGAGCACAGGCAAAAAAACCGGAACCCTGCTGGTCAACCCGGGTGGACCGGGCGCGTCGGGCTACGACTTCGTCAAGGATGCCGCGGGCACCCACTTCTCCAAGCCCGTGCGGGACACTTACGACCTGGTGGGCTTCGATCCCCGGGGCGTGAAGCGGTCCTCCCCTGTCACCTGCATGACGGACGCTGAACGGGACGCTGCCCGCGCCAAGGTGTACGCACTCGACACCGACGCCGGGCTGGCCGCAGCCCTGGCGGACAACAAGGCCATCGCCGCGCAGTGCGCCGAGCAGACAGGGCCGGCCCTGGGCCTCATCGACACCGTCAGTTCGGCCAAGGACCTGGACATCCTGCGCGCAGTGGTCAATGACGACAAGCTGAACTACCTGGGCTACTCCTACGGCACCTTCCTCGGGTCCACGTACGCTTCGCTGTTCCCCGACAACGTGGGCCGCATGGTCCTGGACGGTGCACTCGATCCGTCCATCAGCAACGAGGAGCTGACCAGCGGCCAGGCCCGGGCCTTCGAAAAGGCAATCAGGACCTACGTGGCCGACTGCCAGCAGGAAGACGGCTGCCCCCTGAGCGGCAGCGTGGACGACGGAGTCCAGCAGATCCGCGACCTCATTGCCGCGGTCCAGCAGACGCCGCGCACGGCCAAGGACGGGCGCCTCGTGAACGCCAATATGTTTGTCAGCGGACTCATCACGCCGCTGTACAACGACGCGAGCTGGCCAGCACTGACCCAGGCCCTGGATGCGGCTATGACCGGTGACGTGAGCCTGATGCTCCGGCTCGCCGACCTCGGCGCGGACCGCACGTCGAACGGGACGTACTCGTCCAACTCAACGTTCGCGTTCAACGCCATCAACTGCCTGGACTACCCGATGGTTTCGGACACGGCCGGCATGCGTGCCGAGCAGCAGCGGCTGATGGCAGACTCCCCGACGCTGGGATACTTCTTCGCGTACGGGGGCACCAACTGCGTGGACTGGCCTTACCAGAGCGTGCGGACACCTGCCCCGGTGGAGTACTCCGGCGAGTCCCCCATCGTGGTCATCGGAACCACGGGCGACCCCGCCACCCCGGTGGAATGGGCCGCGTCGCTGCGCAAGCAGCTGGGGAACGCCTCCCTGCTGACGTGGAAAGGTGAGGGACACACGGCCTACGGCCGGTCCAACAGCTGCATCGGCGACGCCGTGGACAGCTACCTCGTGGACGGCAAGGCTCCAGCCGACAACACGGTCTGCTGAGCCTGCCTCGGCGCCCATTTTGACCCGGGCGCAGGGACTCTATTACAGTTGACTCTTGCATGAACCAGCCGGTTCAACCGGTCCGATCATGCGGTGCTTCCTTAGCTCAGTCGGTAGAGCGTTTCACTCGTAATGAAAAGGTCATCAGTTCGATTCTGATAGGAAGCTCGGGATAAACCCCGTGTTGTCGTTGATTTCGACGATAACGCGGGGTTTTTCGCTGGTTAAGCAGGAAACCTTCCCCCGGCATCGCATCAACATAGTGTTGACAACAAAATGTTGATGGACAAGGCTGGGCGTTATGAAGGAGCCAAGGGCACGGCGCGGCGGGGCGGACATAAACGGGGCCGAGGCAGGCAGCAGTAACAGCGACGGCGCCGCAGCTGCTCAACAGGACCAGGCGACGCGGTTGTTGCTGGACAGGGGCGCGTCCGAACTGCCCCACCGGCCCTGGCTGCACGAGCAGCAACCACCTTCCGCGAGCGACCTCATTCGGCACGTCCTGTGGCGGGCCAACGGCAGCGGGCATGGAGCGCCAGCGGAGGCCCTGGACGTGCAGGCAGGACTGGCCCTCATTTCCGCCGCGCGGGCGGAGATGGATGGGCTGGAAACCGCGCTCCTGTTCCTGGCGCGGGAGGCGGGGCTGACGTGGCCGCAGATTTCCCACAGCCTTGGCCTCCGCTCCGCGCAGGCCGCCCAGCAGAGACTTGACCGGCTCTCAGGCAGGCCCACGGCGGGCTTGGCGGACTGACATGGAACCCGAGTCAAGACCCCAGGCCGGACCGGAACGTGCAGACCCTGCCGGGGACGTTCTCACGGGAACAGGCGCCAGCCCCGGTACCGTCCGCGGGATTGCACGCACGGTTCGCAGCATCGATGAGTTCTCCGCGGTGAGGCCAGGCGACGTCCTGGTCTGCCGCACCACCGATCCGGCGTGGACACCGCTCTTCGGGGTGGCTTCCGCGGTGATCACAGAAACGGGCGGGATGCTGTCACATGCCGCCATCGTGGCCCGCGAGTTCGGCATTCCCGCCGTTCTGGGCGTAGCCGATGCCCTCACCCGGATCCGGACCGGAACGACGCTCGAGGTGGACGGAACCCGGGGAACCGTCCACCAAGGACCGGCACACGGCGGAGCAGCTCCCTGATGGGCGGGCAGGCGTGCATGCTGCTCACCCTCCACGCCGTGAGGCTGCTCGGGTTCGCTGGCACCGGGTCAACTGCACTGCGGTTTGGGCAGGATCCCGACGACGTCGAACGTCTCCTGATCGATGCAGGCGCCTACGGGTGGGCCGTAAGCTCCTCCTTCGGAGGTGCGAGGGGCTGGTCCCTGACCGTGGCCGGCAGGACTGAAAACGAGCGGTTACTGGCCGAGGAGCTGAAGAGCACTGGCGGGCAGGCAGTGGTCACCGGAGTGCTGGCGGACTTTGCATCACTCAACGCAGACGTTGTCGCCGCCTGCGGCAAGCTTCAACTTGAGTCGCTATCAGCCGGACACCGGCCAAATACCGGGACGGATGAGGCGACACACCACACCCTCATGCAGGCCCAGGCAGCCCTCAACGAACTGGAAGTCCGACTGGCCGCTGCGCTGCCCCGGTTCGGCGGCTACGCCGCACGCCTCAGCAAAGCTTTGGATGAGGCTGCCATCGACCCTGCTTGGCTAACCGCCACCGACCGCGATTCCTTCCACCGCATCTGGTTCGAGCTGCATGAGGACCTCATCGCCACCCTCGGCATCCACAGATAACCCTGAACGGCACCCGCCGCTGAACCCGCACTTTTCCCGCAGCGTGCTTCGTTTGCCGTAGACCGTGCCCCGCGGGAAGCCCAGACTTAATCCAGCTGGACGGAAGGGCTCTGATGCGTGGAAAAATCCTGGACACCCCAATCGGACGCCGAAATTTCTTCATTGGAGTCGGCGCGGCCGCCGTCACGGTGGGCGCAGGCGGCCTGGTGGCGAGCAGGTACGGCCAGGGAGGCGACCTGAACGCGGGTACACCCACCGCGCTCAGTCTTCCTCTGGTCGCGTGGGAGGGCGGGCCCGGGTACTGGCGGGCATTTCCGAAGGCGGCGGCAGCAGGCTGGACCGATCCGTCGTTCTTTCCGCTGGCCGTATTCTTCGGACGGCCGGCACACGCCCGGCAGCTGAAATCAGTGGGGATCAACACTTTCCAGGCGGTGGAGCACAACGATCCCCTGAGCGTGGCCACGGCGGAAGGGATTTTCTGCATCGTCCAGGATGAGTTCACCGCCGAGGAGATCGGCGACGATCCATATGCTGTGGGGCTATTTGCCTACGACGAATGCGACATGGGTTTGGGATGTGGCGGCGGCGGCACCGAGACGAACCTTGCAAACATGCACCATCAGGTCGATGCACTTCGCCAGCGGAATGACGGCCGGTTCATCAATGCCAACTACTCGAAGGGCGTGTTGGAGTCGTATTGGGCGCTGGGCACCATGGATGACTTCATGGCCGCGGTGGACGTCGCCAGCGTGGACAACTATGCGTACACCTCCCCGGACACCGGCTACGCGATCACCCAGTCACAGCATTGGCCGATCGGAACGCCCACGATGCGCTCGGCCACGTATGGCTGGCTGGTGGACCGAATGCGCGCTTTTCAGGCGGAGCCCGGCAATAAGCCGAACTGGATGTTTGTGGAGACCGCAATGCCCTTCCTCAACGACGACGGCGCCCGCACCATCAGTCCGGAGGAAATCGAAGGCGCGTGCTGGTCGGCCATCATCCACGAGGCACGGGGCATCATGTTTTTTCAGCACAACAATGATGGGGTTAACGGCGGATACTCCCTGGTGGACTGCAGCGCGGAACGCAAGGAACTTATCCGGGCATCAAACGCCAAGATCACCTCGCTGGCTCCGATCATCAACACCCAGTCATACGAATGGGACTTCGGGCCGGACACCGACACCATGCTGAAGGCATGGAACGGTTCAGCCTACATCTTCGCTGAAATCGCCCTGGCCACAGAGCCGGGCGACAGGACCTTCATTTTGCCCGCTTCGATTCCCGGCAGGTGGGTGGACGTCGTGGACGAAGGGCGGGCAATCGAAGTGAAGGACGGCGCCTTCTCGGATGCCTTTCCGCACGAATACACCCACCATGTCTACCGGATCGCCCTCTGACGCCACCCTATGATGGCGTCATGGATGACCAGGAGCTGGCACGCATCGCCAATGCACTGTACGCGTTGCCGCTCGACGGGTTCATAGCAGCCCGAACGGCGGCAGCGAAGGAGGCGGCAGGAGCTGGCGAGGGACTGCCGGCCGCCGTCCGCGCCCTGCCCAAGCCTTCCGTGGCTGCCTGGGCCGTCAACATGCTGGCCGCGCACCAGCCCGGGGTACTGGAACAGCTCAACGAGCTTGGCGGGCGGATGCGCGCCGCTCAGTCATCCCTGGACGCTGCGGGCATGCGGGACCTGGGACGGGAGCGCCGGACGCTGCTGGCCTCCGCGGTTGACGCCGCCTGCTCGGTCGCGGAGCAGCACGGGAGGCGGATCAGCGGCGCCGTGGCAACCGCCGTCGAAGAGACCCTGCGGGCGGCGACGGCCGACGAAGGCGCGGCCGCAGCCGTTAAGAGCGGGCGGCTGCTGCAGGTCCTGTCCGCCGACGGCGTGGACACCGTGGACCTCGACGGCGCCGTTGCCGTTCCGGGTGCCGTCGCCGCGCCACGGACCGCAGCCCCGGCACCGGCCGCGGAGCCGGACAAAGCGACCACTGCGACGCCGGCTCCGGCCCGCGGCCCGGCGAAGCCGCGCCTGCAGGCGGTGCGGCAGGAACCACGGCCGGCATCGCCGTCGGCCCTGGAAAAAGCCCAAGCGGCGGAACGTGCGGCCTCCGAAGCCGCCGACGAGGCAGCGCGGCAGGCACAGGAACGGCTTGACGACCTGACGGCAGCGGAGTCCGGCTTTGCGCGCCTGGCCCAAGAGGCGCGGGAACTCCGGGCCACGCTCAAGTCAACCGAGGAGCAGCTGGAACGCACCCGGAAGCTGAAGGAAACAGCTGCCGCGGAAGCCAAACAGGCCGCCCGCGCGGCGGACAAGGCGCAGCGCTCAGCCATGCTGGCAAGTGAACGGGTCCTCCGGCTGGGCAACACGCGGAGCTGATGCGCCGTTATTGTCAGACCCCGGTTGCACACTGGATTAATGGAAAACCAACTGGTTCAGGAATTTCACGTGACGTACTTCGATGCCGATTCCGGCAGGATCCGGGCCGAGAGCTTTGACACGCTGGCGGAAGCCGAGCGCTTCGCTGACCGTTCCTGCTCCGGCGAGGAGTCGTGGGCCGTCATCGACGCCGTCGCAATCGAGCAGGTACGCATCGCCGCTTAACGCAGGAAGCCCCGCCCAGCCCGGATAAACCGGGAAGGGCGGGGCTGACGGCACTCCGTCATGGAGCGCCGCGCCTGTCAGCGGGCTTTAGGCGAAGTCGGAGACGGCGGGATCCGGGCCGATCCTGCCCTCGCCGCCGGCGGTGCGGTCCAGGCCGTTGATGGCTTCGACATCGCCGGCGTCGAGGGTGATGTCCAACGCCGCGAAGTTCTCCCGGATGCGGGACTCAGTGACCGACTTCGGGATGACGACGTTGCCTACCGCCAGGTGCCAGGCAATGACCACCTGGGCGGGCGTCGCCTGGTGCTTGGCGGCAATGGCGCCCACGGTTGCATCCTCCAGGAGCTCGCCGCCCTGCCCCAGCGGGGACCACGCCTGGGTGATGATGCCCTGGGAGGCACCGAACTCGCGCAGTTCACGCTGGCTGAAGTACGGGTGCAGCTCGATCTGGTGGATGGCCGGAACCACGCCGGTTTCGTCGATCAGCCGCTGCAGGCCCTCGACCGTAAAGTTCGAGACACCGATGGACCGGACACGGCCGCGCTTCTGGAGCTCAATGAGGGCCTTCCAGGTGTCCACGTACTTGTCCTGCTTAGGCTGCATCCAGTGGATCAGGTACAGATCCAGGGTCTCGAGGCCCAGACGGTCCAGGGATTCCTCGAAGGCCGCGAGGGTGGCATCGTAGCCCTGGTCGGCGTTCCACAGCTTGGTGGTGATGAAGATTTCCTCGGCGGAAAGGCCGGAGGACGCAATCGCGCGGCCGACGCCTGCCTCGTTGCCATAGATCTTGGCGGTGTCGATGTGGCGGAAACCGGCCTCGAACGCCTGGCGGACCACCTTCTCCGCGACGCCGTCCTCAACCTGCCACACACCATATCCAAGCTGGGGAATGGTGTGTCCGTCGTTAAAAGTGAGTGTGGGAGTAGAAGAAGTCATTCCGCCATCGTGCCAAAAGATCGCCGGTGGCCGAAACGAAACGGCCCGGCTAAGCCACACGCGTAACCGGGAATACTCCCGGGCTATCGGCCTGCAGCGTCCTCGGCGAGGCGGCGTTCGGCGTCGGCCACCTGTTCGAACACGGACTCGGCACGCCTCCGAACGGAGGCCGCCCCCACCGGGACGGGCCCCACGGCAAGCCGCAGCATCGCGGCCGCCTCTGCCGTGGTTGCCAACGAATTTCCGGCCTTGGACAGCGACCGGTGGACGCCGGCAAGGGGTCCCGGAATGTCCAGTCCATCGCTGGGCGACCGCCGCTGGGCCTCCACGCAGATCTCGCGGACCCGTTCCAGGAGTCCGGCCAGTTCGTTGGCGATATCAACCAGCTCGGCGTACAGCTGGTCGTCCTCGACGCCCTCCAGCACCTGGTGGTACCGGTCCAGGCCACGGTGGAACCTGTCGTGGGCCCGGCGCCACAGGCCCTGGCCGAGTTCGGCGTCGTCTTTGCGCCCTTGGCGGGCGGCGGTAAAGAATCCCAAAAAGAACCTACAGGTACTGGCCGGGACCGTGGTCCGGATCCTGCGGCTGTCCGGGCTTGCCCGAAGCATGCCCCTGGCCTGCCGCGGAGGCGCGTTGCGGCTCGCCGTTCTCGCCAATAACAACTCCGGGAGCAATCACCGTTCCTGGCGGAAGCTGCCTGAGCTGGAGCTGGGCTGCCGCATGTTCCCTGGCGGCGTGCTGGGCCGCAATGGCCGTCTGGATTCCGTGGAAGAGACCTTCCAGCCAACCCACCAGCTGGGCCTGGGCGATGCGGAGTTCGGCATCCGAAGGCGTGGCGTTGTCAGGGAAAGGCAGGCTGATCCGTTCCAGTTCCGCCACCAGCTCGGGCGAAAGCCCGTCTTCCAGTTCCTTGATGGAACGCTCGTGGATCTCTGCCAGGCGGCCCCGGGCGGCCTCGTCCAGCGGGGCAGCCTTAACTTCCTCCAGAAGCTGGCGGATCATGGTGCCGATCCGCATGACTTTCGCGGGTTCGTCCACGAGGTCCTGCAGGTTGCTTGGCCTGGGCTTCCCGCTGGCTGCCGCCCGATCAGCACCTGGAACAGAGGGCCCGGCGGACTCGAGGGTTGTGCCCTCCACAGGGAGGTCGTCTGATGGCTGAGTGTCTTTCGGATCGCTCATGCGTTCATACTCTCACGAGCCGGCGGCACCCAAGCCAGTCAATGAAGCTGCTTGACCAGAATCTCGCCCTCGTCCGGTGTGAAGCCGGATTTCAGGTAGAAACCCACAGCATAGGTATTCGCCGGAACCCACACCTCCAACACGTCGTTGCCGGCCATCCAGAGCTCCATGGTTGAGACGAGGGCAGTGCCGACTCCCTGCCGCCGCCACTCGGTATGGACCCCCATCTCCATCAGCAGCAGCTCGGCCCAGGGTCCGGCGGTGCGCCTGCGCTGCACGATGCAATGCAGGAAGCCCACTGTCAGCGGGCCGGACTCGGCGACCCAGAACAGCACGGACGGATCGGCCAGGAAGGCGCGGGCGCCGTCGGGCGTTAATGCCCCCGACGGCGCTCCGGAAGGGTCCTCGTCAAACAGGTTGTCAGCCTCGGACAGCCTGTTGAAAAGCTCAGCGTCCTCCGGACCGAGCCTGCGGATCGCAACCCCGCCGGGCAAGCCCGTCACGTCAGCAGCACCGGCCCTGCGGGTTTGAGTCCTGGCGGTCCGTCCGGTCCCGCCAGAACTCCCGTTCGGTCAGTGGAGGCTCCTGGTGCCCTGCCTCCCGGTGGTACTCCACATACTTGGAGTACGCGTCCGCGCCGAGGACACCGCCGAGGTACCGGGCGATCTCCCGGAACCCGGTGGCAACGGCGGCCAACCCTGCGCTCATCAGTGGTGCCGTGCCCTTTCGAACCGCAGGTCGGCGGGCAGTTTGTTCCATTCCGCCATCAGCTCCCGTTCCGCGGGGGTGGGGATAAGCCCGGCTGGTGCGAAGACCCTGGACGGCCGTGCCTCATCCTCGTGGTTGCTGCTGGCGATTCCCGCCTGCCAGTTGCGGAAGGCCTTGTAAGTGGCCAGGACCGCGGTGGCAATAACGATGATGCTCAGCACCACGAAGATAACGGACAGCCAGCCCTGGATTGCCGTGTTGCGGACCACGGCCTCCATTGCGACCACACTCTTGGCGGAGCCGAATTCGGTCTTGCCGTCTGCGAGCGCCTTCGAGAAGGCTGCGTTGTTGGCGAAGTAGCCCACGGCCGGGACCGGGGAGAAGATCTTCTGGAAGCTGGCCGTAATAGTGACCACCGCTGCGAAGGCCAGCGGCAGGGCAACAATCCACAGGTACTTGAAGGTTCCGCGTTTGGCGACGATGGCCAGGCAGACCGACAAGGCGATGGCAGCCAACAGCTGGTTGGCGATGCCGAACAGCGGGAACAGCGTATTGATCCCGCCCAGCGGATCTGTCACACCCATCAGTAGGACAGCTCCCCAGGCGCCCACCATGATGGCGGTGCACAGCCAGGCGCCGGGGCGCCATGAGTGCTCCTTGAATTTCGGGGCGAAGTTGCCGATCGAATCCTGCAACATGAAGCGTGCCACGCGCGTCCCGGCGTCGACGGCCGTCAGGATGAACAGCGCCTCGAACATGATGGCGAAGTGGTACCAGAAGGCCATCATCGCGGTGCCGCCGACGAACTGCTGCATGATGTGGGCCAGGCCGACGGCCAGGGTGGGGGCGCCGCCGGTGCGGGAGACGATGCTTTCCTCGCCGACGTTCCGGGCCGTCTCGGACAGCAGATCCGGGCTGATGTTCACGCCGGCCAGTCCAAGGCTGTTGACCCAGGTGGCGGCCGTTTCCACGGTTCCGCCGGTCAGCGCGGCAGGGGCATTCATGGCGAAGTAGAGTCCGCGGTCAATGGAGATCGCCGCGACGAGGGCCATGATGGCCACGAAGGACTCCATCAGCATGCCGCCGTAGCCGATGAAGCGGGTCTGCCGCTCTTTCTCGATGAGCTTGGGGGTTGTGCCGGAAGAGATCAGGGCGTGGAAACCGGATAACGCGCCGCAGGCAATGGTGACAAACAGGAACGGGAACAAGGCCCCCGGGAAGACCGGCCCGTTCTCCCTGCTGGCGAACTCGCTGAAGGCCGGGACAGTGATTTCCGGCCGGACCACGATGATGGCAAGCGCGAGCATCACGATCACGCCGATCTTCATGAATGTTGAGAGGTAGTCTCTGGGCGCCAGCAGGAGCCAGACAGGGAGGATGGCGGCGATGAAGCCGTACACGATGAGGCCCCAGGCGATGGTTACCTTGTCCAAAGTGAAGAACGCAGCGCCCCACTCTGTGTCCGCGACAAGGCCGCCTCCGATGATGGCCGCCATGAGCAGCACGAAGCCGATGAGTGAGACTTCCATGACCTTGCCGGGCCTGAGGAAGCGCAGGTACACGCCCATAAACAGGGCGATCGGGATGGTCATGCCGACGGAGAAGACGCCCCAGGGGCTTTCGCCCAGGGCGTTGACGACGACGAGGGCGAGGATGGCGACGATGATCACCATGATGAGCAGGGTGGCAATCAGCGCAGCGGTGCCGCCGATGACGCCCAGCTCCTCGCGGGCCATCTGGCCCAGGGAACGTCCGCCACGGCGCATGGAGAAGAACATCACCAGGTAGTCCTGGACGGCTCCGGCGAGGACGACGCCCACAACAATCCAGATGGTGCCCGGGAGGTATCCCATCTGGGCGGCGATAACGGGTCCCACCAGCGGACCAGCGCCGGCAATCGCAGCGAAGTGATGGCCGAACAGGACGTTGCGGTCGGTGCGGACGTAGTCCCTGCCGTCAGCCTTGTACTCGGCGGGTGTGGCGCGCCGGTCATCGGGCTTGGTGATGTACCGCTCGATCACCTTGGAGTAGAAGCGGTAACCGATCAGGTACGTACAGACCGAGGCAAAGACAAACCAGATCGCATTGACGGTCTCGCCCCGGATAATGGCCACCATGAACCAGGCAACGCCGCCGAGCAGGGCGATGGCTGCCCAGAGCGCAATCTTGGCGGGGGTCCATTTCTTGTCTTCGGTCTCACGGACGGCGTCGTCCACGGCAGTTGCCGGCAGCTTCGGGTCGGTGGCCAGTTGGCCACCCCCGGGCCGCGGGCCACTCAGTTCGTCTGGCATTCCGGCCATGTCTCCTCCTTGAGATTTACTGCGTCAGTGATTTGCTCCAAGGCACCCTACCAATGCGGGGCCAACAAGAGGCCCGCTTTGCGGCTGGCCTGCGTGTCCCTGCGATGAGCGGCGGGCGCCGGGCGCCAAGCGACGGTCCCGCCGGGCGCCGGCGGGCTGTTTGCCCTGCTGAGCGCACGGAAGGCCTCCGTCCGGGGTTTCCCGGGCGGAGGCCTTCTGGATGTCTGGTCCCGGATGGGAGCCGCAACTACGCGTGCGAGTAGGTGAGGCAATCCGCGTTGTCAGCACCCGGTCCCACATGGACTTCAGGGGCATTGCACATCAAATGGTCGTTGTGGACACACTCGGAACGCTGGCACGCTCCAACATCTGCCAGGACCTTGGGCAACCCACCGTGCATGCCGGTGTCAATGAAGGTGGCACAACTGGCGTGGTCAGTACTTCCTGCGACCGTGATGGCATGGGCTGTGCAGCCTTCGTGGTCGTTGAAGGAGCAACGGGTAACACTGCAATCGGCAACATGCGTTGTCATAAGAGGTTCCTCCGTATCCGGCTGCCCGGGCTGGACAGCGTCCTGCCTCCCACCGTAGGCCCGATCGGTCCAATCAAAAAGACCCAACTGTGTGACGTAATTCCGCCCGGTTCCAGGCCTTTTTGCGGAGTACGGCTCAGGTCCCGGCCTCCCGGCGGGACATCGGCAACCTCGCCCGGGTAAACAGCCAGGCCAGGGCGGCACCGGTCAGCGGGACGGCGACCAGCAGGGCGGCCAACTGGAGCCAGGGAACGACGGCGGTGCGCGCCAGCCCGGTGGCGGTCACCACCAGCACCGCGGGCACGGTGCCGGCAGCACTTCCCAGCACGGTTCCCAGACCCGCCGTCATCAGGGCCTGCGAACCTGCGAGCGCTTTCCGAAGCCGTGGGGCCGCCCCCACGCCGGCAAGGGTCACATGGTCTTTGCGGGCGTCCGCCATGGACAGCCCCGTGGTGATGCCCGCCGCGCTCAGGGTGATCAGCGCACCCAGACCAACAATGGACCAGAGAATCAGCGAGGAATCCCGTTCCGCCCCGCGCTCCACACGCAGCGACGTGTACTGGTTCCCGTAGACAGCGGCGAGGGCGGAGGACGCCTTGTCCGTCTGGGCGGCATCGGGGAAGGCGCTGAGCTGGACCAGCAATGCCCCGTCTTCCAGGAGCATTCCCGCTGCGGCCGCAGCCTCAGGGGAAACGATTCCGTAGTAGGGCACATTGACGTCCGGCTCCAGCACCGCCGCGGCCAGGTCCGTCCTGCCTTCTTCCTGGTATCCCTGGAAGGCATCGGCGTTGGCAACCCCGGGCGAGGGTTTCCGCACGTCCTGCGCCACAAGGGCCACGCGCCCGTCGCGGACGAAGACGGGATTGGTCACCACCATCCCGCCGGCGGCCAGCACGTCGCGCGCTTCCGCCGTCGGCGCCTTTCCAAGGACTTTTTCCACGTCATCCGCTGTCCCGACGACGATTGAGCCGACGCTGCCCTGGGATGCATACGGGCGCATCGGTCCCTGGCAGCGCCAGTCGTCGGGGTCGAGGACACGCTGGCCGGCAGTCTTCGGACACTCGTTGCCTTCGGGAACGGCCAGGGAGTATTGCAGGCAGCTCGATGTGGACGTCCGGGCAGGTGCGGCGTCAATGAGTTCCGGGCGCATCTCGCAGTTCCGGATACCGGGCGTGCGAAGCACACGGGTCCATTCAACCGTGTCCAGGGCACCGTCCAGTGCTGATGCCACCGCGGCAGGGTCCATCTGTTTCGGTTCCGGCACGGTTCCGTCGGCCTGCATGGCCTGTCCGGCTAACAGCGGCACGGCCGCCTGGTTCCGCAGGGCCGACCAGTAGTGGTTTTCCTGTTCGTTGGCCTGTTGGCTGGAAGCCAGGACCATGCCGGCGCTGGCGAGGGTGGCGGCCGCGAGGACGGCAGCCACCGCGGGCACCGTCCGGCTGCGGTTGCGTGAAGAATCCCTGGCGGCCATGCGGGCCGCGAGTGGCAACCGCCCGGCCCGCCGGGCGAGGAACGCCACCACGCTCCCGGTCAGCAGGACCAGGGACACCACACCCAGGACGGCGCCTCCCAGCAGGAACCAGGCGATGACCGGCGTCCGCGAGATGAAAACATCCGGGTCTGCGCTGGAAAGGGCAAGCCAGCTCCCCGTTGCCAGTGCGGCGGCGGCCACGACCAGCAGGACGGCGCCGAGGACCGCAGGCCGCCTGCCGGCGGCGAGTGGTGCCCGTCCCGATTTGAGCGCACCGAGGACGGCTTGGTGTGCCACCTGCCGCGCAGGTGCCAGCGCGGCCAGCAGGCAGGCGGCGAAGCCCATGGCCATGGCCACGACGGTCAGGAGCGTGTCCGGATGGAAGCCCGGGAAACGGACCGACCCATTCATGCGCGCCACAAAAACGACGGCGGCGGACGCCCCCAGTCCGGTGGCCGCACCGGCTGCAACGGCGATGCCGCCCAACCAGAGTGCCGCGGCCATCACCACCGAGCGGAGGGTGGCGGTTTCGGCTCCCGACGCCGCCAGCAGTGCCAGTTCGCGGACCTGGCCTTTGGCGCCGACGGCAAACGCGGCGCCCGCGAGCAGCCCCACTTCGAGAAGCGCCAGCGCGCCGAGGAACGCCCCCGTCACGTATGCGGAGAAGGGCGTTGAGCTGTCGTACCCCGTTGATGCGCCGTCCGTACCGCGCTGGTCCTCAGGTGGCGGGTTCAAAGCCACTGTCCTGGACAGCACGGCGACCCCCGCAGCATTGGCCTCCCGGACCTGGCTCCAGGTCACGGGTTCCGGGCCCACCAGGTAATACATCGTGCCTTTGACCACTGCCGGCTGGGGTACCCCGGACTGTGCGGATTCCTTCGTCGCCTGGTCACCCAGGCCGCCCTGCCCGGGTGTGAGGTACACGATCGAGTTGCTGTCCGAATAGCCGGCGTCGCGAAGAGTCCCCACCACCACAAACGTCCCGGCCGACGTCGACAGCTCCTCCCCCAGTCCCAGCCCGAACCGTTCCAGCAGCCCCGGCGATACGAGCATCTCGGCGCCGGTCGCAGGCGCCCGGCCCTGGAGCAGTGTGTACTTGCCTGCAAAGGCCGGGGCGAGAGCGTCCACGGCCCGACCGACGAGCGGCACCTCGGCCGCGCCCGACTCAGCGGTCAGGTCCAGGGTGGTTTCTGGCAGCACGGCATAGCCAGCGGGCAGCACGTCCTGCGGATCCTTCGGCACGAAATCAGGGTCGCGGTCCCAGTTGTTGGAAGTGACCCGGGTTTCGTTGACGGGGTCCTGGACCATATGGCCGTTGGCCATGGCCATCGGCCGGAAGCGGGCCTGCGTGCCGCCGAGCTGGTACTGCACGCGCTCCGCAACGGTCTCCTGGCTGCTCTGGAACAGCGTCAGGGCACCGGTCATGGCCGCCACCGGCAGCATGATCAGCAGGATGATGAGGAGGGAGCGCCCTTTGTGGCGGCGGATATCGCGCCGCGCCATGCGAACGGCGACACGGAAAGCCTGCCGGCGCGCCCCGGGCGCCGGCTTCAGGTCCAGCGCCACGTCAGTATCCGGCCTGCGCCAACAGCATGGCGGGATCGTGCATGGCAGCAGCCTGGTCCACGATCCGGCCGTCCCGGAGGAAAACCACCCGGTCAGCCCAGGCGGCGTGCCGCGCTTCGTGGGTCACGAGCATGACCGCTGCCCCGGCGTCAGCCCGGCCACGCAGCACCTCCATCACGCCCTGGCCGGTGGTGGAGTCCAGGGCTCCCGTGGGTTCGTCGGCCAGGATCAGCCGGCGGTCACCCACAATGGCCCGGGCGATGGCGACCCGCTGCTGCTGGCCGCCGGACATCTGGTCCATGTAACGGTCGGCGAGTTCCGGGATGCCCACCTGCCGCAGGGCATCCAGCGCCTGCCGCTGTGCCTTCTTCGCGGCGGTTCCGTCCAGTTCCAGCGGAAGTGCCACGTTTTCGGAAGCAGTCAGGGTGGGGACCAGGTTGAAGTCCTGGAAGACATAGCCGACGGCGCGGCGGCGCAGCCGCGCCAGTTCATTCAGTCCCAGCCCGCCCAGGGGCGTGGACTCCACAAAGACACCGCCCGACGTCGGCCGGTCCAGTCCCCCGGCCAGCGCCAGGAGGGACGATTTGCCCGAACCTGACGGTCCCATCACGGCGACGAACTCGCCGGCACTGACGGTGAGGTCAACCTCCCGCAGTGCAGCGACCGCCGTCGCTCCCTCACCGAACGTCCTGCTGACCCTGGCGAGTTCAAGGACCTGCTGCGGCCCCCGGACACTCACCGGCGGCTATCCGCGATGAGCGGGGCAGCCTCTTCCACAGTGACCCCGTTAGACGTTTTCCGTGCTGCTCCCTGGCCGGCGGACTGCGCCTGCTGCACCATGCGTGCCTCGCAGAGGTCCAGCCAGCGGACCTCCGCTTCCGTCTGGAAGATCAGGGAATCCAGTACCAGCAGCCAGGCCGTATCCGCCGAGCGCTGGTTTGCTGCAGTGTCCCGGCGTGACTTCGTGTAGTCCTGCAGGGCCCGGATGGACGCCACCCGCTGGGCCTGGATGATGGCCTGCACATCCACCCCCGGGAGCGTCACGGCGAGCGCCAGCTTGATCGCGAGCTCATTCCGCGGCGGGTTGTTGCGCTCCACGGGGGCCGCGAACCAGCCCTGCACTTCAGCCTTCCCTGCGGCGGTGATGCTGTAGACCACGTGGCCTTCGCCGTCGCCGCCGTCATTGCTGACCAGGCCGTCACGTTCCAGCCGGTCCAGCGTGGTGTACACCTGCCCGATGTTCAGGGGCCAGGTGGCGCCCGTACGGTTCTCGAACTCAACCCTGAGCTGGTAGCCGTAACGCGGCTGGTCCTGCAGCAGGGCGAGGAGGCTGTGGCGGATTGACATGATGCTCCTAGCGGTGGCGTCAGCGTCGGTATGCACGGACCCCCAAGACCCGTGCATACCGCGTATGGAGTGAGACTAGCCCACTTGCCCACCCGAAGCAATACTGAGTATTTATCGGCGCGCCCCCGGCAGTACCCGCTACATGACCAGCAGGACCTTGCCCACGTGCTCGCCGCTGTCGAAATACCGGTGGGCTGCCCGGACCTGGTCCAGCGGGAACGTCTTGGCCACAAGCGGCCGGATCTGTCCGTTGGTGATGAGCGGCCACACGGACTCCCGGACGGCGTTCATGATGGCGCCCTTTTCCGCCACGGGGCGGGGCCGCAGCGCGGTGGCCACCACGGCCGCGCGCTTCCTGAGCAGCTGGCCAAGGTCAAGCTCGCCCTTGGTCCCACCCTGGAGGCCGATCACAATCAGCCGTCCGTAGTCGGCCAGCGCGTCCACATTCTGGGGCAGGTACTTCGCTCCCACCACATCCAGGATCACGTCGGCGCCCTTGCCGCCGTTCTGGCGCCTCAGGCTCTCCGGAAAGTCCTCGTCGACGTAGTTGATGGCGATGTCGGCCCCCAGGAACGCCTTCGCGGTGCCCACTTTTTCGTCGTTCCCGGCCGTGGTGGCAACCCGGGCACCCAGCGCCTTCGCCAGTTGGATGGCCATGGTGCCGATGCCGCCGGTGGCGCCGTGGATGAGCACGGTTTCGCCGGCCTGCAGCTGCGCGGTCATGACCAGGTTCGAGTACACAGTTGCGGCCACCTCGGGCAGGGATGCCGCAGTGACCACGTCGACGCCCTCGGGAATCCGCAGGACCTGCTCCGCCGGAACGATGACCTGCTGGGCATAGCCTCCGCCGGCCAGGAGCGCCACCACTTTGTCGCCCACGGAAAAGGGCTTGCTGACCCCGGGGCCGAAGCCTGCGATCCTGCCGGAGACTTCAAGGCCCGGGATGTCGGATGCGCCGGGCGGCGGCGGGTAGAAACCCCTGCGCTGCTGCACGTCGGCACGGTTGAGGCCAGCTGCGATGACGTCGATCAGCACCTCTCCCTGTCCCGGAATTGGAGCGTCCACGTCACGGACTTCCAGCACCTCCGGACCGCCAGGTTCTGAAATGTAGACGGCTTTCATGGAAAACTCCCGTTTCTTGCTGATTCGTGCCCCAAAACCAGTGTGCACCGGACGCACGCCAGACTCTGTTTTGTTGCAGCCAACTGCCTATGAAACACTACTCGTTAGGGAAGGTTGTCCGAGCGGCCGAAGGAGCTAGTCTTGAAAACTAGTGTGCGGTAACCCCGTACCAAGAGTTCGAATCTCTTACCTTCCGCGAATGGAACCCCGGTTCACCAGATTCTGGCGAACCGGGGTTCTTCGTTTCCTGGGGAACAGCGCGGGCCGGAGCGCCGCCGCCGGACCACTGCACCGGACCATTGAAACTGTCAGTGCCCCGGCATAGTCTCGTTCGTGTTGCCATCCTTCGACAGAAATGAGTCAACTATGCCTGCACCCGAGATCACCCCCGGCGCACCCTGCTGGATCGACCTGATGACATCAGACATCACCCGGGCCCGCCAGTTCTACGGCGAACTCTTTGGCTGGGAATACGAGACCGGAGACGAGGAGAAGTACGGCGGCTACACCACGGCGCGCAAGAACGGCAAGACCGTGGCCGGGCTGATGCAGAAGGATGCGGACCAGGCAGGCATGCCTGACGTCTGGTCCACGTACCTCCGCTCGGACGACGCCGCTGCCACTGCTGCGGCGGTCACCGCAAACGGCGGCCAGGTGCACATGGAACCGATGGATGTTCCCGAACAGGGCCACATGGCCATCTTCGGTGACGCCACCGGCGCGGCGATTGGCGTGTGGCAGCCCCGCGAAATGCGGGGCTATGAGCTGGTGGCCGAGCCCGGCGCTGCCGCGTGGCACGAGCTCCACGCCAAGGACTATGACGGCGCCGTGGCCTTCTACCAGAAGGTCTTCGGCTGGGAGACGGACGTCATGAGTGACACTCCGGAGTTCCGGTACACCACCCTCGGCGCCGGGGACTCCGCGAAGGCGGGAATCATGGACGCCTCCGGCTACCTTCCGGCGGAGGTTCCGTCCAACTGGCAGATCTACTTCTCAGTGGAGGACGCGGATGCCTCGATCGGGAAAGCCGTCTCCCTCGGGGCGACACTCGTTGACGGACCCGACGATTCCTCCTTCGGCAGGCTGGCTACCCTGGCCGACCCCACGGGTGCCATGTTCAAGATCGTCGCGGACAACAGGCCGGCGGATACTGCTTCGCCGTCCCCGGAGGCCTGAGGCCACTTACGTCACTGTCTCCAAAAGCTGAGGTGCCCTTCTCCGGCGGAATCTGCCGGGGAAGGGCACCTTCAGGTTAAGGACCAAGGAGGCCAGGCGCCGTGGGGAAGGCCTGTTAGGGCACCACCACGGTCTCGGAGTAGGTCGACGAGTCGCCTTTGATGGACGTGCTGCTGCGGCCGTCGACGCCGCGGGGAATGTCGCCGGCGATGGTCACGCGGTTCAGCGTGCGGGGCTGGCCGTCGTAGTTGTCCGGGGCGTAGTGCTGGGTGATGCGGTTGTCGAAGAGCACCAGCTGGTCCGGCTCCCAGTTCACCCGGACCACGTTTTCCGGGCGGGTCACGTACGCCTGCAGGAGCCGGAGGATGTCCTTGGACTCGGTGTTGGACAGCCCCACGATCCGCAGCCGCTGTGCAAAGCCGCCAATGAAGAGGCCCCGCTCGCCCGTCAGGGGGTGGACGCGGACCACCGGGTGGGCGGATTCGAAGTGGATCCTGGTGAATTCCTTGCGCCGTTCTTCGGCGTTGGCGTGTTCCAGGTTCTTGGGCACGGAGTAGTCGTAGTCGTTGGTGTGGATGGCCCAGAGAGTGTCGGCGAAGTTCCGCAGCTCGTCCGGCAGGTCCTGGTACGCGCCGGCCGAGGAGGCGATGAGGGTTTCCCCGCCATAGGCAGGCAGGGTGATGCTGCGCAGCGTGGAGGCCTGGGGCGGATTGACCACAAAGGTCACGTCCGTGTGCCAGTTGTTCGCACTGCCGTTTTCGCTGTCCACAGGCAGGACCGCAGGCTTGCCCTCCACGGAAGCCACCGTGGGGTGGGCCTTGGTGAGCGGGCCGAAACGGCTGGCAAAACGCACCTGGTCCTCGTCCGTGCGGATGTTGGCGTTGCGGAACACCAGGGCCTTGTGGACGTTCAGGGCGGCACGGATCTGCGCCACGGTGTCCGCGCTGAGGTCTGCGCTGAGGTCCAGCCCGCGTATTTCGGCGCCGATGCGGGAGCCCAGCTTGGTGAATTCGAGCTTGGTTTCGGTGATGGTGGTCATGTGCTTGTTCCTTACTGGTCAGTGGTGCGGAGAGTGGGTGTGTCAGGTGCCGGAACCGACGGCGGTGCGCCAGCGGGAGAAGTGCCGTTCCAGGGCCACGAGCAGGACGTTGACGAGCAGGCCCAGCACGGAGACGGTCAGGATGCCGGCGTACATGTCCGGGATGAGGAAGCTCATCTGCGAATTGACGATCAGGTAGCCCAGCCCGGCTTTGGCTCCCACCATTTCGGCCGCGATCAGCACCAGGATGGACGACGTTCCGGCCATCCTGATTCCGGTGAAAATCGTTGGCACTGCCGACGGCAGGATCACTTTCTGGAAGAGCCGGAAGCTGTTCAGACCCAGTGATTTGGCGGCCCGGATCAGCAGCGGGTCCACGGTCCGGACCCCCGCGATGGTGTTGAGCAGGACCGGGAAGAACGCGGCGTAGGCGACGATGGTGATCTTGGATTCCTCGCCGATGCCCAGCAGCAGGGTGAACACGGGCAGCAGGGCCAGGGTGGCTGTGTTGCGGAAGAGCTCCAGGAGCGGGTTCAGGAACGAGTTCAGCCAGCCGTACCAGGCGATCAGGAGCCCCAGCACCACGGCGGACACCACGGCGATTCCGAAACCGGAGACCGAGCGCGTCAGGCTGGCCTGCAGATGGCTCTGCAACTGGCCGGATTCGACCAGTTTGGCTCCGTCGGCGAGCACCTCGTGGAGCGGGGGCAGGAAGACACGGGTGGACGGTCCTGCCAGGTATTGTGGGCCGAATTCCCAGAGGGCCAGGAACAGCAGGACGGCCAGGGATTTCCAGCCTGCCCGGCCGGCGTAGCCTGCCAGAACAGACAGTCTGCCGCTCTGGTGCCGCGTTTCCGGCGGGGCGGAATGTCCGACGTCGGCAGTCGCCTCAGGCGGTCGGGTCAACACAGCGGTCATCAGGCCGCGCTCCTTTCAAGGGGCTGTTCATCGGGGGCTGTGCCGTCCGGGAGGATCTTCCGGTGGCCGGAGCCCTGGGCGAGCCGGACCTCATCGTGGAGGAGGGACCAGACCTGGTGCCGGTGTTCCACGAAGGCGGGGTGCGAGCGGATGTCCGCGTCGCCGTCGCGGTCGGGAATGTTGATGTCCACGATTTCCTTGAGCTTGCCCGGGCGGGCGCTGAGGACTGCCACGCGCTGGCCGAGGTAGACCGCTTCGTCGATTCCGTGGGTGATGAACACGATGGTCTTGCCCGTGGCTTTCCAGATCCGCAGGAGCTCGTCCTGGAGCTGTTCGCGGGTCTGCGCATCCAGGGCCGCGAAAGGCTCATCCATCAACAAAACATCCGGCTCATAGGCGAGGCTTCTGGCGATGGCCACGCGCTGCTTCATACCGCCGGACAGTTCGTGGGGGTACCGGTCTTCGAACCCCGCCAGGCCCACCAGGTCGAGGAACTCGCTGGCCTTGGCCGCGCGTTCCTTCCTGGACAGGCCGGTGTTCTCCAGGCCGATGGAGACATTGGCTGAGGCCGTACGCCAGGGGAACAGCGCGTACTGCTGGAAGACGACGGCTCGGTCCTGGCCCGGCCCGGTCACTTCCTTGCCGTCCACGAGGACTTTTCCGGACGTGGGCCGGGACAGCCCGGCCAGCAGGTCCAGGAGGGTGGTCTTGCCGGAGCCGCTGGGGCCCACCAGGGTGAGGAACTCGCCGGCAGCCACGTCCAGGCTGAGGTCATCGAGGGCCGTGAGGACGGAGGGTTCCGCCTGGCGCCGGATACTTTTGCCGCCGCCTTTGCCCTTGCCCGGCCGGACGGTGAATTCCTTGGTGACGTTTTGGAGACTGATCTTGGGTGTCATCTTCTAGCCTTTCGAGGTTGCAGCCGGCACTGGGGTTTCGAGCAGGTTGAACTCGTTGGTGTAGAGCTTGTTGGTGTCCAGGTCGCCGGTGATGATTCCCGCGGATTTCAGGTAGTCGGCCCAGCGGGTGAAGTCCCGGTCCTGGATCCGGCCGCCGGGCGACGCCACGCCAACGCTCTTCCAGTACTTCAGGGCCTCGGCGCTCTCGTTGCGGCCCCGCTTGGCGATGATTTCCTCAAACTTGGCGATGACCTGCTCCTTCGGGGTGGTGCGCTCCCACTCGATGGCCTTGGCGACGCCGGTCACCAGCGTGCGGCTGGTTTCCGGATTCTTCGCGAGGAAGTCCTTCCGCAGGACGTACTGGCCGGCGTCGAAGGGTCCGCCGATCACGCCGACGTCGGTGAATAGGGCGCGGATGCCGCCCTCGGCGATCGCCCGGTCCTGGAGCACCCCGCCCAGGGTCCCGACGTCCACCTGCTTCTTGCGGAGGGCCACCTCGGTCTCGTTCGGCGGGACCACAACGAGCTGCACCTGCTTGATTTCCTCCGCCGTCAGGCCGCTGTTCTTCAGGTGCGTGGTGATGACCGCTTCGTGGTGGGCGCCCAGGGTGTTCACGGCGATCTTCTTGCCGATGAGGTCCCGGGCGGTCCTGATGGGGCTTCCCTCCTCCACGTAGTACCCGGTGAAGGTCTCGTTGTCCTCGCCGTAGTAGTTGACGACGGCCTGGACGGGGGCGCCGGCTTCGATCAGCTTGATCACGGCGCCGGTGAACGCTCCCCCGATGTCGGTCTGGTCGGTGGCCACGGACTGGATGCTCTGCGGTCCACTGGTGGTGTTGCTGACCCACTCCAGCTTCACGTCCTTCAGGTAGCCGAGGTCCTCCGCCACTTCCACCAGGGCAACGGTGTTGGGCGAACCCTGGTAGCGGACGGTCTTCACTTCGGTTCCGCCGTCGCTCCCGTTGGGCTGTGCCGTCGCCGCACCGCCACAACCGGTCAGCACCAGCGAGACTGCCACGGCTGCGGCCATGGCAGCTGCCATGCCTGCGGCAGGGAGAGTTCGGGCGGGCAGGAGTCGGTTTTTCATGGTGGCGATTCTTTCTGCAGATCAGGTCTGGATCCGGGCCGGCTGGCTCGTGGGAACCACTAGAGCAGAGAAGAATCGGCGGCAGAAGAGGTGCGTTCACAGCGCGAAACCGCACGCAACGGCAGGCCATCCGGGGTAACGGGAGTCCCCGTGGCGTCGTGCACCGACACAGCGCTGCATGCGGTGACGTGCAGCGAAACCTGGGGCAATCCGGCGTAAGGCAACGAGGTAACGCGTCGTCATCACCGTCAACACAGCGACGCGCAGGGCCGCGGCGGCGCAACACGCGATGCTCTTCGGCGGGCGATATCGGCGTCACTGAGGCACGGGGCGTCAAGCGGGATGACTCACCGCCCCGCAACGCGCCGGTGAGGCTTGCGAATATTTCTGCGCAGGATGTGCGGTTGTTACGTGGCGGCCGGTTGGCGTCCCACGGTGAGAGAGCGTTCCGGAAAATCCTGCAGGAAGTGAGAGAGCGTCCGGGGGTGGAGGGTCAGCGGCGCAAAATGGCCTGCGCGATTTCGTCTGCATCGCGGAGGGTCCGCTGCCCGCTGGGGTAGGTGGGGCCGCCCGGCTGGACTGCCTCGGCGGCGATGGCCGTGCCCCATTGGGCTGCCGAGAGCTGCAGGCCCAGGACATAGAGCCCGTCGGTGACTGACCCGTTGGCTGCCACGGGCCGGTAGGGGTGCGGGCTGACGTCCAGGCCAGTGGCCTGCACGGGCGCACCCTCTGCCGTCATCATGAGCCTCGGCCGCACCAGCCCGTCCGCCAGGAGCTGTGTCATAAGCGGGGAATCGTTCGCCGAAACCCGGTTGGCGGGCGCGAGCGCCTCCACCATCGTCGTTGCCGCAGCCGGCGGACCCTTCACCCACGGCGAGGCCGCCGTGAACATCCCGGTCCGGCGGTCCAGCCCGAACTTGGGGTCCGGACCCACAAAGCTGACCACGCCCGCGCGGGCCAGGGCGGCCAGTTGTTCGGCACGCAGCGCCGGCGGCCCACTGGCCAGGCCCTCAACGAAGGACTCGAACCAGCCACGAAGCCCGGCCACCCACGATTCGTCGGTGATGCCGCCGTCGGCCACGGCGGTCTTGAGGACTGCACGGCCGTGGTGGAGCGCGCCGATGGCCATCTTCAAGGGGTCGTCCTCACCCAGGGCGGAGCGGCGGGCGTCATCCATCAGGTACTCAACGACGGCGGCGTCCAGTTCGGTGCGGGAGGCGAAGGTCCGGCCCGCCAGCGGTGCGGCGAGGCCACGGAGGTCCAGCCGGTGGCGCGGCGCGACATGGATGGCGAGGACGCTGGCCATGGCGTCCTCCCAGTTGGCCGCGCTGTGGCTGTGCGGGTGCAGCGCGTGGTCGAGGGAGTCCAGGAACGCAGCCGGCTCCGCAACGGCGCCGGACTGTGAGCGCACCAGCGTGGAGTAGTAGGCCCAGAGCGTGTCCCGGTGGAGCAGCGGCCAGAGGTCGTGGTCGAAGCCGGGGCGGATCCCGGCGGCGCTGAACCGCTGCAGCGCTGCTCCGGTCAGGTACCGCAGCCGGACGGACCGCGGGTAGTACCCGTTCAGGGCAGCCTTGGTGCGGTAGGGGGTGCCGCGGCGGGATGCGGCAATGATCAGGGGTTCCTGGCCGGAAGGCCGGTAGTCCAGCCGGTGGCCGGCGTCAATGAACTTGCCGCCGCGTCCCTCGGTGAGCTGGCCCATGGCGTCAAAGAAGTTCAGGCCCATGCCCCGGACCAGGACGGGCTCACCGGCCGGGATCTCGTCCCAGTCCACATCCGCGGGAACTGCCGGCGGAAGATAGCGCAGGCCCATCCGTGCGGCGGATGACTGAAGCTCCCGCTGTTCAGGATTAAGCCGGGAGGGGATGTGCCCCAGTGCCAGCACCACCGAATCAGCCTGCAGCGACCCGCCTCCTGCCAGGCCGACGTCGAATGTTCCGTCCCCGGACGGAACCACCGACTCCGCGGACGCTTCGTGGAACCGGACGGTCACGCCGTCGGGCAGCCGCTTCAGCAGATCCTCAAGGGTGCAGCGCAGGTAGCGGCCGTAAATGGCGCGGCTGGGAAAGTCGCCGGGGCCCAGCGTGGCCAGCTCGGACCGTTCGTCTTCTGTCAGCGATGGCACCGGGGTGCGCAGCTGCCGCGCGCGCCAGCCGTTGAAGGTGGTCCCGGCGACCGGAGGGGCCAGGGCCGGGTCCTCCGGGATGAGGGTGGGGTAGAACGACTGGGTGTTCATCAGGTACAGCCGCGACTGGCCCGGCTGCCACACATGGCCGGACCCGGCGGGGTAGGGGTCGATCACGTCAATCTGGAGGGCCGCGGCACCGGGACGGGCTGCGGCATGTGCCAGGAGGCGCTCCAGGACGCTGGTACCTCGAGGGCCGGCGCCGATGATGGCGGTCCGGATTAGCTGCGATGTACCCACGGCATCCAGAGTATCGGCTCGTGACTTACCCGCTTGACTTGCTAGCTGCGCACACATGTTGTTTGGATGGGGCGCATGACCACCACTGAAGCTGACTCAGCGCCCGGTTCCACTCCCCCAGCCGTTTCCCCCGAACCCACCGACGAGAACATCTGGCTCGAGGAGATCTACGGCGAGGAACAGCTGGCCTGGGTCCGCGAGCAGAACGCCCGCACGGAGGACCTGCTGGAGGACGCCGACTACGCCGCCCTGGAAGGCAGCATCCTCGAGGTGCTGGACTCCACGGACAGGATCGCCATGGTGGGCAAACGCGGCGACTGGTACTACAACTTCTGGAAGGACCAGGCGAACCCCAAGGGCCTGTGGCGCCGCACCACGTGGGAGAGCTACCGCACTGATGCCCCGGAGTGGGATGTGCTGCTGGACGTGGACGCCCTTGCGGCCGACGAGGGAGTCGAGTGGGTGTTCCACGGAGCCACGTTCCTCCGGCCCGCGGTCGGCGAACCGCACCGCCACGCGCTGCTGGCCCTCTCCCCTGACGGCGGCGACGCGAACCGCTACCGCGAGTACGACGTCGAGGCGCGCGGCTTCGTCGCGCCGGCTGACGGCGGGTTCGACCTGCCGACGGCGAAGGGCAACGTCTCCTGGCTGGACCGCGATACGCTCCTGGTCGCCTCCACCGCCGAGGGGCTGCCGCGGACGGCCTCCTCCTATGCACGCACGGCCGTGACGCTGCGCCGCGGTGAGCAGCTCGCCACCGCGCCCCTCCTGTTCGAAGTGCCCGAGAACCACATGCTGGCCGTGGTGGCGCACGATTCCACCCCCGGCTTTGAACGCACGTTTGCCGTGGACTACATCGATTTCTTCAACCAGCGCACGTCCGTCCTGGAAGGCGGATCCTGGGTGGAGATCGACGTTCCCACCGACGTGAACATCAGCGCGCACCGCGAGTGGCTGCTGTTCCGTCCCCGCCAGGACTGGACGGTGGAGGGAACGGTTTATCCGGGCGGCGCCTTGCTGGCTGCACGGTTTGAAGACTATCTGGCCGGATCCCGGGAGCTGTCGGTGCTGTTCACCCCCGACGCCCACACGTCGCTGCAGTCCTGGAGCTGGACCCGGAATTTCCTGCTGCTGAACCTCTTGCGTGACGTCTCGTCGGAGATCCGCGTGCTCGATCCGTCGGCGCCGTCGGCAGACGGCGGGTCCGGCGCGTGGGCTTCAACGCCGCTGGATGCCTGCCCGCCGCTGCACGACGTGAACGCGTACGCGGTGGACGACGAGGACGACGGCCCGTCCGACGGCGGCGCCGGCGACGACTTCTGGCTGGTCGCCACCGGATTCACCACGCCCAGCACGCTGATGCGCGGGACGCTCGAACGGAGTTCCGGCGACGCCGGGACGGCAGGCGTGGTGAGCAGCCACACGGCGGTCAAGGCGTCGCCGTCGTTCTTTAATGACTCCCAGTACGAGGTGCAGCAGCACTTCGCCGTGTCCGCGGACGGCACGCGGGTCCCGTACTTCCAGGTTGCGTCCCGCGACCTGGTGCTCGACGGACAGAACCCCACCCAGCTCTCCGGTTACGGCGGGTTCGAAGTGTCCCGCACCCCCGCATACAGCGGCACCGTGGGCCGGGCCTGGCTGGAGCGCCGGACAGGTGGATCAAACGGCGCAGCGTCCGGCGGTCCCGCGGAAGCTTCGCACTCCCGGGGTGGCGTGTACGTGGTGGCGAACATCCGCGGCGGCGGGGAATACGGCCCCGGCTGGCACCGGGCCGCCCTGCAGGAGAACCGGCACCGCTCCTACGAGGATTTCGCTGCCGTGGCGCGGGACCTGATCTCGCGCGGCGTGACGTCGCGTGAACGCCTCGGCTGCGTGGGCGGCTCCAACGGTGGCCTGCTGGTGGGCAACATGCTCACCAGCTACCCGGAGCTTTTCGGCGCGGTCTCGTGCGGCGTTCCGCTGCTGGACATGCGGCGCTACACCAGGCTCTCCGCCGGACACTCGTGGATCGCCGAGTACGGCGACCCGGACGTGCCCGAACAGTGGGACTACATCAAGACATTTTCGCCCTACCACCTGCTCAAGGACGGGGTGGAATACCCGGAAACGTTTATCTGGACGGCCACGTCCGATGACAGGGTGGGCCCGGTGCAGGCCCGGAAGATGGCCGCCAGGATGGAGGCCATGGGCATTCCGAATGTCTGGTTCCACGAAGCGCTCGAAGGCGGCCACGCCGGAGCATCAGACAACCGGCAGGCTGCCGCGCTGCAGGCGCGGAGCCAGCATTTCCTGTGGCGTACCCTCGCCGGCGACGCTTCGTAGCCGCGCCGCCGGGGGCCTGGGCGGGGCCGCGGAAAGCCGTTTTGCGCTGCATGCCCCGTTCTGCGTATCCTTGGTGGGCTAGGAATAGCAATTGGAGACGTGCCAGAGCGGCCGAATGGGCTTCACTGCTAATGAAGTGTGGGGCACAACTCCACCGGGGGTTCAAATCCCCCCGTCTCCGCGTTTGGCCCCGGTCCCTGGACCGGGGCCTTTTGCGTTCCGCGACCCAACTACGTCGCATTTGGTGTCGTTATTCGCGGTTTTCACGACGTTAACTGCCAGCTGCTTGGGTCGATGCGTATCCGAGGTGCGGACACACCGGGCTTGGAAGCTGCCTGCGGTGGCAGGATTAACCAATGGCACAAAGCAACCAGGTGAACGTGGATCCGGGCAGCGGGCAGGCATGGAACCCGCGCCTGGCGTTGCTGGTGGCTGCCACGTTCTTTATGGAGTTCCTCGACGGCACGGTCCTGACCACAGCCATTCCCAGCATCGCGGCGGACTTCCGGGTGCCTGCGGCCGATGTAAACATCACCATGACGGCGTACCTCATGACGGTGGCCATGGGCATCCCGTTCAGCGGCTGGCTCGCGGAGCGGGTTGGGGCAAGGCGCGTTTTCTGCCTGGCCATTGCCGTGTTCACTGCTGCTTCGCTGGCCTGCGCGCTGAGCACGGACCTCACCATGCTGACGCTGGCGCGGATCCTGCAAGGTGCGGGCGGGGCCATGATGGTTCCGGTCGGCACACTGGTAGTGCTGCGCGGAACACCGAAATCCGAGCTGTTGCGTGCCACGGCTTTCCTGGTCTGGCCGGGGCTGCTTGCCCCCGTGCTGGCGCCCTTGGTCGGCGGCGCACTGACCACATATCTCTCCTGGCACTGGATCTTCCTGATCAACCTGCCGCTGGGCCTTGCTGCGTTCATTGCAGCGTTGCGGCTGGTTCCGTCCGGGGCAGGTGACCGGCAACGCAGGCTGGACTGGCTGGGCCTGTTCCTGACCACTGCGGGCGTGGGTGCACTGGTGGTTGGCCTGGAAGTTTCCACAGCCCACCCCGACGGACCCTGGGGTGCCGTGTCCGCGGCCGCCGGCGTTGGCTTCCTGGCCGGTGCGGCAGCGTGGATGCTGCGCGCAAGGAATCCCCTGTTTGACCTCAGCGTCTTTGCCACGCGTACGTTCCGGGCCATGGCCACCGGCGGGTTCGTGTACCGTCTGACCATCAGCTCCGTCCCGTTCCTGCTGCCCCTGATGTTCCAGGCCGGCTTCGGCTGGACGCCGTTGCACGCCGGCATCATGGTGGCGGCCGTTTTCATTGGCAACATCGGCATCAAGCCGGCGACAACGCCCTTGATCAGGCGCTTCGGTTTCAAGTCGATGCTGGTCTTCGCCTCCATTGCCTCCGCGCTGACCTTCGCGCTGTGCGCACTGCTGACCCCCGACACCCCGCAGGCAATCACGTTCGCCCTGCTGGTGTGCAGCGGGGCGTTCCGCTCGTTAGGCTTCTCCGCCTACGCCTCGGTGCAGTACGCGGACATCGTCCCGGCGCAGCTCACGTCGGCCAATGCCGTGTCAGCCACGCTGGTCCAGCTGGCCACCGGTGCCGGGATCGCCGTGGGGGCGCTGCTGATCCGGATCTTCGACGGCCTGGCCGTCTTTCCCCAGGACCCGGCCGGACCGTTCCGCGGGGCCTTCCTGGCCATGGCCGTCCTCATGCTGTTCAGCACCGCCGACAGCCTCTCACTGCACCGGCATGCCGGTGCAGAGGTCAGCCGGCCTGGCCAAGCACCAGCGGAAGCACAGCCCCCGCACCGGCCTGCCGGAGGGCCCGCCCGGCAACGGTGACGGTCCAGCGGCTGTCCACGAGGTCGTCGATAAGCAGGATGCTCTGCCCCTGCAGGGACGCCAGCGACGCCTCAAGCTCCGGTCCGACGACCAGCCGGTCCCAAACCCCGGCCAGCCGGTAGGCGCTGTTGCCGCCGCGGCCCCCGGTGGGGCCGCCGTGGCCCAGATCGAGCTGTCCCAGATAGGGTATGCGGCCGATCTCCGAAATCCCCCTGGCAAGGGACTGCACCAGCTCCGGCCTGCTTCGTGACGGGATGCTCACGATGGCCGCGGGACGGCCCGCTCCGCTCCATGCCGGGTTGCGTCCGTCAGCGCTGGCCCATTCGCGCAGCACCTGGACACAGGCCTGGAGCATGCCGGGGTCGATTGCCCGGTCCGACGCGCCGGCGGCAAACAGCTCACGCAGCGCCCCGCCCCAGCCGAGGTCGGTGAGCCGGGCGAGGATTCGGCCGTCCGCGAGCCCTTCAGCCGGCTTGATCTTGCCTTTGACCGGGACGCCCAGGCGGTCCATTCCGCTGGGCCACTGCAGCCTGGCTTCAAGGACCCCGCCTGCCCTGCTGAGGGTCTGGCCGGCAGCCTCGGTGGCTTCCGCCGCGATGTCCGCCCGGAACCACTGGCCGGCGCAGTTGTCACAGCGGCCGCAGGCATGCGCCGTTTCGTCATCGAGGACCGAGGTGATGTACTCCATCCGGCATCCGGCGGTGTCCTGGTAGATCACCATGGAATCCTGCTCGTCCACCCGGGCCTCCGCGATGCGCTGGTAGCGCTCGGCGTCGTAGATCCACGGCTGGCCGGTGGACCGCCAGCCCCCGCCCACCCGCTCCACGGCACCGTCCACCGCGAGTACTTTGAGCAGCAGTTCCAGGGGGGTGCGGCGGAGATCGACCCTGGCTTCCAGCGCCACGGTTGAGACCGCAGCACCGGCGTCGGCCAGGGCGGTGAGGACGCCGTTGGCCTTTTCTTCCGAAGGCATGGAGGCGGTAGCAAAGTACTGCCAGATGTCGCGGTCCTCGGAGCCCGGCAGCAGGAGCACGTCAGCGTTGGCCGCACCTCGCCCGGCACGGCCCACCTGCTGGTAGTAGGCCACCGGTGACGACGGTGCGCCGAGGTGCACCACAAAGCCCAGGTCAGGTTTGTCGAAGCCCATCCCCAGGGCCGAGGTGGCCACCAGGGCCTTGACCTCGTTGTCCTTGAGAAGCTGTTCGGCGCGTTCACGGTCCGCAGGGTCGGTGCGGCCGGTATAGGCCAGGACTTTGTGCCCTGCCTCGGCCAGAAGCCGTGCGGTGTCCTCCGCGGCGGACACCGTCAGCGTGTAGATGATGCCGCTGCCGGGCAGGTCTCCCAGGTGCGTCAGGAGCCAGCCCAGCCGCTGCCGGGAGTCGGGCAGCGCCAGCACACCCAGACGCAGGGAGTCCCGGCCCAGTGCTCCGCGGATGGTCAGGACTCCGGCGCCGAGCTGCTCCTCGATATCGTGGACCACCCGCGAGTTGGCAGTGGCCGTGGTGGCGAGCACCGGCACGGTCTCCGGCAGCTGGGTGATCAGGTCCGCGATCCGGCGGTAATCAGGGCGGAAATCGTGGCCCCAGTCGGAGATGCAGTGGGCCTCGTCGATGACCAGGAGGCCCGTCCGCCGGATGAGTTCCGGCAGCTGGTTCTCCCGGAACGAGGGGTTGGTAAGCCGCTCGGGCGATACCAGCAGCACGTCCACTTCATCCGCCGCGAGCTGTTCACGCACCGTGTCCCACTCGAGCTGGTTGGCTGAGTTGATGGCCACGGCCCGGACGCCGGCGCGCGCCGCGGCAGCCACCTGGTCCCGCATGAGGGCAAGCAGCGGCGAAACGATCAGCGTGGGCCCGGCGCCGCGCCGCCGCAGCAGCAGGGACGCCACAAAGTAGACAGCCGACTTCCCCCAACCGGTGCGCTGGACCACCAGGGCCCGCCGCCCGCCGTCGACCAGCGCCTCGATCGCTTCATACTGACCGTCGTGGAAATCCGCTGCCGGGTGCCCCACCAGTTCGCGGAGAACTTCCAGGGCCTGGGGGTGCGTGTCTGACGCGGACTGCGGCCGGGGAGCGGAGGGGACTGCATCGGCAAGAACTGTGGCGTGCTGGTTATCGACCATTGATTCAGTATCCCAGCCACCACTGACAGCCAGGAAGCCGGCAGCTCCCTATGTGGACAATCCCACGTGGGCCGCCGCGGACGCCTCCCCCACGGCCGTCACACAGGCCAGTGTCCGGCTTCCCCTCCACAGGCATCCCGCACGCCAACGTAAGATAAAACCCGTGACTAGCGAACAGACAAAGACTTTTGACCTCTCGGCATCCTTCAAGGCTTACGACGTCCGGGGCATCGTAGGTGACTCCATCACGGCCGAAATCGTCGAAGCCGTGGGAGCGGCGTTCGTTGATGTCCTGCAGCTTGAGGGCCAGACGGTCCTGGTTGGTGGCGACATGCGCCCCTCCTCACCCGAATTCAGCAAGGCGTTCGCCGACGGTGCGGCGACCCGCGGAGCCAACGTCCAGCTCCTGGACCTGATTTCCACCGACGAACTCTACTTCGCCTGCGGTTCGCTCAACGCGGCGGGCGCCACTTTCACCGCAAGCCACAACCCCGCCGAGTACAACGGCATCAAGATGTCCAAGCCGGGTGCGCAGCCCATCTCGTCCGAATCCGGGCTCAAAGAGATCCAGGCGCTTGCCGAGCAGTACTTGAACGCCGGTTCCATCCCGCCTGCCCCCACCCGTGGCCTGATCGGCGTCCATGATGTCCTCAAGGACTACGCCGAGTACCTTCGCCAGCTGGTTGACCTGTCCGGTTCCCGTCCGCTGAAGGTCGTGGTGGACGCCGGCAACGGCATGGCCGGCCTCACCACCCCGGCAGTCCTGGGCGACACGCTCCTGCCGAAGCTTCCGTTTGAGATCATCCCGCTGTACTTCGAGCTGGACGGATCCTTCCCCAACCACCCGGCCAACCCGCTGGAGCCGGAAAACCTCCGCGACCTGCAGGCTGCCGTGATCAAGCACGGTGCGGACATCGGGCTGGCGTTCGACGGCGACGCCGACCGCTGCTTCGTGATCGACGAAAAGGGCGAGCCCGTCTCGCCGTCGGCCATCACCGGCATGGTGGCGCGCCGCGAGATCGCCCGTGCCCAGGCACAGGGTGAGTCCACCCCAACGATCATCCACAACCTGCTGACCTCCCGTGCGGTGCCGGAACTGGTGGAGCACGACGGCGGACGCGCCGTCCGCACCCGTGTGGGCCACTCATTCATCAAGGCAGTCATGGCAGAGGAAGGCGCCGTGTTTGGCGGCGAACACTCCGCCCACTTCTACTTCCGCGATTTCTGGAACGCTGACACCGGGATGCTCGCCGCCATGCACGTCCTGGCCGCCCTCGGCGAGCAGGCCGGCCCGCTCTCCGAGCTGGGCCGGGAATACGAGCCCTACGTGTCCTCCGGGGAGATCAACTCGGAAATCGAGGACAAAGCCGGCGCCGTTGAGCGCGTTCGCGTGGACTTCAGCGCCGAGGACGTCACGATCGATTCCCTGGACGGCAGCACGTTCACGGCAAATGACGGCAGCTACTGGTTCAACCTCCGTCCTTCCAACACCGAGCCGTTCCTTCGCCTGAACGCTGAAGCAACCGACCAGGCGACGATGGAACGCGTGCGCGACCGCGTTCTGTCCCTTGTCCGGGGCTAGGGCAGCAGTGGCTGACGACTCCCAGGCTCCCAGCGGCGATACGGCGGGTTCGTGGCGGGACTCCGTCCCTGAGGCCACGGCCACCGACCTGGAGAACCTGCTGGGTACCGGGGTGGGTGCGGCGCAGGAGCAGCTCCAGCGCAACGGCGGCTTCCTGCCGTTCGCCCTGGTGGTGGAGAACGACGGCGAGGTCCGGCTGGTGGCAGTGACTCCGGCGGACATCGAGGATGACTCGGACGCCGACTTCGATGCCGACGCCATGATCAGCGACCTCACGGATGCGCTCCGGCAGAACCGTGCCGAATTCCGGGCCACTGCGATTGTGTGCGACATCCTCCTGGTGGAGGAGGAGTCGGACGCCATCCACGTCGCCACAGAACACCGGGACGGATCAGTTTTCGCCGCAGTCCTTCCCTACTCGGCCAACACCTCGACATCCGAATGGGAATTCGGCCAGCTCGCAGCTGACACCAACGAACCCTCCATCTGGGTGGACTAGACCGGCGCGGCCATGAAGATCAAGCAGCCATGAAGATCAATGCATTTGCAGATGTCAGCCTGCGGGCCGTCATGGTGCTGGCCGCCGCACCGGACGGCATCCTCCTCACCACGCAGAACATCGCCGACGCCGTGGGCACGCCCTACAACCACGTCAGCAAGGCGATGGCGAAGCTGCGCGGCCTGGGCCTGATCGACGTGGAGCGTGGCCGGGCCGGAGGATCAAGGCTGAGCGCTGCCGGCCGCCAGGCGACGGTGGGCCAGATCCTGCGCCAGCTGGACACGCGGTCAGATGCGGCCGAGTGCGTGGCGCCCGGCGGCCCTTGCCCGCTGATCAACGAATGCAAGCTCCGGGCCGCATTGGCCCGCGCCCGCGAGGCGTTCTACCGCGAACTCGATTCCGTGGTGGTGGCGGAACTTCCGGGTTCCGCCCAGATGGCTCCCGTTTTCCAACTGATCGGCCTGCGCCCTGGGCTATGATCGGGGCCTTGGGCACCGTCCGATTTGATTCCAAGTTCTACAAGGTGTAGAACTTGAGGCATGAATACTTGTATTTCACATATGAGTATTTGCCCGGCCGGACGAAGGCCCCGGTCCCCCTATCTCAGGAGTGCACATGCTCTCGGACAAATCCCGCCCCGTCATTGAGGCCACGCTGCCGCTGGTCGGTTCGCGGATCGGCGCCATCACTCCCAAGTTCTATGCACGGCTTTTTGCCGCCCACCCGGAACTGTTGGACGGCCTGTTCAGCCGCTCCAACCAGCGCTCGGGCGACCAGCAGCAGGCACTGGCCGGAAGCATCGCCGCTTTCGCCACGCACCTGGTCAACAACCTGGGGACCCTCCCCGAAACCGTACTTTCCCGCATCGCCCACCGGCACGCGTCGCTCGGCATCACCGAACCCCAGTACCAGGTGGTCTACGAGCACCTCTTCGCGGCCATCGCCGAAGACCTGGCCGAGGTCATCACCCCCGAAATCGCGGAAGCCTGGACCGAGGTGTACTGGCTGATGGCCGACGCGCTGATCAAGCTCGAGAAGGGCCTCTACGCAGCCCAGGCCAACGGCAAAATGTGGACTCCGTGGAAGGTGGCTGCCAAAACAGCCGCCGGCACCGGTTCCATCACCTTTACCCTGGAACCCGCGGACGACACCCCGGTCACGCCGGCCCTGCCCGGCCAGTACGTCAGCGTCAAGGTCCAGCTCCCCGACGGAGTCCGCCAGGTCCGGCAGTACTCACTGTCCGGCGACACAGGCACCAGCCGGTCCTTCACCACCAAGCTCGACGACGGCGGCGAAGTCTCCCCCGTCCTGCACCGCACGGTGGAGGTCGGCGACGTCCTGGAGATCTCCAACCCGTACGGCGAGATCACGCTCAAGGACGGCGACGGCCCGGTGGTCCTCGCTTCGGCGGGCATCGGCTGCACGCCCACGGCGTCCATCCTCCGCTCACTCGCAGAGTCGGGCTCAGCCCGCCAGGTGCTCGTCCTGCATGCCGAAAGCACCATGGATAGCTGGGCCCTGCGCGGCCAGATGACGGACGACGTCGAACGCCTCGAAGGTGCCGACCTCCAGCTGTGGCTTGAACAACCCGAGCCGGGAAGCCGGGAGGGCTTTATGTCGCTGCGTGAACTGGACCTGCCGGCCAACGCGTCCCTGTACCTCTGCGGGCCGCTGCCGTTCATGAAGCACATCCGCAACGAAGCCATCAATGCCGGGATCCCCGCCACGAAGATCCACTACGAGGTCTTCGGCCCGGACATCTGGCTGGCCAGCTAAACATACTTCGACTGCTCCGTAACCGCCCTTTTGACGGCTCAAAAGGGCCGGTGCGGAGCACTCGATGGAATAACGACGGCGGCCCCGCACCTTTTCCGCAAAAGGTACGGGGCCGCCGTCGTATGTCAGCAGCCGGAGCTAGCTGAGGCGGGACTTCAGGCCGGCCAGCTCAGCCTGCAGTGCGTCAGGCAGGGAGCCGCCGAAGTTGGCGAACCAGTCCTCGATGGAAGCGAGTTCGGTCTCCCATTCGGCCGGGTCCACGCGGACAGCTTCTTCAATCTGTGCCGGGGTCATGTCCAGGCCCTTGAGGTCGATGGAGTCGCCGGTGGGTACGAAGCCGATGGGCGTTTCGACGGCGTCAGCCTTGCCTTCGAGGCGTTCAATGGCCCACTTCAGGACACGGGCGTTGTCGCCGAAGCCAGGCCAGGCAAAACCGCCCTGGGCGTTGCGGCGGAACCAGTTGACCAGGAAGATCTTGGGCAGCCGCTCCGGGTTGGCCTTGGCGGACAGGTTGACCCAGTGGTTCAGGTAGTCGCCTGCGTCGTAGCCGATGAACGGCAGCATGGCCATGGGGTCGCGGCGGACCACGCCCACCGCTCCGGCTGCCGCCGCAGTGGTTTCGGAGGACAGCGTGGAACCCATGAAAATACCGTTGGACCAGCTGCGCGCCTCGGTGACCAGCGGGATGGTGGTCTTGCGGCGGCCGCCGAACAGGATCGCGGAAAGCTCCACACCGTTCGGGCTGTGGTATTCCTCGGCCAGCATGTCGATCTGGTCGATCGGCGTGCAGAAGCGTGAGTTCGGGTGAGCCGCAGGCTTGTCCGAATCAGGGGTCCAGGAGTTGCCCTGCCAGTCGGTGAGGTGTGCAGGCACTTCCTCGGTCATGCCCTCCCACCACACGCCGCCGTCGTCGGTCAGCGCGACGTTGGTGAAGATGCTGTTGCCCTTGGCAATAGCCCGCATGGCGTTGGGGTTGGTGCCCCAGCCGGTGCCGGGGGCGACGCCGAAGAGACCGGCTTCAGGGTTAACGGCGCGGAGCTCGCCTTCCTTGCCGAAGCGCATCCAGGTGATGTCGTCACCCAGGGTCTCCACCTTCCAGCCTTCGATGGTGGGATCGAGCAGCGCGAGGTTGGTCTTGCCGCAGGCGGACGGGAAGGCAGCCGAGACGTAGTAGGTCTTCTGCTCGGGGGAGGTCAGCTTCAGGATGAGCATGTGCTCGGCCAGCCAGCCTTCGTCGCGTGCCATCACGGAGGCGATGCGGAGGGCGTAGCACTTCTTGCCCAGCAGCGCGTTTCCGCCGTAGCCGGAGCCGAAGGACCAGATGGAGCGCTCTTCCGGGAAGTGCACGATCCACTTGTCCGGGTTGCAGGGCCACGGCACGTCAGCGTCGCCGGCTTCGAGCGGCGCACCCAGGGAATGCAGGGCCGGCACGAAGAAAGCGTTGGTCTCGGTGATGCGGTTCAAAACGTCGGTGCCGATGCGGGCCATGATGCGCATCGAGGCAACTACATAGGCGCTGTCGGTGATCTCGACGCCGAACTTGGGGTCCTCGGCGTCCAGGTGGCCCATCACAAACGGGATGACGTACATGGTGCGGCCGCGCATGGAGCCGGCGAACAGTCCGCGCAGCTTTTCCTTCATTTCAGAAGGAGCCATCCAGTTGTTGGTGAAGCCGGCGTCGTGCTCGTTTTCAGAGCAGATGAACGTCTGCTCTTCCACACGGGCAACGTCCGCGGGATCGGAGAACGCAGCGAAAGAGTTGGGGAAGGTCTCCTGGTTCAGCCGGGTCAGTGTGCCCGCTGCCACGAGTTCGTCGGTAAGACGCGTGTTTTCCTCTTCGGATCCGTCAACCCAGTGGATCCGGTCCGGCTGCGTTAGCTCAGCAACCTCTTCGACCCATGCCAGCAGTGCAGCATGCGTGGTGGGTGCTTTCTCAAGCAGCGGCTGTTGTGCCAGATCGCCCATTGCGGTTCCCTTCCTCGGGTTCATCGGTGTGAGCTAAATGCTATGGGCCGGGAGGACTATGGTTTTTGGGCCCGGACTGCTCGATGCTGAGCGTTTGGAGTGGAAACCGCGTAAATTCAACAAAAAGGTCCGCAAAACAGTGCAATTAAGTGACGAAGCTCACCTAGACCGGTCTAGTCGCGCAGATTACACACGTTTCGATTTGGCACTACGGCCCACCCTCGCGTAAAGTAATTCGAGGTTCGGGGAGAGCAGAGATGTTCTTCAAGAAACAAGATGCGCCCATAGCTCAGCTGGATAGAGCGTCTGTCTACGGAACAGAAGGTCAGGGGTTCGAATCCCTTTGGGCGCACAAATGAAGAGGTCCGCACCGGTTCGCCGGTGCGGACCTCTTGCGTTAACCGCGCGTAGGCTGGTGCCATGACGCCCGGGCCCTTTGAACGCGAATTCGATGTCATCGTGATCGGCGCAGGCGCCGCCGGCGAAAACGTGGCGGACCGGGTGGTCCAAGGCGGGCTGACGGCGGTCCTCGTTGAGGCGGAGCTGGTGGGCGGCGAATGTTCCTACTGGGCCTGCATACCGTCCAAGGCATTGCTCCGGCCCGGCACCGCCCTCCATGGGGCACAGACGGTGCCAGGCGCAGGGGAAGCCGTCACGCGCACCCTCGATGCTGCCGCGGTCCTCAAGCGGCGCGACTATTTCACGGCGAACTGGCAGGACGACGGCCAGGTGAAATGGGTGGAGGACACCGGGATCGAACTCATCCGCGGCCACGCCTGGATCACCGCCCCGCGCGCCGTGGAAGTAGCCGGACTCGACGGCAACACCTACACCCTGGCGGCGCGGCACGCCGTCGTCCTGGCCACCGGCTCCACACCCAACATGCCTCCAATCGAGGGGCTGGCCGACCAACAGGTGTGGGGCACGCGCGAAGCCACGTCGGCCAAGGAGGTGCCCGAACGCCTCGCGGTCATAGGTGGCGGGGTCGCGGGCGTTGAGCTGGCACAGGCCTTCGCCAGGCTCGGCTCGGAGGTCACCCTCCTGGCCCGGAGCCGGCTGCTGGGCAACTTCCCCGAGGAAGCCGCCCAGCTCGTGCTGGCCGGCCTGCGCGCGGACGGCGTGGAGGTCCGCCTCCACACCTCCACGGAGCGCGTCAGCGAAAACGGGGACGGCACCTTCACGCTGACACTCGGCGACGGCGGTTCCGTCGTCGCCGAGAAGGTCCTGGTATCCACCGGCCGCCACCCGGCGCTCGAAGGCCTCGGACTGGAAAGCGTCGGCCTCGGCGCCCTGGACGGCAACCCGCTGGCGCTGACCGCCGACTCCACCGGACTGGTGAACGGCATGCCCGACGGCGACCCGTGGCTCTACGCCGTAGGCGACGCCGCCGGACACAACCTCCTCACCCACCAGGGCAAGTACGAAGCGCGCGCCACCGGCGATGCCATCGCCGCCCGCGCCAAGGGTGAGCTGAGCGGCGAGCCTGCACCGTGGAGCCGCTATGCGCAGACTGCCAACCAGCACGCCGTACCCAACGTGGTGTTCACGGATCCGGAACTGGCTTCAGTGGGCCGGACCCTGGATCAGGCCGCGAAGGACGGCTACAACGCCACCTCGGTGGAACTGCCCATCACCGTGTCCGGGTCCTCCCTGCATTCCGAGCACTATGAAGGATGGGCGCAACTGGTGGTGGACGAGGACCGGGACGTGCTCCTGGGAGCCACATTCGCGGGCCCCGATGTAGCCGAGCTGCTCCATGCCGCCACCATCGCGGTGGTGGGCGAGGTGCCGCTGGACCGCTTGTGGCACGCAGTCCCAGCCTTCCCCACCATCAGCGAGGTCTGGTTGCGGCTGCTGGAGCGCTACGGCCGCTGAGCACCCGGGCTTTATTTGAACTGACCAGTCAGTTCGGTTAGACTGGCGGCAGACCATTTCCCTGCGAAAGGCCATCTTTGCTCTCCGTACAGCACCTCCATGCAAAAGGACGGCGGGACGATCTGCTCCCGCCCACCTCACTGCAGGCCGGCAGGGGTGAGTTGCTCCTGGTCTCAGCTGACCGCCAGGACCATCGGACAGCGCTGGCCCTGACGCTCAGCGGCCGGATGAAGCCCACGGAGGGAAGCATCAGCTGGGACGGAGACGCCGGGATCAAGCGCCGCCGGCTGGCCAGCGCCCTGGTTGACTCCCCCGGCGTTAATGAACCCGAGCAGCACCTGAGCGTCCGCGACCTTGTCACCGAGGATCTGGCGCTGATCCCGCGCCGCTACCGGGGCGCCCTGCTCAGCACGCCGTGGCTCAAGGTCAACAGCTTCGAGGACATTGCGGACCTGTGGACGGAACAGCTGGCGCCGGACAAGCGCATCGAACTGCTCACTGCCCTGGCCCTCGCCAACCCGCACACCGATCTCCTGGTGCTCGATTCCCCGGACCGGCACACCGCGGACACCTCCGAATGGCTGCCCCGCCTTGAGCAGTTGGCGTCCGACGGCGGCCGGCCGCTCGCCGTCGTCGCCACCGTGGCTGCCATCCCGGCCGGGTGGACAGGACCCGCGGCAGCTGTCGGCAACGCTGCAGTTATCACCGGAGCCGACGGCGGCGACGCCGACCTGCGGAATGCCGGGGACGAGATCCAGGCGGACGACGTCGGGCCTGAGGAAGCGGATGACAGAGACCTCCTACGCGAAACAGAGGATGCCAAGTGACTGTGCTGCGGCTTGCCCGCTCCGAACTCAAGCGGATGACCGGCGGGCTCCTGCCCAAGCTGACCATCCTGGCCCTGGTCATGGTGCCGCTGCTTTACGGTGCCGTCTACCTTTACGCCAACTGGGATCCGTACGGCAACCTGGACCGGATCGACGCCGCACTGGTGGTGGAGGACGCCGGTGCCACGTCCAGTGACGGGTCCGTGCTGCAGGCCGGGACCAAGGTGGGAGACAGCCTGGTGGAGGGCAACGTCTTCAACTGGCAGACCGTTCCCAGCGCAGAGGAAGCCGACCAGGGTGTCAGCGACGGAAAGTACGCCTTCGCCCTGAAAATCCCCAAGGATTTCTCCGCGAACCTGGTGTCTCCCGGCAGCTTTGACTCGGCCAGCCAGGCCATGCTGAATGTCACCACCAACGACGCCAACAACTACCTGCTGAGCACCATCGTGGACAAACTGACCACCTCGGTCCACACCACGGTGGCCAAGGAAGTGGGCGAGGAAACCGCCAACCAGCTCCTGACAGGCTTCGGCACCATCCATTCGCAAATGCTCAAGGCAGCTGATGGCGCCGGTCAGCTGGCCGACGGCGTCGCCACTCTTCGCGACGGGACCGTCACCCTCCACGCGGGCACCACGGAGCTGAGCAACGGGGCCGGCGAGCTGTACGCGGGGCAGGTGAAACTGCGCGACGGCGCCAACCAGCTCACCGACGGTGCAGGCCAGCTGAGCAGCGGCCTGTCGCTGCTGAAGGACAAAACCGCCACCCTGCCCACCGATTCGCAAACCCTGGCGAACGGCGCCGCCCAGGTGGCCGCCGGAAACGCCCAGCTGAACACCAGGGTCCAGGACATGGTGGACCAACTCGACGCTGCCGACCAGGGACTCCGGACCAGGGTGGTCGAATCCAACAACCGCCTGATCGCCTCGGGGGTGCTGACCCAGGAGCAGGCTGACAGCATCCTGGCCGACTTCGACGCCGTGGCAGCCTCCAGCCCGGTGGCCGCGGCAAAGACCAGGATCCAGACCGACGCCGCCCAGATCCAGCAGCTGGCCGCGGGCTCCGAAGCCGTGAGTGTGGGCGCTGCCCAGCTCGCCGCGGGCACCCCTGCCCTGAGGGACGCCGTGGCACAGGCATCCGCGGGTGCCGACCAGCTCCACACCGGGGCGGCCACGCTCGCCACAGGCCAGCAGGCGGCACTTGACGGTGCAGGCCGGCTCTCCGAAGGCGCGCAAACGCTCGACGCCGGTGCGGGGCAGCTCGAGGCAGGAGCCGTCACCGCGGCGGATGGCTCCCGGACCCTGGCTGGCGAAATCTCGAAGGGCGCGGGCCAGGTGCCCAATCCCGACGACCAGCAGAAGAGCAGCCTCTCCGAGGTCATTGCCGATCCCGTGGCGGTGACCAACGTGTCACAGGCCAAGGCCGACTCCTATGGGGCTGGACTGGCGCCCTTCTTCCTGACGCTGGCCCTGTGGATCGGCATCTTTATGCTCATCCAGGCCATGCGCCCCATCACCCAGCGTGCCCTGGCCTCAAACGCCCCGGCGTGGAAGATCGCCGTCGGAGGCTGGCTGCCGTTCTTCGCCGTTTCCGTGGTTCAGGCAACGCTGCTGACCCTGGTGGTGAATCTGGGGCTGGGACTGAACCCTGCGCACCCCGTGCTGATGTGGCTGTTCATGCTCGCCGCGGCAATGGCCTTCAGCGCGATTATCCAGGGCGTGGTCGCCCTGCTGGGATCCCCCGGGAAACTTGTGGTACTGATCCTGCTGGTGCTGCAGCTCGTCTCCTCCGGCGGCACCTTCCCGTGGCAGACCACGCCGCAGCCGCTCCACGTGGTGCATGAGGTCCTGCCCATGGGCTACGTGGTGACCGGCATGCGGCACCTGATCTACGGCGCGGACCTGTCCATGATCGTGCCCACTGTCCTTGGCCTGCTGGGCTACACCTTGCTGGGCGCCGTGATGTCCACGCTGGCGGTCCGGAAGCGCAAATACTGGACGCTCAAAACGCTGAAGCCCGAGATCGCGGTATGAACCAGTCCTTGGATGTTCCTGCGCACGGTCCGGCCCCGCACGGTCCTGCCGAAAAGAAGCTCCGGCCGGCGCGGACCAACGCCACGCGGCAGAAGCTCTTTGACGCCTCCATGGAGCTGATCGGCGAGCGCGGTGCCGCCGGGGTCACCGTCGATGAGATCGCCGCCGCGGCCGGCGTCTCCAAGGGCACGGTGTACTACAACTTCGGGAGCAAGTCCGACCTGATCGCGCAGCTGCTGCGCCACGGCGTGGACATCCTGAAGGCACGCCTGATGAGCGCCGGGGGGGCCGCGGACGCCACATCCGGTACCGCGGGGCACGCGCCCACTGATCCGCTCATGGCGATGGAACAGATGATCGGCCAGGCCATGGACTTCATGGCCGAATACCCGTCCTTCGCCCGGCTGTGGGTCAGCGAAAACTGGCGCACGCCCAGCGAGTGGCGCGACACGTTCGCCGTGCTCAGGGCCGAACTGCTGGCAGTGATCGGCGGTGCCATCGAGTCGGTTGCTGCCGTCTACCCGGTGGACCGGTCCATCTCCCGGGGCAGCCTCGAGACAGCCATCTTTGGTGCGTGCTTCGTGGTGGGGCTTGACCGGCAGACCTACAACCCCGAACGCACCCGTGACCAAAGCGTTGCAGCAATCATGGCAATCATGCGCGGCTACGTGGTCAAGTAGCGCCGGCCTCGGGGATGATTGATCCCATGCGCCACATGGGTAACAGCGGGAAGTTTGCCGTGATAGCGGCCGTCGCCGCACTGGGCATGCTCGTGCTGACCGCCATCACCCTGGAAGAGGCCGTCCTGGTCACTTTCCTGGGGCTCCTTGCCCTGGCCTACGTCTCGGCGGTCGCAGAGGTCCTCGTCCGGGGGCGCCGCCTGGCCCTGCTGGCCACCGGGGCGGGAACCAGCCTCACGATCGCCTTCTCCCTGGCTTTCCTCAGCACCTGGGAGCTGGCCTTTGCCAACCAGTCCTCGTTCCTGGGGACGCCGCTCCCCACCGGGGATCCGGACAACTACTTCTACTGGGCCGCGGCGTCCGCCGTGTCCACGCTGCTGATCCTGTTCCTGGGAGCGGTATGGCCTTCGGGCAGGCGCCTGGGCGGCGCACGGCGCAGGCCCTCACCGGCCAAGCGCCGGCCCGCTTCCGCTGCCCGCCGGCCGGCCGCCAGGGGCGCAGCTCCCCGGGGCACGGCTGCCGGTCGCACGGCTGCCGGGGGAACCGCTGCTGGGGGCACCGCCCAGCAACGCGCTGCTGCGCAACGCACTGCCGCCCAGCGAACATCTGCCGCGCGGGCTTCCGGTCAGGGCGCATCCGGTTCCCGCGCACCCGCCCGGCTGCCTGCTGCTGCAGCCAAGCGGCCGCCGTCGTCCGAGTCCCCGGTCCGCAAACCGGCACCCAAACCGGGCACCAGGACAGCTTCCCGGCGCTGACGCGGCGCGGCCCTGACGGTGAGAACCGCCGTCGCCACCCCGCCGAGGAGAAGGAGTCCGCCGGCCAGCTCGGCAGGGGTTGGCACTTCCCCGAGCGCCAGCCAGGCAGCACTCATCCCCACGACGGGCACCAGCAGGGTGAACGGAACCACGGCAGACGACGGGTAACTGGCCAGCAGCCGGTTCCAGATTCCGTACCCCACCAGCGACGCGAAGATGGCGGTGTACAGCGCGCTGAGGATCGTGGCAGGCTGCAGGTCGGCCAGCGTGCCAAGCACGGCGTCCGGACCGTCTACCAGCAACGACAGGGCGGCAAGGGGCAATGGCACGACGGCGCCGGACCAGACCACCAGCCCCAGCCCTGAGGCGGCTTTGGCCTGGCGGGCGATGACATTGCCGGCGGCCCAGGACAGCGCAGCGCCGAGAACGATGATGAGCGGCAGCAGCGGGGCCACGGCGCTGCGGCCCACGGCCACCACCGCCAGTCCCGCGACGCCTAGGACGACGCCGGCCAGCTGGCGGCGGCTGGGCCGCTCCCCCAGGAACCCGGCGGCCAGGAGCACGGTGAGCAGCACCTGCGCCTGCAGCACCAGGGAAGCGAGTCCCGCCGGCATGCCGAGCGCCATGGCCAGGTAGAGGAGCCCGAACTGGCCTGCGCTCATAAAGAGACCGACGCCGATGATCGCCTTCCAGCTGATGTCCGGTTTCCGGATGAAGAAAATCCAGGGAAACACCACCAGGACGAACCGTATGGCCACAAACAGCAGCGGGGGAACCTCGCGGCCGTTGGCATGCAGGCCGAAGTCGATGGCTACGAAGTTCAGGCCCCAAAGGACGGCGACCAGGGCGGCGAGGAGGGAGTGGCGGAGGTTCACGGTCCCACTCTGGCAGACGTGCCAATGAAGCACCAGCGTTGAATTCAACGCATCATCATATACATTTGCTTCATGATTGAAATCGGTTCGCTCCGGGCCCTCGCGGCCATCGAGCAGCACGGGTCCGTCATCGCAGCGTCCGAGATCATGGGCTTCAGCCCTTCCGCCGTCTCGCAGCAGATCAAGAAGCTGGAAAAGCAGACCGGTTTCGCGGTCCTGGAACGCCGCGGCCGCGGAGTGCTTCTGACTGAGCGGGGGCTGACCCTGGCCGCCTACGGCCGGCGCATCCTGTCGGAGCTTGAGGAACTGGAGTCCACCCTGTTGGCGGATCCGGCCAAACCGACCGGGCACCTGAAGGTTGTTTCCTTTTCCACGGCCTGCCGGGGCCTCGTGGGGCCGCTGCTCGGCCGGCTGGCTTCATCCGGCGCGGACCTGGAGGTCAGCGTCCTGGCCGAGGATCCGCGGGAAGCCGTGGCACGCGTGGCGAACGGTGAAGCGGACCTGGGGGTGGTGCACAACTGGAACTCCGTCCCGCTGGTGATTCCGGAGCATATGACGCTCGAGTGGCTGTGCGAGGACATGGCGGACCTGCTGGTACACCGCAGCCACCCCTTGGCTGGACGCGGCAAGGTGGAACCGGCGGACCTGGTGGATGAGCGGTGGATCAGCACCCCGCACGGGGCCATCTGCAACGAGGCTTTGCTGCGGATTTTCGCCGACCTTGGCCGGGTGCCGGACATCCGCGTCTACGATCCCGACTTCGCAACCCATATTGCCCTGGTGGAGCAGGGAGCCGTGGTGGCGCTGGTTCCCCGGCTCGGCCGGCCCGCACTGCCCCCGGACGTAATCACCGTGCCCCTGGTCAACCCCGCACAGGTCAGGCAGGTGGGGATGGTTTACCGCCGGACCATGACGGCGAGCCCGGGCATCCAATACGTGGCCGGGCTGCTGCGTGAGGTCAGTGCGCGCGCGGAACCTTGAACTTGGTGATCCGGGCGTCCTGCCCGTCGAGTTCGGCCCAGGATTTTTCGGTTTCCAGGACCGTGAGCGCGCTGGTGGGATACCTGGTGGCGGCGTCCATGTAGGCATCGTGGTCGGAGTCCCGCGAGGCGAGGTGCATGGCAAGGTCCTGGACCCCGGGCATGTGCGAGATGAGCATCAGCGTGGTGACGGTGTCCGGCACATGGTTGACCACTGTGAGCATGCGCAGCGCAGAGGCGGCATACAGGCCGTCCTCGAGCTTCGGCGTCGGCGCCTTGTCCCCCAGTTCTGAGCACACCCACGTGCACGTCTGGCGCGTCCTGAGGGCGCTGGAACAGAGGATGAAGTCGGGGACGATGCCGTGCTTGAGCAGCCACCTCCCCGCCAGGGGCGCCTCGCGGTGCCCTCGCTCTTCCAGCGGCCGTTCGTGATCCGCGACCCCGCCCGGCCAGTCGGCCTTGGAATGGCGCATAATCACCAGGCGTTTGATGTGGTGGTCACTCATGCCCCCAAGCCTAGCGCCCACACACGCCCGCAGCGCCGCCGTCGGACAGCAGCGCACGCGTCACGCAGAGCACGGTTCAGGCCGCACGAAAGACCCGGACACCCGGAACGGCAGGCCCGGCCGAGGACAGGGAAGCCCAAAGCGTGCTCCCCTTGACACCGAAGGCGTCCCGATCCGCCGCGGAGGCCAATACTCACAGACTCCGGACGCACGAAAGCGGCATTTCGCGTAGTGCCGCATCGCCGACTGAGGAACGAAGGAGGTGTCTAAGGCACGGCGAAATGCCGCTTTCGTGCGCGGTAAAGACTAGATCGAGTATTCCGGAGCGGCCCAGACAACAACTTCCGGGTGCTCGTAGAAGCGGTAGCCCTGGCCGCGGACGGTGCGCACGGTGTTGGCGAGGCGTCCCAGCTTGGAGCGGAGGCGGCGGATGTGGACGTCGATGGTCCGCTCGTTGGGAACTTCCTCGGCGTTGCGCCAGAGGCCCTCGAGCAGTTCGTCACGGCCCACGGTGCGGGTTCCGTTCTCGACGAGGTAGTTCAGGAGCTCGAACTCCTTGAAGGTCAGGTTCAGGGATTCGCCGTCCAGGTGGACTTCGCGCCGGGCGAGGTCGATCAGGACGCCGGACGGGCGCGGATCCTGGGCCTGCTGCTGGCGTGCGGTTTCGGTGCGCTGGCGTGCATTCACCGTGGGGTCACCGAAAGTGGAACGGACGACGTCGAGCGCGGAACCGGGGGTGCTGGCCGGTGCGACGGCCACGGCCGCGTAGCTTTCGGCGCCGGTCACCAGGGACTGGGCGTAAGCGCGGATTTCCTGGGCGAGCTTGGCGATGGAGGTCCCGGCCGCAGCTGCGGTTTCCTCATCGATGCCCATGTAGAGGACGAAGCCGCGGGCAACGTTGTCATTGGCCACCGGGCGGACGGTGTTCGGGCCCGCCACTACCGGTGTGGGCGCGGTGACAGGCGCCGCGTCGGCGGGCTGGACAGCGCGGAGCTGGCCGTAGGAGTTGGGGTTGTAGCCCTGCGGCGCGTAGCCGGGGGCAGGGAAGCTGGTGCCGGGTGCGGCAGGAGCGAACGCCGGGCGGGCGCCGAACCCCTGGCGGAGGCCGGAGGGCTGGGCGGCCTTGCTGGCGTTTCGGACAGAGATGTGGACGTATCCGGATGCAACTGACATGGATTGCTTACCTCAATGTGAATGGCCGTCATCGCGGCTCGAATGCTTGGTTTCCCCGCAATGAGATCTGGGGAGGGGCGCCCGACGCTGGGCTGGGGGGCGAATGCCTAGGAACTTCGTGGGGTAATGAAGGTCAGGCGTGCATTCGACAACAGCGCATGTCGGCAGCAGCGGGTGTGCTGGGCCAATATTCTGCGGCTGCAGGTGCTGTTGAGTTCTTGTTCACAATTGAAGTGTGCAACGTAACAATGACAACTTGCAAGTAACAATGGGCGCATCGTTCCGCATAGTGAGACGAATTCTGAGAATGTGGTTCAGATCACGATTCTGGGACATCAATAAAATAACAGGTGTTTTCTAGAACGATTGGTTGGAAAACCTCTTTTCCCGAATAATCTTCGCCGAAGACTCCGAATACGCCATCTGGATTCACCAGCGGTGGAATTGCTGAAACACGTCCCCTGGTTTGGCGTCATGTCCAGCTCCTCCGCCATCCGGACAAAAAATTTTCCCGCCGATCTGTCGCCGGAAGGGCCGCAACCCCTCACAGAGGTGCAGGCAGAACGCCGTTGCGGACCTTCCAGCTCGCTAGGCTGGGATTCACAGCCCGCGCACAGGAAGCCCATAGCGCGGGCTAACCGACAGATCGGAGAGTTGTCCCATGGCCACTTCGCACTCCATGACCAACAACCTTCCCCAGCTCACCCACCCGGACGGTTCCCCCATCCGCGCCCTGGTGGTCGACGACGAGCCCAGCCTTTCCGAACTGATGAGCATGGGGCTTCGCATGGCCGGCTGGTCGGTAGCCGTTGCCGCGGACGGCCCGGAGGCGGTGAAACTCGCCAAGGAGTTCCGCCCTGACGTCCTGGTCCTTGACGTGATGCTTCCCGGGTTCGACGGCGTTGAGCTGCTGACCAGGATCCGTGCGTTCGCGCCGGAGGTACCTGCGCTCTTCCTGACTGCCAAGGACGCTGTCCAGGACCGGATCGTAGGCCTGGCCGCCGGCGGCGACGACTACGTCACCAAACCCTTCAGCATGGAGGAGGTCCTGCTCCGGCTGCACCGGCTGGTCCAGCGCTCCGGCGTGGCGGCGATGGACACCGCGGAACTGGTGGTGGGCGACCTCGTCCTCAACATCGACACCCGCGAAGTGACCAGGGCAGGCGACCAGCTCCAGCTGACCGCCACCCAGTTCGAGCTGCTCCGGTACCTCATGGAGAACCCCAAGCGGGTCATCAGCAAGGCGCAGATCCTGGACCGGGTCTGGGACTACGACTTCGGCGGGCAAGCCAACATCGTGGAACTGTACATCTCCTACCTCCGCAAGAAGGTCGATGCCGTGCATCCGCCCATGATCCACACCGTGCGCGGCGCCGGATACGTCATCAAGCCGGCGGACTAGGCCGTGTCCCTTTCCGGTGTTGCGCGCACACACGGCCGGAGCTGGCTCAAGCCGTCCACGTGGCACCTGCGCACCCGCCTCGTCCTGGTGGCCATGGCCCTGCTGGTGGCCATCTGCGGAGCGGTGGGCCTGTTCAGCTACGCGTCCATGGATTCGTTCCTGACCCGCCAGCTCGACGAACAGCTCAGCCAGGCCGCCTCCCGTTCCAACGACCCCGGCCGCCCGCCGCTGGGTGGCTTCAACGGCCGGCCTGACCCGCTCGATTCCCGCGGCCAGAGCGTGGGCACTCTCAACGCCCGGATCCTGGACAGCCAGGTCAACAGTGCCGGGTTCCTGGCCTCCGACACCACCCGCTCCCCCCTGTCCGCCCAGGACAAGGAGATCCTGCTTGCGCTCCAGAAGGACTCCATCCCGGTGGACAGGACACTCTCCAACGGCGATTACCGGCTGGTGGCGGTGCAGACCAACTACGGCGATGTCCTGGTGACCGGGCTTCCGCTCGCCGGGAAGGAAAGCACGCTCACCTCCCTGGTGTGGACGTTTGTGTTTGTTTCCCTCGGCGGGCTGGTGCTGATCGGCCTGGCCGGGACCATCCTGATCCGGCGCACCATGCAGCCGCTGGAGCAGCTGTCCGAAGTCGCTACGCGCGTTTCGCGGCTCCCACTGGACGCCGGTGAGGTGGCACTCGCGGTGCGCGTCCCGCCGTCGAACTCCAACCCCGGGACCGAGGTGGGCAGCGTGGGGCACGCGCTGAACCTCATGCTGGACAACGTGGCCAGCGCGCTGCAGGCGAGGCAGCGGAGCGAGACCAAGGTGCGGCAGTTCGTTGCCGATGCATCGCACGAGCTGCGCACCCCGCTGACGGCGATCCGCGGCTACACCGAGCTGATGCGGATGACCGAGAATTTCACCCCGGATGGGCGGAAGTCGCTGGCCCGGGTTCAAAGCCAGTCCGAGCGGATGACCACCCTGGTGGAGGACCTGCTCCTGCTTGCCCGGCTGGATGAGGGCCAGCCGCTGAAACTCAGCGAAGTGGACCTCACGCAACTGGTGGTCGAGACGGTCAGCGACGAGAAAGTCATCGCACCGGACCACAACTGGCACCTGGAACTTCCGGACGAGCCACTGGCGGTCAACGGCGACGCCTCCCAGCTGCGCCAGGTACTGGTCAACCTGCTCTCCAACGCCCGCAAGCACACGGCTCCCGGCACTACGGTGACCACGGCCGTGATGAGGTCGGCTGACGGCAGTGCCGTGGTGTCTGTGACGGACGACGGCGGGGGGATCCCGGCCGAATTCGTGGACCATGTTTTCGCCCGGTTTGCCCGCGCAGACGCCGCGCGCACGGGCGCGGCACCGTCTGCCGGAGCCGCGGCGTCGGAAGGCACCAGCGGCCTGGGCCTGTCCATTGTCCAGTCCATCGTGGAAGCCCACGGCGGGAGCGTGGAGGTGACGTCCCGGCCCGGCCGGACCGAGTTCGCGCTGCGCCTTCCAGTGGTTGCGTGATCAATGCAAGGCAACGCACCGGCGTCGTGATCTCTGTTACCAAAATGTGACTTAAGCTCCAACCTCCTGTACCGTCGATTGGGTGCGGTTCCCTTTTGGTCCGCATGTCCGGAGGACGCCAAGCTCTGCCGCTTCCCGGATTCCGCTTGACCAGGCAGAGGCGGGGGACCCAGAGTCCCGGGCATTTGATGCCCTTGGGGTGAAGCCAGCACGTGATGTTTCCGTGTGGCCGGATGCCCTCATCCGAACCCGACAGCTAACTCCGCAGGTGTGAGAGGCGATCCATCATGTCTGAATTTAAGGTAGAAACACGCCCGCAGAGCGGGTCCATCAAACCTCACGGCCGCCGCAGGCTCCCGGAAGCGGAAGCACCGGCACCTGCAACGGCCACGTCCCGGCTGGCTAAAATTCCGTCTTTGGGCCGCCGTGCAGCCATGTTCACCGCTGCCTGTGCCCTGCTTATCGGCGTGGGTGCCGCGGGCCAGGCCTCCGAGTCCAGCCTTCCGGTAGCCGCGAGCGAAACCCAGCCGTCGCCCGCAGCATCAGCTGCCGCCGACATCCAGTCCAAACTGAGCTTCGAAAAGGCCGAAATCCAGGCGCAGCCCGCCCCGGCGCCCGCACCGGCTGAGATCAGTGTTGCCCCGCAGGCCGCCGAGCCGGCACCTGCTCCCGAGCCGGCGCCTGCCCCCGTGGTGGCCGTCAATGATCCGGCCGGAGCCCAGGCATACGCTGCCGGCCAGCTCGCCAGCTATGGCTGGTCCGCTGACCAGATGCAGTGCCTGCAGACGCTGTGGACCAAGGAATCCGACTGGACCACCACGGCCACCAATGCGAGCAGCGGTGCCTACGGCATCGTCCAGTCGCTGCCCGCCGAGAAGATGGCGAGCGCCGGTGCGGACTACCTCACCAACTACCGCACGCAGATCAACTGGGGCCTGAACTACATCCAGGAGCGCTACCAGTCACCGTGCGGTGCCCTGAACTTCCACTTGTCGCACAACTGGTACTAAGCCGGCCTCTCCGGCTTCCGGCCAAAGCACGCAGCAGGCCCTGAATCCCCCCGGTTCAGGGCCTGCTGCTTTTGGCGTCGCCGCCTCCACAGCAGCTTCACAGCCATGGCCTAAAGCCTTCACAACACCGAACGCCATCCTTGATGCATGACACCTATTGGCCAGGCACACCGCGCACCGCAGCGGACCGGACCCTTGCCCGCGACGCCGGCAGCCGACTCCCGCTGCCACCCTGTTGAGATCCTGCCCGGAGTCCCTGTCCTAGAGGTGGCTGTCCCTGTCCATAACGCGGAACAGAGCCTCGAGGCCGCGCTCCGGCGCCTCCACCGGCATCTCGGCAGCGCCTTCCCGCATTCGTTCCGGATCACGGTCGCTGACAACGCCAGCACGGACGGGACCTTGAGGATCGCCGAACGGATAGCCCGGGATCTGCGCGACGTGACCGTTGTCCGGCTGGGCGAGGCAGGGCGTGGAAATGCCCTGCGCACTGTCTGGCTCGCGTCGCCGTCGCCGGTTCTGGCGTATCTTGACCTGGACCTCGAGCCATCGGCGCTGGACCCGCTGCTGGCTCCCCTGCTCACGGGACAGGCAGATGTGGCGACCGGCGCCCGCAGGGGCAATCCGGCGTCGGGCCCACTGCGGCGCGGGTTCCTCCCCCGGTGCCTCAGCCTGGTGCTCCGGTCCGTGTCCGGCGCACGGTTCAGTGATCCGCAATGCGGCGCAAAGGCCATCCGGTCCGAAGCCGCCCGGCGCCTCCTCCCCCACACCGCCAACAGATCCTGGTTCTTCGACACCGAACTGCTGGTCCTGGCCAACACCTGCGGCTTGCGCGTACTCGAAGTGCCCGTGGAATGGACCGACGCGTCGGATTCCAACGTCGACTACAGCCGGACTGCCCTTGCCTATCTCCGCGACGCTGGACGGCTCCGGCGAGACCTGCGGTCCGGCCGGATCCCGGTGCCCGCGGTCCGGGCTTCCCTGGCCTGCGGCTCCGGGCCATACTTGGGCCATGAAATTCACCACCACCATCCTGGGCAGCGGCAACAAGGCAGGCATTGAGGTTCCGGAAGAGGTTGTCGCCGCCCTCGGCGCGGGCAAGCGTCCGCCCGTCGTGGTGACCATCAACGGCAAGAGCTACCGGAGCAGCATCGCGGTGATGGGCGGGCAGAACATGGTCGGCGTGAGCACCGCCAACCGGGAGTTCACGGGCGTTGCGGCCGGGGACACCGTCGAGGTGGACGTGGAACTGGATACGCAGCCTCGGATCATCGAGGTACCGGATGACCTGGCAGCAGCGCTGGCCGCGGAACCTCACGCCCAGGCGTTCTATGCCACGCTGAACTACAGCGCGCAGCGCCGGTACGTGGAGCCGCTCGGGGACGCCAAGACGGCGGAAACCCGGGCCAGGCGGATCGCGAAAGTGGTCGCCGACCTCAAAGCCGGAAAGAAATGACCTGCTTGCCCGCCGTGTCCGTTTCCATGGCGGCTGTGACCGCCCTGTAGTCCGGGATATGGAGGACGCCGTCCGGCAGCGGGCCCGTGTTGGGACCGACGGCCACGGTCCGGATGCCCGCGGCCACCCCTGCCGCGATTCCGGCCGGCGCATCCTCGAACACAACGGCGTCCTGCGGCTCCACGCCGAGCAGGCCGGCTGCCGTCAGATAGCCTTCCGGGTGGGGCTTGCCCCGGGTAACCATCTCCGCCGTTACGGCGGCGGCCGGCATGGCAAGCCCCGCAGCGTCCATGCGGATATCAGCCAGGATCCGGTCCGCTGAGGTCACCAGTGCCACGGCCTCGGCCGGAAGGCTCCGGAGTAGTGCGGCGGCCCCGGGCAATGCAACGATGCCGGTGGTCCGCACCCGCTCCATGGCGCCGAGTTCCTCTGTGAGCGCGACGACGTCGGCCCCGGCCGGAGCGAACCGGCGCACGGTGTCGGCTGCCTGGATGCCGTGGGACGTGCGGAGGATTTCGGCAATGTCCAAGCCGTAGCGGCCGGCGAACTCGCCCCAGACCTGCTCCACCACCGCCGTCGAGTCCACCAGGGTGCCGTCCATGTCAAAAAGGACGGCGCGGCATATGAGCGTGCGTGTGGCAGCAGGCGCGGGGAGGTTCATGCTCCCCATTTTGCCCTAGGTGGTGACCTGGGCGTCGCGTCCCGGGATGTACTGCACGGCCCACTTGTTCCCGTCGGGGTCGGCAAAGTAGACAAAGTGTCCCCAGTCCTGAATATCGATGTCGCTCACCTCCACGCCGTTGCCCTTGAGGTGGTCGTGGGCGGCCTGGATGTCGCTGACCACCATCTGCAGGCTCGGGGCCGTGCCGGGAGGGGCGTCATTGAGGCCCTCGCCGATGCAGATGGAACAGGCCGAGCCGGGCGGCGTCAGCTGGACGAAGCGGATGCCGTCCATGGGCCGCTCGTCGAAATCCGGGTTGAACCCCACCTTGTTGACATAAAAGTCCTTGGCGCGGTCGACGTCGGATACAGGCACAAAAACGAGTTCAAGTTTCCAGTCCATCCGCACAGGCTAACGGGACGGCGGTGAATCCGGAACCCCCCGAAATTCGCGGCGCCCCGGGCGCCGTCCTGCGGACGGTCCCGGGCTGGTCCTGGGTGCGGACTGGTCCTGCGGGCGGGCCCGGGCTCGGCCCGGCTAGCCCGCGATCCCGTACAGGCGGTCGCCGGCGTCGCCCAGGCCGGGGACGATGTAGGACTTCTCGTTGAGCTTTTCGTCGATGGACGCCAGGACGATCGTCACGTTGGCGTCTGCGAGTTCCTCTTCCAGCTTGGCCAGCCCTTCGGGGGCGGCCAGGAGGCAGATGCAGGTGACGTCGGATGCGCCGCGTTTGAACAGGAACTTGATGGCCTCACGCAGCGTGCCGCCGGTGGCCAGCATGGGGTCCAGCACAAAAATCTGCCGGTCTGTGAGGTCGTCGGGGAGCCGCTCGGCGTAGGTGATGATGTCCAGGGTTTCCTCGTCCCGGGCCATGCCCAGGAAGCCAACCTCGGCGGTGGGGACCAGCTTGGTCATGCCTTCCAGCATTCCCAGGCCAGCGCGCAGGATGGGGACCACCAGGGGTGTGGGCTTGGTGAAGGCCGTGCCCACCGTGGTGCTCACCGGCGTCTCGATGGTGACAGGCTGGGTGCGGACCTCGCGCGTGGCCTCGTAGGCAAGGAGCGTCACCAGCTCTTCCGTCAGCTGCCGGAAGACCGGGGACGGGGTGTTTTTGTCCCGGAGGACGGTGAGCTTATGGGCGACCAGCGGGTGGTCCACAACGAGAGTGCGCATGGGTCAAAACTACCATCCGGGCTCGGCGGGCCGGGCCCGGATTCAGCCCGTCTGGTCGTCCCGGAGGACGGGGTGTTCGAACGTGGGTGCCGGGCCGGCGTGCTCGCGTTTGCGCAGCAGATGGAACAGCCGGTGCGCCAGGATCACCACGCCCACCCAGGCCAGCCCCAGGAACCAGCCCGCCATCACGTCCGTCAGCCAGTGGTGGCCCAGGAACACCCGGCTCAGGCCCATCGCGATGATGAAGATCACCCCGGCGGAGATGGCCGTGATCCGCGCCCAAAGGATCTCGAACTGCAGGCACATGATGTACACCAGGACCCCGATCACCACCGTGGTGTTGAGCGTGTGGCCGCTGGGAAAGGACGGCGAGGATTCGTACGGCGGGACGGCTTCGGAGTGGTCCGGGCGGGTGCGGCCCACCAGCCTTTTGCCGACGGTGGTTGCCAGCGTGGATACGGCCGCTGCTCCGCCCACCAGGATGATGGGCCGCCAGGTCCTGCTCAGGAAGGTGAGCCAGGCCGTAAGGATGCTGGCCAGGATGGGCATGCCGACGCCCCCGCCGACGTTGGTAAAGGCCGTCACCGCGGTGTCAAGGGCAGGGGACCGGAGGTCCTGGGACAGCTGCAGTGCGGGCAGATCCAGGGACGCCAGGCCCTGCTCATCCACCACGTCGCCGTATACCTCGGCACCCAGCAGCGCCATGATGATCACCAGCGTGCCGCCTACCAGCAGCGTGATCCACAGGGCAGCGTATGGCTTATACCATCGGTCCAGGCGATCCCTGAGGGTGTCAGCGTCCACGTTGCCTCCCCGGCGTCAATGCTTTGCAAGGCTGGATATCCATCGAAACTATCATTGAGCCATGGTCCCCGCTGAAAAGAACCACCTTGATTGGATGGGTCTTGCCCTGGACGAAGCCCGGCGTGCGCTGGCCACGGCGGATGTGCCCATCGGGGCTGTGGTGATAGGGCCCGACGGCGCCGTGCTGGGTTCCGGACGGAACCAGCGGGAGGAACTGGGAGACCCCACTGCCCACGCCGAGGTGGTCGCCATCCGCGAGGCCGCGGACCGGCTGCGTGAACTGTCGAGGCTGGGCGGCGGCAGCGGTGACGGCTGGCGGCTGGCGGACTGCACCCTGGTAGTGACCCTGGAACCGTGCGCCATGTGCGCCGGTGCTGTGGTCCTGGCCAGGATTCCGCGCGTGGTGTTCGGGGCATGGGATGAGAAAGCCGGCGCCGCAGGTTCGGTTTTTGATGTCCTCCGCGAGCGCCGCCTCAACCACTGGGTGGAGGTTTATGGCGGTGTCAGGGAAGAGGAATGCGGGGCCCTGCTCCGGGATTTCTTCGCCGCGCACCGTAGCCGCGCTTAGGAGCCTTGGCCTGCGGCATCGAGCGCGTCGATCCGGTCCTGCCGGGAAGCGGGCGAGTCCAGGCTGAAGGAGCGGAAGTCGCCCAGCTCGTCCCGGATCCACGCCTCCACTTCTGCTATCCGACGGCTTGCCGCCGGGGTGGGGCCGTCAAAGAGCCAGCAGGCGATCCGCGCCTTCGCTGGGTCGTACTGCCAGAGCCCGATGATGCGGCCGCGGTCCAGGACGGGGTGGTCGGGCAGGTCGGCCTGCAGCGCCAAGGTGGAGCCCAGCACTTTTTTGTCCCTGTCCTGCTCCGCGAACATGTCCGCTGAATTCCGTCGGAGCAGGACCAGGGAGTCAGTGCCGGCGAGCAACTGGATCTGCTCCTCCGCCGGTGCCTCGAACGCGGCGAGGCGCTCGACGTCGTCGGGCAGCATCCACAGCACCTCACCGTCAGCTGCCGGAACCTCCACAGCCCCGACGGCGGTGAGCCCCGCCTTCGTGTGCGCCAGGGTGAACCCCGTGAACCACTGCGACTGCTTGACAGTGGCCCCGCCGGTCCAGCCGAGGTAGCGCTCCAGGAGGAGGCTGCGGGCGGCGTCATCATCCATGGTGGTGGGCGGCAGTCCCCACAGTGTGTAGGCGTAGCGTTGCTGATCGAGGCGCCCGTTGACCGGCACGCGCCGGATCCGGCCGTCAGCCTGCAGGAGGCCCAGGGCCGTGGGAAGGGTGGTGGCCGCGCCCTTCTTTTTGCCTTCGTCGCCGAGGTTCCGGACGGAATCGCCCAGCAGTTCCTTGAGCTGTTTGGGGTCCAGTGGGCTGCCGGCGTCGCCGAGGGCGTGCAGGATCTGCTCCTCGAGCAGGGTGATTTCGCCGCGCTCCACGCCCATCCTGGCAAGCACCCGGAACGGCGCCACGGCGGCGTCCCTGCCGATCTGGAGGCCCCAGGCGAAGTCCTCGTGGCCCAGCACGTAGGTGCAGCCGCGGGCGGTGGGCAGCTCATGGATCTTCAGGGACAGGACTGCGGCGTCCGCCTCTGCGCGGCTGGTTCCGGCGCGGGCGAAGAGCGTGAGGTAGGGGTTGGCGCCGCCGACTGAACGGGCCCAGCCGGCGGTGGTGAACACGTCAGCGGGGTCCGCGCCCTGCAGCGTGCCGTCGAGGCCCTGTTTATGCCAGGCCCAGGCCCTGAGCAGTTCGGGCGTGAGCAACTGCGGGTCCGGAGCCTGGAGGTTCAGGCCGGTGGCCGGGGACGCGTGCGTGGTCATGCCCCATTGTGCACCGGTGGTCCCCGCCGCGGTAGGCATCCCGTCGGCGGATCCCCTGAGGATGTCCAGGACAGTCCGGGCAGTGCCGTCCCATCCCGGCAACCTGTCCCGGGCTGCAAGTGCCGCGGCCCGCCAACGGGCACGGAGCGGAGGTTCCGACAGCCACTGCCGGATCGCTGCGGCGAGCGCGTCCGCTTGGCCGTTTCGTGGACCCTCGAGTCCGACGGCGGCACCAGGCAGGACGACGGCGGAACCAGGCGTGGCGCCGTCGGCGTTCTCCGGCCTGCCCGCCTGCCCGCCGGTCAGGCCCAATGCCTCGACAGCGCCGGTCCCGTCCCTGACGATGACCGGGATGCCGCGGGCCAGCGATTCCGTGACCACCAGCCCGAACGTTTCCGCCCGGGACACAAGCATGCTCAGGTCCGCCCTGCCCCATGCGTCCTCCAGTTCGCTCCCGTCGAGCTGGCCGGTGAGCCGCACACGGTCTTCCACTCCAAGGGAGGCAACGGCAGCCCGGACCTGGGCCGCATAGGCGCGGTCGGCGTCGTCCGTTCCCACCAGGGATGCCGTCCAGGCGAGGTCCCGGACCCTGGCAAGTGCAGCCACGGTCAGCAGCTGGTCCTTGTTGGGCAGGAGTGCGGCCACGGCAATGATATGCGGCGGGTCCGAACCTGCTGCCACGGGTCCAGGCTCCGTGCCCGGCAGGGCTACCCGGCTCGAAGCAAACCCATGTTTCTCCCTTACGGCTGCCGCGGCCGACGAACTCGTGCAGATCACGCCGGTGGCGGCGTGCAGGGCCCGGCTCTCGCCGTCGGGATGGCTGGATGAGGGCATGTGCAGCAGGACCCAGGTGCGCTGGCCGGCGGCCGCAGCGTACTCAATTTCGTCAGGAGCGCCGCACGCGATCAGCCCATCAACAACCGTGACCGTTCCTGGGGTGGGTTCCGGTTCCCAGGCACCGAGAAGGCCGCCGAGCCGCCGTCGTTCCTTCGCGCTGGCCTCCGGCCAGGAACCGTCCACCGCCAGCACTTCGACGTCCATGCCCAAGGCCCGCAGGCCATCAGCGAGCCGCGCGTTGTAGACGTTGCCGCCCGAGTTGTGGCGGATGTTTGCCGGGACCAGGAACCTGATGTGCACGGAGGTCAGGAGGTCAGGTCCAGCGAGTAGGTGGCCCAGGCGTCGGGGTTTTCGCGGAGGGTGACGTCAATTGCCGTGAGTTGGCGGCCGTCGTCGTTGTCCTTGAGCTTTGCGGCGACCGACCGGGCGATGTACTCGGCCAGGGCCTCGGTGGTGCTGAGCTTGCCGGCGAAGTCCGGGTGTTCGTCCAGGTTGCGGTAGTTGAGCCCGGCCAGCACATCCTCGATGATGCCGCCGGCGGCCCCGATGTCCAGGACGATTGCGTCCTGGTTCAAGGCACGACGGCGAAACGCCACCTCCGCCACGAAGGTTGCCCCGTGCAGGGCCTGGGCCGGGCCGAAGGCCTCCCGCGGGAGGCTGTGGGCGATCATGAAGTGGCGGCGGACGGTCAGGCTGAACACTGGCTACCTCGTGTCTTCGGGGTTGGTGTTTTCGGGGCTGTCTTCCTTCGCGCCGGGGCTCGGCGGATATTCGATCACATGGCAGAGGGCTTCAAGCGTGCCGTCGGCCAGGTGCTGGACCACTTCCGGCAGCTGTGTGAACGGCGATACTCCGGTGAGGAAGACGTCGAAAACCGGATCCTTCAAGAGCGACACGGCCAGGTCAAGCCTGTCCGCGTTGGTGCGCCGGTGCCGCCGGGCCCTGGCGACAACCCCCACTTGGCTGGAGCGGATGGACAACCGGCGGGCGTGGAAGTCCTCGCCCAGCGGGAGGGTGACCTCGCGGTTGGCGTACCAGGACATCTCGATGACGACTCCCTCGTCGCCGGTCAGCTGCAGGCTGCGCTCCAGGCCGTGCTGGGAGGCGGAACAGTGGAACACGATATCGCAGTCCGGTTTGGCATCATCGGGGTGAGCGAAATCGACGCCGAGCGTGTCCGCCAGCTTCCTGCGCTCCGGATCCAGGTCCACGAGTTCGAGGCGGGCCAGCGGGAAGCTGCGCAGGAGGGTGGCCACCATGCCGCCCACCAGGCCGGAGCCCACCACCGCGATCCGGTCGCCCAGCCGGGGACCGGCTTCCCAGAGGGCGTTGACGGCGGTTTCCACGGTGCCGGTGAGGACGGCGCGGCGGGCGGGGACGCCGTCGGGGATTCTTGTGAGCTGATCCGTGGGGGTCACGTAGCGGTCCTGATGCGGGTTGAGGCAGAAGACCTTTTGGCCTATCCAGCCTTCAGGTCCCTGCTCAACGACGCCGACCGACAGGTAGCCGAACTTCACCGGTGAGGGGAAGGAGCCTTCCTGGTGCGGCGCGCGCATTTCGCGGGCAACCCGGGGTGGCACGGACCCTTTATGGACCACAATTTCGGTGCCCTTGCTGATGCCCGAGTAGAGGGTGCGGATGAGTGCCTCCCCCGGGCCGGGGGCAGGCAGGTCCTCGGACCGGAGCTCGCCGTGTTCGGGTCCCGTGGTCCAATACGCAGTTGCCTGCGGCGTTTTCCCTGAATTAGTCATCTTGCTGATGAATCTAGTCCCCGGGACGCCTACGGCGATAGTTACCTGCTGCGATGAGGCATTTTGGGGCGGCCGGGGCGAGTGGGCAAGGGATCTTCGGGCAGGGGATCTTCCGGCAGGGGATCTTCGGGGGGCGGCTGGCCGGGCAGGAAGTCTTCAGGCGAGGCCGGGCCGACTTTGCGGTGCCTAAGCTGGTCCAGGATTTGTGGTGGCCATTGGGGTGGTTCCCAGTCCTGGTGCTCGCTCGCATACCGGCGGCCGGTGGGTGAGGTCCAGCCGGGTGGTTGGTCTTTACCGGCTTCGGTGGGGGTCCAGGCTGTGGAGTGCTTGAGCCTATGGTGTTTGCGGCACAGTGACTCAAGGTTGGTGATGCCGGTGGTGCCGCCGTCGGCCCAGGCCAGGAGGTGGTCTGCTTCGTTGTCCAGGGACTGGTTGCTGCAGCCGGGGAACGAACACTTCCCGTCCCGGAGCCGCAGCCACTGGCGCATCGCCGGTGGGATCCGGTAACTTTCCCGTCCGATTTCCAGCGGCGCCCCGTCTCTGGGGTCGGTGAGGACCCGGCGGAATGAGGATGCCCCGTCCGCGACCAGCTTCCGTGCCATCGAGGCCGGGATGGGTCCGTAGCCGTCGAGGTCGGCCGGTTCGTCCGTGAGGCCCATCAGGGCAAAGACCGGCACCGTCACGAGGACCTGCGCCGCCGGAAACGGAACACGGCCCGCATCGATCCCGTCAGTGGCCGGAACCAGGACGGCCACGCCATCACTGCCCGTAGCCGTGTCGGTGGCCTGAACGCCACCAGCCACGCCATCATTGCTCGTGCTCGTGCTCGTGCTCGTGCCATTGCTGGTGCTGGTGCTGGCGGCCGCGGCGTCTGTGCTGGCATCGCCTGGGCTGCTCGAGGCGAAGCCGGCGCTCAGGAGCAGTTTGGCGGCGACGTCGGCGCGGAGCTGGGTCATAGTCCGGTCCTCGGCGGGGCCCTGCAGGGCCCGTGCGGCGGCGGTGACGCCGTTCCAGATCCCGGCAGCCTGATCCGCGGGCAGGTACGCGGAGAGCCAGGCCATCCCATCCCGGTCCGGGACGTACTCCAGCCGACGGTCCAGGACACACTTCGCATGGCGTTTTTCGATGCTGACCGGGTGATGCCGTTCCCGCCACGTCCTGGCCTTCTGCCGGAACCGCGACGGGACCAGCTCACCGGCCGGGCAGCCCTGAGCGGGGTTCGCCGTGTCCGGGTCCAGGAAATGAGCTTCCAACGCCGCGGCAACATCGGGATCAAGGCCGGCCGTTTCGTCCACCATGACCCGGGCATGCTGCCACGACAGGTCCCCGCCCTGCAAAGCCCCCAAAGTCAACGGCAAGGCCGTGGCCAGTTCGTGGGACTGGGCAAGGAAGGCAGCGGCAGACCTTTCGCTCACGGTCATGACACACGCAACTTCCGAGACGATGGCTACCTCATTAACCTTGCGTTCCAGCGGTCCGGCCGACGGGGACACCATCGACCGTTCAGCGTCCGCGTACCCCGCGGCCAGCCGCACCTTCAACGCCGCCGACTGGGCATCCGCCCTCCGAATATGCACCAGCCCGTCCAGGCAATCATCAGACCACTGACGCAACGGATCATTCTCGGCAACATCACCGGAACCCGCAGAGCCTGCACCGTACAGCACCGCACCAAGCGCAGCAACAGACGCCATGAAAGCCTCAAACGCCTCCACCGCTGCCCGCCTGTCCATACCCCCATCATTCAGCCAGGCACCAACAAAAACAGCCAAGCAAATGACCTATGTGGATAACTCAACTCAGACCTTCACAGCACGGTGAACGCTGCCCGGTAGCGCGGACGTGTCCGCTCCCGCGGCGGCGAGGACACACCGTTTTGGGGATGCGCGGCATGCTCCGGTAACCTATTCAGGTTGGTGACGTGTCCGAGCGGCCGAAGGTGCAACACTCGAAATGTTGTTTGGTGTCAAAGCCAACGTGGGTTCAAATCCCACCGTCACCGCCAAGTAGCAAAACCCCTGCTTCCCTTTATTGATAAGGAAAGCAGGGGTTTTGCTTTGCCCCGGGATCAACGGATCTCGCCCAATTGATCCCGTTGCCTTCGAGCGGCAGTTCCGGCTTTAGTGCTCGCCACCTGCCGCGGCAGCCTTCTTGGCGTTCTTCTCGGCGTCCTTCTCGGCGCGAAGGGCCTCCGTCTCGTGCTGTTCCTCGGCTTTTTCCTGGTGGATAACCGCTGCGAACAGCTTCTCCATCTCCTTGGCCACACCGGCGGCTGAGGCCGGGTTCTGGCCGGTCACCAGACGGTCGTCGACCACGACCTTTTCCTCAAAGACACCCGCAAAGACGTGGGTAGCGCCCTGCTCCTCAAGTCGGTCTGCCAAAAAGAACGGGATGACCTTGTCCTTCCCCGCGGCAACCTCCTCGTCGTTGGTGAAGGCGGCGACCTTCCGGCCCTCGACGAGACGAAGTCCGTTCTTCAATTCCACGTTCAGCAGGCCGGCTGGTCCGTGGCAGACGGCGCCCACCAGGCCGCCGGCATTGTAGACGCTGGCCACCAGATTCTGCAACCCTTCGCTGTCCGGGAAGTCCCACATGGCGCCGTGGCCACCTACGAGGTAGACGGCGTCGTACTGTTCGGGATCAACGACGTCGACGCGGGCAGTGTTGTAGAGGCCGGCGCGCGTGGTCTCGTCCTCCGTGAAGGCAACCTGGAGGGGATCTTTTGAGTCCACCTCGTCGCGCGGGGGCTGGCCGCCCTGGATGGACGCAAAGTCGACGAAATGCCCGGAATCCTTGAAGACCTTCCAGGGATGTGCAGCTTCGGCCACGTTGTAGCCGGTCTTCTCGCCCGAATCGCCGATCACGGAAACGCTGGTCAGTACCATGAGGATTTTCTTCATGACGTGCTCCTTTCGTCCGGCTTCCACCCTACGCCCAGCCCAATTCCGACCCTCCCGGCCTGAGGCGGCAGCTCGCCTGCGCCCCGAATCGACCGAACCAGGCCGGGCGTGATCAGCTCAGGTGCAGCAGGAGCATCTTCGAGCGACCGCCGCCTACAGCCTGTCCGTCTTGTCCTCACCCTTGTGGCCGCTGCCGCGGAGGTTTTCCTGGACCTTGCCGAACAGATCCTTGATGGTGGACTCAGTGTTGGTGAGCATGTCCGGCTGCAGATACACGAGCTGGCTCCCCGGAATGCTGTAGCTCGATTGCAGGCCGCCGCTTCCTTCGACGCCTTGCAGGGCTATGGTCACGCCGCCTTCCTTGCGCGCAATGGCGGCGATTTTCCCGAACACCACAGTGAACTCATCGGGCTCGAAACTGACTGTCTGCCCCACATGGGTCCTGTTGAGCTCGTGGGCCGGGGTGGCTTTCTCGTTGCCAGTCCCTGAGTAGTTCATGCTGTTCTCCCTGAGATAGTCGGCGACTTACGCCAGCAGTCTAGCCCCGCCCAAAGTCGCGGTACATAGGCCACTGGATGCCTGCACAAATGCCGGCGGCACGGCTGGTCAGTTCCTCCATTGGCCTGGGGAAGGCATTCGGGTTGGATGAAGTGGACCCGCTAATCTGCCGGGCACCCAAGGACATAAGGAACACCGTGACTTCAAGGACGAATCGCGTCAAGGCCCCCGGCATCTGGGAGGACGTCCAGGTGGGGGACGCTGTGGTACTCACCCGGGGCAGCCACACGGAATACTCCGGCGAGGTGGACACCAGGACGGCGGACGGCGAAACCATCTGGGTTCGGACCCCGGTAGGCGGCCGCAGGCTCTTTCATGTCAGCGACGGCTTCGAACTCACCGGGCACCAGCCGTGACAGAGACGTGCCCCGATGACTGCCACTACTGCACAGGCCCGGAAACGGATTAGCTGCCCGCGCGCGAAAGTTGGGTCCCAGCAGCCACCACTGCAAGACTGGTCCCGAAGCCACCAGCGACCTCGAGGAGCCACCCCATGACGCCCGCCCACGCAGACTCCGCACCGCTTAACCGCATCACCAAGCTGTTCGGCACGGACGTTCCGGTGGTCCTGGGCCCGTTCGGGGGCGTCTCCTCCGTGGAGCTGACGGCTGCCGTGAGCGACGGCGGCGGGCTGGGTTCCTACGGCCTGTACGGTTACGGCGCGGAAGCCATCCGGAACACCGCGGCGGAGCTCAGGGCGGCAACCCCCAAGCCGTTCGCACTGAACCTGTGGATCCCCACAGGCGATGAAACCACCACGCTCCCCCGGCCGGAGTTCGACACCTACGTCGAGACCCTGCGGCCCTATTTCGACGAAGTGGGCCTGCCGCTCCCGGAAATGCCGGACCGCTACCTGCCCGACTACGACGAGCAGGTGGAAGCAACCCTGGAGGCGCGTCCCGCCGTCGTAAGTTTTGTGTTTGGCGTGCCCTCACCGGAGCTGGTTGAGGAGGCACACCGGCGCGGAATCGTGGTGGTGGGCACCGCGACAACTGTTGCGGAAGCCGTTGCCCTGGAAGCCGGCGGCGTGGATGCCGTGGTTGCCAGCGGCATGGAATCCGGCGGCCACCGCGTCTCCTTCCTCAAGCCCGCGGAACAGTCCCTGGTTGGAACGTTCGCCCTGGTCCCGCAGGTGCGGGACGCCGTCGGCATTCCGGTGATCGCCGCCGGAGGCATCGTTGACCGCCGCGGGTACGCCGCCGCCCTGGCACTTGGTGCGGACGGGGTGCAGGTTGGTTCGGCGTTCCTGGCCACCCGGGAGTCGGCCGCGGTTCCGGAGTACCGCGCTGTCCTCCACAGCCCCGCCGCCGGCGAAACGGTCCTCACCCGGACCCTCAGCGGGAGGCTGGCCCGCGGCATCCCCAACCGCATCATCGCCGAACTCACCGAAGTCTCGAAAGCCGGCGGAATCGCCCCGTTCCCCGCGCAGAACTGGCTCACCGGCCGCTTCCGCCCGCAGGCAGCAGCGCAGGGAAACACAGAACTCATGTCCCTGTGGGCCGGCCAGGCCGCGTCCCTGATCCGGCACGAGTCCGCGGCGGATGTCCTGGCTGAACTCCTCGCCGGCAGCCCTGTTTTGTAAGCCCGATACATCGGCGGCCGTTCAAGGGAGCGAAACCAGTGCGATCGCCCGCAGGCTGGAGGGAAATCCTTGGCCAAGAAAAGCGGCAAATCAAAAACGGCGATACTCCGGCCAACGTAATCCCCATCCGCAGCTCTTCGGGCGCACCGAAGCACCGGTAGAATCGGAAGGCCGCGCCCAGTCAGCGGCGCCCGGCGGTTAATTAGCGTCGGCAGACACAAGCGCAACGAGGGAGGATCCGTGCGAATGCACCATGCCCGGACCCCTTTCCACTTCGTTCGCGCCGCCGCCGTGTCCGTGGGCATCCTGACCCTCGCGGCCGGCGCCCACGTGCTGGGCGGCGGAGTCCTCCCCGCCCCGGGGATCCTGCTGGCCGTGCTCGCGCTGACCGGCCTGGCCGCCACGACGGCCACCCGCTTCAAGCTCAATCTGGCGGCCATGACGGCACTTCTGGGGGCAGGACAGTTTGTGCTCCACGAGGTGTTCACGGCCTTCAGCGCCACGGGTCTTACGGCCGGCGCCGCAGCCACCGGCGCGGCCTCCGCCGACGTCCACCACGTGGCCAGCGCGGCGGCCCCCGTGATCGGAGCAGCTTCGCACCTGCATGGCCTCGACACCGCCGCCGGCACCGTCATGCTCCTCGCGCACATCGCGGCCACGGCAGCGTGCGCCCTGCTCCTCGCCAAAGGCGAGGACGCCCTCTGGGCCCTCGCCGCGTGGCTCAGGCCGCTGGTTCACCTTCCGGAAGCAGTAGCGCCCGACGCCGGCGCCGCACCGGCGGTGCCTTGCCTGCCGCCGGTTTCCCCGTTCCGTCCCTGGCGGAACCTCAGGCAAGACAGCCGGCGCGGCCCGCCTTCCGCCGTCGTGCTTCCCTGACTCTGCCCGCACCTGCTCTCCAGCTGACGGGCCCCAACCCGTACTTCCGCACGCCCGATTCCGGCGCGTGTGTCCGAAAGGCAATCCCATGAACACCCCCACCCTTCGCCGTACCCTCACCACCGCCGGCGCCGCTGCCGGAGCCGCGGCACTCCTGCTTTCCGCCGCAACGGGCGCTTCCGCACACGTCGGCGTCACGCCGGACAAAACGGCCGCCAACTCGTACGCCCTGCTGACCTTCGGCATCCCGCACGGCTGCGAGGAGTCCGGCACCACCAAAGTGGCCATCACCCTGCCCGCCGAACTCAACGACGCCCAACCCACGGTCAACCCCAACTGGACGGTGGAAAAGGTGACCGAACAGCTGGCCGAACCCAAGAAACTGGCCGACGGAACATCCATCACCAAGCGCACCAGCCAGATCGTCTACATGGCAAAGGCGCCTCTCGCCCACGACCTCCGCGACGCCCTGGTGCTGTCCCTGAAACTGCCTGACGCGGCCGGCACGACCCTCTACTTCCCCACCCTCCAGACCTGCGAAACGGGCCAGACCGACTGGTCGGAGATCGCCAAGGACGGCCAGGACCCGCACTCGCTGAAGGCCCCGGCACCGTCCATCACCATCACCGAAGCAGCCAGCACTGGCGGCCACGGCGCGGCGGCCTCCACCTCGGCATCCACCTCGCACTCCACCGAGCAGGCCTCCGCCGTGACGGACAGCGGCGCCCAGGCGCGCAGCTGGGCCGGCCTCGCCGCCGGCGTCGGCGGGCTCGCCCTGGGCGGCGTTGCCTTGGCCCGCAGCGGGGCAAAGCGCAAACAGGAAGCCGGGACGCCCGGCCAGTAGCCCTCCCGCGGGATCCGTCCAGCCAGGAAACCCCCGATTTGATGCCCGGATCATCACGATCCGGGCATCAAATCGGGGCACCCGCACCGGCATCATTGACTCCTGTCACACCAGCCACAATGGTTGAGCCATGAAGTCTCAACTTTTGTCTCAGGGCTTTGCCATTTCGACGGCGGCTGCCGCGGCAGCGCTGCTGCTCACCGCCTGCGGTCCAAGCCAGCCGCAGGCGCAGGGAACCACGGAACCCGGCAGTTCTTCTGCCAGCCCCGCCACTTCCTCAGCGGCGCCGGGCACGTCCGCGCCGCCGTCGAGCGCTACTCCCACGGCCACCGGGCCGGCCCTCTGCAAGGCGGCCACGCTGTCCGCCGCCACCGATGCCACCGGAGGCGGGGCCGCCGGCAGCGTCTACATGACGCTCACCCTGACCAACACAGGCGCCGAACCGTGCATCCTCAAGGGATTCCCTGGAGTCTCCCTTGCGGCTGACGCCAACGGAGCACCCATCGGAGCGCCCGCAAAACGCGACGAAACCACGCCCGCGGTGGACGTGCTGCTGGCCCCCGGCCAAGCCGGCGCGGCCGTGCTGCGCTACACCCAGGCCGGCAACTATCCCGACTGCACCATCGTGCCTGCCGCCGGGTACCGCATCTATCCCCCCGAAGACACGGCATCGCTGTTCCTGGCCCAGCCCACGCAGGCCTGCAGCAACGCCGCCGTCGAACTGCTGACCATCGGGGCTTTCCAGGCTTCCTAGCCGCCCCAAACCACGCCATCCTAAGTACACTGATCATTGTCGGGGATCCGGCCTGTTTCCGGATCCCGGCAGTGGCCGCGTTCAACGGCCGGCACAGCGGAGGCAGGGTGGGCTTGGATGGCGTCGATTTGGTTGGACCGCGGGCAATCCTTCTGTTCTGACCGCTTCCAGCCCGGCAGCAGGTACGACACCGTGGTAGCCGGGGCCGGACTGACGGGGCTCGTCTCCGCGTTGCTGCTCGCGAGGTCCGGGCAGAAGGTCCTGGTGCTTGAGGCCCGGCATCCTGGCGCCGTCACCACCGGCAACACCACAGCCAAGGTCAGTCTCCTGCAGGGAACGGTGCTCTCCGCGCTGGCCCGCCAGTATTCGGCGAAGCAGGTCCGGGCCTACATGGAGGCCAACCGGGAGGGCCAGGCCTGGCTGCTGCGCTACCTCGATGACCACGGGGTGCCGTTCCAGCGCCGGGACGCCTACACCTACGCCACCACCGGCCAGGGCATGGAACAGATCCGTGAGGAACTCACCGCCGCTTCCACCGCAGGCCTGGACGTTGACTACACGGGCGACGCAGGCCTCCCTTTCCCAGTGCAAGGCGCCTTGCGCATGGCCGGCCAGGCCCAGATCAATCCCATGGACGTGCTGGACACCCTGCTGGCGGACCTCCGCAGCCGCGGCGGAACAGTGGCCGGGGGCGTGCGGCTGCGGGACGTCTCGGGGAGCGGCCCGTTGAGCGTACGCACAGACCGTGGCAACGTCACTGCGGACCATCTGGTGCTGGCCACCGGAATCCCCGTACTGGACCGCGGCCTCTACTTCGCGAAGCTGAAGCCGCTCCGTTCCTACGCCGCGGCGCTGGAAATGCCGGCGGGGCTGGAGCCGCCGCCGGGGATGTACCTCTCGGCCGAGGAACCGACGCACTCGCTGCGGGACTATGAAACGGACGGCCGCCGGCTCCTGCTGGTGGGCGGACACGGGCACCACGTGGGGCGGACGGCGTCAGAAATGGCGCACCTGGAGGGGCTGCTCGCCTGGGCAGGCGTGCATTTCCCGGGAGCGGCCGTCACCCACACGTGGTCCGCCCAGGACTACCAGGCCACCAACCTCATGCCCTTCTTTGGCAAATTGCCGCGCGGGCGTGGGCGGATCCTTTTTGGCACGGGCTACAACAAGTGGGGCATGACGAATGCCGTCGCCGTCGCCCTGGGCATCTCCGCGGACATCCTGGGCGGGCAACTCCCGTGGGCGGACACCATCCATCACCGGGTCACGTCCCCGGCCGGCGCGTTCTCCGCCGTCAAACTCAATGCCCAGGTGGCCGCGAAGCTGGCCACCGGCTGGGGCAAGGTGGCCGCTGACCGGCCGGTGGTTGAGCCTGCCGGAAGCGGGGCTCCAGGCCCCGCCGCCGGGCGCACCGTACCGGCCGACGGCGTCGGGAGGGTGTACCGCGACGGCGCCCGTCCGGTGGCGGTCTCCACCGTCGGGGGAACCACCTGCAGGCTCTCCGCCGTCTGCACGCACCTGGGTGGGATCGTCCACTGGAACGACAGCGAACTGACCTGGGACTGCCCGCTCCACGGCTCCCGGTTCAGCAGCGACGGCCGGCTCCTCGAAGGCCCAGCCACGAAGGATCTCCCCGCGGCGGACAAGGCTTGACTCCGCCGGACGGAGGGGCAGGAACCGGGGACAGCGGCCCTGCAAATCCTTTGCCCGCCGGGGCCGGCGGTCCTGTCGGTGGGGTAGGGCATGATGGAGGAATGCAGGAGCAGCAACCGCCGGGAACGGGTCCGGACGCCCTTCCCGGCACTCCTATGGGCCGGTTCAGCCGCCCCACCCGGGACTGGTTCCTGGGCGCCTTCTCGGAGCCCACCCCTGCCCAGGACGGGGCCTGGAACGCCATCTCTTCGGGCTCCCATGCCCTGGTGGTGGCGCCCACCGGCTCCGGCAAAACACTCGCCGCCTTCCTTTGGGCGCTGGACGGGCTGCTGGCGTCGGCGCCTGCCCCGCCTCCTGAACTGCCCGGGCTGGACGCTCCCGCCGGGAAAGGCCGCCGCCCGCGGGCGCCCAAACGCAAGACCCGCGTCCTGTACATCTCGCCGCTGAAGGCCCTCGGCGTCGACGTCGAACGCAACCTCCGCGCACCCCTGATCGGCATCACCCAGACGGCCAAGCGGCTGGGCCTGCCCGCACCGCTGATCACCGTGGGGGTCAGGTCCGGGGACACCACGACGGCGGACCGCCGGGCACTGCTCAGCAACCCGCCGGACATCCTCATCACCACGCCGGAATCGCTGTTCCTGATGCTGACCTCAAGGGCCCGGGAAACCCTGACGGAGGTGGACACCATCATCGTTGATGAGGTCCATGCGGTTGCAGGCAGCAAGCGGGGCGCCCACCTAGCAGTTTCGCTGGAACGGCTCGACGCGCTGCTGCCGAAGCCCGCCCAGCGGATCGGGCTGTCGGCTACGGTTGAGCCCCGCGAGCTGGTGGCCCAGTTCCTGGCCGGCGCCGCACCGGTGCAGATCGTGGCGCCGCCGTCGCGTAAAAACTGGGACCTCACGGTGTCTGTTCCGGTGGAGGACATGTCCGACCTCCAGGGCGCGGCGGGCGCCTTCGATTCCGGGCCGGCGTCCGGGCTGCAGCCGCAGGCCTCCATCTGGCCGCACGTGGAGGAAAAGATCGTTGACCTGGTGCTGGCCAACCAGTCCACCATCGTCTTCGCCAACTCCCGCCGCCTTGCCGAGCGGCTCACCGCCCGGCTCAACGAAATCTACGCGGAGCGGCAGCTGGTGGCCGTCGGCGGCGGCTGGGGGGACTTTGAGCCGGGGACTGCCGCAGAAACGCCGGCCGGTGTTCCGGCCGCGGGTGTTCCGGTGTCCACTGCGACGCCGGCACACATGATGGCGCAGGCCGGCAGCACGGCGGGCGCCGATCCGGTACTCGCCCGCGCCCACCACGGCTCTGTCTCCAAGGACCAGCGTGCCCTGATTGAGGACGACCTCAAGTCCGGCAGGCTGCGCTGCGTTGTGGCCACCTCGTCCCTGGAACTCGGCATCGACATGGGCGCCGTGGACCTCGTGGTCCAGGTGGAGTCCCCGCCGTCGGTGGCCAGCGGCCTGCAGCGGGTAGGCCGTGCCGGCCACCAGGTGGGAGAAGTTTCGCAGGGTGTGCTCTTCCCCAAGCACCGGGCCGACCTCGTGCATACCGCCATCACGGTGGAACGGATGCTGGAAGGGAAAATCGAACGCCTCTTTGTCCCAGCCAATCCGCTGGACATCCTGGCCCAGCAGACGGTCGCGGCCACCGCTCTGGGCAGCATCGACGTGGAGGAATGGTTCGCCACGGTCCGCCGGTCCGCTCCCTTCGCGTCCCTCCCCCGGTCAGCGTTCGAGGCCACCCTTGACCTGCTGGCAGGCCGCTACCCGTCCGACGAATTCGCCGAACTCCGGCCGCGGATCATCTGGGACCGCAACGCCGGCACCATCGAAGGCCGGCCCGGAGCCCAGCGGCTGGCGGTGACCTCGGGCGGCACCATCCCGGACCGGGGACTGTTCGGCGTCTACATCATCGGCACCGAGGTCGAGGGTTCGGCGTCGCCGGCCGGCGACGCCAAGACGTCCACTCCCTCCCCGGCCAAGAGCGGCCGCCGCGTGGGCGAGCTGGACGAAGAGATGGTGTACGAGTCCAGGGTGGGCGACATCTTTGCCCTTGGAGCCACGAGCTGGAAAATCGAAGACATCACGCACGACCGCGTCCTGGTGTCGCCGGCCTTCGGCCAGCCGGGCAAGCTCCCGTTCTGGAAAGGCGACTCGCTCGGACGGCCCGTGGACCTTGGCCGCGCGCTGGGCGCCTTCGTGCGTGAACTGTCCGCGTCCGACGTCGGCCCTGCCACCGAACGCTGCAAGGCCAGCGGCCTGGACGACTTCGCCGCGAACAACCTGATCCAGTACCTGGCGGAGCAGAAACTCGCCACCGAGGTTGTCCCCAATGACACCACACTGGTGGTGGAACGGTTCCATGACGAACTCGGCGACTGGCGGGTGATCCTGCACAGCCCCTTCGGCATGCCGGTGCACGCTCCGTGGGCCCTCGCCGTCGGGCAGCGCCTGCACCAGCGGTACGGCCTGGACGGGTCCGCGATGGCCGCCGATGACGGCATCGTGCTCCGCGTTCCCATGATGGAGGACGAACCGCCCGGGGCGGAGCTTTTCCTCTTTGACCCCGAAGAGCTGGAGCAGATTGTCACCGCGGAGGTGGGCGGCAGCGCCCTGTTCGCCTCACGCTTCCGCGAGTGCGCAGCGCGCGCCCTGCTGCTCCCCCGCCAGACTCCCGGGAAGCGGCAGCCGCTGTGGCAGCAGCGCCAGCGGTCTGCCCAGCTTCTGGACGTCGCGCGGAAATATCCCACGTTCCCGATCGTGCTGGAAACTGTCCGCGAATGCCTGCAGGACGTCTACGACCTCCCGGCACTGAAGGACATTGCCGCGTCGGTGGAACGCCGCGAACTGCGGATTGTGCAGACCACCACCCAGCAGCCGTCGCCCTTCGCCAAGTCCCTGCTCTTCGGGTACGTGGCGCAGTTCCTGTATGAGGGCGACTCCCCGCTCGCGGAACGCCGTGCCGCCGCCCTGGCACTGGACTCGACGCTCCTGAATGAGCTGCTGGGCCGGGTGGAACTCCGTGAACTGCTGGACGCGAAGGTCATCGAGGCCACCGAGCTTGAGCTGCAGCGCCTCGCCCCGGATCGCCGTGCCCGCGGCATGGAAGGGGTGGCCGACCTGCTGCGGCTCCTGGGTCCGCTGGCACCCGAGGAGGTCGCCGCAAGGCTGGAACCGGCCACGGTGGTTGAGGCTGCCGCCGTGGGTGAGCCCGTGGGTGAGCCCGCCGAAACCGGTGAGCCAGCCGAAACCGCGCATGCCGACACCGCCCTGGCAACGGCCCATCTGGCAGCACTGCAGCGGGCCAACCGTGCCATCAAGGTCAACATCGGCGGAGCGGAACGGTTCGCCGCGGTCGAGGACGCGGCCCGCCTCCGCGATGCCATCGGCGTTCCGCTGCCCATGGGTGTGCCGCTGGCTTTCATCGAACCCGTCGCTGATCCCCTCGGCGACCTGGTCTCCCGGTATGCCCGCACGCACGGACCCTTCACGGCCTCCGAAGCCGCAGCACGGCTGGGCCTTGGCGTGGCGGTCGTGGGGACTGCGCTGAAGCGGCTCGCCGCGGACGGCCGCGTGGTGGAAGGTGAGTTCCGGCCGCATGCAACGCCGGCACGGGACAGCCCGCCTCTCGACGGCCTGCCGGGCGAAACAAAGCCGGCAGAAACCTCCCAGATGCTCGTTGCCCCGCCCACCACCAGCGAGTGGTGCGACGCTGAAGTCCTCCGGAGGCTTCGCCGCCGGTCACTGGCGGCGCTGCGCGCCGAAGTGGAACCGGTGGACGCCGCGGCCTACGGCCGGTTCCTGCCCGCGTGGCAGCACGTCAGGACGCCGGGCGCCGGCCGTGGCCAGCCTTCGCTGCGGGGCCTTGATGGCATCATCACTGCCATCGACCAGCTGTCAGGGGTTCCCGTTCCCGCCTCGGCCTGGGAACCGCTGGTGCTGGCCAGCCGGGTTTCCAACTACCAGCCCGCGATGCTGGACGAACTGATGGCCGCCGGGGAAGTCCTCTGGTCCGGCGCCGGCGGGCTCCCCGGCAACGACGGCTGGGTCAGCATGCACCTGGCCGATTCCGCCGAGCTGACGCTGAATCCCGCCGTCGAATATGAACCGGGTGACGCACAGCAGCGGCTCCTGGACCACCTCCGGAACAACGGCGGCGGCTATTTTTTCCGCCAGCTGACGGAAGTCGCCGGGGGCATGGACTCGGTGCTGAGCGACCAGGACGTGGTGTCCGCTCTCTGGGACCTGGCGTGGGCCGGGCGGATCACCGGGGACACGTTCGCGCCAGTCCGGTCTCTCATCGCAGGGGGCCACACGGCCCACCGCCAGGTTTCCAAGGCGCCGCGGCTGCGTGCCCCCAGGATGAGCCGGCTGGGCCGTTCCCACGGCACCGGTCTCCTGGGCTCGCCCGGCCTGGGCGGGGGCCGCTACGGCTCGGCGTCCGGCGCGGCGGCCACGCCGCCCATGGCCGCAGGCCGGTGGTCCGCCCTGCCCTCGCCGGAGCTGGACGCCACCATCCATGCCCGGGCCACCGCGGAGCTGCTGCTGGACAGGTACGGCGTGGTCACCCGGGGCTCGGTCATGGCCGAGCAGATCCTCGGCGGCTTCGGCCTGATGTACAAGGTCCTGGCCCGGCTGGAGGAGGCCGGCCGGTGCCGGCGCGGATACTTCATCGAACATCTCGGGGCTGCCCAGTTCGCGGTCCCTGCCACCGTGGACCGGCTGCGCTCGTACTCCGAGGACACCCAACTGGCGAAGCCCGAACCCGTGGCCCTGGCACTGGCGGCCACCGATCCCGCGAACCCGTACGGGGCCGCGCTGTCCTGGCCCGCGGTCAATGAGGAGGCCGGAACCGGCCACCGGCCCGGACGGAAGGCCGGCGCCCTGGTGGTGCTGGTGGACGGCGCCCTGGTCCTCTACGTGGAACGCGGCGGGAAAACACTGCTGGCTTTCAGCGACAACGAAGCCGTGCTGTCCGCCGCCGGCTCGGCGCTGGTGGGTGTGGTCACCCGGGGAGCGGTGGACAAGCTCATCATGGAGAAGGTCAACGGCCACGGCATCCTCGATACGCCGGTGGCAGCAGCGCTGGCGGCGGCCGGGGCATACTCCACGCCCAAGGGATTGAGGATCCGTGCCTGAGGGTGATTCCGTCTGGCGGGCCGCCCGCCAGCTGCACGAGGCCCTGGCGGGGCAGACACTCACCGCCTCGGACTTCCGCGTCCCGCGGTTCGCCACCCTCAACCTGGCCGGCTGGACGGTGGAAGAGGTGGTTCCGCGCGGAAAGCACCTCCTGATGCGCGTCGTGGGACCGGACGAGCGGAAACTCACCATCCATTCGCACCTGAAAATGGAAGGGACCTGGCAGGTGTATCCGCCGGGCGGACGCTGGCGGAAGCCGGGATTCACAGCCCGGTGCGTACTCCGCACCGCAGCAGCCGACGCCGTCGGGTTCTCCCTGGGCATCGTTGAGGTGGTCCGCACCGCGGACGAGGACACCATCGTGGGCCACCTGGGCCCGGACCTGCTGGGCCCCGACTGGGACCCGGCCGAAGCGGAGCAGCGGATCCTTGCGGCACCCGACGTCCCCATCGGCGTCGCGCTGCTGGACCAGCGCAACCTGGCGGGGATCGGCAACATCTACCGCTGCGAGGCCTGCTTCCTGTCCGGCGTGCACCCGGCGTCGCCGGTATCGGCCGTCCCGGACCTCCGGACCCTGATGACGGACGCCAAGCAGTTGCTGGAAGCCAACCTGGGCCCCGGGCGCCGGGTGACCATCCTCAATCCCCGTGGCATGCCCGTGGGGCGGATGGCGGGCCGGCCGGGCTACTGGGTTTACGGGCGCGAACACCAGCCGTGTCTGAAATGCCGGACCCCCGTCCGCCGCGGCGTGCTTGGCAAACCCAACGGCGAGGAAGAGCGCGACATCTATTTCTGCCCGCAGTGCCAGCCCGTGTTGTCCCCGCCGGTGTCTTAGGCGTTCCGGGCCAGCGGTTCCGCCACAGCGGGTTCGACGGCGGCCGGCCCGTGGTTGCCCGGCTTACCGGCAGCCTCTTCCGCAGGCAGTTTGGCGGGCACCATAAACCGCGGGAGCAGCAGCTGGACCAGCGGCCCGATGGCGAGGGCGTAGACCACGGTGCCAACGCCCACGGATCCGCCCAGCAGCCAGCCCACTCCCAGCACCACGACTTCGATCAGGGTCCTGGACACCCGGACGGACCAGCCGGTGCGCCGTGCCAGCCCGGTCATCAGGCCGTCCCTGGCGCCCGGACCGAACCGTGCGCCGATGTAGCAGGCGGAGGCGATGCCGTTGAGCACCACGGCGCCGGCCAGCATGCCGATCTGGCCGCCCAGGTGGGAGAACGCAGGGATCAGGGCCAAGCCGATGTCCGCGAAAACGCCAACCAGGACGGCGTTGCAGAGCGTGCCGAACCCCGGCCATTGCCGCAACGGGATCCAGAGGAGCAGCACGAGGAAGCTCACAATGATGACCACCACACCGATGCTCAGTCCGGTCCTGCCGGCCACGCCCTGATGGAATACATCCCAGGGGTCCAGGCCGAGGCCGGCGCGGATGAACATGGCCAGGGAGATGCCGTACATGGCGAGGCCGATAAAAAGCTGGAGGAGTCTGCGGGTCAACATAATGACAACCCTGACAGAGAACTGGCATTGAATTACATAGCCAGTTTGAGATACTGGCATCATGTCCGCTTCATTGAACGCCTCGGCACTGGCCCGTCTCCTGGGCGAGTGGAACCTCGGTGCCGCGCCCGCCTACCGTGAGCTTGCCGACGTCGTACGCCTCCTGGTCCTGGACGGCCGGGTGGCCCTGGACACAGCCCTGCCCAGCGAGCGGGCATTGTCTGAAGTGCTCGGTGTCAGCCGGACCACCGTGACGGCGGCGTACGGCCACCTCCGGGAGCAGGGGTTCCTGAGCAGCGGACAGGGCAGCAGGGGCCGGACCCGGATTCCGCGCGTGACGCCGCTGGGCACCACGGTGCTGACTGGCCTGGGTCTTACGGCCATGGGCGCGTCCGGGGCACCTGCCGTTGCCGCGCCGGGGCTGGCCGCCCCCGGGCTCGCGGCTCCGGAGGGGCTGATCGACCTCGCGTACGCGTCACTGCCTGCCAGCGGCGAGGTGGTGCACCGCGCATTTGCGGCGGCCCTCACCGAGCTTCCCGCGCTGCTGCCCGGATTCGGGTACGACGCCATGGGCCTGCTCCCCCTGCGTGAGGCGGTGGCGGCGCGTTACACGGCCGCCGGCGCGCCCACCACTGCCGAGCAGATCCTGGTGACGTCGGGAGCACAGCACGCCTTGAACATCATCATCCGGGCCCTGGCAGGCCGGCAGGACAGGGTGCTGGTGGAACACCCGAGCTACCCCAACGCGCTTGATGCCATCCGGGCGGCCGGCTGCCGGGCCATCCCGGTGGCGTTCACTGCTGCCCATGGCACCCACGCGGATGCGGCCGACGGCAGCCAGCACGCCTTGGCGTGGGACATGCACGCACTGCGGACCACCATGATGCAGCAGCGTCCCAAGGTGGCGTACGTGGTGCCGGACTTCCACAACCCCACCGGGCAGCTGATGCCCGACCTCCAGCGCCGCCAGCTGGTCCGCGCGGCCGCCGGAACGGTCCTGGTGGTTGACGAAACCCTCCGGGAGCTGAACCTCGACGGCGCCGAAACCACTCCCGTCGCAGCCTTTAGTCCCGCGGTGGTGACCATCGGCTCGCTCAGCAAGTCCCACTGGGGCGGACTCCGGACGGGCTGGATCCGTGCCTCCGAAGCCATGATCCAGCGCTTTGCGGCGGCGCGGACAACCCTGGACCTGGGCGGACCGGTCATGGAACAGCTGGCGGCGGCGCACCTCGTGCGTGCCCTTGACGAGCCGCTCCCCGCACGGCTTACCGCCCTCCGCGACAACCGCGCCGCCCTGCTGGAACTGCTTGCCGGACACCTCCCGGCGTGGGAAACGGGGCGTCCGGCCGGAGGCCTGTCGGTCTGGTGCAGGCTGCCCGCGCCGGTGAGCACGGCATTGACGGTCATCGCCCCCGATTTCGGCATCCGGCTGGCCGCAGGACCACGGTTCGGAATCGGCGGCGCCTTTGAACGCTGCCTCCGCGTGCCGTTCACCTTGCCGCCGGAACAGCTGGAGGCCGCGGTCATCGCCCTGCGCTCAGCCCAGGACAGGCTCGATGCCGCCCCGCAGCTCCGGCGGACGCTTAGGAATGCACCGGCCGTGGCCATCGCCTGAGCCATGGGCCCTTTCGGTCCGGTGCTCCGTCCGGGTCAGCTGCCGCCGGCGCCGCGGCCCGCCGCCCGGCCCATCCGCTGCTTTGCGGTGTTGGTTCCGGCTCCGACCGGGACATGCGCCGTCGCCTTGGCCAGCCCAAACTGTGGCATGCCGTTGTAGACAACTTCGATCCCGCCGGCGGGCACCTGGTACGTCTCATGCCACACGCCCACGTCCCCCGTCCCGGAGAGTTCCTTCATAAACCGGCGCCACGGTTCCAGATGCGGGGATTCCCGGTCTGCGGCGAATTTCCGCAGGTGCTCCGGGCTTTCCCAGTAGCTGAGCAGCATGGTGGTGCGCCCGAACCACTGCTCATATCCCAGCATCCCCGCCGCGGGGTCCGCGGCAAGGTGCTGGAGCATCCGCGGCATGGCGGCAGCCACCTTGCCGACGGTTCCGACCTTCCACCACCGGTTCGCCCGCATCCCGATCAGGAAGACGGTTACGGATTCACGTTCCGGGTCAGCGGTGTAGCGGCCCGGAAATACTTTCTGCGCCATCGGAGCTCCTTGGGGTCCTGTGTTTCATAACCTTGTTTCATAACAATGTTACGAAACAAGGTTATGAAACAATGGACCCCATGGCAAGACCCGTAGTGCATACCGATTCCCTCAGGCAGGAGCTGCTGGCCGTCACCGCCGACCTCGTGGACCGCGACGGTCCGGCGCGGGTGACACTGCGGGATGTGGCAGCGGCCGCCCGCACATCCACTACCGCCGTCTATTCGCTGTTCGGCGGAAAATCCCAGCTCCTGACCGCCGTGGTGGACGACGGATTCCGGTCATTCCATGAGTCACAGGTGGCCGCCGCACCGGGCGGACTTCAGGGACTGGGCGTGGCCTACCGGACCTGGGCCCTGGAGCACCAGGCCCTCTACCGGCTGATGTTCGGTGGCGCCCTGGCCGCCTACGTCGATTGCCAGCCCAGCCCGGACGTTGCCGCCGACGCCATGGTGCCCCTGATCAACGCCGTTGCCGCCGCCCAGTCCGCTGGAACGCTGCTGCCGGCACCAGCGGAGATGGTCGCCGTCGCAATCTGGGGCCAGGTCCACGGCCTGGTGAGCCTGGAACTGGCGCAGGTGGGGCCGCCGGACGCCGACTGGGCTGCCGCCTACAACGCAGCCCTCGACGCCGTGGGCCGCGGCTGGGCCGCCTGACCCCCTGGATTCGCGGGCGGCCGCGCGGGTTTTCGCGATGCTCCGATTGACCCGCGACGCGCAAATTACCTGACGCGAGCAGCATTTCCACCGCGTCAGGTAATTTGCGCGTCGATCGGTATTTTGCGCGGCGGTGACGGCCCCAGCGCCCCTACGCGTAGACCGTGTCGAGGAAGCCGCCCCAGGCCTTCGCGGTTGCGGCCGAGTCACCGTTGCCGCTGAAGTCATGGACTGTCATGCCCACGGGAGCGCCGAAGGCGTTTCGGCCGAAGAACCGGTACATCGCATCCGCGGTCCGCAGCCCCAGGAAGTTCTCATTGGCGAAGTCCACTTCGCCGGAGAGCCGCCCCACGCCGTCGAGCTCCAGTTCAACAGCGGCGCCCTGCCCGGCAGCGTCCACGCCCAGCGCCTTCTTCAAGCGCTCGAAGCCGTCCGGTGTCTGCGACGCCGCGGGAGACTGGATGTCCGTAAACACCACAGACTTGCCGTCGAAATGCTGCAGGTACTGGCCCAGGGTGTGGAGGTAGAACTCGGTGTGCTTGCTCGCGCCGTCGTACTGCTGGTCCCAGTTGTCGGCGAAGATGCCGCTGTGGACGTAGTGCAGCCGGGCCCGGCCGCCGTCGAGCGGTTCCAGGACGTGCTCAAGCTGGTTGAACCAGCCGTCCGGGCCGTCCATCCGGGAAACGAGGTGGCCGGGGTATTCCTGCACCGTCTTGACGTCCGGCCACTGGTCCGTCGGGAACATCCACGCCGGCGTTCCCTCCGTCACGGCTTCCCAGACGCGCTCGGGAGTGCCCGGCAGTTCGGTGTCGACGACGATCTCGAATTCACGCTTGTCAGTCATTGTCCTGCTCCTTCACTGAGGGTTTGTTTGGGGTTTTGAGTACTGGGTGGAGCGCGACGACGAGACGGTGCTTGCGTCCGCCGCCCGCGGGTGCGCCTCCCGGGCCGGGCGCGCTGCCGCCGTCGTGATACTTGTCCACCAGGCGGGTCACCGCGACGCCGAGCTCCTCGGCAAAAGCGGCCCGGTCAGCTGCGCTGCGGAAGGTAATTTCGCCGTCGATCGCGAACGTGGCGAGCTTTTGCCTGGCCGCTGCGGCGCCTGCGATCAGCTTGCCCACTTCCTGGACCATCCGCCCGGCGAGCGCCAGCAGCCAGAACGCCGAGAAGCGGTCCGAGAACCGGTGCGGATCCGGGGCCACCGATGCGAGGGCCACGGGCGAAATAAGGTAGGAGGCCGCCGTCGCCTGGAGCACGCGCTCGGTGACGTTGCCCTTGCGACGCTCCTCCACGAGTTCCACCAGCCCGTGCCGCTCCAGGGCCTTGAGGTGGTAGTTGACCTTCTGCCGCGGCAGTCCCACTTTGGCGGCAAGCTGCGTGGCCGAGCCAGGCTCCGAAAGCTCCCGGAGGATTCGCGTCCGGATCGGGTCCAGCGACGCTTCCGCCGCGGCGGGGTCCTCGATCACTTCGATGTCCAACATGCTTCCATCCTGCCAGCCGACAACTTTTATTGTCAAGAACTTTTTTTCCGTCGGTTGGGCAGCCATTTGCGGGGCCTGCTCTGCGTGCTTCAACCGGACCGAAGCACGCAGAGCAGGCCCCGCAAGTAGAATGAACCGGTGATGCAATCCCCCCTCCCCGTGCGCGACGGCGTCAATGCCACCCGCCTGCGCCTCCCGGACGAGGGGCCCTGGGACACCGCGATGGACTACATGATGCACCGCTGGGGCCACATTGATCCCCAGGGCATCGAGGACCGGTTCGACGCCGGCGAGATCGTGGGCGAGGGCGGCATCCCGCTGGACCGGGCCACCAGGCTCGAAGACCACACCTTCATCTGGTACTACCGCACGCTGCCGCCGGAGACGCGCATCCCGGTGGAACTGGACATCCTGTACCAGGACGAACACCTCCTGGTGGTGGACAAGCCGCACTTCCTGCCCACCACCCCCGGCGGCACCTACATCCAGGAATCGGCACTGGTCCGGCTCCGGAACCAGCTGGAGCTGCCCGACCTGATCCCCATGCACCGCCTGGACCGGATGACCGCCGGCGTGCTGCTGCTGTCCACGAACCCGGAAACGCGCGGCAGGTACCAGGTGCTCTTCGAGAAGCGCCAGGTGCAGAAGGAATACGAGTGCGTCTCCGCCGCTGAGCCGGCCCCCGGGTATCCCGCCGTCGATTTCCCGGTGGTGGTGCGGAACCGGATGACCAAGTCCCGCAGCTACCTGCTGGCCGAAGTGATCGACGGCGAGCCCAACGCCGAGACCCGGATCGAACGTCTGGAAACGTTCGACGGCGGCGCCCGCCCAGGTGCCGCTGTGACCCATCCAGCGCACCGGCTGGCCCGCTACCGTTTGGAGCCGCACTCCGGAAAAACGCACCAGCTCCGGGTCCACATGGCTTCACTGGGCCTCGGCATCGTCAACGACGCGTTTTACCCCGACCTGCTGGACAAGGCCCCGGACGACTACACCAAACCGCTGCAGCTGCTGGCCCGCGGCATCAGGTTCGTGGACCCTATCAGCCAAAAGCCCGTGGAGTACCGCAGCCGCCTGGAACTCAGCGAGGCTGTTCGAACACGGCCGTGAACGCCGCTTCCATCTCGGGGCTGAACAGCACAAACTCCACCAACTCGAGGGCGCTGGCCGGATGTGAGGCACCAAAGCCGTTGACGGCGTCGAACGCGGCTTCTGCCACGTGGCGCCCCTGCCAGCCGTAGACACCACCGCCCACCGCCGGGAAGGCTACGGACCCTGCACCCACGGAATCCGCCACGCGCAGGCTTTCGCTGAAGCAGGACACCAGCAGCGCCCGGTTGGTCTGCCCGGCGTGGCGGTTCGGCCCCACGGTGTGGATGACCCAGCGGGCCGGGAGCCGGAAACCCGGGGTGGCGACGGCGGCCCCCACCGGGAGCCCGTGCGGCAGTTCCGTGGCCCGAAGTTCGCGGCAGGCAGCCAGCAGCTCGGGCCCGGCAGCACGGTGGATGGCCCCGTCCACTCCGCCGCCGCCCAGCAGCGTGGAGTTCGCCGCGTTCACGATTGCGTCCACGGAGCGGGCTGTGATGTCTCCCTGGAGAACCTGGATCCGCATGCCGCCAGTGTCCCACCGGAACCCTCTGGATGACAGGCCGGGGCGGGATTATCCTGTGGGTATTGGCGCCAGGGTGAGGAGATCCCATGGACACGCTTATCGAGATCCCCGGGGACCGGACAGCGGCCAAATTTGCGTACGCCGCCTCGGGCCTGGGCGTCGTGGGCGTGGCAACACTCGCGGCAATGTACGCCATCGAAGTCCCCAAGGATGGCCCCTATGTCTTCGGCACCATCAACGACGCCACCGGAGGCGTTTTCAACCTGGTGATCATCCCTGTGGTGGTCCAGGTCCACCGGCGCCTTCGCCGGACGCCCGGCTCCGAGGCGGCCAAATGGCTGGTCATCGTTGCTTCGGGCGCCGGGGCTGCGAGTTCGTTCCTGCTTGTTTTCAGGAAACTCGATTTCGCCCCATCCACCGGCATCAGCGTTGGGGCCATGGCGGTCCAGGCCGCCTGGTTCCTGCTGGCCAACCGTGCGTTGTCCAAGGCGGGCGGCTACCCGCGGGACCTCGCGAAACTGGGACAGCTCATCGGCGGGGCCCTGGTGGCAGCCCTACCCGTGGCTGGGGTGACGGTCGTCGGGCGGGCACCGAAATGGTTCCGCTGGGGCATCGGAGGCGCTGGCGTAGCCGTCGGTGCCACCGCGTGGGTCGCCTGGCCTTACTGGTACTACCTGGCCGCCCGGCACCTCAGCCACCGCCACTAGCTGGAAGCCCCGCACGGTCCCCCGCCCCCGAAAGTGCGATACTTTGTGGCCATGGACTTTGGCAACGCGGACAGCTGGGGGGCGGCGATCTACTTCTGGATCATCCCCGTGGTCCTCGGCGACGCCATCTTCCCGCCCATCCCGTCCGAGATGGTGGTGATCACCGGCGGAGCCCTCTCGGCCGACGGCCGGGCAAATGTCTTCCTCGTCGGGGCGCTGTCCGCGCTGGCCTCCTGGATCGGTGACATGGTGGTGTTCCAGCTCTTCAAACGCCGCCTCAGTCATGTGCTGGACCGCTGGCGCTGGGGCAGGAAAGTCCACCACGGCATCCACGAGGGCATCGCCAAAGCCGGCCGCTCCTCCACGTACGGGACCATCATCGGTGCCCGGTTCATCCCCGGCGGACGGCTGGCGACGTCGGCGGCCGCGGGCATTGCCGACGTTTCGGTCCGCGGCTTCAGCCTCTGCGCAGGCCTCGGCGCAGTCCTCTGGGCCTGCTGGCTTGTGGGGCTGGGCTACTTCACGGGGTCCACCACGAAGCTGCCGTTCTGGGCCAGCTCCCTGATCGGAGTGGTGCTCGGCCTGCTGATCGGCGTCGTCGTCGGAATCATCGTGACCCGGCGGCGCGGCACCCGCTCCCCCGTGGACGAGCCAGCGCCCGGAGACTGAGGCGCCCGGAGACTGAGCCTAGACCGGCGCCCAGCGGCCGCGGTTCCGGCGGAGCACCATCAGCGAGCCTGTCAGCGCAACGCGTTCGACGGCGTCGCGCATCATCGCTGCCGACTCCCGCGCCTGCTGGTTCTCACCGTTGTACCCGGTGGCTTCCACCAGGAAGCGGAGGTTCAGCTGCGGGACGCCGCCGGCAAGCTCCAGCTGGTTGGACTCCACATGGTGGCGGGTTTCCAGCGCCTCGACGGCGGCCGCCATCACGGCTTCGGGCGGGTTGCCAGGCTTCAGTCCGGTGATTTTCAGGCGGGTCTGGAATGAAGGCATGCCGTCAACCCTACCGGCGAGCAAGTGCCCACCGCACGAGCCGGGCCGCGGTCCTTCGCGTAGGAGCGCATCGCAGTGCATCGGGTGCCGGAGGTCGCTCAGCGACCGCAGGCGCCCCTATGCATTGTGTCTAAGCGACGGCGAAGGACCGATGCCCGGGCCCTACCCGGTGTTGCGGAGGCCCGCGGCGACGCCGTTGACGGTGATCAGCATGGCCCTTTGGAGGCGTTCGTCGATCTCGGCACCGCTGATGGTTTCGCCCCCGGCACCCTGGCCGGCCCGGACGCGGCGGAGCAGCTCCACCTGCAGGTAGCTGATGGGGTCCAGGTACTGGTCGCGGATCTCGAGGGACCGTTTGAGCGTGGGCTGGGCGTCCAGGAGCACGTTTTCACCGGTCAGGTTCTGGATCTCGGAGACTGTGAGATCGTATTCCTCGCGGATTGCACGGAAGAGGTGGTGCAGTTCCTCAGGGACCAGGGTGGCCACGTAGTACCCGGCGATATCCAGGTCCGTCTTGGCCAGCGTCATTTCCACGTTCGAGAGAACCGAGCGGAAGAAGTGCCAGTTCTCCATCATCTCCACGAGCTGGGCGGAGCTTCCGGCTTCGCGGGCAGCCTTCAGGCCGGAGCCCACACCGAACCAGCCCGGCACGATCTGCCGGGACTGGGTCCAGCCGAACACCCACGGGATGGCGCGCAGGCCGCCGAGGCCGGCCCCGGAATCCGGGCGCTTGGACGGGCGGGAGCCGATGTTCAGGGACCCCAGCTGCTCCACCGGGGTGGAGGCCATGAAGTAAGCGGGCAGGTCCGGGTCGTCGATCAGCTTCCGGTACCGGTCAAAGGCGGCGTCGGAGATGGTCTCCATAACGTGCCCGTACCGTTCGCGCTGGTCATCGGACGTGCGCGGGTCGCGGTGCAGGGCCGAGCCCTGCAGCACGGCCGCCAGGGACAGCTCAAGGTTTTCACGGGCCAGTTCCGGCAGCGAGTACTTGTCAGAGATGACCTCACCCTGTTCGGTGAACTTGATCTCGCCTTCGAGCACGCCGTTGGGCTGGGCCATGATGGCGTCGTAGGTGGGTCCGCCGCCGCGGCCCACGGAACCGCCGCGGCCGTGGAACAGGCGGACCCGGACACCGTGCTTGGCGGCGACGTCGCGGAGTTTCCGCTGCGTCTTGTGGATCTCCCACTGGCTGGTCATCACACCGGATTCCTTGTTGGAGTCCGAGTAGCCGAGCATGATTTCCTGGACGTCCCCGCGCAGCCGCACCAGTTCGCGGTAGGACGGGTCGGACAGCAGCTGGTCCACGATCTCGGCCGAGGCCCGGAGCTCCTCGACTGTTTCCAGCAGTGGCGCGAACCCGATCTTGGCGTGCGGGTTCTCACCGAACAGGTTCACCAGGCCGGCTTCGCGGGCCAGGACGGCGGCGGCCAGGACATCGTCCGCGCCGCGGGTCATGGAAATGATGTAGGTCTCGATGACGTCGGGGCCGTAGATGCGCAGGGCGCGGCGGATCTCGCGGAAGACATCGTAGGTGCCGTCGGCCACGCCGTCGAGCTTGATCGGGTGGCCGGACAGCGGGCGGCGTGAGGCCAGTTCCGAGCCCAGCACCTCGAAGCGTTCCTCCCGGCTCAGTTCCGCGTAGCGCAGGCCCGGGCCGCCGAGCCGGTCCATCAGCTGGCCGACGGCATCGTGGTGGTGGTCGGCGTGTTCGCGGATGTCCAGGGTGGCAAGGTGCAGGCCGAAGGAGGCCACGGCACGGCGGACGCGGGCCAAGGCGCCGTCGGCAGCGAGCGACGCCGAGTGGTTCCGGAGCGAGAGTTCCAGCAGTTCGAGGTCGGCCAGGAGTTCGTCCGTGGCGCTGTAGTCCCGGCCGTGCTCGTGCACGGCGCCGGAGGCAACGCGCTTACCCGTGTTGATCAGCTTGGCCTTGATGCAGGTCAGCTTCAGCCGGTAGGGCTCCTGGGCGTTGAGCTCCAGCACACGCCGGTCCAGGCCCGGGAGTTTCTTCAGGTCCGCCTCGATGGATTCCAGCAGCTCGTTGTCCGCCCCGGCGAGCGCGGTGGAGTTGGAGAGGATGGATATCAGTTCGTCGATCATGCCGATGCTGATCCGCACCGCGTGCTGGTTCTGGATCTGCAGGATTTCGCGGGTGACGGCCGCCGTGACGTTGGGGTTGCCGTCCCTGTCGCCGCCGATCCAGGAACCGAAGCGGATGGGGGCGTTCTGGTGGGCGAGGGTGACGCCGTGTTCGCCGAGCAGTTCCGAGAGCTCGGTGAGCATTTCCGGCATGGCGTCGGTGAGGATGCCGCCAAGGTAGTAGATGGCGTTGCGGGCCTCGTCAACGGGGGTGGGCCGGACCTGGCGGAGTTCGTCCGTCTGCCACATCTGGTCAATGATTTCGGCCAGCTGGCGGTCCTGCCGGCGCCGGGCCGTGGTGCCTTCCCGGGTGGGCTGGGCCAGCACGTCGGAGAGCTTGCGGATCTTGTCCAGCACGGAGCGGCGCGAAGCCTCTGTGGGGTGGGCCGTGAAGATGGGGCGCACGTCCAGCCCGTTAACCACTTCCTGCAGCACGGCCGGTCCGGCCTGGCCGGCGATGTCGGACACGGCCTTGGCCAGCCAGCCGTCCTTCTCCGCGCGGGTCCGGAGGCCGCGGACGCGGTGGACCTGCTCGGCAGCGTTGGCGAGGTGGAAGTAGAACGCAAACGCGCGGACGAGGTCGGTTGCCTGCTCGATCGGCAGGGAGCCAAGCAGTTCGCGGACCTGGGCGACGACGTCGTGCGCGCTCCACGGTCCGGTGGCATCCGCGCCGCCGCGCGCGGCTTCCTTGGATTCCTTGGTGAGGAGTCGCACCTGCTCCACCAGGTCCAGGAGCTCGGGCCCGTGCTGGCGCACCAGGGATTCGCCCAGCAGCGTGGAGACACGCCGGACGTCTGCCCGTAGCTCGGCAGCGAGGTCAGTTTCGGAATTTATTGCAGTGTCAGCCATGGAAACTATCTTTCGAGGGTTCGGACTAGGCTCGTACACTGCGCTGGATACCTGTGAGCCACGTTACTAGCTAAAGATGCTACCCGCACCGGGCCGCCTCCGGGGAATCCGTCTCAGATAGTGTCACGGCCGTTCCGGGTGGTTCAGCGCACGATCTTGAAGTTGAAATCAAAGGTCCCCAGGGCTCCTGCGAGGCGCAACCACACCGGCAGCATCATCTCGGCGCCGCGGGCGGAAGTGATGTCTCCAAGGTCCATGATGTCCTGGTGCCCCAGCTCCTGCAGGAGGCCGCCGACCACCGCCTTCGCGTCGGCGTCGTCGCCCGATACAAACACCGAATGGTCCCCGCCGTCCAACCGCCGCGGATCGACCATCAGGCCTGCGTTCATCGTATTGAGGGTCTTGACCACGCGGGCGTCCGGGAAGGATCTCTGGATCCTTTCGCCGAGGCTGTCGGTGTTGACCGGGTTCAACACCGGCGGCCTGCCCTGGGAGAAATCGAGCGCGTTAGATACGTCCACCAGCACTTTGCGGGCGAGGTTCGCGGACCCGGCCAGGCCCAAGGCATTCAGGGCACCGGCCCCGTTGGTGGCGTTGACCACCAGTTCGCTGGCAGCGGCCGCGTCAGCGAACGGTTCCAGCGGAATCTCCTGGTTGGCGGCGTGCCATTCGCTGAACGGCGGGGCGCCCATCGCATCCGGACCTGTGCGTGCGAACGTGGCCCCGGGATCGCGCGTACCGATGACAACGTTATGCCCGAGTCCGGCCAGCGCACCCGCCAGCGCCCGGCCCACAGTGCCCGTTCCAAGGACCGCAATCCTCATGGTTCCTCCGTTCATTGCCTGATGCAGAGCCGTCAACTGTTCCGACGTTACTCCGCGGGACGCTTAGTGCAAGCGGCCCGGTCGGTGATGGAATGAACCATGGGCCGCCGGGGTTGTAGCCGGGGCCACGACGTCCAGGAGGAACCATGAACACCGCACCCGCCGCCCAGCTGGAGCGCTGGCAGCGTTTCCGCGCCAACCGCAACAAGGCACTCGCGGCACCGCACGGGTGGCTCACCCTCACGTCGTTCCAGTGGCTCGAAACGCGGCCCGCCGCCGTCGAACTTGCCCCGGGCCTCTGGTCAACGGACGGCACGACGGCGGCACTCACCGCATCCGCGGAGGACGGGCTGACGCTGGTGGAGACCGGGGAGCCTGTAGAGGGCACCGCGAGGGCGTCACTGCTGGACGAGGAGTCGCTGATGTGGGTGCAGTTCGGCGGCCCCGACGGCAGGCAGGTGGTGGTGGAGCTGGCCATGCGCGCCTTGAAGTATGCCATCCGGACCAGGGATGCCGGCTCGCCGGTCTTCACGGAGTTCAACGGCGTACCGACTTTCGATTACCGTCCGGACCTGGTGGTTGAGGCCAGCTTCCGGCCCTACCCCGAGCCAGTGGATGTTCCCATCAGCACTGCAAACCCGCTGGTGGACGGCGTGCACCGGTCCGTGGGAGAACTGGTGTTCCGGCTGCCGGGCAAGGACCACGAATTCCACCTGCAGGCGGAGGAGGAGAAGCTCGGCGCCCTCACCGTCACGTTCCACGACGAGACCAACGGCGATTCGACGGACGACTGGCGGAAGGTGTCCACTGCGCGGCCCAGGCCGGACGGCACGGTGGTCCTGGATTTCAACCGCTCCATCAACTACCCCAGTGCCTTCTCGCCGTACGGGACGTGCCCCATGCCGGTGAAGAACAACAGCCTGGACTACCGGATCGAAGCCGGCGAGAAGGACCCGATGCTCGCCGACTGAGCGCGAACGTACACTTGGGGCCCAATTCGCCGGGCCCCAAGTGTACGTTCGCGCAAGCCGTCAGACGATCGCGGACACTCCCGTGATGGCCCGGCCCACAATCAGGGTGTTGATTTCGAACGAGCCCTCGTAGGTGTAGATGGCCTCGGCGTCCGCAAAAATCTTCGCCATCCGGTAGTCGGTGACAATGCCGTTGCCGCCTAGGATGGACCTGCCCATCGCCACGGTCTCCCGCATCCGGGCGCTGCAGTACGACTTCGCGAGCGCCACCTGGGCCATGTCCGCTCCGCCGTCCTCCTGGAGCCGGGCGAGCCGGGCCATTATGCCCATGCTTGCCACGGCGTTGCCCAGCATGGTGACCAGCTGCTGCTGGATGAGCTGGAACTTCGCCAGCGGCCTGCCGAACTGCTGGCGTTCGACGGCGTACTGCCGGGCGACGTCGAACGCCGCCAGCTGCTGCCCCACGGCCTGCCAGGCCACCATGATCCGTGAGCCTTTCAGGAGCTGGTTGGTGTCCTCGAAGCCCTTTATGCCGGCGAAGCGGTCAGCTTCGGCGACGCGGACGTCCTCGAAGACAATGTCGGCGTTCTGGACGGTCCGCAGGGCGATTTTATGTTCGATCCGGCTCCGGCTGACTCCGGGCAGTGCGGCATCCACGATGAAACCCCGCACGGCGCCGTCAGCCTCATCGCGGGCCCACACCAGCAGGTAGTCGCAGAACGTCCCGTTGCCGATCCAGCGCTTGGCACCGTTGAGCACCCAGGCATCGCCGTCGTCGTCGGGCTGTCCCGTGGCCCGGGAAATTCGCCGTGCCCGGGTCTCCATGCCGCCGGCGACGTCGGACCCGTGGCCGGGCTCGGTGAGCGCGAACGCCCCCGTGGTGCGAAGGCTCGACGCGTCCGCGAGCAGCCTGTCCTTCTGTTTCTGCGAACCGAAGGCGTAGAGGGACTCCACAAAGAGGTCGTGGTGGACCAGGAAAAACGTGGCGATGGACGTGTCAACCCGCGTCATTTCCGCGATGACGAGCCCCGCGAACAGGTGGCTGTAGCCGCGCTGGGCGGGTGTGCTCAGTTCAAGCGCCGCGAGCTTGGGGAGGATGTGGGCCGGGAATTCCGCGTTGTTCCACCAGTCGGTGGCGTACGGGGCGATTTCCGTGGCCAGGAACTCCCGGAGCTCCGCCAGCTTGCTGCGTTCGGCAGGGCTCAGGAGCGATTCGAAGTCGAAAAAGTCGGCCGAAGGCAGGGCTTCGGGCGATGGAAGTTGCGCGGCCGCGGGAGCGAGGCTCATTTCGGCCCCATCCTGATAGCGCCGTCCAGCCGGATGGTTTCACCGTTGAGCATCGCGTTGTCCACGATGTGGGCCACAAGGTTGGCGTATTCGGCCGGCTTCCCGAGCCTGGACGGATGCGGCACCTGCCGGCCCAGCGAATCCTGTGCATCCTGCGGCAGCCCGGCCATCATGGGCGTCTCGAAGATGCCCGGGGCGATGGTCACCACCCGAACCAGCGAGCGCGCCAGTTCCCGCGCAATGGGCAAGGTCATGGCGGCGACGGCGCCCTTGGAGGCCGCATAGGCGGGCTGGCCGATCTGCCCGTCGAAGGCTGCAACTGACGCCGTGTTGATGATGACGCCGCGTTCCGGGCCGCCGAGTTCCGTGCTGGCGGGCTCCGTCGCGGCCATGGCTTCGGCGGCCAGCCGCAGCACGTTGAACGTGCCGATGAGGTTCACCTGGATCACCCGGCTGAACGCATCCAGCGGAAGGACCCCGTCACGCCCCAGCACCTTGCCCGGCGTGGCTACGCCGGCACAGTTCACGACGATCCGCAGCGGCCCAAGGGCAGCGGCGGTGTCGACGGCGGCCCGGACGTCCGCCTCGCTGGTGACGTCCGCGGGGACGAAGACGGCGGTCCTTCCAGCAGCGCCTTCGCCGCCCCCGGACCCGGGCCCCGAACCGGCCCCGTTCAGTTCGGCGGCGAAGGCCGCGCCCGCGGAGGATGGCAGGTCGATCAGCACCACTGAAGCGCCGGCGTCGAACAGGCGCCTGGCCGTGGCCGCGCCAAGCCCGGAAGCCCCGCCCGTGATCAGCGCGACAGTACCGTTGATGTCCATCCATCCTCCTTGATGCGAGCCCGGGCACAACTGCCCGGACCGGGAACATTAGTTAGTGAATGTTAACTGAAATTGTGACGCGGCGCACTATCCGGCCGTCCTCCCGGGCGGGACCGCGTCCCGGCTAGGCTGGAGCGCATGATGCCGCCGGATGCCGAACTTCCGCCCGCCGACGGGCCGGTCGACCGCGCCGCCCGGGCAACTGAGGCCGCACGCTCAGTCACCGCCATCTTCGGGCAGCGGCTGTTTTTCCTGCCCGGCACCCACATCGCGGCCATCCAGCGGCCGTCAACGCGGGTGGAAAACCTCTTCCGCCCCTGGCATTACTGGTGGCAGGCGCACTACGTTGACTGCCTGGTGGACACCGGGCGCCGTGAGCTGGGCAACGGCGCCACACCCGCCGCCCGCTTTGACGGACCCGACCGGCCCAGTGCAGGACGGCTGGCTTCGCGGCTGGTGACAGGCATCCGGCTGCGGAACCTGCTCACGTTCGTCAACAACTACTACGACGACATGGCGTGGCTGGCCTTGTCCACGCTCCGGCTGGAGAAACTGGCCGAGGAAACGCGCAGGCCCGGCCGGCGACGCAACGCCCGTATCCGCAAGACCCTCACGCTGCAGTTTGATTCCGCCTCCACGGACGACCTTGGCGGCGGCACGTTCTGGAGCAAAAAGCGGGACTTCAAGAACACCCCCGCCACCGCGCCCGTAGCCCTGTACTACGCCCGCACCGGCAACCCGGCCAAGGCCCAGGCCCTGCTGGACTGGCTGGATGCCAGGCTCTTCGACGACAACCAGGGCCTCTACCTGGACGGCGTGCGGATCAGCAGCACCGGCGAGGCCATGGTGGAGAGCGCCGTGTACACCTACAACCAGGGCCCGGTCCTTGGCGCCCTCATGGAGCTTGGCGGTGAGGGAAACCTGGCCCGAGCAGCCACGGTGGTGGAGGCGGTCCAACAGCATCTGACCCGCCCCTCCCCGGACACGCCCGGAACGCTGGTCCTGCGCTGTGACGGAACGGGCGACGGCGGACTCTTCACCGGGATCCTGGCCCGCTACCTGGCAATCGCCGCGGCCGACGCCCGCCTCCCCGGGGCGATCCGGGCCACCGCAGCACGGCTGGTCCTCGACACCGCGGACGCCTTCTGGCTCGGCCGCCGCCCCATCACCGACGCCGAACCGCTGGCCCGGCACGCGGGGAAACTGCTCTTTTCACCCCTGCCGGAAACTCCGGCGGCCGGCACGTATCCGCCGGGCGCCGCCGTCGAACTCTCCACCCAGCTGCAGGCATGGATGGTGCTGGAAGCGGCCGCGGCCATCCGTCAGCAGCCTCCGGTGAATTAAGTCATGCAACAGTTCCGTAATTGATGTGATCCTGCTCACTTAAGCCCTTTTTGGCTTGGACGCTTAGGTTTGGCTAACCTACAGTTTCTCGAGTGGGCACCCCCGATTCCGGCCCATGCGGACCCCTCGGTCCAGCAGACTTTTCCCCAGAAAGCAGCCCTCAATGAAGATCCGCAACAGCGCGCTGGCCGGCATCGCACTCGCCGCCACCGCAGCCCTCGGACTGACCGCCTGCGGCGGCAGCACCACCCCGGCAGCCACCGGTTCCTCCTCGGCCGGCAGCGCCGCCGGCGAGATCACGGTCTACAACGCGCAGCACGAAAGCCTGACCAAGGAATGGATCGAAGCCTTCACGGCCGAGACCGGGGTCAAGGTCACGATGCGGCAGGGGTCGGACACCGAGCTGTCCAACCAGATCGTCCAGGAAGGTGCCGCCTCGCCTGCTGACGTTTTCCTGACTGAGAACTCCCCCGCGATGGCGCAGGTGGAAAACGCCGGACTGTTTGCTGATGTGGACAAGGCCACCATCGGGCAGGTTCCGGAAGAATTCCGCCCCTCCACCGGGAAGTGGACAGGCATCGCCGCCCGCTCCACCGTCCTGGTCTATGACAAGGCCAAGCTGACCGAGGACAAGCTGCCCAAGTCCATGCTGGACCTGGCCAACCCGGAGTGGAAGGGCAAGTGGGCCGCTTCACCGTCCGGCGCCGACTTCCAGGCCATCGTCTCCGCACTGCTGGAACTCAAGGGCGAGGCCGCCACTGAGGAATGGCTCAAGGGCATGAAGGAAAACTTCAAGGCCTACAAGGGCAACAGCACCGCCATGAAGGCAGTCAACGCCGGCGAAGTCGACGCCGCGCTGATCTACCACTACTACTACTACGGCGACCAGGCCAAGACCGGTGAGAACTCCAAGAACGTCACCCCGTACTACTTCAAGAACCAGGATCCGGGCGCGTTTGTGTCCGTCTCCGGCGGCGGCGTCCTGAAGTCGTCCAAGAACGCTGCGGCTGCCCAGTCGTTCCTGAAGTTCATCACCGGCAAGAAGGGCCAGGAGGTCCTGCAGAAGGGCACGTCCTTCGAGTACGCCATCGCCTCCGACGTTCCGGCCAACGACAAGCTGGTTCCGATCGCGGAACTGCAGGCTCCCACCGTGGATCCGGCCAAGCTGAACTCCGCAAAGGTCACCGAGCTGATGACCAAGGCAGGACTCCTGTAATTTCGTGACCACTGATCTATCGGCTCCCCCTTCGAAGGGGAGCACGACGACGGCGGGCCGGGGCAAGCGCCCCCGCCCGCCTTTCGGCGTTTCCGCGGTGTCCTTCCTCGCGGTGCTGATAGCCCTGTTCTCGCTCGTCCCGCTGGGGTACGTCATCTACATGACGGCCGCCACTGGCTGGGACACCGCCGTCGGCCTGATCTTCCGGCCACGGGTGGGCGAACTGCTGCTCAACACGGTGCTGCTGACGCTGGTGACGGTGCCCCTCTGCCTTGTCCTGGGGGTGGGCGGTGCCTGGCTGGTGGAACGCACCAAACTGCGCGGGCACAAGATCTGGGCCGTCCTGCTGGCAGCGCCCCTGGCCATCCCGGCGTTTGTGAACAGCTACGCCTGGGTGTCCGCCGTTCCGTCGTTGGAGGGGTTGGGCTCCGGCGTGCTGATCGCCACGCTGTCCTACTTCCCGCTGGTCTACATCCCCGCCGCAGCCACGCTCAGCCGGCTGGACCCGGCCATCGAACAGTCCGCCGCCGCGCTGGGGCTCGGTGCCTGGCGGGTGTTCTTCCGGGTGGTCCTTCCCCAGCTCAGGATCGCCATGACCGGCGGCGCGCTGCTGGTGTCCCTCCATCTCCTGGCCGAATACGGCGCCTTCGCCATGATCCGCTTTGACACCTTCACCACCGCGATCATGGTCCAGTACCAGTCCACCTTCAACGGCACGGCGGGGAACATGCTCGCCAGCGTCCTGGTGTTCTTCTGCCTGGTCCTGCTGGTCATGGAGGTGCGAAGCCGCGGCACGGCCCGCTACGCCCGGATCGGCTCCGGAGCCCAAGCCAAGGCACTGCGCCTGCCGCTGCACGCGTACCAGGTCCCGGCGCAGCTGTCCCTGCTGGTCCTGACGGCCCTGGCCTTCGGGCTGCCGGTGTTCTTTGTCCTGCGCTGGATCACCGCCGGAGGAGCCGCAATCTGGGCGGCCGACGAATTCCTGCCAGCACTCCTGACCACCCTCGGGTACGGCCTTGCCGGAGCGTTGGCCACCACCGCCGTCGCGTTCCCCATGGCCTACCTGGCCGTGCGGCACCCCGGCTGGTTCAGCAAGGCCCTGGAGCTCTCCAACTACGTCACCAGTTCCCTCCCGGGGATCGTGGTGGGCCTGGCGTTTGTCACCGTCAGCATCCGGGTGGTCCCGGGCATCTACCAGACCAGCGGGGTCCTGGTGGCCGCCTACGTCCTGCTGTTCCTGCCGCGGGCGCTGGTTAACCTGCGCGCCGGCCTGGCCCAGGCCCCCAAGGAACTTGACGAAGCCGCCCAAGCCCTGGGCAAACCGCCGCTCTTGTCGTTTGTCAGGGTGACGCTGCGGCTCACGGCACCCGCCGCGGCGGGCGGCGCCGCCCTGGTGTTCCTGGCCATCGCCAACGAGCTGACCGCCACGCTGCTGCTCTCCCCCAACGGCACGCGGACACTCGCCACCGAATTCTGGAGCAAGAGCAGCGAGATCGACTACGCGGGCGCGGCACCCTACGCCCTGCTGATGATCCTGCTCTCCGCCCCCATGACCTACCTCCTCTTCCAGCAGTCCAAGAAAGTGGCCGGACAGTGACCGAACAATCCCCTTCCCGGCTCCCGGAACCGCGGATCGCGGCGTCGGTGGCGCCCACCACCAACAGCCACCTGCAGATCACGGACGTCACCAAGAATTTCGCCTCCCAGGCCGTCCTCAAAGGCGTGAACCTGTCCGTCGCCAAGGGCGGAACAACCGCGATTGTGGGCCCGTCCGGGTCCGGCAAGACCACCCTGCTCCGGCTCATCGCCGGCTTTGAACACCCTGCGACAGGCAGCATCTCGCTGAACGGCGCCAAGGTGGCGGGCGACGGCGTCTGGCTGCCCGCGCATAAACGCCAGGTGGGGTACGTGGCCCAGGACGGCGCCCTCTTCCCCCACCTGACGGTGGGCCAGAACGTTGCGTTCGGCCTGGACGCAGGGAAGCTCGACGGCGGGCGCCGCGCGGTGGCAGGCCGGATCAGCGAACTGCTGGAGATGGTCTCACTGGATCCGGCCATGGCCAAGCGGCGGCCGCACCAGCTCTCCGGCGGCCAGCAGCAGCGGGTTGCCCTGGCCCGCGCCCTGGCCCGCGAGCCTGAGCTGATGCTGCTGGACGAACCGTTCTCCGCCCTGGACGCCGGACTGCGTGTGGCCACCCGGCGGGCGGTGGCGAAGGTCCTCAACCAGGCGGGCGTCACCACCATCCTGGTGACCCACGACCAGGCCGAAGCACTGTCCTTCGCAGACCAGGTCGCCGTGATGCGCGGCGGCAAGCTGGCCCAGATCGGCAACCCTTTTGTGGTCTACACCCGCCCGGCGGACCGTGCCACCGCGGAGTTCCTGGGCGACGCCGTCATCCTGGATGCCTGGCTGGAAGGCTCCCTGGCCACGTGTTCCCTGGGCGGCATCCCGGTCCGCAGGCCGCCAGCACAGGGACGCGTCCAGCTGATGCTGCGGCCCGAACAGATCCGCATCGCCGAGGACGGCCCCATCCGCGGCGTGGTGGTGGACACCGACTACTTCGGCCCCGAGACCACCGTGCGCCTCAAGCTGGCCGTTCCTCCCGAACTGGCCTCCGGAGCAGACCACCGCTACCCCGGCGGCGGCGAGGTCATCACCATCCGCCACTGGAACGCGTCCATCGCACGGCCGGGCATGGAGCTCTGCCTGCGCGTGGTGGGCGAGGCCGTGGCCTTCCCGCTCGACGACTGAAAGCCCACCGGGCGGCCGTGTTCGCCCGGCGACCCGGTTTCCGCCCCGGCGACTGGCCCCGGACGGGTCCGCAGCGCGGGAGTCCGCCGGGCGTAAGGTGGGGCGCATGAGTGTTCAGCCCGGCCTCCACCGCCAGCACTGCACCGTCGCCGCACCCACGCAGCTCTGGCTGAACGCCAACGGCCGGCTGGCGCAGGACGGCGGCTTCAGCGGCCTCCTCCACGGCGACACCCGCATGCTGTGCCAGGCCACCGTGACCGTCAACGGCTTCAGTCCCGAGGAAGTCACCGTTGAGTCCGCTCCCGGCGGCGTCCTCCGCGTCCGGGGACTCATCCGCGGCATCGAAGGACACACGGCCGATCCCGCCGTCGAGGTCCTCCAGACCTGGACAGTAACCCCTGGGGTGGTCCGCCATTCGCTGAAGGTGGGCACCTCGCTGGACTCGCTGGACCTGGAACTGGCCGTGGACCTGGCCGCCGATTTCACCGACATGGCGGCAATCCGTCTCAGCCGGTTCGCGAAGCCGCAGCCCCCGGAACCGGCGGACGACCACTCCCTGCGCTGGCACAACGACGGCCGCACGCTCGCCATTTCCGCGCCAGGGAGGAACGGCGGGGCGTCCGCCCCGGCGGCCGGCGCTGCGGACGGGTCTTCCGGCGATGCGCGCGGTGACGTCACCCGCCTCGTCTGGCACGGCACCGCCGGCCGGGGACGGCCCTTCGACGCCGAGTGGCAGGCCGTGCTGGACGAGACGGAGAGCGCCGTGGTGGCCGCGGCGCCGTCGTACCTGGCCGTTCCCGCCATGGCCCTGCCGGCGGGGCCGCTGCGCACGCTGCTGAAGAACTCGCTCGACGAACTGGACGGCCTGCGCATGGCAACGCGGCGGCTGCCCGATGCGCCCTTCATGGCGGCCGGCGCCCCGTGGTATTTCACGCTGTTTGGCCGGGATTCCCTGTGGGCCGCGCGGTTCCTGCTGCCCCTGGACAGCGGCCTCGCCACCGGGACGCTGCGCACCCTCGCGGAGTTCCAAGGGTCGGCCACCGTGCCTGATTCCGCGGAGGAGCCCGGCAAGATCCTGCATGAGCTGCGGGCCAAGGAACTGGTCCTCGAAAGCGAAGGCCTGCGCCTGCCCCCGGTCTACTACGGTGCCGTTGACTCGACCGCGCTCTGGTTGTGCCTGCTGGGCGAGCTGTGGCGCACGGGAAAGGCGGACGACGCCGTCCGTGCCCTGCTGCCCGCCGCGCAGCGGGCTGCACAATGCCTTCTGGCCTCCGCCGGCCCGGCGGACGGCGACGGGCTCCTGCGGTACCAGGATGTCAGCGGGCACGGCCTGAGCAACCAGGGCTGGAAAGACTCCGGCGACGCCATGCAGTTCCGGGACGGACGGCTGGCGGAGGGCCCCATCGCCCTCGCCGAAGTCCAGGGCTACGCCCACCAGGCGGCCACGGCAACGGCGGAACTGCTGGACGCCGTGGGTGAACCGGGCGCCGGTGAGCTGCGGGACTTCGCCACCGCCCTGGCACAGCGGTTCCGTGAGCGCTTTTGGGTGGAGGACGCCCAGGGCCCCTACCCGGCGATGGCCCTCGACGGCCAGGGCACGCCCCTGGACATCCCAGGCTCCAACATGGGCCACCTGCTGGGTACCGGCATCCTCGGTCCCACCGAAGCCCGCCACGTGGCCGCACGGCTGCTCAGCCCCGAGCTGTTTTCCGGGTTTGGACTGCATACCCTGTCGCACCGGGCGGCCGGGTTCTGGCCGTTCAGCTACCACTGCGGTTCGGTCTGGAGCCACGACACTGCGATCGCGGTCCGCGGCCTGCTGGCCGAAGGCTTCACCGCCGAAGCCAAGGCCCTCGCCGAGGGCCTGCTGGCGGCGTCGGCTGCTTTCGGGTACCGGCTGCCGGAGCTTTTTGCCGGCGTCACCGCTGCGGAATCAAGCCTGGCTGTGCCCTACCCGGCCTCCTGCCATCCGCAGGCGTGGTCCTCGGCGTCGGCCGTGGTGCTGGCGCAGGCGCTGGGCGGGCTGCGCTGAATTGAAGGGCGCTACCTGGCCGTCATCGGGTGCCCGTCACCTGGCGGCGGCCAGCGGCGTGACGGTCGCTGCGGTCAGTGAAACCGAACCGCCCACGCCGGCCAGCCTGGCGCCGGCCGGGCCCTCCTGCGGGAACACGAGCGAGGTCAAGGTGCGCTTCCCGCCGTTGACGAAAACCTCCACGGAGGACCGGTCAACGTAGATGGTCAGTTTCACTTTCCCGTCGACGGCGGGACTCGCCACGGAGCGGGACTGGCGGTAGGCGTCGTCCACCTTTTCCTGCGCCTTCCCGCCTGCCGGTGCATTGTTGGGAGCTGCCTTCTTCGCGCCCTGGCCCGTGGACGCCGCGTCCCCGTCCCGGACCACAAACGCGGTTCCGTTCCGGAAGTCGTAGCCCACGGTGGCGTAGGTGCCTCCGCCGTTTTGCAGCTGGACCCGCGCCTCGGCGTCGGCGCCGCTGTTCTGAAGTTCGACGTCGAGTTTGAAGGAGCCGGTCGCGGGAACCGGAAGGGGTTCGCCGCCGCCGTCGGCCAGTTCCTGCGCGGGCACCTGCCGGGCCGGTCCCTCCAGGGAACGGAGGGCCGGCGTCGGGGCCGAAACCAGGGTGGGCCGGCCGCCGTCGGACTGCAGCCGGATGTCCCGCACCACCGAATCGGCGCCGTACCAGCCCTCGGTGGGCAGCTGGCGGGCGTAGGCCCAGTTGTTCATCCAGCCGATGGCATGCCGGGAGGCTTTGCGCTGCCCGTCCGTCAGCCGCGGATCGTCCCAGGTCACGGCCGCGTAGAAGTCCGCGCCGGCGTCGAGCCACTGGTGCTGTTCATCCGCCGCGGCGAAGGCCTTGCCGTCCCAGGATCCGGTCCAGTACGCCGTTCCCGTGGTCCGGCCTTCCGCGGAGCCGTTGGCGCCTGAAGCCAGCACCCACGTGCGCTTGGCGGGGTCGCCGTCGACGTCCAGCTGGAAGAAGTCCGGGCATTCGAGGATGCCCAGCCCGTCCCGTTCAAAGCTGGAGGCGTACGTCCAGCCCTTGAGGTCGGTGGACGTGTAGAAACCGATCTTGTGGCCCTCGGCGAGCAGCATGACCCACTGGTTGTGTTCCTCGTCCCGGAGGATGCGGGGATCACGCCAGTGCTCCTCCCCCGGGTTGTCCATCACCGGGTTCTGTTCGTAGCTGGTGAACGTGTGTCCCTGATCCGTGGAGTAGAACAGCGACTGGCGCTGGACACCGTCGTCCTGCTGGGTGAGGACGGCGATTACGGCGCCCTTGCCGAAGCCCGCGGTCCCTTCGGTATCGACCACGGCCGTACCGGTTTCGATGTCGCCCAGGCCGTTCCGGAACTTCCCGATGGCCACCCCCTCATCCTTCCAATGGACGAGGTCTGTGCTGGTGGCGTGGAACCACTCGGTGCCGTTCCCCTCGGGGTAGTCCGCGTTGTACAGGTAGTAGTAATGCCAGACGCCATCGAGGAAAAACGGCCGCTGCGGATCGTTCATCCAGCGCTGCCCGGGGGTCAGGTGGTAGGCCGGCCGGTAACCGGGGTCCTCTGCGGGCGCGGCCAGCCGCCCGGCATCAGGCTGGGGCCATTCCCGCTGCACGCCCAGGTCCGCCAGCAGTGAGTCACGGGCTTCGGTACTGATGCAGTCCGGCATCCGGACCTTCGCGGGGTCCTGTTCGACGTCGTCGCGTGCCTCGCTGCTGCGCAGGAAGACCTGCCCGTCCACCCTGGTCCCTGCCAGCCAGCCGGCGCCGCACTCGATGACGCGGACGTCCTCGGCACCCTCGGCCCGGAGGGTCCCTGCCCGCTGCTGGAGGGTCCGGTCGTTGCCCTTCAGCCACAGGGACGCGTACGTGCCGTGGTCCTTGAGTGCCGTGTCCTGGGCTGCCGAGACCTCGTCGAGGACACCGTCGGCAGTGGCAGCGGATCCGGTCCTGGCAGTGGAAACCACCAGGACGGAAACCACCAGGGCGAGGGCAGCCACGGCGGCAGCGAGCACCCACGGAAGCGGGTGGCGCAGGTTGAGGCGGGGGCTGATTTTGGGGAACATGCGGACCATGTTGAGCCAATCGGTCGGTAAACGCACAAGTGCCGTCCCCCATGTCGGGAGACGGCACCAGCGCTACGGAACCATCAATTCTACAGGGTTTTGCAGGGCCGCCCTAAAACGGCTGCGGAATCCGGGCCGCCGGCCCGCACAGGTCACGGCGTTTCTGCCGGGCGTTGTTTCTGCGGATAGGGCGTCTCACCGGCGGCCAGCATCTCAACGAATCCGGCGATGCGCCGCTCCCGGGTTTCCACCCGCTTGGCCGAGTTCGTGCGGTAGATCAGGGCGAAGCGGTTGACCCTGGTGAGCACGTCAAACATGGCCTGCGCCGCCGGAACGGCGGCGATGGCGGCGGCCAGGTCCGCCGGCATTTCGGCGGTCGCCTGCCCGGCATAGGCGGCATCCCAGCGGCCGTCCGCCTTGGCACTGTCGACCGCGGCACGGCCGGCGGCGGTCATTCTCCCGGCGTCCTCCAACCGTGCAATCCGCTCCACGTTCCGTTCCGACCAGGGGCTTTTGGGACCGCGGCGGGTCATGCGCTGGAAGGAGCTTTCGGCGTCGCGCTTCCTGGCCTGGCCGTCGATCCAGCCGAAGCACAGCGCCTCCAGGAGGGCTGCCTCGTAGTCCAGTTCGGTGACGCTGCCGCCTTTCTTATGCAGCACCAGCCACACGCCCGGGCTGTCGGCGTGGTTCGCTTCCAGCCAGGTCCGCCACGCGGCAGAGTCCGGCACCAGCAGTTCCTCCAGTTCAATGGCCATGGACCCATTCTGCCCCCGGTGCCACCCGAAGCAAGTCATGGCATGATGGCCGTATCTGCGCCGTTTCCTTCCGTCCAGGAGAATCACATGCTGCGTTCGCGCCCTGTCCATTTCACGTCCCGGCTGGATTCCTGGGAGCGGCTGCTCACCGGACTGGGAATGGCCAAGACAGCGGATCACGGCTCCTGGCGCGAGTTTGACGCCGGTTCGGGGCGGCTGGCCCTGCACCAGGCAGCACCGGGCTCCCCGGAGGACGGCACCACCACTTTCGGCGTCGAGGTGGGCGACCTCGCCGAGTTTGCCCGGCGCACCAACCTGGCCGGCGAGGAATCGGGCACTGCGCCGGCCGAACTCGTCCAGGCGGACCACGGCGATTCGTGCCGGATTACGGGCCGCGACGGTTTCAGCTTCCTCGCCGATCCCGCTGCCCGCGCTGCCGACGGCACCTGGGCGACCTCGTCCGACGCTGATCCGGGACTCGCCGTCGTCGAGGTCTGGTTCACGGAAGATCCGGGGGCCGCGGCCCAGACCCTGCGCGATATCGGCGCCCGCTTCCGCCCCTTCCCGGATGACGACGAAACCGCCGACTTCGCTGCCAAGAACGGCGGCGTGCTGATGGTCCGCCCTGCCGAGGGAACGCCGCGGGCGGGCCTGGGCTTTGAGTACGACGGCGACCTCGCCGCCTTACACGGCCGGCTCACCGACGCGGGGCATCAGGTCCGGCTGACGGAGGAGGCGTTCGGGCGGACGCTGCACGTGGCCAACCCGGATGCGGGACAGGACACTGCGGGCGGAGCGGCCTCCGCGCCGGCTACCATCTGGATCTCGAAGCGCTGAATCGAGGGGCGAGGGTTTCGGCGTTTCGGACGACGCTTTACGCCGAGAGCTCACTCCTCGCCGGTCCGCGGCGCTCCAATGGGGTAGAACTTAACCATGAACGTTCGCACACCTGACCCCAATCCCGGCTGGCTCTCCGAAGAGGACCTCTTTGAGGCCCGCGGGAGGCTCCCCATGGTTTACGTGGAGGCAGTTCCGGTCAGGCTGGATCCCCTGGGATTCGTGAACGAAGTGGGCACCCTGCTGCAGGCCGACGAAGACGGCACCATGATCCGCTCGCTGGTCTCCGGCCGCGTGATCTACCGCGAAACCATCCGCGCGGCGCTCCTGCGCCACATGGAGAAGGACCTCGGCCCGCTGGCCTTCCCGCAGCTGCCCATCAGCCCGGTGCCCTTCACCGTGGCCGAATACTTCCCCGCCCCGTCCCAGACCGGGTTCACCGACGACCGCCAACACGCCGTGTCGCTGGCCTACGTCATCCCGGTGACCGGCGAATGCGAGCCCCGCCAGGACGCCTTGGAACTGACCTGGATGACTCCCGAGGAAGTGCTCAGCCCGGGTGTCCAGCTCGAATTCAGCGGGGGCCGCGGCGCCCTGATCCGCCAGGCACTCGCGTTCGCCGGCGTGGGCTTCTGACCCTCTCGGATATCCCGGCGTCCCCAACTTCCGGCGCCCGCCTTTGTAGACTGTAGGGCGGACCGCAAGAGAATTTAAGGACTCCCATGACCGAAACCCCAGCCGCCCGGCACTACAGCGAACAGCAGGCTGGATCCCTGACCACCGGTGATGAACTCCTGTTGCCCGACGGCGAACGCACTGCCGAAATCCAGCATGTGGAGGTCGAGTCCGACGATTTCGGCACCCCCGCGGTCGTCCTCGCCAGCCTCTCCGGCGGCGGCACCGTGCGCATCGCCGCCGGCTCGAAGGTCAAGGTGTTGGACGCAGCGCCCGACGCCGTCGCCCAGCTTGCTGTCGCCGGGAACCCCGCAGAAGTGGCGGAGGCGGCCGCGGAGGCTCCCGCCGTCGTCGTACCTCCCCTGCCCGCCATCCCGCCGGGGGTGAGCGGTCCCTCCGAGGAGGAACTGGCGCTGATTCCCGCGCCCAAGGGAACACCGGAAGCCGTGGTCGAGGCCGCCGCCGAATCGCACCCGGACTCCGAGGGCGTGATGCTGCTTGCCGACAGGCTGGCCAAGGGAATCAACGTCAAATCCGGCAGCTGCCTGAAGGACCTCAGCGACCTCGCCCACGAGCTGTTCATCACCCTCAAGGACCCCGAAGGCTCGCTGGCCGTGGCGGACCTGCTGAACGTCCTGCCCTACGACGGGAACCCCGGCCGATGGGGATCGGTGGAGGCGTCGCTGGCGCTGTCCAGCTACATCTGCCGGCAGGAGGGCCAGGTGGACCGCGCAGAGGTGTACGAGAAGCTGCTGCGCACGCCGGAGAGCCAGGAGACGGATCCGTTCAAGGCCCGGATGAACGCCAAGGTCCGCCAGCGTTCCCTGAATGAACCCAATCTCTACGACAAAGAGATTTTCCGCTCGATCGACAACTCCAACCACGAGGCCGAGCGCGAATGGCGTCTGCTGCGGCTCGAATCCCTGCTGTTCCTGCGGGCACACGGGGGCTCGGAGACCATCGGCGCGGGCGAGCTGCAGCGCCGGATCAGCAACGAGCTCGAGGCCGTCCGCGCCTGACGCCGCCCTCCCCGCGGGCGGGGGAAAATTCCCCCTACCCGGCACTGCCGGTCAGTTGTACATTCGGGCTATGACGAACAATCTGAGCGTGGTAATTAATGCCGATGCGCCGCAGGTCTGGACCATGCTGCGCGAACCGTCCAAGGTAGCCCAGTGGCACGGCTGGGACACCGATGAGCTGGCCGACGAGATCGACAAAATCTACTTTGGCGACAATGTCGCCGAGGCCGCGGACCACACCAGCCTGACCACCGATGGCGGGGACATCTTTGATCTGAAACCCGTGCCAACGGGGACCCTGGTCAGCGTGACCCGGGCGGCGATGGACCACAACTCCGAGTGGGCTGCCTGGGACGAGGACATCACCCAGGGCTGGCTGACCTTCCTGCAGCAGCTCCGCTTCGCGCTGGAACGGCACCCGCACGGCAAACGGCATACGTCCACCTTTCAGGTCCCCGGGAAATCCGGCTCCGCCATCGAGAAGCTCGGCCTTTCCGACGTGCCCAAACCCGGTGAAAATTACGAGCTGACGCTTGGCACCGGTGAGGAAATCGCCGGGAGGGTCTGGTTCCGCAGCAACCACCAGGTGGGACTCACGGTCCACGGCTACGCGGAGCACGGCGACGGGCTGCTGATTGTGGCCGACCAGCCGGTCAGCGAGGAGATCAGGCCCGACGGCGGGTCGCTGGTGATCATCTCCACGTACGATCTGGGGGCGTCCAAGCTTGAGTCCGTCCGGGCGCTGTGGGACGGCTGGCGGGCTGAGAACTACCCCACATCAGAGGCGCTGCACTAAGGCATCGGGGCGGACAGCTGGCACACTGGTACCGTGCCAGCCAACCCCGCCTCCGCCCTGCCCTTGTCGGCTCCCGCCACCGGTACGCCCGCCGAGCAGTCACAGTTCGGCTTCACGGTTGGCACCCGCCTCGCCGACAGCTGCCCGCCGTCGGCCGCCCAGGTCGTGGACAACGGCGGCGAATTCCTGGGCCGGACGGGCACCATCACCACCCCGCACGGCGAGATCCGGACGCCGGCCTTCATCGCCGTCGGGACCAAAGCCACCGTGAAGTCGGTGCTGCCCGAATCCATGGCGGACCTCGGCGCGCAGGCGCTCCTGGCGAACGCCTACCATTTGTATCTCCAGCCGGGCGCGGACATCCTGGACGAGGCCGGCGGGCTGGGCGCGTTCATGAACTGGTCCGGCCCGACGTTCACGGACTCCGGCGGGTTCCAGGTGATGAGCCTGGGTTCGGGGTTCAAGAAGGTCATCGACATGAAATCGGTGGACACCTCCGGGCCGGACGACGCCGTCGCCCCCGGCAAGGAACGCCTGGCCCACATCGACGACGACGGCGTCTGGTTCAAATCGCACCTCAACGGGGACCGGCACCGGTTCTCCCCCGAAATTTCCATGCAGGTCCAGCACCGGATCGGCGCGGACATCATGTTCGCCTTCGACGAGCTGACCACGCTCCAGAACTCCCGCGGCTACCAGGAGGAGTCGCTGGAGCGGACCAGGCTGTGGGCCCTGCGCTGTATCGAGGAGCACTTCCGGCTGACCGCCGAGCGGGTGGGCAAGCCGTACCAGGCCCTGTTCGGCGTGATCCAGGGTGCCCAGTACGAGGACCTCCGCCGGAAGGCCTGCCGCGACCTTGGCGCCATGGACTTCGACGGCTACGGCATCGGCGGGGCGCTGGAGAAGGAGAACCTCGGGACCATCGTGCGCTGGTGCAACGAGGAGCTGCCCGAGGACAAGCCCAGGCACTTGCTCGGCATCTCGGAGCCGGACGACATCTTCACCGCCGTCGAAAACGGCGCGGACACCTTCGACTGCGTCTCCCCCACCCGCGTGGCCCGCAACTCCGCGTTCTACACCCCCACCGGCCGGTACAACCTCTCCGGCGCCAAGTACAAGCGCGACTTCGGGCCGCTCCAGGACGGCTGTGACTGCTACGCCTGCGCCAACTACTCGCGCGCGTACATCCACCACCTGTTCAAGGCCAAGGAGATGCTCTCGGCCACGCTGATCTCCATCCACAACGAACGCTTTGTGGTGAAGATGGTGGACGACGCCCGGCTGGCCATTGAGTCCGGCCGGTTCTTCGAGTTCAAGGCCGAGACCCTGGCGCAGTACTACTCCTGACCGCCCCCTTTCCGGGCGCCCCGCCGGCCCAAGGACTGCCAGCCGCCCGTTTCGACGGTTCCCTGCGCACACGATGTTTGGAAGCGTCTAGGGCGCAGGGAACCGTCGAACGGTGGTTGTCCACATAGCCACGCCCCGGCATTTTCCCGGCCAGACAGTCGGCGGAGGCTGGAGGTATGTCGAACGCATCGTGCCGCAGTCTTCCCGATGGAGTGGACCTGTGGCGGACAGAGGAGCTTTTGGAAGCCGGCCTGAATGCCCGCTGCGTAGCTGCCTTGGTCCGCTCCCAGGACCTCGTCCGGCTCAGGCGCGGCTGCTACATCCGGGGCAGTATCTGGGCGAGGCAGAAGCCTTGGGTGCGCAGCAGGCAACTGATCGCCGCCCATGCCCATGGAACGCTGACGACGTCGGGCGGTGGCTTTGTCTACAGCCACACCTCGGGTGCCCGGCTCCATGGGCTGTTTCTCTGGGACGTGGACGATCTGGTTCACCTCACCCAGCAGACCTGTCCCTCGCGCATTTCCCACGGCAAGGACGTCGTGGCACACACCCGCGCTTTGCAGGCGGAGGACGTCACTTTCGTAGACGGTCTGCCCTGCACTTCGTTGGAGCGGACTGTGGTGGATTGTTGCCTCATGCTGAACTACAGGCAGTCGCTGGTCCTGATGGACCATGCCCTGCGGAAGGGTGCAGACAAGGAGAGGCTCCGGACAATGTGCAGTGCATTGACTGGAAGAAACGGAGTCCTGGCGCTTCGTCGGGCCCTCGAGGACAGCGATTCCCGATCCGAATCTCCCGGCGAGACCCTCTCCCGCGAGCTGGTCCATCGGCTCTGCATAGAGCCCCCTGAGCTTCAGGTGGTCGTCTGGTCCGCGGAAGGCCAGCACCGGCTTGACTTGGCCTGGCGGGACAAGAAAGTGGCTTTGGAGTTCGACGGCAGGGTGAAGTACTTCGACTTCCAGCCGACTGATGAGGCCATCTTCGCCGAACGCCAGCGCGAAAAGGCGTTGATGGCCCTCGGCTGGACATTCATCCGGGTCGAGTGGAAGCACCTTTTCCGCGAACAGGAGTTCAAGACGAGTGTCCTACAGGCACTCCGGAATCAATCTGCGGCATAGGGCCAGGCTCCGTTTCGACGGTTCCCTGCACGCTCGATGATTGCGAACATCGTGTGGGCAGGGAACCGTCGAATCGGGCGAGCGGCGGGACGTACGACGCCGGGTGGCAGCTACGCGGCGCCGGTCACCGCTGCGGCTGCGGCGCCGTAGCTCGGTTCGCGCTTCTTGATCCAGCCGATCACCAGGGACGTCAACGGCACAAACAGGAACTCCACCAGCGTTTTGTACACAAAGCCCACCACCACGTAGTTCAGGAACGTGCCAAAGTCCGTGATGCCGATGACGGACGCGGCGATGCTGCAGAAGATCAGCGTGTCCACGAATTCGCCCGCGCCCGAGGACCCCATCAGCCGCGCCCACAGGGACTTCTCGCCGGAGCGGGCCTTCATCTTCACCAGGATCCAGGAGTTGATGGTCTGGCCGGCGAGGAATGCCAGCAGGGAGGCGAGGACGATCTGCGGGACCGGGCCCAGTGCGCCTTCCAGGGCTGCCTGTTTGGACGTGCCGAACTCGTCGTCGAAGCCGGGCAGCGCGATGATCACCCAGTAGCAGAGTGAGGCGAAGACGGACAGGGCGAAGGTGGTGAAAATGGCCTTGCGGGCCACTTTGAACCCGTAGACCTCGCTGATGACGTCGCCCAGGATGTACGCCAGCGGGAAGAGGAAGAAGCCACCGTCGGTGATGATCGGGCCGATCGCCACGCCCTTGGATGCGCCGATGTTGGACAGGATGAGCAGCACGGCCATGAACGCCAGCATGATGCCAAAGTAGGGCGAACCGATGGAGGCGAATTTCGGCGCCGTTCCGGCATGGGTCAGGGGCAAGGCGTCAGGGCCTGAGGGGGAAGGCATGGGAGTGTCCGTTCGTAGTGGTTCGCTCGGCTCACCGCCGCCTCAAGGGCTGGTTCGCGGGACGCCAGCTGTATTAGCACTGTCACCGCAAATTCTCCCACGTGTTGTGGACCTGACCCCTGCCCTGTGAGTTCCGCTGTTCAGGAACACAAAGCGGGCGGCCGACGACGGATGGCAGGATAGTGCCATGACTCCCGTTTCAGCTGATGTCCAGTCCCCCGCTGCCGCTCCCGCCGTTGTCCTGACGATCGCGGGCTCCGAAGCAACGGGCGGTGCCGGCGCGCAGGCCGACCTGAAGACGTTCCAGGAACTGGGTGTGTTTGGCATCGCCAACCTGACGTGCATTGTCTCCTTCGACCCGAACGACAGCTGGAACCACCGCTTTGTGCCGGTTGACCAGCAGGTGATCGCGGACCAGCTGGAGGCTACGACGGCGGCTTACGGTCCGGCGTCGGGCGTCCCTGCGGATGAAGCGTCAGTGTTGGAGCGGCCCGTCCTGGACACCGTGAAGATCGGCATGCTGGGCAGCCCTGCGACGATCGGCACCGTCGCGGCGGCACTGAAAAACGGACGGTTCCGCAATGTGGTGCTGGACCCGGTGCTGATCTGCAAAGGCCAGGAGCCGGGCCATGCCCTGGATACGGACCAGGCGCTGAAGGCGCAGATCCTGCCGCTGGCAACGTTCGTCACACCCAACCACTTCGAGGCGGAGTCGCTGTCCGGCCTGGCGATCACCGACGTCGAGTCCCTGAAGGCCGCGGCCATCCGCATCCATGAGCTCAGCGGGGCCGCGGTCCTGGCCAAGGGCGGGGTGCGGCTGGAAGGCCCGGACGCCGTCGACGTTTACTACGACGGGGAGACGCTCGAAGTCCTCAGCGCCCCCAAGGTGGGCGAGGTGGCGGTGTCGGGCGCCGGCTGCTCGCTCGCTGCGGCGGTGACCGCGGAACTCGCCAAGGGCTCGACGCCATTGGAAGCCGCCCGGGCGGCCAAGGACTTTGTCACCGCGGGGATCCGCAACCGGGTGGCCTCCGGAGCCCCGTTCGACGCGCTCTGGCAGGGCGGTCCGCGCTAGCTTTGTGAGTTTTCGAGCAGCGCATCCTCGCGCCGCGCCCCTTCCAGCAAGTCCTCGGCCACCAGCGTGGCCGTCCGGACGATAAAGGCCCGACGGCGGTCCAGGCGGTCAGGGGCGGAGCCCGCCAGGAGTGCGTCGATCTGGGGCAGCACCGTCCAGCCGTCGCAGAGGGTCACGATGGTCAGGACCAGGTCGGCGGCGTCCGTGCGGTCGATGCCGGGCAGCACCGCCAGCATCTGGCCCACCTTTACCGCGCAATGGTCCGCCCGCGTTGCCCGGTCCACAGTGTTCCGCCCGCGCTCCAGGCCTTCCCAGAACAGGAGCCGGGCCAGGGAGCCGTCTTTGGTGTGACGGTCGAAAAGCCTGCCCGCGTACTCCCCGACGGCCGCGGCACCGTGGCCTTCAATGGGGACGTCCGTCATCACCCGCACCAGTTCAGCAGCCAATACGGCGTCGAACAGGTCGTCCTTCTTGCCGAAGTACTGGTAGATGCGTTCCTTGTTCACGCCGGCGGCAGCGGCGATGCGGTCCACCCGTGCACCGGCAAGGCCCTTGTCGCTGAACTCCTCCGTGGCGGCAGTCAGCAGCAGGGCTTTGGTGCGGTCAGTGTTCCATGCCATGCCACGATTCTACCTGTTTCCAACTAAGTAGTTGCACTTTTGCGGAGCCCGCATTAGTCTCGTTTTATCAAAAGCAACTAAACAGTTGGAGTTAGCCATGAACAGCACCCTCGACCCCATAACGAGTGCTCCCGCGTCAGCCTCCCAGGCTCGGGCTTCGGCCCCGGCTGCTGTCCAGGTGCCGCCTGCCCCGTCCATCCACCTCCGTGCCGTCATCACGTGGCTGGCCATCTTCCCGCTCGTCGCCGCCGGCATGATGGTGGTGGCACCCCTGACCGAGGGCTGGCACCCGGTGCTCCGCGCGCTGGTCCTGACCCTCGTTGTGGTCCCGGTGGCGGTCTACCTCGTGTTGCCGCGCCTGTTCGCAGGCTACGGTGCCTTGCTGCGCCGCCTCAATAGCCGCAGGACCGGGCGCTGAGAGCGGCAAGAGGAGTCACGCCCGCGCAGGAGCGCTAGTCCCGAGGCACATCTACCGCGGGTCGGCGACCTTCCCCATAAACAGCGGCAGGCCCGTCCCGACATGCACAATCTGGTAGTGGAACGGCCGGTCGAAGCTGATGGACCGCGCCGGCTGCGGCCCGACGCTGGTAGCCATGCCGTTGATCTGGGTCACGGCAGCGGCCACCGTCCCCTTCTCCGCCACGGTGATGTTGGCGTCCTGGGCGGCCTGGGTGATCATCAGTCCCGGCTGGATCGCGTCAAAGTCGCTGGTGGTGGTCAAGGTCTTCGCCAGCCCCAGCTGCTCAAGAATGGCCCGCACGTCAAAGTGGCTCTTGTGGTCCCAGGTGGGCAGTGCCAGCTCAACATCCTCAGGGTCCGCAGCGTCGAGGGCACGTGCCACCTCCGCCAGCCGGTTTGCTTTGAGGGCGCCAGCACCGCCGTCGGAATCGGCAGCCGGGAGCACCAGCCGCATGACGAAACCCTCACCGTAAGGCAGGTCCACGGCCTGCCAGCCGGAACCCTCCGCGTAGGCCATTTCCTGCAGGCCGTGCATCATAGGGACATCAACTGTTCCGCCTTCTGCCGTGGTGAACGGCGCATCCGAAGTGTCGTTGGCGTCGAACGGCACCTCCCAGGCGGCAGCAAAGTAGACGCTGTTGAGCAGGCTGAAGGTATTGTCCGGGTCATAGGGTGCGGGCGCTTTCTCGATCCGGCCGCCGGTATTTTTGTTGACCCACGCATCGATCGCCGGCTTGGTGACTGCCTGGTCACGGAAGTTCACGGGATATACGCCGGTCCCGTAGTGCTTCGCCAGGGCATCAAGGTAGCCCTGGCCGGTGGGGACGTTCTTGTCCACAAACAGCCCGTTGGCAGTATGCACGAGCGGTTTGGCAGGCGGGTTCTCCTCGTCCACTGAGCCGGGGTCGCCGTCGTACTCTTCGAGGGAGGCCAGGAGCGCGTTCATGGCCTCGTCCCGGTCCGTCTCCGGAAGTCCCAGCACGGCATCCATCTCCGCGGCGGCCTCTCCCGAGGCACCGGCACGCAGCATGGCCAGGGCAATCAGCAGGCTTCCCGGCGACGCGATGACGTTCCCCTCTTCGCCGGCCAGGAGGGCGTCGCCCAGCCTCAGGGCGGAGTCACGGAACGCCGCGAGTCCGTCAGGGAAGGCCGCGCGGTCCGCCGCAGTCCGTTCGACGCCGTCGGCCGTGAGCAGCTCAGGCGGCGCCGGGGCCGCACACGCCGCCAGTCCCATCACCGCACCCAACGCCATCGCCCGCTGAAAACGAAACATCCCTGTTGCCTCCCCCGGCACACCTGGGCGGGAATCCGCCTGCTCCCAGTGAAACAGCGACGGCGGCGGCGCACGATGCCTGTACGGTCACGCTTTGCACTCATTTTGGTCTCGCAGGCCGAGGCTCCGCGGGTCGCCACCCGCGGCCCTCCCCCACCAGGACGCTCTCGCACTTATTGCAGAAAAACCCGGAACGCTCTATCACTTTCTTGAAGAGAGTGAGTGAGGGTCCGGGTTTTTCCTGCAGGATCTGCGAGAGCGTCCTGGGTGGGTACGACGGCGGGTGGGCACCCGCCGTCGTACTCCCTGAGTCTGTTGCCTTGGACGCTAGGCGTCCACGAGGTCCTTGTCCTTGTCGTCGTCCTTGGCGGGCCGGTTCCAGGCGTCGCCCTGTTCGCGGTCCAGGTGCGTGGCCTTCTTGTTCCGCAGGGCGAAAATGTAGACCACCAGGGAGATGGCGATGGCCACCGTGACGTAGGTGAAGAAGAGGTCCACGCGCTCAGCCTTCTGGAACGCGGCACCCAGCAGCGGGACCGTGCCGCCGAAGAGCGAGTTGGCAATGGCATACCCCAGCCCGACGCCGAGGGCGCGGATGGATGCGGGGAACAGCTCAGCCTTCACGAGGGCGTTGATGGACGTGTAGCCACCCACGATCAACAGGCCGCCCATCATGAGCAGGAACGCGGTGAACGGGTCCTTGGTGTTGGACAGGGTGGAGAGCAGCGGCCAGGTGAAGAGGACGCCGGTGATGCCGAACCACAGCAGCAGCGGTTTGCGGCCTACCTTGTCCGAGATGATGCCGTAGACGGGCTGGAGCAGCATAAAGATGAAGAGCGCCCAGAAGTTGATGACCGAGGTGTCGGTCTTGGCGATGCCGGACGTATCGTTCATGAACTTCAGGATGAAGTTGGTGTACGTGTAGAACGCCACTGTGCCGCCGAGCGTGACGCCGATGCAGATCAGCAGGGGCTTCCAGTACTGCGTGAACAGCAGCCTCATGGTGCCGGGCTGGGCGACGCCGGCCGCGACGGGTGTCCTGGCGGCCGCAACCTGCTCTTCGGAGACGGTTTCTTCCATTGAGCGCCGGAGCCACAGGACTACCAGCGCGGCAACGCCGCCGATGGCGAACGGGATGCGCCAGCCCCACTCGGTCAGGTCGCCCTTGGGCATGACGTTCTGCAGGATGACCAGGACCAGCAGTGCCATCATCTGGCCGCCGATCAGGGTCACGTACTGGAAGCTGGAGAAGAAGCCGCGGCGCTTGGACGTGGCTGCCTCGGACATGTAGGTGGCGCTGGTGCCGTATTCGCCGCCGACGGAGAAGCCCTGGACCAAGCGGATGAGGATCAGCAGCACCAAAGCCCAGACTCCGACCTGCTGGGTAGTGGGCAGGATCGCGATGGCGAAGGATCCTGCGGACATCAGTGTCACGCTGAGGGTCAGTGCGGCCTTGCGGCCCTTGCGGTCGGCGTAGCGGCCGAAGAACCAGGCGCCGATGGGGCGCATCAGGAACGACGTCGAGAACACTGCCATCGCTTCAAGGCCGGCCTGCAGCTCGTCCTTGGAGTTGAAGAAATGGGACTGGAAGTAGGCGGCAAAGACGGTGTAGACGTAGAGGTCGTACCACTCCACGAGGTTGCCGGCTGATCCCTTGAGGATGTTGCTCACGGCCCGGCGTGTCTGGGCCGACTCGCTCTGGACTTCGGTTTGCTGGGTGCTCATCGCTGAACCTTCCTGGCCGGGGCCGCCACGGGTCCCTGGCGTACTTCCTTGCTGTCCACGGCAACGTTGCCCATGGTTCCTCCTCGACATTGACGGTCCGCGGAAAGCCGGGGACCCATCCAAGCTATTCGTGATCCACCGCACAACCAACGCGAAAGGGGAAGTCCTAACACTTCCTTAGGTTTTGCTTCCGGCCGGCGCCCGGCTCCGCGGTCTTCCGTTGCGGGCCCGGCGCAGGGACCGGCGCAAGGCGGAAAACCGGCGGACGGGGTAATCTCCAAAGGCGGGATGGGGAACAAAACGCCGATCAAACGGAACAGGAACAGGCAATGGATGTGCTCATCGTCGAGGACGACGACGCCATGGCGTCAGCCCTCGACGCGGCAGTCATTTCCGCCGGGCACACGGCCTTCCGGGTTGCCCGCGGGGCCGACGCACTCCTGGAACACCGGCGCTTTGAGGTCATCCTGCTCGACCTGGGGCTTCCCGACATGGACGGCCTCGACGTCCTGCGGAAGCTTCGCCAGGTCACGACCGTCCCGATCCTGATCCTGACAGCGCGCGACGACGAACGCAGCGTGGTGCTTGGCCTGCGGTCCGGCGCCGATGACTACCTCGTCAAGCCGGTGAAACTGGTAGAGCTGCTCGCCCGCATCGAGGCCGTCACCCGGCGGGCGGGCCGCGCCAAAGACAACAGGCAGCGGAACATCGTGCTCGGTGAAGTCGAAGTGGACCTCGAACGGCGCGTGGCCGCGATCGGCCCCAAAGTCCTGCCCTTGACCGCCACCGAATTCGACCTGCTCGCCCTCCTCGCCAGCCACGCCGGGTCCGTGGTCACCCGGGAGCAGATCCTGGACGCGCTGTGGGGCGATGCGTTCCTTGCCTCCTCCCGGTCCCTTGACGTGCACCTGACAGGCCTGAGGGCGAAACTCCAGCTCCCCGGCTTCATCATCAACGTCCGCGGCGTGGGCTACCGGGTCGAGGCGGATCCTGCATGAAGCTGCGTGTCCTGGGTGTCCTGAGCGTCCTGGCCGTCCTCATCGTCGTCTTCGCGTCCACGGCAATCCTGACCTCGGCCAGCCGGGAACTCACCCAGGAACTCCAGATTAACCGCGCCGCTTCACTCAACCGCCTCGCGCAGGTGGCGTTCGACGCCGCGACCGACGGAGGAGATGCAACGCAGCTGCAGATAGAGATGGACAGATACTCGGAACTGTACGGGGAGGGGGTCCTGATCCGCCTCCAGGCGGGCACGCTGCGCTCGGGCGGCCTGAGCGAGGACAGGTCCGATGTGCGGGACGCCGTAGCCAGGGCGAATCTCAACCTCAGCGACACCACGCTCGCTCCGCTGCAGCCGTTCGGAACGGGTTCTGAGGTGATCTCCCGGTCGTTCGGCAGCGCCAGCCAGGTTCTTGGCGAGGCTGTGCTGGAAGTAAACCCCGATGCGGCGCGGCAGAAACTGCGGGATCGGTGGCTCCTGGTCGGTGTGGCCGCCGCCGCCCTCGCGGCGTTGCTCCTCATCGGTGCCGCCCGTGTGACGGGATGGGTGCTCCGTCCTGTGCACCGCCTGAATTCGGCGGTCACGGAGCTCGAGGCAACGGGCAGGACCGGCAATCTTCCGGAGGCCGGCCCGCCGGAACTGCGCGAACTGAGCCGTTCCTTCACCAGGATGGCCCGGACGGTCAGCGAGAGCATCGACTCCCAGCGCCAGCTGATAGCCGACACGTCCCATCAGTTGCGCAATCCTATCGGGGCCCTGCGGTTGAGGATCGATTTGCTCCAGCTGGAACTGCAGACAGCCCGGGAACGGAAGGCGGCGGACGGTGTTCTCGCCGAGCTCGAACGTGTGGAAGAGATCCTCGACGGAGTGCTGCGGCTGGCGGCGGCGGAGCACCGGGCCTTCGAGGACTCTGCCGGAGGTCCGCCGGGGACTCCCACCCACGGGCTCCCCGCCGTCATTGATCCATACCCGGTCCTGCAGGAGGAAACCGAACGTGCCGGTCCTGCGGCACGGCGTAGTGGGTCATCCATCCTGCTGGCGGACCCGCCGGACCCTGCAATGCACATCGCCTGCAATGCCGCCGAGCTGGCACAGATGGTGGGCGAGCTGATCAACAACGCCGTCAAATACGCGGCAGGTGCCCGCATCACGGTGGCGGTCCGCGTCCGCAAGGAGGCGGTCGCCGTCGAAATTTCCGACGCCGGCCCCGGGCTTTCCGCCGAAGGACGGGCTGCTGCCACCGCCCGGTTCTGGCGCTCCCCGGAGCACCAGGCAATCCGCGGCAACGGCCTGGGCATGACCATTGTGGACAGACTCGCCGCAGCCAACGGGGGCCGCCTGCTGCTGACGGAAGGGTCGCCGCACGGCCTGATCGCGCGCCTCGAGTTTCCGCGTGCCGTGGCCCAACCGGGAGAGGAAGGCCCGGCATGACTGCGCTGTCCCGAAGCTCGTCCGGAGGCCGTCCCCCGCGGCGGACCGCGCTCAAGGCCGGGTTGGCTGCCGGCCTGGCAGGACTGTTCTTACCGGCTGCGAGCGCCTGTACGCCCGACAACCGCCCAGGTGCGGTGACCGTGGCCGGGGGTGAGCCTGGAGGGTTTTATCTTGAGTTCGCTACGTTGCTGGCGTCGTCCCTGCAGCGTCATGGTGTGGCCGACCAGGCGACGGCACTGACAACAGGGGGCAGCCTGGACAACCTGGGGCAGCTGCTGACCGGGCAGGCCACGTTCGCCGTCGCGCTGGCCGATGCTGCGGCCCAGAAGATCGGGGCGGACAGCACGGCGAATGCCGGCATTGCCGCCCTTGGACGGGTCTATGAGAACTATGTCCACTGCGTTGTGCGGAAAGACAGTGGCATCAGGGATCTGGACGGGCTGGCCGGACGGACAGTCGCTGTGGGTGAGCCCGGTTCGGGAACTTCACTGACCACCCCGCGCCTGATTGAGGCGGCAGGGCTGGGCTCCGCGGCTGTTGGAGCGGCACCTGCAGCCACGGATCAGACCGTCACCGTGCTAAACCTCGGGCTCAACGCTGGCCTCGCGGCTCTGCGGGACGGGTCAGTGGACGCGCTGTTCTGGTCCGGAGGTGTGCCCACGGCCGCGATTGCCGACAGCAACAGGGCAGCCGGGCTGGTCTTCCTCGACCTCTCGGCGCTGATTCCATCGGTCCGGAGCCGGTATGGCCCCTACTACGACCGCGTGCTGATCCCTGCCGGCAGCTACGAGGGCATTCCTGCCGTCTGGACGGTGGGCGTGGCGAATCTTCTCCTGTGCCGGAGCGACCTGGACGGGCGGACCGTGAAGCGGACCGTCGAATTGCTGGTGGGGCACGCCGACGAACTGATTCCACGCTCCAGCCTGGGCGTGCAGTTCCTGAGCCCGGAATCACTGATCAACACGGCCGGGCTGCCGCTTCACCCGGCGGCCGCGGCCGCCTACCGGGAACTCCACGGGTAGCAGAAACGCTCTCTCACTTGATGCAGCATATTCCCCGACGCTCTATCACTTTCCCCAAGAAAGTGATAGGGCGTCCGGCGAAAACCCGCATTAGGTGAGAGAGGATGCTGGCTCAGCTCCCGGAGTGCGCCTGCAGGAAGCTGTAGACCTCGGTCTCGTCGACGCCGGGAAACGCCCCGGGCGGCATGGCGGCCAGCAGGTGCGAATGGGCCCGCGCAGACGGCCATGCGTTGCCGGCCCACTCCGAGGCCAGCTCCGCCGGCGGCCGTTTGCAGCAGTTTTCGTCCGGGCACGTGGACTTTGACCGCTCCGTGGTGTCCCGCCCGCGGAACCACTTCACGTGCGCGTACGGCACGCCGACCGAGAGCGAAAACTCGCCGTTGGCAGACCGTTCGGTCCGCGCAGTGCACCAGTACGTCCCGGCAGGGGTATCGGTGTACTGGTTGTACGCGCGGAACTTGTCGGCGACGTCGAACACCACGCGGGAGGTCCACTGCTTGCACGACGGTTGGCCCTCGATGGCGCCTGTGTGGTCCTGCGGGAACGTCACGCCGTCGTTCTCGTAGGCCTTGTAGATGATGCCGCTCTGGTGCGTCTTCTGGAAATGCGTCCGGATGTCCAGGTGCTCGGTGGCGAGGTTCGTGAAGCGGTGCGCGGCGGTTTCGTAGGAGACCGCGAAGGCGTCCCGGATGTCCTCCACCGCGATTTCCTTGGCCTGCTTGGCTTGCTGCAGGAACTCCACCGTGGCTTTCTCCGGCAGCATCAGGGCGGCGGCGAAGTAGTTCGTGGCCACACGCTGCATCAGGAAATCGCCATAATTCTTGGGCGTCTGGTGGCCCAGGACGTAGTGCCCCAACGCCTGCAGCAGCACAGACCGAGGGTCGTGGTCCGTCCGCTGGTTCTGGGTGAGATAAATTCTGTGGTTCTTAAGATCGGTCACCGACCGCGTTGAATGCGGCAGGTCGCCCACGTGGTGGAGGCTGAAGCCGAGGTGGGCAGCGATGTCGGCGATGACGTGCTGGGACAGCGGGCCGGTGGTGTGCCCGACGCTCGTCAGTACCTTCTGCGCCTCCGCCTCGTACTCGGGGAAGTAGTTGTTCCGCTCCCGCATCATGGCACGCAGTTCACCGTTGGCGCGGCGGGCCTCCTCCGGCGTCGCGATTTGCTCGTTCAGCTTGCGCTCCAGCTCATGCTGCAGGCCCACCATGGACTCAAGCACATCCATGGGGAGCCTCGAACTGATCCGGATTTTCGGCAGGTTCAGGGACTCGTAGATGGGGCTCCGCTGGTACCGTTCCAGCTCGATTTCCAGCGCAGCCCTCCGGTTGGGCGGCTCCGCCCCCAACAGCTGGTCAATGCCCACATTCAGCGCCGCGGCAAGCTGCTGCAGCAGCCCCAGTTTGGGCTCCCGCTTGCCGTTCTCGATCAGGCTCAGCTGGCTGGGGGCAGTCCCGACGGCGGCACTCAGGTCATCGAGCGTCATGCCGGCTGCCTTACGCAGATGGCGGACCCGGCGGCCCAGGCTGATGACGTCCAGTTCGGGCGCGGCGGTCGACGGCGGCGTGGCGGCTTTGCGGTTCCAGCTTGAAGGGGGCATTTCTTGAGGATACGCGAAGAAGTGCGTTTCTTTCCATGGTTTTACCCTAGAGAAGTATTTGGAAGTGCTGAAAAGTAGTGATCACGGAAAGAAACACCGCACCGGGGTAGCCGGCCGGGACTGCAAGGAAGCAGCCCTGGCCGGCGGATACCACCCCGGAGCTCAATCAAGGAGACAACGATGACTGCAGCATTTGAGCCCACCCAGCAGACGCCCGAAGAGCAGGCCGCCGCCCTGGAGCTCGAGTGGGCCGCCAACCCCCGCTGGGAAGGTGTGACCCGCGACTACAAGGCCTCGGACGTCGTCCGGCTCCGCGGCCGTGTCTCCGAAGAGCACACCCTGGCCCGCCGCGGCTCGGAGAAGCTGTGGAAGCAGCTGACCGAGGAGCACAAGACCGGCGGGTACACCAACGCCTTGGGTGCCCTGACCGGCAACCAGGCTGTGCAGCAGGTCAAGGCCGGCCTTCGCGCCATCTACCTCTCGGGCTGGCAGGTGGCCGCGGACGCCAACAATTCCGGCCACACGTACCCGGACCAGTCGCTGTACCCGGCCAACTCGGTTCCGACGGTGGTGCGCCGCATCAACAACGCCCTCCTGCGGGCCGACCAGATCGAGTTCTCCGAAGGCATCCAGACCGTTGAAGATTGGATGGTGCCGATCGTTGCCGACGCCGAGGCCGGCTTCGGTGGCCCGCTGAACGCCTACGAGCTCATGAAATCCATGATCCAGGCCGGCGCGTCAGGTGTGCACTGGGAAGACCAGCTCGCTTCGGAGAAGAAGTGCGGCCACCTCGGCGGCAAGGTGCTCATCCCCACCCAGCAGCACGTCCGCACCCTGAACGCCGCCCGCCTGGCCGCCGACGTCGCCGGCACCCCCTCGGTGGTCATCGCCCGCACCGACGCCGAGGCAGCCACCCTGATCACCTCCGACGTCGATCCCCGCGACCAGGAATTCGTCACCGGCGAACGCACACCGGAAGGCTTCTACAAGGTCCGCAACGGCATCGAACCCTGCATTGCCCGCGCCAAGGCCTACGCCCCGTACTCCGACCTCATCTGGATGGAAACGGGCACCCCGGACCTCGAACTGGCCCGTAAGTTCGCCGAGGCCGTCAAGGCCGACTTCCCGGACCAGATGCTCTCGTACAACTGCTCTCCGTCGTTCAACTGGCGCAAGCACCTGGACGACGCCACGATCGCGAAGTTCCAGCGTGAACTCGGCGCCATGGGCTTCACGTTCCAGTTCATCACCCTGGCCGGCTTCCACGCCCTGAACTACTCGATGTTCGACCTCGCCCACGGCTACGCCCGTGAAGGCATGAGCGCCTACGTCGAGCTCCAGGAAAAGGAATTCGCCTCCGAATCCCGCGGCTACACCGCGACCAAGCACCAGCGCGAAGTCGGCACCGGCTACTTCGACGACATCGCAACTGCGCTCAACCCGAACGCATCAACCCTGGCACTGGTGGGATCCACCGAAGAAGGCCAGTTCCACTAACTCTTAGCGTTCGACGGCGGCGCTTGCGTCCGCCGGCGGACCGGACGATCCTCTGCCTGCTATTCCCCATGCCCGCCCCATGACCTCGTAGAACTCGGTCGGGGGCGGGCACAGGGCCCCTTTTACGCAGGCTGCCGGATGCCCGGACCGTCGGCTTGTGCGTTTGTTGCCGCAGTGCCGCTACCCGCCGTCGAACTCCCCTTTTCGTCTTTAAGGAGACTGAAATGAACAGCTTCACTGACAACTTCACCATCAATGGCATTACGTTGACCGCGCAGCCCATTTGCCGGCAGAACGAGGTACTTACTCCGGATGCTCTGGAGTTCGTAGCCAAGCTGCACCGGGCCACGGCCGAGCGTCGGCAGGAGCTGTTGCAGGCCCGGCGGACGCGGCGGGCTGACATTGCCGGCGGCCAGGACCCGCGGTTCCTTCGGGAGACCGAGGATATCCGCAATGATCCGTCGTGGCGGGTCGCACCGCCCGCTCCGGGCCTGGAAGACCGCCGGGTGGAGATCACCGGGCCGGTGGACAAGAAAATGACCATTAACGCCCTGAACTCCGGCGCGAAGGTCTGGCTCGCGGACATGGAGGACTCCTCCACTCCCACCTGGCGCAACGTCATCAAGGGCCAGCTGAACCTCACCGACGCGCTGGAACGCCGGATCGACTTCACCACCGAAGAGGGCAAGGAATACAGGCTCCGCCCCGCCGCGGAACTGCCCACCATCGTGGTCCGTCCCCGCGGCTGGCACCTGCCCGAGAAGCACATGCTCATCGACGGCACCCCAGTGGCCGGCGGGATCGTGGACTTCGGCCTGTTCTTCTTCCACAACGCCCGCCGCCTCCTGGCCCAGGGCAAGGGCCCGTACTTCTACCTGCCCAAGATCGAAAACCACCTTGAAGCCCGGCTCTGGAACGACATCTTCATCCTCGCCCAGGACCTGCTCGGCATCCCGCAGGGCACCATCCGCGCCACCGTGCTGATCGAGACCATCACCGCAGCCTTCGAAATGGAGGAAATCCTCTACGAGCTGCGCGACCACGCCTCCGGCCTGAACGCCGGCCGCTGGGACTACATTTTCTCCCTGATCAAGAACTTCCGCACCCGCGGACCCCGGTTCGTCCTGCCCGACCGCGCCCAGGTGACCATGACCGCCCCGTTCATGCGCGCCTACACCGAACAGCTGGTCCGCGCCTGCCACAAGCGCGGCGCCATGGCCATCGGCGGCATGGCGGCAGCCGTCCCCAACCGCAAGGACGAAGCCGCCAACACCAACGCCTTCGAAAAGGTCCGTGCCGACAAGACCCGCGAAGCCAACGACGGCTTCGACGGCTCCTGGGTGGCCCACCCGGACCTGGTGCCGGTCTGCCGCGAAGTGTTCGACGCCGTCCTGGGCGACCGTCCCAACCAGCTCGAAAAGCTCCGCGAGGACGTCATCCCGGACGACCGGGCACTGATCAACGTTGCCGCCACGGAAGGGACCATCACCGAGCAGGGCATCCGGAACAACATCGAAGTCGGGATCCGCTACATCGAATCCTGGCTCCGCGGCAACGGTGCCGTCGCCATCCACAACCTCATGGAAGACGCCGCCACCGCCGAAATCTCCCGCTCCCAGATCTGGCAGTGGATGTTCGCATCCGCCATCACCGACCACGGCGAAATCATCACCCACCACTGGATCGAGGAACTCCTCGACGAAGAATTCGCACGCCTGGAACGCTTCGACGGCGACCGCTTCGAAGACGCCCGCGACATCTTCGAAGAAGTCACCCTGGCCCAGGACTTCCCGTCCTTCCTGACGCTCCCCGCGTACGCCAGGTACCTGACGGAGGCCCGCGAAAAGGCCACCGCGGAGGAACTCGCCGCGGCGTAACAGATTTCCGTCCGCCGGGCAGGCATGCCCTTCGCAACAGGAACCCCGAAATCCGGGGGCCGGCCCGGCGACGGAACACCCTTTGAGCGGGCGCTGCGCCGGACCGCCTCACCCGGCCACCCACCCCGGACGCTCTCTCACTTAATGCAATAAAACCAAGGACGCTCGCTCACTTTCCTCAAGAAAGTGAGCGAGCGTCCCTGTATTTGTCGCAGGATCTGAGAGAGCGTTTCGAAAGTAGGCCGGGAGAAGGGAACGGACGACGGCGGGACGCGTCAGCGGCCCTTCGGCACCAGCCGGACAGCGAGGGTTGTGCTGAGGAAGAACGTCAGGACTGATGCCAGGACCACCAGCAGCGCGGGAGTCCAGGAACCCGCCGTGTCGTGCACGAATCCCACCAGTGGCGGTGCCACCGCCGCGAAGCAGTAGCCGACGCCCTGGACGATGGCGGACATCCTGCCCGCGGACGCCTGGTCCCGGGCCAGCTTGATGATGGCGATGAAGATCAGCGTAATTCCGCCGCCCTGGGCGATGCCGCCGCATACGGACCACAGCCACCACAGGCCCGGCGCCAGCAGCAGCCCGGCCGGCACGGCCGTCCACAGCACGCCCAAGGTGACAGCCACCGTCGTCGTGCTGGAGTATTTGGCTGCGAACGGGACGCCCAGGCCGCCCACAATGGCGAGGATCTGGAAGATGGACGAACCGGCGCCGGCTGCCGAGGCGGACATGCCCAGTTCGTCGTTAAGGTAGCTCGGAAGCCAGGCGGTCACGGCGTAGTAGGAGAACGCCTGTCCCGCGAATCCGGCCGTGAGCCCCGCGGTGATCCAGCCGGAGCCCTTGACGGCGGGCCGCTCCTGGCCGCCCGCCACTTCCACGTTCGTCGGCACAAAAGCGCTTCGGACCCCGACGGCGGCGGTCCAGAAGGCGATCGCCGCCACTGCCAGAATTCCCACCGCCGCGAGCGCGGTCCGCCAGCCCGCCAGCTCGGCCAGCGGGGCGGTGACCACGGACGTCAGGAAGGAGCCGATATTCAGCGCAGCGGTGTACACGCCCATGGCGGTCCCCTGGCGCAGCGGTGAAAAGTCGCGCCGGATGATCAGCGGGACGGCAATGTTTCCCACGGTGATGGCGAGCCCGATCAGGACGGTGCCCGCAACGACAAGGGCAGGGCCGCCCGACGAGCGGACAACCACCCCGGCTAGAACACCAAGAATGGTGAGCGTGACGGCGAATTCCGCCCCGAGCCGGCGCGCAGCCAGCGATGCCAGCGGCGCGGACAGCGAGAAGCACAGCACAGGAATGCTGGTCAGGAGCCCCAGGACCACCGGGGAGAAACCCAGTTCGACCTGCATGATGTCCACAACCGGAGCGACCGCCACAAACGGACCCCGCAGGTTGAGCGCCAGCAGTCCGATGCAGGCGAGCAGGATCCAGGCGCCCGGGACCCTGGCCAAAAGCCGGCCGTTCATGGGGTGCCCGTTGGCATAAAAAGTGATTTCATCACTTCCATTGCTATCACGCCGCGCGCCCCCATCGTCCGCTGCCGGAAGCGCCAAAGCTACGATAGGCCCTAGCCCCCGAGGGGAACGCGCCAAGAATGGGACGAAGGTAACAGACATGCAGCACCGGCTTGCCATCCTGGACGACTACCAGGGTGTAGCCCACGGCTTCGCCGACTGGGCCGCGCTCGAGGACGACGGCGTCTCCGTCACGGTCTTCCGTGAACCTTTCACCGGCGAAGACGCCCTGGTGGCAGCCCTCGCCGGCGTCGGGATCGTCATCGCCATGCGGGAGCGGACTCCGTTTCCGCGTTCGGTGCTGGAAAGGCTGCCCGCGCTGAAACTGCTGGTCACCACCGGAATGGCCAACGCGTCCATCGACGTCGGTGCTACCGCCGAACTGGGCATCACCGTCTGCGGCACGGCCGGGTCCCCTGCCGCCGCACCGGAAATGACCTGGGCGCTGCTCCTGGCCGCCGCCCGCCACATCCCCGCCGAGGAAAACTCGCTGCGGGCAGGCACGTGGCAAACCACTGTGGGATTTGAACTCGCCGGCAAAACCCTCGGCATCGTGGGGCTGGGCAAGATCGGCCGCAGGATTGCCACGTACGGCCAGGCCTTTGGGATGGAGGTGCTCGCCTGGAGCCAGAACCTCACCGCTGAGGCCGCCGCCGAGGCTGGTGTCCGGCTCGTAAGCAAGGAGGACCTTTTCCGAAATTCCGACGTCGCCACCCTCCACCTGCGGTTGTCTCCCCGTTCCGAGGGAATAGTGGGCGAACCCGAGCTGCGGCTCCTTGGCCCGGAAGGCATCCTGGTGAACACCGCTCGCGGGCCGCTCGTTGACCAGGACGCGCTGGTCCGGGCACTGGCCGAGGGCTGGATCCGCGGGGCCGCCCTGGATGTGTTTGACGAGGAACCGCTGCCCGCCGGGCATCCGCTGCTGGCCTCCCCCAATACCGTCCTCTCGCCGCACCTTGGCTACGTAACGCAGGAGAGCTACCGGGAGTTTTACGGCGGGGCGTTCGAGGACGTGACGGCCTGGCTGGCCGGTTCCCCCATCCGCACCATCAGCGGCTGACGCTGAAGTACCCCGTACGACGGCGGCCGGGCGGCTCCCCGAAAAGGGAACCGCCCGGCCGCCGTCGTTTAAAGCGCCTTAGCGCAGCTCGATGTCCAGGACCTGGAAGTCGTCGGCCGCGTGCCGGCCCACCAGGATCCGGAACGTTCCGCGCTCAAACTGCCAGCCGCCGTCGTAATGGGCGAAGGAGCGGGCGGGGATCCGCACCTCGACGCTGTCGGTGCCGCCGGGGGCCAGGTGCGTTCCGGCGTATCCCGCCAGCCAGCGGACGGGCCGCTCGACGGCGGACTCCGCACGCTCCAGGTACACCTGGACTACTTCGCGGCCGGAGCGGCTGCCGGTGTTGCGGACGGGGACGTGGACCACCACGTCGTTGCCGGCGGGGACGGACTGCGGCGCGTGCGGGGCGGACAGCTCGAACGTGGTGTAGCCCAGGCCGTAGCCGAACGGCAGGGCCGGAGCCGCGCCGCCTTCAGCCTGCTGCTTCAGCCAGGCCCGGTAGCCCACGTGGATGCCCTCGGAGTAGACCACCTTGCCGTCCACGGGCGCGGTGTTGAGCACCGGAACGTCCCCGAGCGCGGCCGGCCAGGTGGTGGGCAGGCGTCCGCCCGGCTCCTCCGCACCCACCAGGATGTCCGCGATGGCCCGGCCGAACTCCTGGCCGCCGAACCAGCCGAGCAGGACGGCCCCCACCTTGTCGAGCCACGGCATCAGCACGGGCGAGCCGGAGTTCACCACCACAACGGTGCGGGGGTTGGCAGCGGCCACAGCCTCCACCAGTTGGTCCTGGTAGCCGGGCAGGTCCAGGTCCTTGCGGTCGAAGCCTTCGGACTCGATGGCGGCGCTGGTGCCCACCACCACCACGGCCACATCCGCGGCCTTCGCGGCTTCCACCGCTGCCTCGATCTCGGCCTGCGGGTCCTCCACCACGGTCTCCTCACCCAGCAGGATGGCGGTGAAGGGGATGGCCTGCTGCTTGGGCAGCTCGTAGACGGCCTCGATCCGGACCCGCTCGCCTGCTGCGGTTTGGACGGCGTGGACCGTCTTGGGCGGGTCGAAGAGGGCGGCGCCGAGGACGTCGGTGTCGTCCTCGATCTCGCCGTTGAATACTTCGTCGCCCTTGAGCGAGAGCCGGATCCGTCCCACGGTTCCGACGCCGAGGTGGTGGATGCCCGCCGTCGGGGCCGTCCAGTCAGCTTCCATCCGAATGGCCGCAGACCCTTCCGGGATCCCGACGCCGAACCAGATCAGGTGCGATGCCAGCCGGTCCTCACCCGAGATGTCCGCGCCGTCGGCGTCCAGGAAAGTCACCCGCATGCCGGGGACATTGGAGACCGGATTGTGCAGCGAGGTGCGCGGGAAGGCCTGCAGCCCCTCGGCCACCTTGGCGCCGCGGGTGTAGCTGACGCTGACACCGGACGGCAGCGCGTCCCGGAGTCCGTCCAGCGGCGAGACGGTGTACTTCGGCATGACTGTGGCGCTGCCGCCACCCTGGGTCCGGGCCTCCTCGGCGTTGTGACCGCTGACCGCAATGCTCGCCAGTGCCGACGGGTCAAGGGGCAGCAGGTCGTCCTTGTTGCGGACCAGCACGGCGCCGCGGACTGCCACTTCGCGTGCGACGGCGGAGGCATTGAGTTGTTCCGGAAGGTCGGTCACGGCCGGGGCGACGGAGTCCAGCGAACCGACGCGGGCGGCGAGCCGGAGGATGCGGATGACCTTTTCGAGGATGGCGGCCCTGCTGACCCGGCCGTCTTCAACAGCTGCCAGCAGCTTGGGGCCCCAGTGGCCCACAGGCCCGGGCATCTCCAGGTCCTGGTGGGCGTTGGCCGACTCCACGGAGCGGACACCGGTCCAGTCCGAAACAACCACGCCGTCAAAGCCCCACTCGGTGGACAGGGGGGTCTTGAGCAGCTCGTTTTCGCTGGCCGTGGTGCCGTTGATGGAGTTGTAGGAGCTCATCACCAGCCAGGCGCGCGCCTCGGTGATCGCGTCCTCGAAGGCGGCCAGGTACAGCTCGCGGAGGGGGCGCTCGTCCACCACGGAGTCTGACGTGAAGCGCTCGGTTTCGGACTCGTTGGCAAGATAGTGCTTGGGGGTCGCACCGACGCCCATCGACTGGACACCGGCCACGTAGCCCGCCGCCAGGGTGGCGGTAAGGCGGGGGTCCTCGCTCATGCATTCGAAGTGCCGGCCGCCCAGCGGCGAGCGGTGCAGGTTGATGGTGGGGCCGAGGACCGCGTGGACACCCTTGCGGCGGGCCTCCTGGCCGAGGACCTGGCCGTAGCGGCGTGCCGTTTCCACGCTCCAGGTCGCGGACAGGGCAGACGACGACGGCAGTGAGACCGAGTCATGGCGTTCATCGAAGTCTTCGCCACGGACGCCCGACGGACCATCCGAAAGGACCACCCGGGAGAGCCCGATCGAGGGCAGCGCGTGGGTGGCCCACACGTCCGCGCCCGTCAGGAGCTGGACCTGCTGTTCGAGGGAGAGGCCTTCGGCCAGCTCCCGGATACGGGCTTCTGCGTCCGGGGACCCGGCGGCGGGAGCCGTTACGGCCGGGGAAAGGGTGGGATTCATCTACTTGACTCCTTTGATGCGGGTTACGAGGACGGCGCCGATGATGCCGACGACGGCCCCGCCGATGAAGAGGGCGGGGTAGCCGCCAAGGGTGATAACCGGGAACGCCAGTGCAGGGACAAGCGATTGCGGCAGCGCCTGGGCAATGTTGAAGACACCGAACGTCTTGGCGTTGTCGGTCTGGCCTCCGGGCAGCAGGTCGGTGATGAGGGCGACGTCAACAGCGCCGAAGCAGCCCAGGCCAATGCCGGCGATGGCCTGCCCCACCAGGACCTGGTCCGTGGTGGTGCTGGTGGCGATGACCACCAGGCCGGCCATCATGATGATGGCGGAGGCGATGACCATGCCTTTGCGCTTGCCGATCTTGTCGCTGATCCAGCCGCCGGCGAGGCTGGTGACGACTGTTCCCAGGGAGCTGACTAGGGTGGCCTGGAAGACCAGCGCGGCCACTTCGGTTTCGGCGACGCGCAGGTGGTCGGCGAAGAAGTACGGCAGGTAGAGCAGCCCGGCGCAGTAGCCGATGTAGACCAGGAACTTGGTGAACCAGGCCCAGCCCAGGCCGGGATAGGTGCGCGGGTTGAAGTAGAAGGATCCCGCGATCTCCTTGAGATTCAGCGGTGTCGGCTTTTCGGTAAGGACACGGTCCTTGAAGGTGAAGGCGAAGGCAAGGGCAATGACAGTTCCCACAGCTCCGGGGACCACCGCCATCTGGAAGGCGTTGTCGAAGAGCTGGGCGAAGTAGGCAGCTGCTACCAAGCCGATGGGCAGGGTCATCCCGATGAGGCCGGACAGGCGCCCGCGCTCGGCCGGTGCCGCCTGGTCCGGAAGGGTGGCCACCAGCGCGGCCAGCGCTGCGTTGAAGCTCAGCTGGGCCAGGATCCAGGCCACCAGCACGCCGGCGACGTCGGTGGCGGAGCCGAGCAGGACCAGCGACCCCATGCCCACGATGGAGCCGCCGACGATCCAAGGCTTGCGCATGCCGAAGCGGGAGGTGGTGCGGTCGCTCAGCCGTCCGAAGAACGGGTTGGCCAGCAGCGCGATCAGGGCGCCGACGCCGGCAACAAGGCTGAGGGCCCCGGCACGGGTTTCCGGCGTGGTGATTTCCGAAACCTTGATGGCCAGCACCACCAGGGCCGGTGCCAGGACGGCCATCCACAGGCCTGCACTGGCGATGGGCATGCCGATGACATAGGCGCGGGGTGTTGTGACAGGGCTTCCCGGAGCGGGAACGGATGGAGCTGTAGTGCTGGACGGGGTTGCGGGCACTGTCAGCCCTGCGGAATCCCCGGTGTTGGTCGTGACGGCCACGGTGCCTCCTGACAGAAAGTGACCCTCCGTTGGGTCCTGCAGAAGATGGTACCCGCAAAAACCGAGTCTGACTAGGCTTTCGTGACGCAGCGTGAAATACACTGTCTTGGTGCCTTCATCAAAGCCGCGCGGACAGTACGCCAAGGGAGCCGAACGCCGCGAGCAGATCATCCAGACAGCAACCGACGTTTTTGCAACAGAAGGGTTCGAAGGCACAGCCCTGAAGCGCGTGGCTGAACTGGTGGGCGTGAAGGAAGCCACGCTGTTCCACTACTTCCGCGGCAAGCAGGAGCTCCTCACCGCCGTCCTGGCCGAGCGGGACCGGCGAAGCATGGCGCCCATGGATAAAGACGCCGGGCTGCCTCTGATGGTGCGGTCGGCAGAACGCAACCGGGCGGAACCGGGCCTGACTACGCTGTACGCGGTTGCCTCCGCCACCGCGAACGACCCCGGGCATGACTCCCATGGCTACTTCAAGGACCGCTTCGCGGAAGTGGTGGACGTCCTGACGGTGGACATTGAGCGGCGCCAGGCCGCCGGCCAGGCCCGCACGGACCTGCCGGCAAAGGACCTCGCCCGGCTGGTCGTCGCCATATCGGACGGCCTGCAGCTGCAGTGGCTCTACGACAAGGAAGTGGACGTGGCAGACGGCCTGTCACAGTTCATCGACGTGCTGATGGCGCCCTAGCCGCTGCTCACCCTGCCGCGGCTGTTCCCGCCAGTGTTGCCTCGATGACCGCCGGCGAGAGAACATACTGGGTGACCAGCTGGCTGGCGCCAAGGATGGCTGCCTGGTCTCCGGCCACCGTCAGCGCTATCCGCAGGTGGGACGTGGCCAGCGGCAGTGACCGCCGGTACACAACCTCACGGACACCTGCCATCAGGTGCTCGCCCGCCTGGCCCAGGCTGCCGCCGATGACGATGACTGACGGGTTGAGCAGGTTCACCACGGTGGCCAGTACATCGCCCACGTCCCGTCCGGCCTGGCGGAGGGCCTGGACAGCCTGCACGTTTCCGCCGGCTACCAGCCTCAGCACGTCGCTGCCCTTCGCGGCAGGCACGCCCTGGCGCGTAAGTTCCGCGGCCAGGGCCGGCCCGGATGCGAGCGCTTCGAGGCAGCCGTGGTTCCCGCAGCGGCACAGCACGTCGTCGCCGCGTGGAACCCGGACGTGACCCAGGTCGCCTGCCGTTCCGTTGGCCCCGCGCTGCAGCTCCCCGTTGCTGATGATGCCCGAGCCGATGCCGGTGGCAACCTTGATGAACAGGAAATTCTGGTGGTCCGGCCAGTGCGCCGTCCGCTCCCCCAGCGCCATGATGTTGACGTCGTTGTCCACCAGCACCGGCACCGGCAGCGAGCGCTGAACATAACGGACCACGTCGAAGCCGTCCCAGCCCGGCATGATGGGGGGCTTCACGGGCCTGCCGGTGGCATGTTCCACCGGACCGGGCAGGCCGATTCCCACACCGGCAAGATCCTGAGGGCCCCGGCCGGCCTGATCGAGCAGCGCGAGACCTTCGTGCACCACCCTGCCAAGCACCGGCTCCGGGCCGTCGGCCACATCCTGCGCCAGCCGCTGCTCCGCCAGGACCCGTCCGCTGAGATCAGTTACGGCAACAATCACGTGGGTGGCCCCGACGTCGACAGCCAGGACGGCGCGTGCGGCAGGGTTGAAGGCAAAGCGCGACGGCGGCCTGCCGCCACTTGAGTTCGCCTCCCCCGCCGCGCCCACCAGGCCGGACGCGATCAGGGCGTCGATGCGTGCGGCGACGGTGGAACGTGCCAGTCCTGTTGTCAGGGCCAGTTCCGCGCGGGTGCGCGCCTGCCCGTCCCGCAGGAGCTGGAACAGGTCCCCGGCGCGCGCCAGGCCGCCACCGCTGTCAGGGGTGGCGGGCGACGTTCCGGGGGTGAGGCTCATGGATCATGAATAACACACCACGCTTCTGCCTGTCACGCTGAAGAAAGATCGAGGATCAACATCCAACTTTTGCTTGACGCTCGTCAAAAGTAGTTCTAGCTTTAGTGGAAACCCTCTTCAGTTCAGGAGAACCCATGACCTACTCGATCCAGCTCTACACCCTGCGCAACGCCATCGCCGAAGATCTGCCCGGCACTATCGCAAAGGTCGCGGAGATCGGCTTCACACAGGTGGAGCCCTACAATTTCGTGGCAACGGCCAAGGAGCTCGGCGCCGCGCTGAAGGAAAACGGCCTCACCGCGCCGTCCGGACACGCCCCTCTGCTCAGCCAGGACCAGGACGAAATCTTCGCCGCCGCCAAGGAACTGGGCATCACCACGGTGATCGACCCGTTCATCGCGGCCGACCGCTGGCAGTCCGCTGAGGACATCCAGGCCACCGCCGCAGCGCTCAACGACGCAGCCAGGAAGGGCGCCGAATACGGCATCCGCGTGGGCTACCACAACCACGCCTGGGAGCTGGAGTCCACCATCGAGGGCCGCACCGCCCTCGAGTACTTCGCGGACCTTCTCGACCCCGAACTCGTCCTCGAGGTGGACACCTATTGGGTGGCTGTCGGCGGCCAGGACCCCGTGGACATCCTCACCAAACTCGGCGACCGGGTGAAGCTCATCCACATCAAGGACGGCCCGCTGAACACTGACACCAGGGCCCAGTTGCCTGCAGGCAAGGGCAAGGTGGCGGTCCTGGACGTCGTCGCCGCCGCGAAGTCCCTCGAAGTCGGCGTCGTCGAGTTCGACGACTACTCCGGGGACATCTTCGAAGGCATCGCCGAGAGCCTCGCCTACCTGAACGCAGCCGACGCCGCAGCAGCAACCGAAGGCGCCAAGGCATGAGCGGCGCAGCAGCCACGGGCCGCGGCCCGGTAGGTGTCGCCGTCATCGGTGCAGGCAACATCTCCAAGGCCTACCTGGACAACCTCACGGTTTTCCCGGACCTCAAGGTCCACGTCATCGCCGACCTCTTCGAGGAGGCAGCAGAAGCCCGCGCCAAGGAATACGGCATTGCGGAGTGGGGCGGCGTGGACGCGGCACTGAACCATCCCGACGTCGACATCATCGTCAACCTGACCATCCCGGCCGCCCACGTGGAGGTGGCCACGGCGGCGGTCAACGCCGGCAAGCACGTCTGGACCGAGAAGCCGTTCTCCCTGGACCGTGAATCAGGGCTCGGCCTGCTCAAGACCGCCGACGCCGCCGGGATCCGGCTCGGCACAGCACCGGACACGTTCCTGGGCGCCGGCCTGCAGACCGCCCGCCGGATCATCGAACGCGGGGACATCGGCACGCCCCTGACCGCCATGACCACCTTCCAGACCCCCGGCCCGGAATCCTGGCACCCCAACCCGGCCTTCCTTTTCCAGCACGGCGCCGGCCCGCTCTTCGACATGGGCCCGTACTACCTCACCGCCCTCATCCAGACCTTCGGCTCCATCCGCAAGGTCGCCGCCGTCGGGTCCAAGGCCAAGGACATCCGCGTCATCGGCTCCGGACCCAAGGCCGGCGATGAGTTCACCGTCGAGGTCCCCACGCACGTGTCCGCCATGGCCCAGTTCGAGAACGGTGCCTCATCCCACAGCGTCTTCTCCTTCGAATCCCCGCGCGCCCGGATGGGCTTTGTGGAGATCACCGGAACCGAAGCCACCCTCTCGCTCCCTGACCCCAACAATTTCGACGGCGACCTGAAGCTCTGGCGGGCAGGTGACGAGGACTGGACCACGATTCCCGCCACCGGACCGTCCAACGGCCGCGGCATGGGCGTCCTGGACATGGCCCGGTCCATCCGCGCCGGTGTCCCGCACCGCGCCACCGGCAACCTTGCGTACCACGTCCTGGACAGCATGGTCTCGATTTCCGAATCCATGGAATCCGGCAACTTCGTGGACGTCGCAAGTTCCGCCCCCGCCTCGCCGGCCCTCCCCGAGGACTGGGCGCCCGAAACCGCCACGCTCTAGGAACGCGACCATGACCTCACCAACAAACAGCCAGCGCCCCCTGGGCGTGGCGATGATCGGGTATGCCTTCATGGGCAAGGCCCATTCCAACGCGTGGCGGAACGTGGCGTCCTTCTTCGACGTCCCGGCTTTTGAGCAGAAGGTCCTGGTGGGCCGCAACGCCGCCGGCGTGAAGGAGGCCGCCGCGAAGTACGGCTGGGCGGAGACCGCCACGGACTGGCGCACCGTCCTGGACCGGGACGACATCCACATCGTGGATATCTGCGCTCCCGGCTGGATGCACGCCGAAATCGCCACCGCCGCCCTCGAAGCCGGCAAGCACGTGCTGCTGGAAAAGCCGCTGGCCAACACCCTGGCCGAAGCCGAAGCCATGACCGACGCCGCGCAAGCGGCCCGGGCGTTGGGTGTGCAGTCGATGGTGGGCTTCAACTACCGCCGCGTCCCGGCCCTGGCACTGGCAAAAGAGCTCATCGCCGAAGGCCGGGTGGGAACTGTCCGGCACGTCCGCGCCGCCTATCTGCAGGACTGGCTCGCCGACGAAACAGCCCCCATGACCTGGCGCCTGACCAAGGAAACCGCCGGATCAGGGGCGCTCGGGGACATCGCCTCGCACGCCATCGACCAGGTCCTGTTCCTGCTCGGGGACCAGGTCACCGAGGTTTCCGGCCGGACGCACACCTTCACCACCCGCCGCCCCGGCGCCGCCGGGCTGGAGGAGGTTACGGTCGACGACGCCGCCTGGGCCACGCTGTCCCTCGCCTCCGGGGCGATCGCCTCAGTGGAAGCCTCCCGGGTGGCCACCGGCCGGAAGAACTCCCTGCAGCTGGAAATCTACGGCGACAAGGGATCCATCTTCTTCGACCTGGAAAACCTGAACGAACTCCGCTTCCTCGACGCCACCGCACCCGCCCGCGAACAGGGCTACCGCCGGATCCTGGTCAGCGAGCCCGACCACCCCTACCTGGACGCGTGGTGGCCGCAGGGCCACATCATCGGCTGGGAGCACACGTTCACGCACGAAATCCGCGACTTCCTGCTCGCGGTGGACGCCGGAACCCCGCCATCGCCGTCGTTCGAAGACGGCCTTGAGGTCCAGCGGATCCTGAACGCCATCGAGGAATCCGCCGCCGCGCACAGCACCACCATCCACCTCCCCGCCGCCCCGGCCAGCGCCGCCGCCGGCACTCCCGCCGTCCCTGAAGGAGCCTGACATGCCCCGCCCCTACACCCTGTTCACCGGCCAGTGGGCCGACCTCCCGTTCGAGGAAGTCGCGCGCCTGGCCTCCGGCTGGGGCTACGACGGCCTGGAAATCGCCGTGTCCGGGGACCACCTGGACGCCTGGCGCTGGGACGAACCCGGCTACGTCGAGTCCAAACTCGCCGTCCTGGAGAAGTACAACCTCAAGGTCTGGGCCATCTCCAACCACCTCAAGGGCCAGGCCGTCTGCGATGACCCCATCGACTTCCGCCACGAAGCGATCGTCGGGTCCAAGGTGTGGGGCGACGGCGACCCCGAAGGCGTCCGCACCCGCGCCGCCGAGGAAATGAAGCACACCGCAAGGCTCGCCAAGGCACTGGGCGTGGACACCGTCGTCGGGTTCACCGGTTCCTCCATCTGGCAGTACGTAGCCATGTTCCCGCCTGTCCCCGAAAAAGTCATCGACGCCGGCTACCAGGACTTCGCCGACCGCTGGAACCCCATCCTGGACGTCTTCGACGAATGCGGCGTCCGCTTCGCCCACGAAGTCCACCCCTCCGAAATCGCCTACGACTACTGGACCACCGTCCGCACCCTCGAAGCGATCGGCCACCGGCCCGCGTTCGGCTTGAACTGGGACCCCTCGCATTTCATGTGGCAGGGCATCGACCCCGTCTCCTTCATCTGGGACTTCAAGGACCGGATCTACCACGTGGACTGCAAGGACACCAAGCTCCGCCCCACCGGCCGGAACACCGTCATGGGCTCCCACCTGCCCTGGGGCGACCCCCGGCGCGGCTGGGACTTCGTCTCCGCCGGACGCGGCGACGTGCCCTGGGAATCCTCCTTCCGCGCCCTCACCGCCATCGGCTACAACGGCCCCATCTCCGTTGAATGGGAGGACGCCGGCATGGACCGCCTCCACGGCGCCCCCGAAGCCCTCGCCGCCCTGAAGAAGTTCGACTTCCCGGCGTCGAACACGTCCTTCGACGCCGCCTTCAAGCAGTAGGGCCTAGAATCCCTGCATGACCTCCACCATCCGGAAAGCAACAGCGGACGACGCCGGCCGGCTCGCCGCGCTGGCGGCCGTCACCTTCCCGCTGGCGTGCCCGCCGTCCTCGTCACCGGAGGACATCGCCGCGCACCTTGCCAACACGCTCAGCGAAAAGCATTTTCAGGACTATCTGGCTGACCCGGATATCACCGTCCTGGTCATCGACGCGGACGGCGATCTTCGCGGCTACAGCCTGCTGGTCAACCGGCCGGCCCAGGACGCTGATGTGGCCTCCGCCTTGACGCTGCTGCCCTCCGTGGAACTGAGCAAGTGCTACGTCCACCCGGAGCATCACGGGCTGGGCGCCGCGACTGAGCTGATGCACACGAGCCTCGAGGCTGCCGCGGCGGCCGGCGGGGCCGGGATCTGGCTGGGCGTGAACAGCCAGAACGCCCGGGCCATCCGTTTCTACGAGAAATCAGGGTTCAGGAAGGTCGGCTCAAAGTCGTTCCGGCTGGGAACCACGGTGGAACACGACTTTGTCCTGGAGCGCCCGGTCTGACCCACCCGCCCGAACTCAAGGGGCCTCAACTGTACGTTCGCGCTTAATGGTGACGAACCTGACACCCTCCAGCGGGAATGGCCCCGGGACCGGCCGGGTTGTGGCAAGCATGAAGATTGAGATCTGGTCAGACGTTGCGTGCCCGTGGTGCTACATCGGCAAGCGCCGGTTCGAGGCCGCGCTGGCAGAATTCCCGCACCGCGATTCCGTCGAGGTGCAATGGCGCAGCTACCAGTTGGATCCCAGCCTTCCCGAACACTACGACGGCACCGAACTGGACTACCTGAGCACACGCAAGGGACTGGCACCGCAGCAGGTCACCCAGATGTTCGAGCACGTTGCCGAGCAGGCCAAGGGCGAGGGCCTGCACTACCGCTTCGACAACATTGTGGTGGCCAACAGCTTCACCGCCCACCGCCTGATCCACCTTGCGGCCGCGAACGGACAGCAGGATGCAGCCAAGGAGCGGCTGCTCAGCGACCACTTCGAGCACGGCAAGGACATCGGCAGCCAGGAATACCTCACGGGCCTCGGCAAGGACCTCGGCCTCGACGCAGCCGAAGTGGCCGAACTGTTTTCCACTGACAAGTACGCCGATGACGTCCGCTCCGACTTCGAGGAAGCCCGCGCCCTCGGGATCAGCGGCGTCCCGTTCTTCGTGATCGACCGGAAGTTCGGGCTCTCGGGCGCGCAGCCGTCCGAAACCTTCACCGCCGCCCTGAACCAGGCCTGGCAGGAGACGCACCCGCTGGTCCTTGTCAACGCCGCCGACGGCGAAGCCTGCGGCCCGGACGGCTGCGCCGTCTGATTCAGTGGCATGTCAGCCCAGCGCACACGCGTTTTACTGACACATCGCGGTAAAGTGTCTGCATGCCCAGGATTTCGGCGGCCAGCAATGCCGCGCAACGCGCAGAGACCCAGCGCCGTGTCCTCACGGCTTTCGGCGAGCTGCTGTTTACCCATGGCCTGCCCGGCCTGACCATGACCGACGTTGCCCGGCATGCCGGCGTCGGGCGCACGGCGGTCTATAACTATTACGCCGACATCGAAGAGCTCCTCATCTCCTACGCCCTGGACGAGACCGAGCGGTTCCTTGCTGAACTGCGCGAGTCCCTGGGCAGGCTGGACAACCCGGTGGAGCGGCTCGCGCTGTACGTGCGCGCCCAGGTGGAAGACCTCAGCCGGCGCCACCTGCCCCCGGGACCGGCGATGGCTGCGGTGCTGTCGCCGTCGTCCTTCGCCAAACTGGCAGACCATGTGGGTGAGCTCAGCGTCCTGCTGCAGGGAATCCTGCGTGACGGCATGGAGCAGGGATACCTGCCGGCCGCCGATATCGCACAGCAGGCGCAGCTGGTCCACGGCACGCTTTCCTCCAGTGCGGCCCGCGGAAGCGATGAGCCGGCGGAGCTTGAGGCGCGGATTTCCCGCACGGTACGCTTCATCCAGCTCGGTGCCGGGGCACGGTTCGACGACGCCGGCCAGCCGGTGCGCGTCAGCCCGCTCCCCGCCGTGGCCGGCTGAGCCCACGGCACCCAAGGCGCCGCGGCTGACCGTCAGGGCGTGGCGCCCGCCGTCGGGATGACCGGCCATTTGTCGTCGTCGGCGATCCGGCGGCTTTCGCGCGGGCAGCTGAGCTGGCCGGGCGTCTGGTCAACGAGTTCCGGCGCGGCGAGGGCCGCGTAGTCCCCGGCCAGGATCACGTCCACGCTGGCATCCGTCCGGCCATCCTGGAAGTAGTCCGAGCCCGGCAGGTTGCGCTGGACACTGAACGCCGCAGACTGTCCGGCGGCCCCGGAAACCACCGCGGCAACACCCCGGTACGCCGCGTCCGTGTTGGCCACGGCGCCCACCACGAACTTCCGTGCGAGGAATTCGTCCGCAACCGACCGGGCCAGGCCCGGCCGGCTGGTGGAGTTGTAGACGTTGAGGTTGATCTGGTCGTTGGGGGTGTAGTCGAAGGTGGCCGCGGGACAGACAGCCGCGGGTTTGTCGCTGGCATCCGTCGTCGGAATCTTCAGCTGGCCGCTCATGATGGCCAGGGCGGTGATGATCGCGGCCACGATCAGTCCCAGCAGCACGACAAGCACCACGCCGTGCACCACGCGGCGGCGAAGCCGGACAGGATTGTCCGGATCGCCCGCAGCTTCAAAGGTGGCCCGCAGTTCGGGGCCGGTAACAACATGGTGGCCGTGAAGGACGCTGGCGTCCTTGGGTTTCCTAGCCATCTATGACCAGCACGCGGGCGTGGATGGCGGTGCGCTGGTGCAGTGCGGTGCGGACGGCGCGGTGCAGGCCGTCCTCCAGGTACAGAATCCCCTTGTACTGCACCACATGCGGGAACAGGTCGCCGAAGAACGTGGAGTCCTCGGCGAGGAGGGCTTCCAGGTCCAGGGTCCGCTTGGTGGTCACCAGCTCGTCGAGGCGGACGGGCCGGGGCGGGAGCGACGCCCACTCCTTGGGCGTGTTGAAACCATGGTCGGGGTAAGGGCGTCCCTCGCCCACAGCTTTGAATATCACCATGCCACCCTAGGCACCTTGGCAGCCCATGAGAAGTGCCTGGACCGTGCCATCCCAAGGTTGTAGCCAAACGGTGACCATGTGTCACATGCGGTGATCTTCAGCCGCCGTCGCGGGCCACAGTCCGCCCTGCTGACACAATGGAGCCATGACTGCAACCGAATTCCCTGCCGGCACCGCGCCAGGCGTCCGCCTGCCGTCCGCCCCGCCCCTGGCCCTCCTGCTCGACGTCGACGGCCCGGTGGCGAGCCCCGTCACCCGGGACGTGCAGCCCGGGATCATTGCCGACCTGGTTGCGCTGGCCACCGCAGGAATTCCGGTCATCTTTAACACCGGCCGCTCCGACGCCTTCATCCGGGAACAGGTCATGGAGCCGATGATCGCCGCCGGGATCCCCGCCGGGACCGTCATTCACGCCATCTGCGAGAAAGGGGCCGTCTGGTTCAGCTACACCGCGGCCGGCCCCGGCCCGATCCATGTGGACCATGAACTGGCTGTTCCGGCCGCCTATGGCGACGACGTCCGCCGGCTCGTTGCCGAGGACTACTCGGCACACATGTTCTTCGACGAAACCAAGCGGGCCATGGTGTCCGTGGAACAGCACATCGAGGTGGCCAGCACCGACTACCTGGCCGAGCAGAAGCTCTTCGACGCCGACGCCATGGGGCTGATGGCCCGCCACGGCCTGGGCGTGGTCCGGCTGGACCACCACGCGCCGAATTCCGACGACGAGGTGGACTACCGCGTGGACCCCACCATCATCTCCACGGACATCGAATCGGTCCGGCTGGGCAAAGACCTCGGGGCAAGCCGTGCGGTTGAACTCCTCGCCGCCCAGGGCATCACGCCGCAGGCCTGGCGGACAGTGGGGGATTCCCGCACCGACTACGCCATGGCAGACTGGCTGCACCACAACGATCATGAAGTGAAGCACGTGGATGTCCGCCCTGCGGACGGAGTTCCACAGAAGCCCTACCCCGTCCTGACGGCGGCGGACCTCGGCCTGGGGGACGATGTGATCCACGACGACGCCGGCGGGGCCTTCCTGCGCAGCTGGCGCGAGGCACTGGGCAGCTGAGCCCCTGCCGGGCGGATGCGTCCCGATACGGCCGGATCGAAACCTGCTGTTTCAGTGGCAGGGCTATTATGCAAGTAAGAACGCTTACCATTCAGCTGCGGAGAAAACCATTACAGAAACACCGGTTCAGGACGAAATTTATTATGGCGGCCAGGCGTCCGTAGAGGCAGGTGCCCATGCGGAGGTCACTTCGCCTGCGGCTGAGGCGCGCCTTAAACACCGTCCGGATGTTGTCAGGCACAAGGGCAGGTTTGCCCTGATCAACCACAACCGGACCCCGTACCAGGCGATGGTGGAGGACCTGCTGTTCCTGCGCAATGTGCTGGCCGGTGCCGGCCTGGACTACCTCCTGGTCCGCGGCAACAGCGACCGCCCGGTCATCGCGCTGGACTGGAAGGACCGGAAAAAGCTGCGGGCTGCGCTCGTTGAAGCCTGCCGCAACGAGCCCGTCTATTCCATGACAGTGGACGCGAAGAAAAAGTCCTCGGTGCTGGTAGCCGACGGCGAGCTGTCCCCCAACCGCCAGGCGCGCATCTTCCGCCTGTACCGTCCGCGCGTTGAGCCGGACGGCGGCTTCGAGTTCGGGTCCTCGGCGGGCGTCCAGCTGGAGCTGTGGAGCTTCGAGGGCGACCAGCTGATCCTGCCCATCGAAAATTCCCTCACCCGCCGCACCATGCTGACCCAGGACGCCGTCAGGGGAACCGTGGAACGGTACGGGCACAGCTGGCCCACCATCGAAAACATGTTTGCTGACCACGCCAGCGACATCAGCTTCGACATCGACCTGGTGTTCTCGTGGGTTGACGGCAGCTCGCCGGAGTACATCGCCGCCCGCCGCGCCCAGCAGCAGGGCGTTGTCCTGGGCGAAGGCGACGACCACGAAGCCCGGTTCCGGCAGATCAACGAACTGAAGTACGCCCTGCGCTCGGTCTACATGTTCGCGCCCTGGATCCGCCGCATCTTCATCGCAACCGACTCCCCCGCGCCCGAGTGGCTCGCCGAGCACCCGTCCGTGACCATTGTCCGGAGCGAGGAATTCTTCTCCGATCCGTCGGTCCTGCCCACGCACAACTCGCAGGCCGTGGAATGCCAGCTCCACAACATCGAGGGGCTCTCGGAGCACTTCCTCTACTCCAACGACGACATGTTCTTCGGACGCCCCGTCGGACCGGACATGTTCTTCACGCCCGGCGGCATCACCAAGTTCATTGAAGCCGAGACCCGGATCGGGCTGGGCGACAACGCTGCCGAACGCAGCGGCTTCGAGAACGCCGCCCGCGTGAACCGGAAGCTGCTGTGGAACCGCTTCGGCCGGATCACCACCCGCCACCTGGAACACACGGCGGCGCCGCTGCGGCGCAGCGTGGTATCCCGGATGGAGCGCGAGTTCCCCGAGGAGTTCCGCAAGACGGCGGCCAGCAGGTTCCGCGCCGCGGACAACATCTCCGTGACCAATTCCTTCTACCACTATTACGCGCTGCTGACCGGCCGGGCGGTGACCCAGACGGCCGCCAAGGTGCGTTATGTGGACACCACCGCCCGGGCAGGGGTGAACTACCTTCCCAAGCTGCTGGCCAAGCGGAACATGGACTTCTTCTGCCTCAACGACGGCAGCTTCCCGGAAGTCCCTGCCGACGAGCGGGCGCAGCTGGTGACCGGGTTCCTGGAGAAGTATTTCCCCATCAAGGCGCCCTGGGAGATCTGAGGCCCTGCAGGATCTGAGGCCTGCAGGATCTGAGCGACGCGGGTCCGGCTAGATCCTGGACCCCTGGCCGAGTTTGGCGGCTGCCACGGTCTTGGCCTTCTCGGGGATCCGGATGCCTGCAGCGGCGAGCCGCTCTGCGGTCTCCTCAGGTGCCACGTACTCCCCGACTGTGGGTGCGCTGCCCAGCGGGACAACGGAGTGGACAATGGTGTGCTCGTAGACGTGGACCAGGTTGAATGCCTGGCCGCCGTCGCGGCCACGGGTACCGCCGACGGCCACGTTGAGGTCCTGGGTGTAGCAGGTCGCGGACGCCACGGAGACCGGAATTCCGCCGAAACTTGCGGTGGTTGAGTAGTGCAGGTGCCCGGCGAGGATCGTCCGGACATCCGAGTTGCGGACAACGGCCTCCAGTTTGGCCTGGTCGCGGAGTTCCACAAGCACTGCCAGGTCCAGGACGGACGGGACCGGCGGGTGGTGTAGCGCAAGGATGGTGCCGTCGGGAGCAGGAGTTTCCAGCTCCCTGGCCAGCCATTCAAGCTGCGCCTGGCTCAGTTCGCCGTGGTGGTACCCCGGAACGGAGGTGTCCATGGTGATCACGCGCAGGCCATTGATGAAGTAGCTGCGGTCCACGGGGGCGTCATTGGCGGGCTCGTCGAGGAGTCCGGCCCGAAAGTTGGCACGGTTGTCGTGATTGCCCATGGCCCAGATGACTTTGGCGCCCATGTCTTCGCAGGCAGGTTCCACGATGGCCCGCAATTTTGCGTAGGCGTCGGGATCTCCCTGGTCGGCGAGGTCACCCGTGAAGATCACGGCCTCGGGCCTGGCCCCGGACGCCCTGACTTCGTCGAAAAGCTGGATGAGCCTGGCTTCGCTGTCTACAGCGCCATAAAGGGGATCTGGACCCCCCATCATGTGGGGATCGCTCAGGTGGAGAAGGAAGTGGCGTGGCCGGGGGTGTTCGGCCTCGATGTGCTCCATTGCTGCCTCTGTTGGTCGGTGGGAAACGGCGTTTCCCTTCTACCCTTCAGTAACCTTTATCAAACCAGATGATTGGCAAATTTTGGGTAAATTGCCGCGGCCAAGTTGGAAAAAGGTAAAAGTTTTTTACTCGCCGGAAAACCCAATTTGACCGGCTGGCCCGGCAGCCGCCGCCAACGCCGATTCGATGGCATCGATGACTTCTGCGGAGTCGGGTTCGACGGTGGGGGCGAAGCGTGCCACCACCTCACCCGCGCGGTTCACGAGGAACTTCTCGAAGTTCCATTTCACGAGCCCCGGCAGCACCCCGGTCTTGAACTTGGTCAGCTCCGCATACAGCGGATGCTGGTCCTTGCCCCGCACATTGGCCTTGACCGTGAGCGGGAAGGTCACGCCGAAATTGCGCTCGCAAAATTCGGCGATCTCGCTGTCGCTGCCGGGTTCCTGGCCGGCGAACTGGTTGCACGGCACTCCAAGGACTTCAAAGCCCCGCTCCCGGAACTTCTCGTACAACGTCTCCAGTCCGGTGTACTGGGGCGTGAACCCGCAGTTCGACGCCACGTTCACCACCAACACCACGTCTCCGCTGAACCGGCCGAAGTCGGTTTCGGTGCCGTCGTTGAGCGTGAGCGGGATGGTGTACAGGTTGGTCACAGCGCCGTCCTTGAAAGGTTGGTCATGCAGGTGATTCGTTGCCAACCATCAAGGGTACGGGTGCAGTCTGGGAGTTGTCTGTCAGTCCTTCGGGCGTGGGCTCAGTCGCCGTCGGCGCTGGCTCCGTCGCCGTGGCTGTTGCCGTGGGTGTTGCCGTCGTGGATTCGGTGACAGGTGGCGGCGACTCGGGCACCGCGGTGGTTGTCAGGGACGGCGACGGGGTGGGCGATGGGGACGGCGGTGCTGTCGCCGTCGGCGTGGGTGAGGTCCCGGTGGGCGTCGGTGACGTGGTCGTTTGCGTCGGCGTGGGGGTCGGTGACGCCGTCGTGGGTTCAGCCGTTGGGGTGCCCGTCGGCGAGGGTGTTGCGGTGGGCGACGCGGACGTCGGTGAGGGCGACGCCGTCGAACTCGCTGTCGGGGATGCCGTCGGTGTCGCGGTCGGGGATGCTGTGGGGTCCGACGACGGCCCGCCGGTCTGGTCTGCCCGTTGACTGGGAGATGGGACAACAGGCTCCGGCGCTTGGGACAGTTCGGCTTCGCCGTTCAGTACGGTGTGGCTGTTGTCTGCGGCCACCGGGATGGCCCAGCGCTGCGCCGCTGACGCATCCGGGGCCCTGCCGTCGTAGCTGACCATCACCAGGTCCTTCAGCTCGTCCACCTGGCGGATGGCGAGGAGCGTCCAGTTCAGGGGGCTGGTGTGCTTGCCGTGGAGGATGGTTTCGAAATGCAGGTGGCAGCCGGTGGACCAGCCGGTGGTGCCCACCCGGGCGATGACCTGGCCCACCTGCACGGCGTCCCCCGCCCGGACGGCGATGGCCTCCAAGTGGTTGTACGTTGTGATCAGGCCGTTGCCGTGGTCGATTTCCACCCGGTTCCCGCCGCCCCACGGGTGCCAGCCGGCGGCCCGCACCACGCCGGCGTCGGCCGAATACACCCTGGTGCCACAGGCCGCGGCATAGTCCTGGCCGAGGTGGAAGTCCCCTGCAGCGCCGGAGAGGGGGCTGACCCGGTATCCGAACGGCGAGCTTGGCCTCAGCACTTCCAGGGGCGCCATCAATGACCCTTCCGGGGGGCGCTTAAGCTCGGCGGAGGCGACGTTGAGCTGGGCGTGCCCGTCCTTGGCGACGCTGGTGACGATGGTCCGGCTGAACGGGACCAGCGCCCGGCTGTCCGTCAGGAAGCCACCGGCGAGGCCGGGAAGGCTGACGCTCCCGGCAGGTGCCGCGGGTGCGGCCGGCTGCACGGACGTTCCGGGTAATCCGAAGGCAAAAAAGGCCGTGGCGGCAACGCCGGTCACGGCCAGTGCGCGAACGGCTGCCGCGCAGGCGCCGGCGGGCTCCTTGTCGCGGCCGGCTCCCCAATGATTGCCCACTAGTTGACTCCCGGGTTGGCCCGTCAGACCCCAGGTCTTCGGACGGACTTACCCTCCCATGGGACCACAAAGCCGGGGGCCTGTGAACCCCGGATCAGCACCACTGCGGACATTATGTGGATCTGCGTGGGGTGTCCGCTGCACGCCGGACGTGGGCAACAATGGTCTTATGCGCAATCTCCTCCGGGAATGGCAGGGCGAACTCAAACGCGTGTTCACCGGGAGCCCCGATGTGCTGCCCGCCTGGGTGCCGCGGTTGGCGGAGGGAAACGACGCCGGCTATCACCTGCCAGGCTCGGCCGTCTGGGCGGTGCACGGTTCCATGACACCCATCGTGGCCGGGATCCGTGCGCTGCTGATGCAGGCGCTGCACCCCGCTGCGCTGGCGGGAATCCTTGAACACTCCGACTTCCGCGAGGATCCGCTCCGCCGCCTGGCGCGCACCATCCGGTGGATCTTCACTGTCACCTACGGGTCAAAGGCCGACGCCGACGAAGCCTCCGCCCGGGTTCGCCGGCTGCACGAGCCCGTCCGCGGAAGCTACAGTGACGGCCACGGCACCGAACGGAGGTACTCGGCCAATGATCCGGAGGCTGTCCGCTGGGTCCATCTGGCCTTCGTGGACGCCTTCCTCACAGCCCATAAAATCTGGGGCGGCCCCATCCCCGGCGGCCCCGACGCCTACGTCCGCGAGTGGGCCCAGGCCGGGCTGCTGATGGGCGTACAGGATCCGCCGCTCACCGAAGCCGACATGCGCCGGCAGCTGGACCTCTGGTACGGCAGCGGGGAACTCCGGGCGGACAGCAGGGTCGCGGAGACAGTCGGATTTATCCGCAACCCACCGCTGCACCCGCTGTTGCGCCCGGGCTACCGGATCGTGTTCGCTGCCGCCGTCTACAGCCTCGAGCCGAAGTACCGCCGGATGCTGGGCCTCCAGGTGCCGCGTTTTGGCCCGTTTCCCCTCCCGGTGAGGCTGGCAACGAGGGTGACTCTCGGCGTCGTGCATCTCGCTCTTGGCCGCGGCCCGGGACCCAGTGAGCAGGCTGCCCGGCAGCGGCTCCGCAGGCTTGGGCATACCCCGTTGTGACCGGATGGAATGCAAAAACCCGGCCCTGACAAGGTCAGGACCGGGTTTCTGGCTGGCGGAGAATGGGGGATTTGAACCCCCGAGGGCGTTAACCCAACACGCGTTCCAGGCGTGCGCCATAGGCCGCTAGGCGAATTCTCCAGCTGCTTCTGAATCAAAAGCAGATACTAGACTACCTGAACTTTTCAGCAACGCCCAATTGGGCCCAGGAGGGCGCCGTTAACGTCAAAATGGACGCCCCCAATGCGTCCATTCCTACGGAACACCGTTGAGCTGCCGGGTCCGGCCCTCCAGCCAGGCCCTGCAGCTCACAACCTTGAGATTGCCCCAATCGGTGTACATACCCATGATCAGGCCTGCCCGCCGGATTAGCAATGAAAAGCGCCCCCGTTACCTCCCGCTTAATCCGGCGGCTTTGGGACGATGAAGCCATGACACAGCTGCACACACTGGTGGCCTACGTTCCCCGGACCCACACGCAGGCAGTCCTCGCCGCCATCGGCGACGCCGGGGCCGGCCGGATCGGCAACTATTCGCACTGCTCCTTCGTCACAGCCGGAACCGGGCGCTTCACTCCGCTGGACGGGGCGGCTCCCTTCATCGGGGACGTGAACCGGGCCACCGAGGTGGCCGAGGACAGGATCGAATGCTTGGTCGGGGAGGATCTGCTGGACGCCGTAGTGCTGGCCTTGCGCGCCGCCCACCCCTATGAGGAGCCCGCGTTCATGAGCTGGCCGGTGGACGGCTGGCGCGGGTAAACCAGCGGGGGCGCCGGGGCGGCCACCCCCGCGTGCCAACCACCTCAAATCTTCGGGTAAACTTATCTGCGGCCCCTCATGTGGCGTCATCCTGTTGAACTCCCCCAGGACCGGAAGGTAGCAAGGGTAGACGGGCTCTGGCGGGTGCATGGGGGGTCTTTACTATTCCCCCACAGGGCGGCAGACTGTCAGCCCGGATTGGTAGGGTTTTCTCTGTGACTGTTACAACCGCCCTTTACCGCAGATACCGTCCGGATTCCTTCGCAGACGTTATCGGGCAGGAACATGTCACCGAGCCGCTGATGACGGCCCTGCGGAAAAACCGGGTCAACCACGCCTATCTCTTCTCCGGCCCCCGCGGCTGCGGCAAGACCACATCAGCCCGCATCCTCGCCCGCTGCCTCAACTGTGCGCAGGGCCCCACCGACACACCCTGCGGCGCCTGCCCCAGCTGCATTGAACTGGCCCGCGGCGGCTCCGGCTCCCTGGACGTCATTGAGATCGACGCCGCCAGCCACGGCGGCGTGGACGACGCCCGCGACCTCCGCGAGCGCGCAACGTACGCTCCGGTCCGCGACCGCTACAAGATCTTCATCATCGACGAGGCCCACATGGTCACCTCGGCGGGCTTCAACGCCCTGCTCAAGATCGTGGAAGAGCCGCCGGAACACATCAAGTTCATCTTCGCCACCACGGAACCGGACAAAGTCATTGGCACCATCCGTTCCCGCACGCACCACTACCCGTTCCGGCTGGTCCCGCCGGAGCCGCTCATGGCGTACCTGGGACTGCTGTGCCGGCAGGAGAACGTGCCGGTTGCCCCGGGTGTCCTGTCCCTGGTGATCCGCGCGGGTGCGGGCTCGGTCCGCGACTCCCTGTCCGTGCTGGACCAGCTGATGGCCGGAGCCGGGCAGAACGGCCTGGACTACGAGCTCGCCGTCGCCCTGCTGGGCTACACGCATGCGTCCTTGCTGGACGACGTCGTCGAGGCCGTGGCCGCCTCCGACGCCGCCACCGTCTTCCGTGCCGTGGACCGCGTCATCCAGACCGGCCACGATCCCCGCCGCTTTGTCGAGGACCTGCTGGAGCGCTTCCGCGACCTCATCATTGTCCAGGCCATGCCCGAAAGCGCCCAGACCATCCTGCGCGGCATGCCCGCGGACCAGATTGCACGCCTCCAGAACCAGGCGCACAACCTGGGCGCCGCTGAACTCTCCCGCGCCGCGGATGTCACCAACACAGCCCTGACCGAAATGACCGGCGCCACGTCCCCGCGGCTCCACCTCGAACTGCTGTGCGCGCGCATCCTGCTCCCCAGTTCCGAACAGACCGAGCGCGGCATCGCCGCCCGGATCGACCGCGTGGAGCGGCGCCTGAACTACGCCGGGAACGACGTCGGCGCTCCCGCCCCCGCGGGTTCCAGCGTGCCGGTTGCAGGAACTGCTCCAGAGCGAAGCGCCCCAGAACCAACGGCACCTGCCGTGGTGCAGCCGCCGGCGGCCGCTGCACCTCAGACGCCCGCACCCGCTGCACCTCAGACGCCCGCACCAGCGGCCGCCCGGGCAGCGGAAGCCACGCCGGCCGCCCCCGCTTCGCAGGAAGCACCGCCGCGGGAGCAGATTCAGCAGCCGCAGCCAGCCGAAGCCCGCCAACCCCTGACCGCACCCCGGGTCAGCACCAGCGACTGGCCGGTGGACGAGCCCGCCGGCGGCCGGACCACCGCCGGAGCTGGGGTCGGCCCTGCCGCCGACCTGCGCCGGGCCCCGGCGCAGGAATCCCCCGCACACGAATCACCGTCACAGGCTTCGCCGGCACAGGCGGCTCCCGTGCAGGAGTCGCCGGCCGCCGCGCCTGTTCCGGAAGACCGCAGGGTGGCTGTGCCCGCAGCCCCCGCAGTCCCCGCGGCCGCTGCAGGACCCGGCGGCGACGTCGAAGTTCTTCGCCGCGCGTGGCCGGAAATCCTGCAGACGCTGTCCAAGATCAAGCGCAGCACGTGGGCGCTGGTGGAGCCCAACGCCCAGGTTGCAGCTTTCGACGGCCAGGGACTCACCCTCGCCTTCAGCACGTCCGGACTGGCTGGAGCCTTCGGCCGTGCCGACCACTCGGAAAACCTGCGGCAGGCGATCCACAAAACAGTGGGCATCGACTGCCAGATCACGGCCGTCGCCGGGGGCAGCAACAGTGGGAACAACAGCCCAGCGAGCTCTGAGCCAAACCCAAAAGCACCCGCTAGCCGGGTAGCCCCGCCGACGTCCGCCGACGTCGCCTGGGGGCTCGCCCCCGCAGGCACCAGCCCCACACACCACAGCACCGACACCACACAGGACACCGCCGCCCCGCTCGCGGCCGCGGCACCCGCTGTCCAGGCGCCCACAGCGCATGCTCCGGCGGTACCGGCACCAGCGGCTCCTGCGCCGACGGCCCCTGCTTCGACGCCCCAGTCTGCTGGGCCCGCCGAAGCTCACAAAGCACCCGCCCCGGCATCTGCCCAGGCCGCGTCCCCAGCGCCCGCTCAGTCGTCGGTTCAGGCGCCCGGCCCGGTTCCCGCCGCGTCGCCAGTGCAGGAGGCCGACACAGCCGGCACCTACGCTTACTCCGACGACGATTGGGGCCCGCCCCGCGACGAGGATGCCCCGCCGCTGGAGGAGGAACCTCCCATGGACTGGGACCCCTCCGCCCCGGCGGAACCGCGGCGCACGCCGGCAGCCGCGGCAGCTGCCCCAGGCTCCGGGGGCAGTGACCTGCCGGCCGGAAAGCGTGCCCCCAAAACCAAAAAGGCGGGCGCGGCGGCCGGCGGCATCACTGCGACCGCGCAAGCGGCCCCGCATGATCCGTGGACCCGCGCCGTGGAGCAGGCACCGGGCGTGTGGGTCGTCGGCACTGAGACCAACATCGGGAAAGGCCAGGCTCCGTCCGAGCCGGACAGTACGTCTGCCACTGCAGCCTCCGCTCCGCACTACGAACCCGCGACGGCGCAGGTTCCCCAGGCTCCTGAAGTTCCCCAGGTTCCTGCAGTTTCCCAGCCTGCGGCCACGCAGCCCGCGGCTGCCCCGGAGTCGCCGGAATCTGTGGACCCTTGGGGACTTCCAGTGGCTGGCCCCGTAACTACCCCTCCCTCGCCTGGGCCAGGTGATTTTGGGAGGCCGTCCGCCCCGGAAAGCCCCTCGCCTGAACCTGTGGCGGCACCGGTGAGGGAATATGCCATGGCCGCGTCGGCCCCGCAGGCCGCGCCTCCGCAGCCGTCTCCCGCAACCTCCCCCGAGGCCGCGGCAGCCCGGCAAAGCCTCTACCAGCGGCTGTCCAACAGTCCGGAGGCAGAGGCCGGGCGGGCCAAGGCACCGTCCCGGGCTGTCGCTGCAGCCGTGCCGGACGTGCAGGACATCCCCAGCGCGGATGACGAGACCATCGAGGAATCGGGCGTCTTCGGGCGCGCCGCCATCGAGCGTATTCTGGGCGGAAAGCTCATCGAGGAGCGCTCCCTGGATGGCAGCCCGCTGCCGCCCCGCTACTAATCGCCGCACCGCGTGCCGCCACGCGGCGGCGGGAACCACTGATTCGCCCATCATCCAAGCCAAGCTAAAGAGGGAAACGTGTACGAAGGTGCGGTCCAGGAGCTGATTGATGAGCTCGGACGCCTTCCCGGTGTGGGTCCGAAGTCCGCGCAGCGGCTGGCGTTCCACATCCTTGAAGCCGACCCGCAGGACATGAAACGCCTGGTGGACGCCATCACCTCGGTGAAGGAGCGCGTGAAGTTCTGCACCGTCTGCGGCAACGTGACCGAGCAGGAGCTCTGCAACATCTGCCGGGACACCCGGCGGGATCCTTCCGTGATCTGCGTGGTGGAAGAGTCCAAGGACGTCCTGGCGGTGGAACGTACCCGGTCCTTCCGCGGCCGCTACCACGTGCTGGGCGGGGCCATCAATCCGATTGCAGGGGTTGGCCCTGAGCAACTGCGGATCAGGGAGCTGCTCACCCGGCTGAACGACGGCGCCATCCAGGAAGTCATCATCGCCACCGACCCCAACCTGGAAGGCGAGGCAACGGCAACGTACCTGGCGCGGATGCTGAAGTCGATTGGCATTGTGGTCACCCGCCTCGCCTCCGGACTGCCCGTCGGCGGAGACCTGGAATACGCGGACGAGGTCACATTGGGGCGCGCCTTCGAGGGCCGCCGCAACGCACTTACCTAGGGATCAGGCAGGCCATGAACCCGGCAGAGATCCTCCCGCTGGTCACCGAGCGGCTCACGCTGCGTCCGGTCGACATCCGTGATGCGGCTGCCATCCACCGCTTCCGGGGCGACCCTGCATCCACGCGCTACCTGTCCCACGGTCCCCTCACAGTGGACGCAAACCGCGAACGGCTGGAGGAGGTGGTGGCCCTGCGCGCGGCATCCACGAGCCAATGGTTCAATTACGGCTGGGCTATTACCCTGCGGTCGTCAGGAGAAATCGTCGGAGACGCCAGAACATGGAACAGCACGGTTCTGGACGCCTCAGGTGTCCTTTCGCCCGGAAAGCATCCGTTCCAGCACGCCGCGTTGGGCTATATCCTGCATCCCGATCACCATCACCGCGGATACGGCCGCGAGGCCGCCGCGGCCCTGGTCAACTGGCTGTTCGCGGAGCGCGGGATCAGTACCGTTGTGGCGCGGGCCTACGAACCGAACACTGCCTCCATCAAGCTCCTCCGGAGCCTGGGTTTCACGCAGGACCCGGCGGTCCCGACGGACCAGGACACAGCCGGCAAGGGCTACCCCATGCTGATGTTCCACCTGGACAGTCCGCGCCACTCACCCGCCTGAACCGGACCTCCGCCGGGCGGCCAGCTGTCCGCCGGCAAGGAACCCGCCCGCCAGGACACCCTGTGTTGCCAACCCGATCACTTCCAACGGCATCCGGACGGCGTCCCTCGTGCGTGGCTCGGCGTTGACACAGGGAACCTGGGTGCCGTCCGCAGCTTCCTGGAGGGCACCGGGCATCCAGCCGAGGGCCTCCTCGCCGGCATCCCCGCCGGAGGCCAGCATCCCGAACATCACCACAGGGTTCGCTGCCACCAGCCACACAATCCGTTCCGTGTGAAAAACCTCGGCGCGGCCCACGAGTTCGGTCGAGCACTCGTAGGCAACCCGGGTATGGCCGGGCCCCCAGACGACGTTCATGGCAACAGCCACGGGCTCGTCCGCCCGCACCGCAGGCATCAAGGCCCAGACTGCCACGGCATTCCCCAGCACAAGGACTCCGGCCACGGTCCAGCCGACTATGGACGCCCACAATCGGCGGCGGAGCAGCGCGGACACGCCCGCGCCGACAGCCCCAAAGATGGCGAACTCCAGGACGACGACGCCCGCGGAAGCACCTGCAGTGCTGCCAGCCGACACCCCCGCAAGGCCGGCCTGGAGCACCAGCAGGATCAGTGTTGTCACAGCCACCACAAGCCCACGTGCGGCCACGGCAAGGAAAGGGGCCAGCGGGCCTGGGTCCAGGCCCGCCGGCGGATTGCGCGCGGCCAGCTGCCGGCGTCCCAGAAGCCCCCAATGTATGGCAAGGAGTGCCGAGGATGCGGGCATCATGGCAGCAGCGAGCATATAGCCCAACCACCGGGCCTCTTCCGGTTGCATTTCGTAAGGCGCGGCCACCCCAACCAGGGCCACCGCGAAAAGGCAAGTTGCCAGCGGCACGGCCGCTGCCACAAGCCAGAACCGCAGGGTCCGGACGGATGCCAGCAAATCCCCCGCCGCCGCGGCGAGTGCAACCCGCGATGGGCCGCCCGGCCGGGGCGCCCAGCCGGCGTCATCCTGCATTTCCTGCGTTCCGCTGTTCCAGCCGGGACCGATGGCCTCGTAAACGGGGTCGTCGCCGCGCCGGCCCTCGTCCTGGCGTTCGCCTTCGGCCACAGTTCAAACCCCCGCTCAATGGACAGCCCCAGCCCCGAGGTCACCAGCGGATTCGCCGGTTCATCCCATCCTGATCCCCCGGGCAGGGCCTGTCCAGAGGAGCAACTAGGCTATGCGGGTTCCCGACGCCAGCCTGTGCGCCGGTGTGCGCAGCGAACGCCAGCCCAGCCACATGAGCAGCCCGGCAAGCACCAGCTGCAGGCCAAGTCCCAGCGGCCACAGCGGCGCTTCCTGGGCCAGGTACCGGGGCTTTGCCTCACCGTTGGCGCACGGGAACGTGCCTTCCGGACCTGCCATGGCGTACCGCGCACCCTGGCTGATGTTCTCGATCGCCCCCACCGACGTAAAGCCCTGCGGATCCGTCCGTTCGGGATAGGGAATGGCGTCGGCCACCACAACGTACGGGTTCATGGCCAGGAACCAGGCCACCCGCTCGGTACGGGCGGCCGGCTGCTCCCGCAGCGGCCCGGAGCAGGTGTATTCCGGTTCCACCGGCCCGTTGCTGAGCGGCTGGTATTCGCGGTAGTTCGGCTGGTTGGCCATGATGGTTCCCTGGGTGAGGCCCGTGCCCAGCCCGAATGCGATGAGGGTGCCGATCACCAGTCCCGCGACCGCAAGGTACGTGACCACGATGGAGAACAACGGCCGTCCGGCCAGCGCTGAAATCCCGACGCCCACGGCGCAGACGACCCCAACCTCCACGGCAAGCATGAGCAGCGCAACGATGACGTGCCCGGGTGTCATGCCACCGAGCGCCACGCCGATGACCAGGAACGGTGTGCTGGCAACGAGGAAGGCCAGGGCCGCGAACCACGCGGCAAAGAACTTGCCCCAAAGAATCTGGCCGGGCTGCAGCAGCGTCACCTGCAGGATGGCCAGGGTTCCTCCTGCGCGGTCACCGTTCACAGCGTTGGCGGACAGTGCCGGAGCCACCAGCAGCGCGAACAGCAGGACGAAGGCCAGGACCACTTCAAAGATCATGGACCCCGGGCCCGTTTGCGCCGGCGTGAAGTCTGAGTAGGCACGCTGCGCCGCCTGCGAGGCGTTCCAGCTGGCCCATGTCAGCCACGTCACCAAACCGGTGAGGAGGAACCAGATGGCCAGCATGATGTACCAGCCGCGTGACCGGAGGCGCTGCTTCAGTTCAAGGACCACCACGTCCTTGATTCCGGCGGCATAGCCGACCGGACCGCCGGAGCCGGCGGTGTGCTGCTGTGTGTCCGTCGCCTGGCTCATCGCCGCTCCCCCTCGAGGTTCATGTAAGTCTCTTCCAGGGCACCCGAGGCGGGCGCGAAGGAGCTGACCGGGACGCCGGCGAGGACGAGGTCCCGCAGGAGCCGCGCGGCGTCGTCGTCGTTGAACAGCATCAGGCTCACCGCCGGACGGCGCCCGTCCTCGTGCCGGAAGGCCAGACCCAATTCTGTGAGTTTCGCGGCGAGCGCGGCTCCGTCCGTGGCTGAGATGGCGTACCGCCGGCCGGCGGCGTGGGCTTCTTCCGTGGTCTGCTGCCTGACGGTGCGGCCCTTGTTAACGAAGACGGCACCGTCGGCGATTTCATCCAGTTCGCTCAGGACGTGCGAGGAGACCACCACGGCCTTCCCCTCCTTCGCCAGCTCGCGCAGCATGGTCCGCAGCTCCACCCGGGACCCCGGATCGAGGCCGGACGCAGGTTCATCGAGGAGCAGCACGGACGGATCGTGGATGAGGGCGCGGGCCAGGCTGAGCCGCTGCTGCTGGCCGCGGGACAGCACGCGGGCGGGCTGGTCGGCGAGGTCGGACAGCCGGACCCGGCCCAGCATCTCCGCAACCCGCGGGCCAATCCCGGCAGCGGGAAGGCGGTAGAAGCGTGCCATCTGCGTCAGGATCTCGCGCGCCGTCAGGGACTCCCACACGCCCAGCGTGTCAGGCATCCAGCCGATCCTGCCGCGCACCGCTGCACGGTTGTGCTGCGGGTCAAGGCCACCCACGCTGACGGTGCCGGAGTCCGGCGCCAGCAGGGATGCCAACATCAGCAGCAACGTGGTTTTTCCGGCCCCGTTGGGTCCGATCAGTGCGGTCACCTTGCCTGCCGGCGCGTGGAAGTCCATGTGCTCGACGGCGTGGACCTGCCCGAACTTCCGGCTCACGCCGGTGGCCGTGATGCCACCCTCCGGCAGCTGTTCCGGCAGTGCCGGACCTCCGGCTGGATCCTCTTCTATTGCCATTTCCTGCGCACCTGTCCCCCAAGTCTTTGCATGCATACTGACTATCTGAGCGTACGCCCGCAGTGTTGCGTCCGGGGTCCACCCCAAGGCTGAGATTCGGTCACAATTCAACGCCGGGCTGCAGCGGCGATAAACTGGGCTGAACAAGTCACGCCGTCGCGCCGCAAGGCCGCCTGGCCGCCAGAAATCCGATTGATTCAGTGAAGGTACGCGCAATGAGTACGCCCACTACCGAAGTGCACACCGCAGCCCAGCCGCAGGAGCGGCCCGACGGCGGTGCCGTCACCAAGCAGCTGATCGTCCAGAAGTTCGGCGGTTCCTCCGTGGCCGACGCCGAGGGAATCAAGCGCGTCGCCAGGCGTGTGGTGGACGCACAGCGCGCCGGCAACGAGGTGGTTGTGGTGGTTTCCGCCATGGGCGACACCACCGACGAACTGCTGGACCTCGCCGGCCAGGTCACGGATTCCGCCCCTGCCCGCGAAATGGACATGCTCCTCTCCGCCGGCGAACGCATCTCCATGGCGCTGCTGGCGATGGCCATCAACAAGTACGGCGCCTCGGCCCAGTCCTTCACCGGATCGCAGGCCGGCATGATCACCGACGGGATCCACGGCAAAGCCCGGATCATCGACGTCGACCCCCACCGCATCCGCACATCGCTGGACAAGGGACACATCGCCATTGTGGCCGGCTTCCAGGGCATGAGCCGGACCACCAACGAGATCACCACCCTGGGCCGCGGCGGCTCGGACACCACGGCTGTGGCCCTTGCCGCGGCGCTCGAAGCCGACGTGTGCGAGATCTACACGGACGTGGACGGCATCTACACCGCCGACCCCCGCGTGGTGCCTTCAGCACAGAAAATCGACACGATCTCCAGCGAGGAAATGCTGGAACTGGCGGCCTCCGGCGCCAAGATCCTGCACCTGCGCTGCGTCGAATACGCCCGCAGGTTCGGCGTGCCCCTGCACGTCAGGTCCTCATTCAGCCAGAACGAAGGCACCTGGGTCATCCCCAGCGCCGAAGACAAGATCACCACTCAAGAGGGAGTTGCCTTGGAGCAGCCAATCATCTCCGGCGTTGCGCACGACCGTTCCGAAGCCAAAGTCACCGTTGTGGGCGTTCCGGACATCCCCGGCAAGGCCGCCGCGATCTTCCAGGTCATCGCCGATGCCCACTCCAACATCGACATGATCGTCCAGAACGTCTCAACACACGGCACCGGCCGCACGGACATCTCCTTCACACTGCCCATCGTCGAAGGCGCAGACGCCCTCGCCGCACTCAAGGCAGCCCAGCCCGAAATCGGCTTCGAAAACATCGAATACAACGAACAGATCGGCAAGCTGTCCCTGATAGGCGCCGGCATGCGTTCACACCCCGGCGTTTCCGCGACCTTCTTCAAGGCGCTCTCTGCCGCCGGAATCAACATCAACATGATCTCCACCTCGGAGATCCGCATCTCCGTGGTCACGCACGCAGACCTGCTGGACGACGCCGTTCGCGCCATCCACAAGGCCTTCGACCTGGACAGCGACAACGAAGCCACCGTGTACGGCGGCACCGGGCGCTAAGCACCGGCCAGAAGCGCCACGCGCTTAAACAGGGGAGCCGCCCCGCACAGAACGTGCGGGGCGGCTTCCCTGTTTAAGACCCGTACTGCTCATTTATTCATGTCTTCACGCCGGACAGCGTAGTGGTGTCCTTCTGAATCCGTTTCCACTTCGAAGTGCGAAAGATCCTCATCGGAGGCTTGCTCAAACGCATCGTGCTTGTGAACTACCGGCGCGTCTGCGTCCAGGCGGGTCGCCGGCCCAAAGACGAAACGGAGCCGGTCAGTCACGTTCATAAAGCGGGTGAGTGCATGTGCCATATTCTCCACCCCCTTCCCACATCCCGGGCGAAAGTTCGCTGTCCCTCACCAGGAGGGCAGTGCCCTTATTTTACGCCCGGAGGGACAAAAAGGCCCCGGTACAGGGGCGCGGCCAGTGTTCAGCGCAGGGACTTGTCGTCCGGGTTTTTGGGGACAACGTAGGTGCTGCCGTCCGGGCGTTGCAACGTCTCCCACTGCTGGCTCTCCGCCTCACGCTGGGCAAGGAGCTTGCGGTTCTCCTCGGTCATGTCATGCACCAGGGAGCTGCGGTTGGCGGGGCCGAAGATGGCCCGGAGCTTGCCGGTTGCCCGCATGAAGCGCTGTGACGCATTGTCTTTGACCACTGAGGTGACTCCTTCAACAGAACCCTGATTATCAGTCCAGTGTACGCTAATAATTAGTGCACTAACTATTGGAGGGCAGTGATGACCACCAGCGTGACCCCGGCATCGCCGGAACAGGACGACCTGCTCCTGGAACACCAGCTCTGCTTCGCCCTGACAGTGGCGTCCAGGAGCGTGGTGGGCGCCTATAAACCGGTTCTGGAAAAGCTGGGGCTGACCCACCCTCAGTACCTGGTGATGCTGTGCCTGTGGGAAGAAAGTCCCCGCACCGTACGGAATATCAGCGAGGCACTCGCCCAGGAGCCCGCCACCATCTCCCCGCTCCTGCGGCGCCTTGAAGCAGCAGGACTTCTGACGCGGCGCCGGGTGGACGGAAATGAACGGGCCCTCGCCGTGGAACTGACTCCGGCGGGCGTGGACCTTCGGCAACAGGCGCTGGCGGTCCCCGGCACCATGATGGAGCGCCTGGGCCTGACCCGGGACCAGGTGGCCGGGCTGCACGGCGCCATGATGGCGCTGATCGCCGCGACCGGCGGGGCCCCAGGCTCCGGGGCAGGGCACCAGCAGGCCCGGCAGTAGAATGGGAGCAATCCGAGGAGGCCGGGCGCGTGCGTAAATTGCTGATCCAGGTGTTGGCCGTGGCAGTGTCAGCAGGCCTGATGTCGGCCTGTTCCGCAGGAGGACCCAGCCAGCCCACATCGTCCGGACCTTCCGCCACTACATCGGGCACGTCCACGCCGTCGGCCACACCCGCCCCCGACACCGAAACGTCCGTCCCGGCGCCCGCACCGTCAGCGCCGTCCGGACTTCCGGCCGGCCCCGGCGCAGGGAACGCGGAACTGTCCATCATGGTCAAGCCTTCCGACACCGAACCGGCGATGAACTACACGCTCGTATGCCAGGGCGGCGTGCCGTCGGCGGAAAGCAAGCACCCGGCCGCGGACGCTGCCTGCACGGCCCTTAAGGACAACCCGTCGGTCCTGAGCCCGTCCACGAAGAACACCGCCCAGGCGTGCACCGAACAATACGGCGGGCCGCAGAAGGCAACCGTCACCGGGATCGTGGATGGGACGCCCGTGGATGTCACCTTCGCCCGGACCAACGGCTGCGAAATCAGTGCCTGGAATGCCGCCCAGACCATCCTGGGACCCAGCGGTGGAGCAGCTTAGCCTGCCGGCTGCCGGGGACTGCAGGGCGCGCGAAGCCGCGCACGTCCAGCGCGTCCGCCGTTATGCAGACCCCTACCTGGCCCGACGGTCCGCCGGCCGCAAGCACCCCGTTGAGGATTTCCTCTTCACCTACTACACCCAAAAGCCAGGCCAGCTGCTGCGCTGGCACCCGGGAGCCGGCGTCGTACTGACCGGCGAACAGGCCACCGCCCGCAGCGGCTGGAAACACTACACAACGCTCGACGACGGCGAGCTCGCCTCCGTTGGGCTGCCGGCGGGAACCGGGGCGGTCACCTTTGACCGCGGCGCTTTCCTGGCAGACCGCCGTGAAGCCGTCACCTTCGCCGAAATCATCCTGCGCGGAACAGCGGCCCGTCCCGCCCAGTTCGGCTGCTTCGGGCTGCACGAATGGGCCATGGTCTACCGCCAGGACAAGTTCGACCTGCGCCACGAGTACCTGCAGCTGAGGCTGGGCCCGGCCGGGACGGACAAAGTGGTGGAGGAGAACCGGATCCGGTGCTCGCACTTTGACGCGTTCCGTTTCTATACCCCGGACGCCATCCCGCGCAACGAACTGACACCCAGCCGGGAGAACCAGCGGCACATGGAGCAGCCCGGCTGCCTCCACGCCAACATGGACCTCTACAAGTGGGCCTACAAACTGCTGCCCGCACTGCCCAGCGAACTGGTGATGGACTGCTTCGAGCTTTCCTGGCGGATCAGGGCCATGGACATGCAGGCTTCCCCGTATGACCTCGCGGAGTGGGGCTACCCCGCCATCCGGATCGAAACCCCGGACGGCAAGGCCACCTACGTTGAGCACCAGCGTGCTTTCGCGGCCGAGGCCGCTGAGCTCCGTGAACGACTTGCACGGGAGCTCGCCCCGCTGCACTCGGAGAGTCCGGCATGAACGAACTCGACCTGACCATCAGGCTCCGGGAGGACACCGATGCGCCCGAGCACGAGTTCCGGCTGGTCGCCCGGGACGGACAGGCCGCGGACGGATGCACCCTGCCTGACCCGGCGGCCGCGCTGGCGGCCGTCGAACGCTTCGGTGAGGACACCTTCTTCCCCAAGCCGGGACCCCCCAAGCTTTGCACGCAGCAATACGGCGGGCCGCAGGTTGCCGTGGTGACGGGTTCCGTCGATGGCCGCCCGGTCAGCGTGACCTTCCGGCGCACGGACGGCTGCGAGATTGCCCGCTGGCGCGCCATGGCGCCGCTGCTCGGCGGGACGCCGGGTTCGCTCGGCGAAACGTAGTCTGCCCGGAACGTAGTCCCACGCCGGCAGCCCTGCCCACACACAGCAGGACGCCGCCGGCTCCAACGGAACCGGCGGCGTCCTGCTTCTGGTGGACTAGAGATCCATGTTGCGGTTGCCCGAGAATTCCGGGACTTCCTGCTTCTTCTTTGCCTTCTTGGCCTTGTCCGCCTTGTCCGCGGCGGCCGGGTCGTCGGCTGTTTCGTCATCCGGGACCACCACGGCGCCACCGGGGGTGACCGCCACCGAAACGAACGTGGGCACGCTTGAACCGGCGAACGTCACCCGGCCGATGTAGGAGCCTGCAGCGAGATCCTTCCACTGGAGCTTCACAACTCCCGCCTGGCCGTTACCGAGCCGCAGCGGATTCGGGGTCACGGTGGCGTTTCCTACATTGGCCCCCAGCACAGCCGCGTCCACGGAAGCCTTGGTGGGCTGCCCGTTCGGACTCGCATAGAGGTTCACGAAGATCGTGTACACCCCGGCAGCCGGGTTGGGAACAGAAATCGATTCGCTGGCCGAGGCAGTCTGGGCGAGGAGTACCTGTCCTGCCGGGTTGAAGACCACCATGTCGAAGTCGGCGGCTTCATCCGAGGAGTACACAGAGAACTTGGCCAACGGCGATCCTGCCGGAACGGTGACTTCCTTGGCGAAGTTGGACCCGTCGGTCTCCAGTGCCAGCGGCCCGGGAACCAGTTCGATGGCCGAGGAGTCAGCCTTGGACAGTCCGTCCAGGGTGATCTTCACGGGGGCGTTGGTACCGGAGACCACGGGGATGTCACCCTGGCCCGTGCCACCTGCCGAGCTGAACGCCAGGTTCGCCGGGGCCACCACCGACTGCGGGCGTACCGCCACGGGGGACGCCACGTTCTTGCCGGCACCCTGCCAGACCAGGCTGCCCATGGCGAACTGCCCCAGTGCTGCGCTGGTGTTTTCGAACCTGACCTTGAAGGTGCGCTTCTCGCCGGCGGCGCTGAAGCTCAGGATCGACGGCGTCACGGTCACCTTGATGCCCGGAACGTCCGCCTTGGCCCGGTAGACACCCGGCGTCAAAGCAGTGACCGTCCGGGTGACCTCGGTCTTGCCCGTGAGCGCACCCAGCGCGAACGAGGCGACGTTCATGTCCCGCGGCGCGGTGCTCCCCAGCCCGGGGATGCCCAGGTCAAGGCCCGTGCCCTGGATGAACTTCAAATAGTCATCCTCGGTGCTGTCGTAGACCAGTCCCGGATCGAGGACCCTGGCAACGTCCACCTGGCCGGCACCGGTGGCGAAGACGTCGCCGTTGCGGGTGCCGTCGGCGTTCTTGACCTCACCGGCCGTGGTCATCATGGCTGATTTGATGGTGGCCGGAGACCAGCCGGGGTTCTTGGCAAGGATCAGCGCACCGAAGCCGGCGACGTGGGGCGCGGCCATCGATGTTCCGGACATCATGCCGAACTGGTCGCCGCCCGAGCCGATGGGTGACACACCCGCAAGCACGGCAACACCGGGTGCAGCCACATCAGGCTTGAGCAGGTCCGAGCCGGTGGCAATCAGCGGGCCGCGGGAGGAGAACCCGGCAATCTGCGGCTGCGGTGCCACCGGAAGGCCGGTGGTGTCCTTGTTCACCAGCGCAACCTTGATGGCGGGGTTGGCGGTGATCTTGTCCTTGATCTGCTGCGTTGCCGGCGGGTTCACGTGGACTGTCGGGACGGAGTGGCGGTCCAGGTCTTCGGAGGACGTGGCCAGGTTCACCAGGATCATCCCGATCCCGCCGGCCCGCTTCACTTCGGCGCTCTTGGCCACCCGGTCAACCACCCCGCGGTCGCAGACAACGATCTTGCCTGCCACCTTGGCGGGATCCAGTGCGTTGGGGGCGCACAGTTCGGGATTTGCAGCGCCGGCTGCCGCGGCGGCTGCGGCGAGAACCACGTTGCTCGCGGGAACGGGAGTGGCCATCAGGCTGGCCCCGCGGAACTTGCTGCCGTCTTCGAATTCGACGGTTCCCTGCAGTTCCGTGGAGAAGGAACTGGCGGCAACAGTGGTCAGCCAGGGCGCACCATGGTTGACAGTGCTCGCGGTGGGTCCTGAGTTTCCGGCGGATGCCGCAACGAAGATGCCGGCCGAGGCCGCGGACAGGAAGGCCAAGGACACCGGATCCGTGGTGGTGGAGGTGCTGCCGGAGATGGAGTAGTTCAGGACGTCCACGCCGTCGAGGATGGCCTGGTTGATTGCGGCGACGGAGGAAGAGCTGTAGCAGCCGCCAGTGTCCGGGTTGTCATCCTCCCAGCAGATTTTATAGATGGAGAGTTTTGCCGCCGGCGCCACGCCGCTGGTGATGCCCATGTCGGTGGCGCCAAGGTTGGCCCTGACGTTGGCGTTGCCTGCGGCCGTGCTGGCCGTGTGCGTGCCGTGGCTCCCGACGTCAACAGGCGAAATCAGTTCCTCGGGCGCCCGGTTCTTGGGCGCCACGTATTTCAGGAAGTCGTCTGCAAAGTAGCGTGCGCTCAGGACCTTGGAGTTGCAGTCATCTCCATTGAAAGTCGCTCCGGATCCCTGGCCCTTCTGGCACTCGCCGATAAACGTGTCGCCGTCGGACTTGAGCATGGCGATTTTGCCGTCGGCCGTGCGGTACGGGACACCAACCTGGGCCTCGCCGCTGAGCGGCTGGACGTCGCTGCCGGCAAAGAAGGGGCTGGACGGCGTGTAGCCGGAGTCGATGACACCCACCACAACGCCCTTGCCGGCATTCTCCTGGCCGCCGAAGGCGGTGTTCCAGAGTCCGTTGGCTCCGCTGAGTTTGAGGAAGTCCGTGGTGGAGTAGTCCGGAGCGTTCTCGGTATCCTTGGCCACCATCAGCACGGCAGGATCCTTGGCGAGCTTCACGGCCTGCTCGGCGGTGAGATCGGCCGAGAAGCCGTTGATGGCGGCCGTGTACTTCCGCTTGATCTGGATGCTTTCCGCCGCGGCAACGGAGTTCTGTTTTTCCTCGAGGTGTGCCTGGTACTGCTGGACTTCGGGGCGTTCCGCATCGAGCTTACGGCCGCTTTGCGGCTTCGTCGCTGCCAGCCCGGGCGTCGCGCCGTCGTACGTGGCTGCTGGCTTCTCGGCCAGGACCACGATGTAGCGGCCTGCCGGGTAGTCGGCGGGGTTGACGGTCCGCGGAGTTACTACCGTGTTTGGTTCGACGGGCGCCGCGGTAGCGGGGCTCAACGCCATTGAAGTGAGGAGAAGCGGCAAACCCACGGCCAACGCCGTCGCTTTCCGGAGCCCCCCGCCCCGGATGGGGCTCTTTCCAGTTGATTTCACGAGCGACTACACCTTTCACGAGGCACGGGCCCGGCGCGTGTCCGGCCCGTGGCAGCTGGAAGACGACAACCGTAATTACAGATCTTGTAATCCGGGGAGACCAGCCGATTCAAACAGTACAGACTGATAGACGAATATGACATAAGCCACAGATGATTTTTGAATCTGTCAATTTGGTTGTCATGACAACGGCCCGGCACTGTCGCCGGGCCGCTGCCAGGATGCGTCAGATGCTGTTAGCCCCGGTCGCCCTTAGGTGTGACCTGGAGCCTGTCGAAGGACACCTGCCGGCCGTCTTTGTCCAGGACCACCACGTCGTCGCGGCCGTTCTGCACGTCGGACGGGAGGATGAACTCCACCGTGTTCGCGGTGGTGGGGAAGATCCAGCCGATCCGGTAGGCCATCTTGTTGAGGTAGACGTAGTACCACTGGCCGTAGGCGAGACCCTCCAGGGTGATCTTCTGGCCGTTGCGGTATTTGTCCGCAGTGCCCAGGTCAAAGGGGGCCGCTTGGCCTTCGAGGTCCTGGACCGCCAGTACAGGCTCACCCTCCGGCTGCGCGGGCTGGACCGTCAGCACCAGCGGGTCCCCTTCAACCTGCACACTGACCGCTTTGGAGCCGTTGCGTGCCGTCGCCCCGAAGGTGACGCCACCCAGGCGTCCCGCAGCGACGTCAGCGGCAGTCAGCACATGGACCCGCGTGGCCGCCGCGGTGCCGCCAACGGCCAGCGCGGATTCAGTGATTCCCGTGTCCAGCGCGTTAAGCCCGGTCAGCGCCACATTGCCCGCGTTGCCCAGGGTGTACGTATACGTGACGGGGTCACCTACGCTTGCGAACCGGTCGCCGTCGGCGTCTTCCCACTGAGCGGAAACGGTACCCTCAAGCTTCGGCTCGCGGACTGTGAGGTCCACTTCGCCGCCGTCCACCTGGTAGCTTCTGGTGCTTTGGCCTGCTGCGCTGATTTCCCAGTTTGTGGCCGGAACGAAAAAGCCCTGCTCAACTTCTTCGGCAGTCACCGTGTGACGCGGCGTGGTGCATTGGTAACCCTGGCCCGCCGCCAGCGTGCTGTAGCGGCAGTTGCCGGGGCCTTCCGGGACAAAGGGGGTGAAGTTGCCGGCGGTGGGGACCACTTTTTCAACCAGCGGGCTCGTGTTCTTCACCGTGAACGTGTACGGGACGGGCTCGCCTGCCGCGTACGGCTGGGCTGACAGGTCACGCCCGGCGTCGGCACGCGCTCCGCCGATGTCGGCGGCAACAAGTCCGTCGCGCAAGGCGACCGCGGCGCCGGTGAACGGAACCGTTTTGGTGAGCGACGGCGTCGCGCTGGCAGTGATGCTAAACCCCGCCTCGGGCACGAAGTAGCCGCGCTCGACGTCCGCCGCCGTGATGACGTGCCTGGCGGTGGTGCAGTTGTAGCTGGCTCCGGCGGCCAGGTTGTTGAACCGGCAGTTCGGGGCCGACGGCGGGAGGAAGCCGGAGTCGAAAGTCCCGGAAACCGGCACGGCGTTGGCCGTGACGTTCGCGGTGCTCTTGACCGTGAACGAGTAGCCGAGGACTTCGCCCACCTGGTACGGGCTGGCGACGACATCGCGTGTCGGCGCACTCCCGCTGACGGTCAGCCCGACCTGTGGGGCCACCGGCACGGTGGCGGTGAAGGTGAACTGCGAAACCCGGCCATCCGCCGTCGTGAATGCCGCGTTGAGGTTCTGCGGGCCACTGGCGTTCGCGGGGGCGGTCAGGGCCACGTCGACGGTCACCGAGGCGCCGGGTGCGACGTCGGGAACCGGCACCGTGGTGGCGGACCATCCGCCCGGGGTGTAGACAGTCGCGTTTGCGCCTGAGAGTGTGGCGGTTTCCTGGTTGGTGACCGTCACGGCGACCTGCCGGGTGGCACCGGGAGCCGTGGTGACTGCGGGGACGGACAGCGGGGCGCAGGCGTAGTTCAGCCAGGCGTCGTCGAACTTCGCGAACGGCATGTTGTCCGTGTAGTTACCCTCATAGAGGACGCCAAACTTGCCGTCTTCCAGGCGGGTCACGGTGGAGTAGGCGGAAAAGCCGGAGCGGATGGTGCGCACGCCTGGCCAGGTGGCGCCGTCGTCGCAGGAGATCCGGGCGGAGACGTTTTCGCGGCCGGTCCTGGAGTTTGCGTTGGTGAAGATCAGCTTCCTGGCTTCCGCTGTACCCTGTGCCGCGTTGGGGAACATCCGTGCAATGGCCCCGTTGTTGGCGGGATCGGGCAGTTCGGTGTCCTGCGCGACTGGGCCGTAGGTGGCGCCGCCGTCGGTGGAGATGGCCACCTTGCGGTAGCCCTGGTTGGCGTTGTCGCGGGAGTTCAGCAGGACGCGGCCGTCGGAGAGTTCAACGGTTTTGTTCTCGTCCATCCGGTCGCCGGCGTTGGCGCCCTTCTGCCACGTGGCGCCGTGGTCATCGGAGTAGACGCTGTACGCCTGGATCCTGTTGGTGCCATCGGCCTGGCGCACATCGCCGGCGTACTGCTGGATCAGGCGCCCTGCGTGGGGGCCGTACCTGAGCTGGATGCCTTCGCCGGAGGACGCGAAGTTGGAGCGCACATCGCCGGCCTCCGGGCTGGTTTTGCTGGTGCCGGGCTTGGTCACATTGGTGATAAGCCGCGGCTGGCTCCAGGTGAGGCCGCCGTCGGAGGACTCGATGACAGCTGAGGAGATCACGGTGCGGTCGGCATCGTCGTTGCCGAACTGGCTGCCGCCAAAGCCCTGGTCCTTGGAGTACACAAAGAACGCGAAGACCTTGCCGGCTTCGGCGTCGTGGATGTAGGACGGGTCGCTGTAGCCGTATTTCGGGCTGGTCGCGTCGCCCGGGTGGCCTGCGGCGATGACCTGCACGGGACCCCAGGTCTGGCCGCCGTCGGTACTGCGGCGCTGCACGATCGAATTTGGGTTCGGTGCGTCGGCGGAACTGCCCGGGCGGCCGTCCCAGGCGGCCAGCACTACTCCGTTCCCGAGGTAGGTGAGGGCCGGAATCCGGTAGAAGAAGTTGCTGGCCGTCCGGTCGGCCGCGAGGTTTCCCTCCGCGAAGGAGCCGGGACCCGCCGTCGGACTGTTGGAGGGAATGGGGGCCGCCTGGGCGGCCATCCCCGGACCGGCCAGCAAGGCGAGGGCCACGATGCCCGCACCTGCTGTTCGTCCCAGGGACCGATGCCTGCTGCGTTGGGTGATGAGTGGCAAATTGATTGTCCTTTCACTGCGCCGGCTGGCGGCGATGCGGGAATGTTCGGCTGCGGCAGGCGGACCTTCACATAGGTTCTACATGCCACATACGACGTCCTACCACCGTAGGGTGTGAAAGGTCACAGGGGAAGGTTCTTTGCAGGACATGTTTCCGGGGAACAAAAAAGCGGCCCCTGATGGGGCCGCTTGATCAAACGTCACGCGATGGCGCCTACTGGCGTGGCGTCCGGACTACGTCACTGATCCACTGCCGGGTCTTTTCATCGACGGGACCTGCCACGCGGGTTTCCCGGGCAGCCCGGTCAGCTTTGATCTTCTGCAGGACCATGCGGCCCAGCCCGGCGAAAACGGCAACGGCTACCACGGGCAACAGCACGGATTTCGATTTCTCAGCCATTCCGCAATCCTAGTGACGGTGTGCGCGCAGGGCCAGAGCAGCCGCTGTTCCGCCGAATACAGAGTGCGGCCCCATGCCCGGTAGAATGGGCTAGCAAGCTCGCGGAGCGCCCGTCCACACTGTTCAAGAAGCACCCCTCAACACAGCGGAACGGCGTGAGACGGCACCACTCCGCTGCGCCCTTACCCAATGCTCACGCACAGGAGTTGCCGGATGCCCCGGATCGTTGTTGACGTCATGCCCAAGCCCGAGATTCTGGACCCGCAGGGGAAGGCCATCGTGGGTGCACTCCCCCGTTTGGGCTTCACCAGCTTTAGCTCTGTCCGCCAGGGCAAGCGCTTTGAACTGACCGTCGACGGCGAGGTGACCGACGCAATCCTGGCCCAGGCCCGTGAGGCAGCCGAGACCCTGCTGTCCAACCCCGTGATTGAAGACGTCGTCAACGTCGAGGTCGTCGAGGCCTGAGATGACTGAACTTCCCTTGATCGGCGAGGCAATCGCCGTCGCCGCTGAGCCGCGCCTCGCGGGCGCGAAGATCGGCGTGGTCACCTTCCCCGGCACGCTTGATGACCGCGACGCCGCCCGTGCGGTCCGGCTGGCCGGCGGTACCGCAGTGCCGCTCTGGCACGCCGACACCAACCTCGGTGACGTGGACGCCGTCGTGATTCCCGGCGGATTCTCCTACGGCGACTACCTGCGCGCCGGCGCCATCGCCCGTTTCGCCCCGCTGATGTCCAAGATCATCGACGCCGCGAACTCGGACGCCAAGCTGCCCGTGCTGGGTATCTGCAACGGTTTCCAGATCCTGACCGAGTCGCACCTGCTGCCCGGGTCCATGATCAAGAACGACCACCTGAAGTTTATGTGCCGCGACCAGGTCCTCCGGGTTGAAAACAGCAACACCGCCTGGACCCTGGACTACGAGGCCGGCCAGGAAATCACCGTGCCGCTGAAAAACCAGGACGGCCAGTACATCGCTGACGAGAAGGTCCTGGACGCACTCGAAGCCGAAGGCCGCGTGGTGTTCCGCTACGTGGGCTTCAACCCGAACGGCTCGCGCCGCGACATCGCCGGCATCTCCAACGCCGCCGGCAACGTGGTGGGACTTATGCCGCACCCGGAGCACGCCGTTGAGGCCGGCTTCGGACCCCAGTCGCTGGACGGCATCGGCAGCTCAGACACCGACGGCCTGGGTTTCTTCACCTCCGTATTGAACAAGATTGTGGGAGGCAGCAAATGACCGAGATCAATTCGGTGGTCGAGCCTGTCGAGACCGCCAAGAAGTTCAACATCGACACCGTCGAGAACGCCGCCAAGACGCCGGACACCGAACTCCCCTGGGCCGAACTGGGCCTGAAGCAGAACGAGTTCGACGAGGTCGTCAAGGTCCTGGGCCGCCGCCCCACCGGCGCGGAACTGGCAATGTACTCCGTCATGTGGAGCGAGCACTGCTCCTACAAGTCCTCGAAGAACCACCTGCGCCAGTTCGGCGACAAGGTGACCGACGAGATGAAGAAGGACATGCTGGTGGGCATCGGCGAGAACGCCGGCGTCACCAACCTGGGCGACGGCTGGGCCGTGACGTTCAAGATCGAGTCCCACAACTCGCCGTCGTTCGTGGAGCCCTACCAGGGTGCCGCCACCGGCATCGGCGGCATTGTCCGCGACATCATCTCCATGGGCGCCCGTCCGGTGGCCGTGATGGACCCGCTGCGCTTCGGCGCCATCGACCACCCGGACACCGCCCGCGTCATGCACGGTGCCGTTGCCGGCATCGGCGGCTACGGAAACTCCCTGGGCCTGCCCAACATCGGCGGCGAGATGGTGTTCGACTCCGTCTACCAGGGCAACCCGCTGGTCAACGCACTGGCTGTCGGCGTCATGCGCCACGAGGACATCCGCCTCGCCAACGCCTCCGGCAAGGGCAACAAGGTGGTCCTGTTCGGTGCACGCACCGGCGGCGACGGCATCGGCGGCGCCTCAGTGCTGGCTTCCGAGTCCTTCGACGACACCAAGCCGTCCAAGCGCCCCGCCGTCCAGGTGGGCGACCCGTTCGCCGAGAAAGTCCTGATCGAGTGCTGCCTGGAGCTGTTCAAGGGCTCCCTGGTTGAGGGTATCCAGGACCTCGGCGCCGCTGGCATTTCCTGCGCCACGTCCGAGCTCGCCTCCAACGGCGACGGCGGCATGGAGGTTGAGCTGACCTCCGTCCTGCTGCGCGACCCCACCCTGACTCCGGGCGAAATCCTGATGTCGGAGTCGCAGGAACGCATGATGGCCGTGGTCACCCCCGAGAACATCGCCGCGTTCGAAGCTGTGATGGACAAATGGGCCGTGGAGTACTCCTGGCTGGGCGAAGTGACCGACACCGGCCGCCTGATCATCACCTGGGACGGCGAAGTCATCGTCGACGTCGACCCGCGCACTGTGGCCCACGACGGTCCGGTCTACGACCGCCCGTACGCACGCCCCGAATGGCAGGACTCCGTCCAGGCCGATTCCTTCACCGGATCAGTCCAGGACGCCGGCCGCCCCTCCGCCCCCGCGGAACTGGCAGCTGCCGTCACCGAGCTGGTGGCTTCGCCGAACATGTGCAGCAAGGACTGGATCACCAACCAGTACGACCGGTACGTCGGCGGCAACACCGCCCTGGCGTTCCCGGACGACGCCGGCGTGGTCCGCGTGGACGAGGAAACCGGCCTGGGCGTTGCCCTGGCCACCGACGCCAACGGCCGCTACACCTACCTTGACCCGTACCACGGCGCACAGCTGGCGCTGGCCGAGGCCTACCGCAACGTGGCCACCTCCGGCGCCGTGCCGATGGCCGTCAGCGACTGCCTGAACTTCGGCTCCCCCGAGGACCCGGACGTGATGTGGCAGCTCGCCGAGGCCATCCGCGGCCTGTCCGACGCCTGCATGGTGCTGGGCATCCCGGTCACCGGCGGCAACGTCTCGCTGTACAACCAGACCGGCACCACGCCCATCCACCCCTCCCCCGTGGTGGCAGTCCTGGGCAAGCTCGACGACGTCGCCCGCCGCACGCCGTCGGGCTGGAAGGAAGATGGCCAGGCCATCTACCTGCTGGGCACGACGGCGGCCGAGCTGGACGGTTCCGAATGGGCCAACATGCGCGGCCACCTCGGTGGGCTCCCGCCCAAGGTTGACCTCGCCGCCGAGCGCGCGCTGGGTGAAATCCTGATCAACGCATCCCGCGACGGTATGGTGGACTCCGCGCACGACCTCTCCGAAGGCGGCCTCGCGGCAGCCCTCGTTGAGTCCGCACTGCGCTACGGCGTCGGCGCCCGGATCGCCCTGCAGGACGTCCTGGACCGCGACGGCGTGGACCTCTTCACGGCACTGTTCTCCGAGACCCAGGGCCGTGCAATTGTTGGCGTACCACGCTCCGAGGAAGTCCGCTTCACGGACATGTGCACCGCCCGCGGGTTCGCCCACGTCCGGATCGGCGTGGTGGATGCTGACAGCAACCAGCTGGAGATCAACGGCGTGGACACCCTCTCCCTCGATGCCCTCCGCGAAGCGCACGAGGCAACCCTGCCGAAGTACTTCGGCTAGTCCCCACCGCTAAAGCAACGCGGGGTCACTTTCCGCCCAATAATCCCCTGGGGATGGGCGCGAAGTGACCCCGCGTTGCTTTAATCCTCGCTGTGGAGCTCCCGCTGCCGTGCACTGAGCAGCTCAAGCTCGGGCCGGGCGGCCACAAAGCGTTCGACGGCGGCCAGCACCTCCACGAGGTGCGCCCGGTCTGCTGCCACCAGACCGGCTCCCACCTGCGAACGCCGGTACTGGTCGTGGTCCCCCACCTCTGCTACGGACACATCGAAGCGTCGCTTGAGCTCGGCCAGCAGCGGCCTGATGAGTGAGCGTTTTTCCTTCAGGCTTTGGACGTCGCCCAGGAGGATGTCGAATTCAATCCAGCCGATCCACATCAGATGGTGAGTTCTCCCATCCGGTCCCAGCCGTCGCCATCGAGCTGGCGGCTGATGATCCGGGGTGTTTCGGCCAGCGCCTGGGGCATGTCCGCCATGGCCTGCTTGAAGTGCGTGCTGTTGACGTGGTCGCCGGCGGCGTCGTCCTTGAAGGCCTCCACCAGCACAAACTCGTTGGGGTCATCCACACTGCGGGACCAGTCGAACCAGAGGTTGCCTGGCTCCTCCCGCGTGTCCGTTGTGAAGTCCTCAACAAGGCCGAGCCAGCGCTCGGACCAGTCGGGCTTGACCTTGAATTTGACCACGATGAAGATCATGGGGTTTCCTTCCGTTGAGGGGTGTTGAATCTGTCTCAGCCGGCAGCCAGGGCGAGCTCACAGGCTTCGATGGCTTCCCGGGCGTGTTGCTGCTGGGCGGGTGTTCCGGTCCGCTCGGCCCACTGCTCGGCCAGCTGGAACTCCACGAGCGCCTCGGTGAAGCGGCCGGCGCCGTGCAGGGCCCAGCCCAGGTTGTGGTGCAGCGCCACCATCCACCGCCGCGTGTGCGGATCGTGGGCGGTGGACGCGTATTCGATGGCACTCTTGGTCCAAAGCTCGGCATGGGCGGAGTCGGCGATCGCGAGCATATGCAGCGCATCCACGGCGAGGTACTCCTCGCCCAGGTGGTCGCCGAGCTCCGCGGCCTGCTCAAACAGCGGCACGGCCATGGCCGCGTGCCCGCTGGAGTTCAGGACGCGGCCGCGTTCCAGCAGGATCCGCACGCCGACGGTGGGTTCCTCCTCCCCGTCCACCGAGTCCAGCAGCTCATCTGCCTCCTCGTAGCGTCCCTGCAGGCCGATGGCCCGTCCCAGCTGGGTGGCCAGTTCGGCCTTTTCGTCGGCGTCGTAGGCCGGATCGGCCAGGGCTTCCCTGAAGCGCTGTTCGGACAGCCCGGGATCCTTCTGCTTCCATAGTCGGTCAAGGGTCTCTTGGTCCAGCATGTACCTTCTTCTGATCAGCTTTCACCTGCGGCGAGTTGGCGTGCCCCTTCAACGTATCGCGAAGTGACGTGCCTTTGCGCCGCCCTGGTCACCAGGCCGCCTGCCCGGTAGAACCAGTTGGCAGGCATGCTGAAGGCGGTAATTTTCAAAAATACGCGGCCCGTGTCGTCAATCTCCACTTCAAACGCCTCTTCACCGCGGGCCGGATGTCCGGGCAATGTCCCGTAACCGAAACCGGCCGACTGCGCGCCCTCACCCGGCACCGGCCGTCGGACCCATACCACTTCGCAGGGTGCGTTGATGCGGAAAGGCCCGACGCCGAAGCCGCTCACCACACGCGTTCCCGGACGGACGACGTCGGATTCGGCGCGGACCCGGAGCCTCGACCGCCGCTGCAGCTCCCACGTCAGGATTCCGTGCGCCACCCGGCGGTACAGTGCCACCCCGTCACCAAGGTAGACCTGTGACACCAGGCAGGAGTATCCCGCCGGCGGCCGGCCATTCTCCGTAGCGCCGACTCCGGGATAATCGAGCCGCCCGCCCACCAGTCGCCTGTCAGCCATCGGACCCGTCCCGTGATCCCGTTAACCGGGCCCAGCCCAGCTGCTCCTGCTGCTTGCGGCTCAGGGTCGACACCACCAGGTCGTAGGAGTCCTCCACCATGTCCCGGACCATCGAATCGGGGAGGGCGCCGTCGAGCCGCACGCCGTTCCAGTGGGTTTTGTTCATGTGCCACGCGCCGGTGATTTCGGGATGGGCGGCGCGGAGCTGCTCGGCCAGGGCGGGCTCGCATTTCAGGCTCACCGACCAGTCGTCGGCGTCCATGGCGGACGCCGCAAACATCTTGGCTTCGTGCCGGGCGCCGCCGGCAACATGCGCCCGGACCTTAAACACCGAGGTTTCGGGTCCGAAGGGAAAATCCTCGAAGGAACCGGGAAACGACAGGCAGATTTCGCGGAGTTCAGCTTGGTCCATCCAGTGAGCCTACAAAGCGGCCGCCGCCGGTGCTAGTCTGCGAGCATGTCACATGACCAGGCGACCATACCTGTTCTGGACCTGAGCACCGCACGCCAACCCTACGGTCCCTTTAGTCCGGAATTCATTGAAGAGCTGCGCAACGCCACCCACAACGTCGGCTTCTTCCAGCTCACCGGCTACGGCGCCTCACCGGGCCAGGCCGAGGACCTCCTGGCTGTCATCAAACGCTTTTTCGATCTGCCGCTTGAGGAACGGATGAAGCTCGATAACCGGCTTTCACCGCATTTCCGCGGCTACACCCGGATGGGCACAGAGGTCACCCAGGGCCGGGCGGATGCCCGGGAACAGATCGACTATTCCCCGGAGCGCGACCCCGTCCCGGATTACCCGGCCGACCAGCCGTACTGGCTGCTCCAGGGGCACAACCAGTGGCCGGACGAAGCGCTGCCGGAGCTGAAGCAGGCCGCCATGGCCTGGGCGGAACTGATGTCTGCGGTAGGCATGGAGCTGATGCGCGCCATCGCCGTCTCGCTCCAGCTGCCCGAGGAATATTTCGACGATCCGTTCCGGGACACACCCGCCTGGATGGGCAAACTGGTGCACTATGTCGGCGGTGTCGTGGAAGCGGCCGGTGACCAGGGCGTGGGCTCGCACGCCGACTACGGGTTCGTCACCCTCCTGCTGCAGGACGGTGTCGGCGGCCTGGAGGTCCTCCCGCCCGGTGCCACCGAATGGGCCCCTGTCGAACCCATCCCCGGCGCCCTGGTGGTGAACCTGGGCGAAATGCTCGAAGTCGCCACCGAAGGCTACCTCGCCGCGACGATCCACCGCGTGCAGGCGCCGCCGCCCGGCGTCGACCGTTATTCCGTGCCGTTCTTCTGGTCGCCGCGGCTGGACGCCGTGATTGATCCCGTGCCCCTGCCGCCGGAGCTGGAAGCACAGGCCCGCGGAATCTCGGATGATCCGTCCAACCCGATGCTCGCGTCCTTCGGCATGAATATGCTCAAGGGGCGGATGCGGGCCCACCCGGATGTGACCGAGCGGCACTACCCGGACCTGATCAAGTCCTGAACGCGCGGAGGGTCAGAGGTTGTACTTCCACGCCTGCTGGGCGGGGCAGACGTTCATCACCACATCCAGGCCGGCTGCCTTGGCGCGTTCCGCCGCAGCTTCGTCGATGACGCCCAGTTGCAGCCACACGGCTTTGGCACCCGCCGCTATGGCCTGGTCCACCACCGCGCCTACCTTGTGCGAATTCACAAAGCAGTCAACGACGTCGATGGGCTGCTTTTCGGGCGGAATGTCACCCAGGGTGCTGTAGCCGGGTTCGCCGTGCACCGTATCGCCCGGCAGGTTGACGGGGATGATTTCCATGCCCAGCCGGTCCCGGATAAACAGCGACGTGTCGAAAGCCGCACGCCACTCATTGGTGGTCAGGCCCACGATGGCCCACCGCCCTTTGTTTCGCATCAGGCGCTCAATGACTGCAGGATCGTTGGTGTGCCCCATGAGGCAAGCCTACGGGCTACCGGCGGTGGGTGGTTAGCGGCTAAACTTCTTGAGCCACTTGGCACCGGGATCTGTTTTCTTGCCGGACCCGGATTTGCCGGACCCGTTGCCGGCCTCCTTGGAGACGGATTTCCCCGGCACGACGTCGGCCAGCAACTTCTCCGTTTTCTCCAGCGACTGCCGCACAGGCTCCGTGGATTGACCCGCTTCCTGGGAGTGCGAAACCTCCGGGAGCTGTCCCTGTTCCTTGGGATTCTTTGCCCCGCCGGAAGCCCCGGCCGAACCGGACCCGGCCTGGGCGTCAGCGCCGCCGTCGTTCGGTTCTGCTTCAGCAGTACGGTCCGGGGTGGTGTCCGGCGCAGCGGGCTGGTCCGGCACGTACTGTTTCTGACTGTCCGCCGTCGAGAGGTCCTGCGCTGGGCCTGGCTCCACCGGCGCGGGTTCCGGGACCGTTCCGATGGCAGGGGCGGCAGCTGGCAGCCCGGACACGTTCCACGGGGGCGCCCAGTCTTCCAGCAGGTGCTGCACAGAGAGGCTGGCCTTCCCGGCGGGCCCGGACGCGCTGGCGGCGACCCCGGTGACGCCGAGGCCCATGCCCGCTACGACAGCAAGGCCCACGATGGCGGACCGGTTCCGGTGCCGCCGCTGCCTGCGCCGGCGTGTCAGCTCGTCCGGCCGGGAGGCCAGCAGGGCGGCAAGCTGTGCATTGGGAACCGGCGCCGGCAAGGAAGCCAGTGTGCCCAGCGACAGGAGCGCTGCACGCAGTTCGGTGTCCTGCTCCTGCCCGGCATCGAGCAGCATCGACTCCACGGTGTCCGTCAAACGGCTGGCTTGAGGAGTCATGGCGCCACATATTCCTTCACTGAGGTTTCCTCGCGGAGTCTGTTCAAAGCCCGCCGCTGGAGTTGCTTCACGGCGCCCGGGCTTTTCCCCATGACGGCGGCAACCTGGTCCACGGTCAGGCCGCCGATTATGCGCAGGGTCAGCACTTCCTTCTGCTCGTCCAGCAGCCCCTGGAGCAGGTCAAGGACCTCCGACGGCGAGACCCTCGCAAGGGCTTCGGCTTCGGCGGATGATTCCTCGCGCAGGTCCAGCTCGGCGTCGAACGGGAGCTTCGCGGGGGTGCGGCTTTGCCGGCGGTGGTCGTCCACCATCCGGGCGTGGGCCACCGAGAAGATAAAGGTGCGCAGGCCCTGCATTCCGCCCGTGACGGTCTCCAGGCGCGGGAGGACCGCGAGGAAGACATCCTGCATAACAGCCTCCGGATCTTCAACACCGCGGGCTGTGAGATAGCCCAGGACCTGTGACGCGTAACTTCGGTACACGAGGCTGAAGAGTTCCGGATCGCCGGCGCCAGCCCGCAATACATCGTCAGTCAGCGCATCGGTCACGGACGTAGGGCTTTCGGTGGAGGGGACTTTGCTTGCTCAGTCTAGGGCCAGTGACGCTTCCGCGGAATGCCCTTGCCCAACTAACTTTACCCTGCGGTAACCGTGCCACCGTGCCCACCGGCGCCCGATTCGGGTGCCGGATCCCTGTCACTTCCGTGTCCTGCCGAAGCAAAAAAGAGCCGGGCTGGAACATGATGGGGGACAGGTTCCAGTCCGGCGCTTTCATAGGGGTAATCGACCGGGGCGGTCCAAGGGTTACGCCCCGTTCCAAAAAACTTTTGGAGGCCGGTGACGGGGGCTGGCTCCTGCGGCGCTGGACCTTAGGCTGCCCCGGTCCAGCGCGGCGAAGCGACCTGCCTGCGCGGCGCCTTGGCATTGGCGAACGAGTGCACCCTCGTGGCTGGTACGCGCTGGTCATCACAGTTCGTCTGGACCTTGGCGGGCGCCACAACGGGCGCAGGCTGACTGACGTTGGCGGCGGTGCAGAGATCGGTGACCAGCCCTGTTCCGGCGCACTCACGGACCGCGGCGATCCCGGCGGCGACAGCGGACTTATCTTCATAGGCTTCGGACACGGCCATCACCGTGCCGTCAGGCGCCGTGAGACGGAACCTGAATCGTGAATCGGAGTCCAAGAAAACTTCAAACTTCCCGGCCATGGCAAATCCTTCCGGTCTGTAGGGTCCTGTCCGGGCAACGTCTTCGCCACCGGACGGTCCGGAACACATCTCTGCGCCGGTCTCCCACGGGTCTGGTCGAACGATCTGTTGATCAGTTCAGCTTGTACATCAAGTCTCCCGGCAGCGCCTGCAGCCTCACAAGACCGGCCGGGTTAACCCTGTGTAAATTGCGTTCAACCCCCGGCAGAACAAAGCGGCGGGCCACCCGCAAGGTTCCTTAGGAACCCGGGGTGACCCGCCGCCGTCGTACGTACTAAAACGTCAGTCGTTGATGAGGTCGTTGACCACGATCGTCTGGTCCCGGTCCGGGCCCACGCCAATGGCCGAGAACCGCGTCCCGGAGAGCTTTTCCAGGGCCAGCACATAGTTGCGGGCGTTCTCCGGCAGATCCGCCAGGGTGCGCGCGCCGGTGATGTCCTCGGTCCAGCCTTCGAAGTACTCGAAGATGGGCACGGCGTGGTGGAACTCGGTCTGCGTCATGGGCATTTCGTCGTGGCGCACACCGTCGACGTCGTAGGCCACGCAGACGGGGATCTGCTCGATGCCGGTCAGGACGTCCAGTTTGGTCACGAAGTAGTCCGTGAAGCCGTTGACGCGCGACGCATGGCGGGCCAGGACGGCGTCGTACCAGCCGCAGCGGCGGGGACGGCCGGTGTTGACGCCGAACTCACCGCCGGTCTTCTGCAGGTACATGCCCATCTCGTCGAAGAGCTCCGTGGGGAACGGGCCGGCACCAACGCGGGTGGTGTACGCCTTGATGATGCCGATGGACCGTGAGATGCGGGTGGGGCCGATGCCGGAACCCACGGAGGCGCCGCCCGCGGTGGGGTTGGATGACGTGACGAACGGGTACGTGCCGTGGTCAACGTCCAGGAAGGTGGCCTGGCCGCCCTCCATCAGGACCACCTTGCCCTCGTCCAGTGCGGTGTTCAGGACCAGCGTGCTGTCGATGACCAGCGGGCGCAGGCGGTCGGCGAAGGACAGGAAGTACTCCACGATCTCCTCCACCACAACGCTGCGGCGGTTGTAGATCTTCACCAGGAGATCGTTCTTCTGGCGCAGCGACCCTTCCACCTTCTGGCGGAGGATTGATTCGTCAAAAACATCCTGGACACGGATGCCTAGGCGGGCCACCTTGTCCATGTAGGCCGGGCCGATACCGCGGCCGGTAGTGCCGATGGCACGGCTGCCGAGGAAACGCTCGGTAACCTTGTCCAGCACCTGGTGATAGGGGGCAACGAGGTGGGCGTTGGCCGAAACGCGGAGCTTCGATGTGTCGGCGCCGCGTGCTTCCAGCCCGTCGATTTCCTGGAACAGGGCCTCAAGGTTCACCACGCAGCCGTTGCCGATGATCGGGACCGCGTTGGGGCTGAGGATGCCGGCAGGAAGGAGCTTGAGCTCATACTTCTCACCGCCTACGACGACGGTGTGCCCGGCATTGTTGCCGCCGTTCGGCTTGACGACGTAGTCGACGCGGCCGCCCAAAAGGTCAGTGGCCTTGCCTTTTCCTTCGTCGCCCCACTGGGCTCCTACGATCACGATTGCTGGCATGGGATCCTCCCCCATTCGTTCGGGCCGGCCAGGCTGTCCACCGAAATGGCAGGCCTGGTGCAGCGCCGTTCATGAGAATGCCCCGAATGGACCAGCCTTGCCAGGTCCGAAGTGCGGCCTGCCAACGCAAGAGTTCCGGGGCTCTTACCACCCAAGTTTAGCCGATGCCGCCCGATTATCCCGTGTCAGCGCGCGGTCGCGGGCCACGCAGGGACACAGGACCGGACCGCCTCGCGCCCTGCGGTCCGTCCTCCGCCACTATTTGCTTAAGGCGGCCCGGCGTTTCGTTTCGCGGGGCTTGCTAGACTGGTAGAGACCGACCAGGAATCGGTCCACCACATTTCAAACCATCCCGGACTGCGGCGTGCCCCACCGCGCCCATTTTCCGGATTGGCAGCAGCACCTAGCCCCGCAGGAGACATAGCACTACATGACAGCCCTGGCACCCGAATCTTTCCGTGAGCAGCTTTTGAGCCGCCGTTACGAACCCAACGTTGCCGCCGTCAACGAGCTGTGCGATTCCCTGCAGAGCGTCAAGCCCCACACCGAAGTCCCGTACGTCGACCCGATGCACGATGTGGACGAGTGCCGCATCATCAGCCTCTACTCGAACATTGGGGAAGCGGACAAGTCCGGTTTCATCACTGCCGGCGACGACGACGCAGCCACCCGCATGCTGGGCATCCAGTGGAAGCTGGGCCTGCGTCCGGAGTTCGTGATGCCGTGGAACGTCCACCCGTGGCACACTCCGGGCGAGGTCAACGGCAAGTTCACGCCGGACCAGATTTCGTCCGGCCTGAAGCCGCTGCTGAAGTTCCTTGCCCTGGTCCCCCGCGCCTCGGTCATCGTGGCGCACGGCACCGAAGCCAACCGCCTGGCCAACCTGCTGCTCAAGACCGAGGTTCCCATGATCTGGCGCCGCGGCCTCAAGACCTACAAGGTCCGGTCCCTGAGCGGCCGCGCCTTCGCCGGCACGCCCGCACGGCAGGAACAGTACCTCGAGGAAATGCGCGTGGCCTACACGGACGCCATGGCACGCACGGGCCTCACGGTTCCCAGCTAACAGCCCGGGTCTCACCCAGCTCGGCATACGACGGCGGGGGGGGGCCCGTTTGGGAAAAGGTGTACGCCCCCCCCCGGTGGCGTAGGAAAAACCCAACCCCGGGGACCTAAAACCCCCAAAACAAACTATTTTTGGGGGGGGGT
>NZ_JAVDWK010000010.1:0-207574 GCF_031457335.1 Arthrobacter sp. BE255 | reverse complement strand
CACTGGGTTGATAGGCCGGATGTGGAAGCGAGGACTAACGACTCGTGAAGCTGACCGGTACTAATAGGCCGATAACTTACACCACACACCACCCCGCAAGCGGTTCAAAAGCGTTTGCAACCAAGGGGCGGTACAAAGAAACAAGACTGCTTGCGTCCACTATGTGGTTCCCAAACAACAAACCCGTTGCTTGAGGAACAAACCACAACTACATAACAACACCACAGCTCCCTCAACAGGAGCATGTTGTAACCACAGACTTCCCACACACACCCCCGGGTGCGTGACGGGTAACAGGGTTACGGCGGTCATAGCGTGGGGGAAACGCCCGGTCCCATTCCGAACCCGGAAGCTAAGACCCACAGCGCCGATGGTACTGCACCCGGGAGGGTGTGGGAGAGTAGGTCACCGCCGGAACATCATTAGGTCGAGAGCCTCCAGACACACTCTGGAGGCTCTCCCACTTTAACCACCCACCCACAAAACCCACCCCCACACCCCGTCGGACCCTCTCTCACATCCTGCAGGTTCTGGACGGACCCTCTCTCACATCCTGTCGGTTTTTGGCTGATCCTCTCTCACCACCATGCAGAGAACCATACGACCGCAGCCCAAAACCAGCAACAACCGCGAGAGCGTCGGAGAAAACCCGCAGGAACTGCGAGAGGGTCCTGGGGAGGAAGATTCCCACGACTGCCCCGCGGGTAAAGTTGGTGTCCATGGACAACCTCTTCAGCCACGCAGGTGGCCCCACCCCGGATGCTTCAGACGCTGCGGACGCCCTGGACCCCCTGATCCTGACGGTGACGGTTCCCGGCCACGTGGGCCAGGCTTTTGCCGGGTTCACCGACCACACGCACCTCTGGTGGCCGCTGGAGTCCCATGGCGTCTACGGCGCCGGGTCATACGTGGAATTTGAAGAAAACCTGATCCTGGAAACCGCTGACGATGGCCGGACGTCGATCTGGGGGACCATCGACGACTGGCAGCCGCCCCTGTCGTTCCATGCGACCTGGCATCCGGGAACCACGGCGTTGTGGTCCACGGAGCTGCGTGTGGCCTTCAGGGGCGTGGGTGATGATACCGAGGTCCGTTTGGTGCATGACGGCTGGGAGGGTGCCGAGGACCCGGCGCGTACCCGGGCAGACTACGCCGCAGGCTGGCCAACGGTGCTTGAACGGTATGTCCGCTTTATGGGCGGCAGCCCAGAGGAAACGACGGCGGAACAAGCTTAAGCAGGCGGTACGGCCGTACTGGTGCGGATAACCAGTTCCGTCGGGTACTCCCGGTCAGTTGCGGAGCCATCGTTACCGGCAGGGGTGCCGGCGTCGAGCGTTTCCAGCAGGAGCCGGGCAGCGAGGGCGCCCTGGCCGCGGGCATCCTGGTTAATGGTCGTCAGCCCAAAGACCTCGCCGAGCTCGTGGCCGTCCATGCCAATGACGGACAGGTCGTGCGGAACCCTGAGGCCAAAGTCGCGGGCGGCGAGGATGGTGCCGATCGCCATCTCGTCCGACGCCGCGAAGACGGCCGTGGGCCGTTCGGTCCCCATGCCGAGGAGCCGGCGCGCGCTTGTATACGCGCCCTGGATGGTGAAGTCGGCGGAGATCTGCCATTCAGGCCGGACAGGCAAGCCCGCGTTCTTCATTGCGGCCTCGAATCCGGCCTGGCGGATTCCTGGCAGTTTGAAGTCCTGGTTAAGCGCGGGATCACCGGTCAGGTGGGCTATGCGCGTGTGGCCCAGCTGGATCAGGTGGTTGGTGGCCATCCGCGACAGTCCGGAATCGTTGATCCGGATGGTCGATGCGCCCGCCAGTGCCCCGCCGATGCCCACGATGGGGCGATGGATGGCCAGGAGTCGCTGGATTTCGTCGTCGGTAAGCACCAGCGCGACGGCGATCACTGCATCGAGCCGTTTGCGCAGCAGGAAGTCGTTCAGGACGCTCTGGCGCCGCGCCGCCTGGTCACCCACGTTGTACAGGGTGAGGTCGTAACCGGCATCCAGGAGCGTGGCGGAGACGCCCTCCAAGACTGAGGAAAAGTACCAGCGGTGCACGGACGGCAGCACAAGGCCAACGTTGTGGTTCCGCCCGGACGCCAGGCTTGACGCATGGTATGAGGGCACAAATCCCAGCTCTGCGGCAGCCGTTTTGGCGAGCTTGCGGCTCTTCGCCGAAACGTTGGCCTTCCCGCTAAGTGCCCGCGACACCGTGGCAATGGAGAGGCCGGCCCGGTCGGCAACGTCTTTGATGCCTGCCATGTGGACTACTCCGTGTCGCCGTGCACCAATTGCAGCCAGACGGTTTCGCCGGAGGCGAGGAAGTGGCCGGACTCCGGGTCCGCGCTGCGGAGGAGCACGTTGCCCGCGGGCATTTCCAGTGGCTCATGGTTCAGGTTCATAAGCACCAGCGTAGTGCCGTTCACGAAACCAAGGGAGGAGCCGGTGCACCATTCCTCGGCCCATGCAAGGGAGCCGCGGCCCAAGCCCAGTTCCCGCCGTGCAGACAGTGTGCGGCGGTACAGGTTCAGGTGCGACGACGGCGTGGCGGCCTGGACGTCGCGCGCCAGGTCCTTGAAGGCTGCCGGCAGGGGAAGCCACGGCGGCTGTCCGGAGCCGAAGCCCAGGTGGGGTTCCGCGGCATTCCAGGGCAGCGGGACCCTGCAGCCGTCACGGCCCAGGCGTTCCCCGCCGGTCCTCGCGAAGGTGGGGTCCTGCCGCATACCTTCAGGGATGTCGATGCCGTCCGGAAGCCCGAGCTCTTCGCCCTGGTAGAGGTAGGCAGCACCGGGGAGGCCGAGCATAAACAGGGAAGCCGCGGCCGCACGGCGCCGGCCCAGCGCGGTGTCCGGCTGATGGTCTGCGGGGCCGATGCCGTCGCCGTCGCGGGGGCCGGAGCCGTTGTAACCGAAGCGGCTGGCATGCCGCACCACGTCGTGGTTGGACAGCACCCACGTGCTGGGCGCGCCTACGGCGTCCAGGACCGTCAGGGAGTCCGTGATGACGGACCTCAGCCGGTACACGTCCAGGCCGGCGTGCAGGTACGGGAAGTTGAAGGCCTGGTGCATCTCGTCGGGCCTGACCCAGTGTGCAAGGCGGGGGAGATCGACGCTGGCTTCGGCGCACAGGATCCGGTCCGGGCCGTATTCGTCCAGGATCAGGCGCCAGGCGCGGTAGATGTCGTGGATGGCCGGCTGGCCAAACATGGGGGCCTCGTGGCCCGGGAAACCGTCAGAGCTGCCGCCGTCCGCCCGGCCGCCCCAGGCCGGAAGCCCCGGAGCCTTGACCAGCGCGTGGGCCACATCCACCCGGAAGCCTGACACGCCGCGGTCGAGCCAGAAACGGAGAACGCGCTCAAACTCGGCATGCACGGCAGGGTTGTCCCAGTTAAAATCCGGCTGGGACGAATCGAAGAGATGCAGGTACCACTGGTCCGGCTGGCCATCGGGCCCGATGACGCGCGTCCAGGCAGGTCCGCCAAAGTGGGACTGCCAGTTGTTTGGTGGCTCGTGCCCCTCAGGGCCGCTGCCGTCGCGGAAGATGAACATGTCCCGCTCGGGGCTTCCGGCGGGCGCGGCCAGGGCCGCCTGGAACGCCACGTGCTGGTCTGAGCAGTGGTTGGGGACCAGGTCCACGATGACCCGCAGGCCCAGGCGGTTGGCCTCGGCCATCATGATGTCGAAATCGCCCAGGGTTCCGAAGATCGGGTCCACGTCGCAGTAGTCGCTGACATCGTAGCCGGCGTCGCGCTGCGGAGACCGGTAGAAGGGGGACAGCCAGACGGCGTCCACATCCAGGTCGGCAAGGTGCGGCAGCCCTTCGGTGATGCCGGCGATGTCCCCGATGCCGTCGCCGTTAAGGTCGCGGAAGGACCTCGGGTACACCTGGTAGATGACGGCAGAGCGCCACCAGCCCGGAGCCTTGTCGGCGTCGTGGATCAGGGTCAGCGGTCCAGCCAGCGCTGCTGTGGCGGAGATCACGGAATCAACAGACATGGGAATTACCCTAGACGAGCAGGCCAAAAAATGAAAACGCTTCCACACGTGTTCAGGCTGCCTCGGCTTGGCCCTATTCGGTGACTGGGGTTTGACCAGTGGAAACGCTTGCAGCCATGGTTGCGGAGGGATTATGACGCGGCCGCGTCATCCAGCCCGGCCCTAGACTGGAAGGACATGTGCGACGACGGAACTGGAGGCTGCGTGGGCAGCATAGTTGAGGAGCTGGAGACAGCGCTCGGGCCGGGCTTGGTCAGTACTGAGGAAGCCACGCTCACGCGGTACGCAGTGGACCAGGCGCCCGTGCTGGACTTCCAGTTTCCCCTGGCGGTGGTTTTCGCTGAATCAGTGGCGGACGTCCAGGCCACAGTGAGGTGTTGTGCCGGCCGGGGCATAGCGCTGGTGGCCCGCGGCGCCGGGACCGGGGTCTCCGGGGGCGCCCACGCGAGCCGGAATTCGGTAGTCCTGTCCCTGGAACGGATGGACCGCATCCTGGACCTTAACCCCGACGACGAGACCGCCGTCGTCGAGCCCGGCGTGGTGAACGCCGTCCTGAACGAGGCGGCGGCCGTCCACGGGCTGATGTATGCGCCCGACCCGGCGAGCTTCCGTACCTCCACGATCGGCGGCAACGTCGCCACGAATGCCGGCGGCCTGCGCTGCGCCAAGTACGGGGTCACGCGGGATTCGGTCCTCGCGCTGGACGTTGTGCTCGCCGACGGGTCGCTCATCCACACCGGACACCAGACGTTCAAGGGCGTGGCCGGCTACGACCTTACCGGGCTGTTCGTCGGTTCCGAAGGCACGCTGGGCATCGTGGTGGGCGTAACGGTGCGGCTGAAGTACCTGCCCCGCGACGTGCACACCATCGCCGCGTTCTACCCGGACTTCCGGCAGGCTGCCGCCGGAGTCCTGGCCGTGGGCAGGGCCCGCGTCCAGCCCGCCATCATGGAACTGCTCGACGGCGGCACGCTTGCCCAGCTGGACAGCATCCACGGGTCGGACCTCACCTCACGCGGACGCTCCCTGCTGCTCATCCAGACCGATGGTTTCGGCGCTGCCGCGGAGGCCGACGTCGTCCGGGCGGTGCTGGCGGACGGCGGGGCGCTGGTCACCACCGAATCCACCGCCGAGGCCGAGCAGCTGGTGGAGCTGCGCCGCAACAGCCGCGGCGTGGAGGTCGACGACGAATACCGGGTGGGTGAGGACGTCGCCGTGCCCCGCTCACGCCTGGTGGACTACGTCGCGGCGCTGGAGGCCATCGCCGCTGCCCACGAGGTCAGCCTCAAGGTAGTGGCCCACGCCGGGGACGGCAACCTGCACCCGACGTTCTGGGTGGACCGGCTGGACGATGCCGTGGACGAGGGCGCCATGCAGCGACTGAACCTCGCGCTGGACGCGTCGATTGACGCCGCTCTGGAGATGGGCGGCACCATCACCGGAGAGCACGGCATCGGGCAGTACAAACTGCGCTGGCTCGGACTGGAGCAGCCGGAACCGGTACGGGAGCTGCAGCGCCGGATCAAAGAGCTCTTTGACCCGGCCGGCATCCTCAACCCGGGGAAGGCCATCTAGGCCCGCGCGCACCGAACTGATTTAGCACAGCTGTGCTGGTCCCGCGGGCGGCGCCCCGGGGACTCCGTCAGTCGTCGACGTCCGGGTATTCGTCGATGTCTTCGTCGGCGCCGTACCTGGACTCCTCGGTTTCCACCTCGAGGATCTTCAGCATTTCCGTGTCCGGGTTCAGCATGATGGCTGCCTCATCCCGGCGGTGCCGCAGGATGGAGTCGATGTAGGACTGCACTGCTTCCGCCAGCGGGATGTGCCGTTCCTGCTTCTCGGACATGTACCAGCGGTGTTCGAGCACCTCGTGGACGGCTTCGGCGGGTTCGAGCTTGCGGGACAGGTCCCGCGGGATGGAACGGACGATCGGCTCGAAGACCTGGCTGACCCAGAGGTGGGCGCTGTATTCCTCGTCCATCTTCGGGTTGTTGTCCGCCCGGAACGAGTCCATGTCGTTGAGCAGGCGGCGTGCCTGGTTCTCCTGGGCGTCCAGCCCAGTCAGGCGCAGCAGCCGGCGCATGTGGTGGCCGGCGTCCACGACCTTTGGCTGCAGCTGGATGGTGGAACCGTTCTGTGTGGTTTTGATGGCGTATTCTTCGACGTCGAAACCCAGCTCGTTGAGGCGGCGGATGCGGGCGCCCACGCGCCAGCGTTCACCGAGTTCGAAGGATTCCTTCTCCGTCAGCTCGGTCCAGAGCCGGCGGTAGCTGTCCATGATGAGCTCGCTGGTGGCAACAGGATCCACCTTCTCCTCGATCAGGCCGCCGTCCAGCAGGTCCATCAGCTCGCCGGCGATGTTGACCCGGGCGATTTCGAGGTCGTATTCGCGCTGCCCGGTGGACAGGTCCGGATAGAGCTCGCCGGTCTCAGCGTCCACCAGGTACGCCGCGAAGGCCCCGGCGTCGCGGCGGAACAGGGTATTGGAGAGCGAGACGTCGCCCCAGTAGAACCCGATCAGGTGCAGGCGCACCATCAGGAGTGCCTGGGCGTCGATGAGGCGGGTGAGCGTGTCCTTGCGCAGCATCTGGGAGAACAGCGCGCGGTACGGCATGGAGAACTTCAGGTGGCGGGTGACCAGCACGGGGTTCAGCGGCCGGCCGTCCAGCGTGGTCCGGCCGGTGATTACGGCTACGGGCTCGACGCAGGGGACGTCCAGCCGGGCGAGCTTGCGCAGCATGTGGTACTCGTGGCGGGCCACGTGCTCGGAGGTTTCCTTGATGGCGATGACGGAGCCGCCCAGGTGGGCAAAGCGCACAATGTGCCGGGAGATGCCGCGGGGGAGTGCTGCGAGGTTCTCGGCGGGCCAGTCCTCGAGTGCGATGTGCCAGGGGAGGTCCAGGAGTTCCGGATCGGCGGCGGCCGCCGTGATGTTCAGCGAGCTTGAGACCGCGGAGAGCTTGCTGTCATTGGCGCTGGCCGCCTCAAACCGGGGCAGTTTGCCGATCTGCGCGTAGTCGGTGGGTTCGTCGTGCCACTGGGCGCTGTTTTCCTCGGTCATGGGTCAATTCTTCCGTACATAGGGGCGGCTGGCCTAAACATCGTGGGTTAACGCCGACGGCGGCCCGTCCAGGAAGGAGGGCCGCCGTCGGTTTAGAGCCGGTGGGGATTTAGTCGCCCAGGCGCAGACCGGTCTTGGTGTCGAACAGGTGCACGTGGCCCGACTGCGGACGGACGTGGATGGACTCGCCCTTCATCGGGGGGCGGCGGCCGTCGACGCGGGCCACGATGTCGTGGCTCTTGCCGTCCAAGATGGTGTGGCCGTAGACATAGGCGTCGGCACCGAGTTCTTCGACGACGTCGACCTCAACCTGGAGGCCTTCGCCGGCGGCAACCTGCTCGAGGTCCTCGGGACGGCTGCCCAGGGTGACGGTGCTGCCGTGTGCTTCTTCGAGGACGTTGCGCGGCACGGGGTAAACCGTTCCGCCGAACTGGACGCCGCCGTCGACGACGGGCAGTTCCAGCAGGTTCATGGCGGGGGAGCCGATGAAGCCGGCAACGAAGACGTTCTTGGGCTTGTCGTAGAGGTTGCGCGGGGTGTCAACCTGCATGAGCAGGCCGTCCTTCAGCACAGCCACGCGGTCACCCATGGTCATGGCCTCGACCTGGTCGTGCGTCACGTAAACGGTGGTGACGCCCAGGCGGCGGGTCAGGGACGCGATCTGAGTACGGGTCTGGACACGGAGCTTGGCGTCCAGGTTGGAGAGCGGCTCATCCATGAGGAAGACCTGCGGGTTACGCACGATGGCGCGGCCCATGGCAACACGCTGGCGCTGACCGCCGGAGAGTGCCTTCGGCTTGCGGTCCAGGTACGGCTCGAGGTCAAGAAGCTTGGCTGCTTCGCGGACACGCTCGGCGCGCTCTTCCTTGCTGACGCCGGCGATCTTCAGTGCGAAGCCCATGTTGTCTGCAACCGTCATGTGCGGGTACAGCGCGTAGTTCTGGAAGACCATGGCGATGTCGCGGTCCTTCGGCGGAACGTCGGTGACGTCGCGGTCGCCAATGAGGATACGGCCGGCGTTGACATCCTCAAGGCCTGCGAGCATGCGCAGCGAGGTGGACTTACCGCAACCGGAGGGTCCAACGAGGACCAGGAATTCGCCATCGGCGATGTCGATGTTGAGCTTATCGACGGCGGGCTTTTCTGTGCCCGGGTACAGACGCGTAGCGTTATCAAAAGTAACTGTAGCCACAGTTATCAATCCCTTCACCGGCAGGTACGTGCCGGACGATCCGTTGTGAATGGTTCATGTTTGTTCAGTTGTCCACGGTGTTTCAGCCGTGTACTCCCCGGCCGAGGCCGAGGAGTATCGCGTGACGCCGCACGGTGTCTGTGCGCCACATCACAAGCAAGAGTATGTCAGATGAATGGCGAAATGAACCAAATGTTACGGACGTCACATATGAGCTTGGCTACTGTCCGGGTCAGCCGAAGCTTTCGGGTTCCTCTTCAGCCACGGCCAGGCTGCGTTCCTGCAACAGGGTCTCCAGCAATTCGGCGACGTGCACCGGAGCTTCCACCCTGAACTGCGCCTGGGTGAAATCGAGCCCCACCTTCACGCCGACGTCGCCGGACTCCAGCCGGGCCAGCGCGTCCTCGTCCGTGGTGTCGTCTCCGGCGAACAGGACCGCCGTAGCCCCGGTGATCTGCCGGAGGAAGGTCACGCCCTCACCCTTCGAGGCGTTGACCACTGAAGTTTCGAGGACCTGCTTACCGTTCTTGAGGAACACGCCACGGCGTTCCTGCAGCACGGCCCGGGCGGCCGCAACGGCGTCCTCTGCCACGTCCGGGGTGGCCAGCCTGGTGTGCAGGACGACCCCGGCGGGCTTGTCCTCCAGCAGCGTGCCCGGTGCCTGTTCAACGATCTCCTCCAGGATGCCCCGGACTTCAGCGAGCAGCGCGCGCTGGTCCTCGTCCAGGGTCAGTTCGGCGGACCCGGGACCCAGCCAGGCCTCGGCACCGTGGCTGCCGATCAGCAGCGTGTCCACCGGGGGCGAAGCCACTGCCCGCAGGCTGGCGAGGGCGCGCCCGGAGATGAGTGCCGTCGTCGTACGCGGCAGGGCGGCGAGCCCGGCAAACGCGGTGGCGGAGCGCGGCAGCGGCCGAGCGTCGCCGGCATGGTCCACCAGCGGCGAGATAGTGCCGTCGAAGTCCATGGCCACCAGGAGGTGTTCGGTCCGGGCGATGCGCCGGAGGGCCTCGAGGAGTTCAGGGGAGAGCGTCAGCGGGCCCTTTGCGCGGCGGGCATCAGGAGTCATCGCGGACCACCTTTTCGTTGAGGGCCTGGAGGAAGTCCGCGGACCAGTGGTCCACGTCGTGTTCGAGGATCTGCTTGCGCATGGACCGCATCCGGCGGGCGGAATCCTTGGGGGACATGTTTACGGCCTTCATGATGGTGTCCTTCAGCCCGTCGATGTCGTGCGGGTTCATCAGGAGGGCCTGCTTCAGCTGGTCTGCCGCGCCGGCAAACTCGCTCAGGACCAGCGCGCCGTCGTTTTGCGTGCGGGCTGTGACGTACTCCTTGGCCACGAGGTTCATGCCGTCCCGCAGGGCAGTGACCAGCATGACGTCGGCGGCGAGGTAGAGCGCCACCATTTCCTCCACCGGGTAGCTGTGGTGCAGGTAGCGTACGGCTGTGTTCTGGATGGTGTCGTAGGTGCCGTTGATGTGGCCAACGGTGCCCTCGATCTCCTCGCGCAGGAGCCGGTACTGCTCCACGCGCTCACGGCTGGGGCTGGCCACCTGGATGAGTGTGGCGTCGCCAACAGTCAGCTTCCCTTCGTTGAGGAGCTCCTCGAAGGCCTTGAGCCGGTGCCGGATGCCCTTGGTGTAGTCCAGCCGGTCCACGCCCAGGAGGATGGTTTTGGGGTTTCCGAGGTCCTGGCGGATCTGGCGGGCACGCTCGATGATCTCCGGATTGTTGGCCAGTTCGCTGATCTGGGCCACGTCGATGGAGATGGGGAATGACTGGGCCCTGGCGATGTGCGTGATTTCGCCGTCGTGCCCCTTGACGTGCACCTGCTGCTGCTTGACGCTGGCGCCCAGGAACCGCCGGGCGGAGCGCATGAAGTTGCCGGCGTCGCTGGGGCGCTGGAAGCCCACCAGGTCCGCGCCCATGAGACCGTCGATGATGGCGTGCCGCCACGGCAGCTGGGCGAAGATTTCCGGCGGCGGAAACGGGATGTGGTTGAAGAAGCCGATCCGGAGGTCGGGCCGCGCCTCGCGCAGCAGCCGGGGCACCAGCTGCAGCTGGTAGTCCTGGATCCACACGGTGGCGCCGTGGTCTGCATGGCGTACGACGGCGTCCGCGAACCTTTTGTTGACCCTGCGGTAGGCGTCCCACCAGGTCCGGTGGAACTCCGGGGGAGCGATCACATCGTGGTACAGGGGCCAGAGGGTGGCGTTGGAGAAGCCCTCGTAATACAGCTCAACATCGTCGGTGCTGAGCTGGACCGGTACGAGGTCCATCCCGCCGTGGCTGAACGGTTTGACCGTCTCATCAGGGGCGCCGTGCCAGCCCACCCAGGCGCCGTCGGTCTTGGTCATCATCGGGGCCAGTGCGGTCACCAGGCCGCCGGGTGAGCGCCGCCAGCCGGAGCCGTCGTCGCCGCTTTCTCCCGGGGCGCAACGGTCCACCGGCAGTCTGTTGGACACCACCATGAAGTCGTATTTTGTGCCATCGTCCTGGCCGTGTCCGGCAGGTCCGGAGTCAGGCGCGGAGGTAGGTTTTTCCTGGACAGGTGTTTGCATTGCGGCCCCCTGGGGTTGCTTGTGCCTCTAAGCCCACCCTAACGGGGCGGAATCTTCCTTGCTATTCGTCCGTTGGTCAACTGGAGGAATAGTTGAAAGCGCAAGCTCTCAGGTTTCTCCCCTAAAATGATGGAGTTGCCACTGAGTGGTCCCCCCACGTCGATCGACCCAAGGAACACATGAGCCCCGCAAATGAAGTACGTAAGTCCAAGGCTGAGCGAACAGCGGAGGCACGCGAGAAGGCGCGCCTGATCCGCGAAGCCCAGCTTAAGAAGGACAAGCGAAACAAGCTCCTGATCGGCTGGGGCATTGTGGTGGCAGTGGTGGCCATCCTGGCGGTTGTGGCACTCGTGGTGACCACCACCATGCGGCAGAACGCCCCGATCGCCGACCAGGGGCCGACGCCGGCCAACGGCAACGTGCACGGCGGTATCACCCTGCTCGCGAACACCGAGGTGGCGAAGCTGGATGCGTCCACTGTGGACGCTGCTTCCGTGGGAAACCCGCCGGAGACTGCCCCGGCGGAAGTTGTTGCCCCCGGTGCCGAGGCTGAGGCAGGAAAGCCCGTCAAGGTGGTCCTTTACATCGACTTCATCTGCCCGGTCTGCAAGAACTTCGAGGCACAGTACAACGAGCAGCTGACTGCCCTTCGCAACGAAGGCAAGATTACGGTGGAATACCGCGCGCTCGGGTTCCTGGACAACCGGTCCTCCACGAACTACTCCTCCCGCGCGGCCAACGCCGCCGCGTGCGTTGTGAACCAGTCTCCGGAAAAGTACGCGGAGTTTGTGGATACGCTGTTCGCCAATCAGCCTGCCGAAGGCGGCGCCGGCCTTTCGGACGACAAGCTCAAGTCCCTGGCCTCTGACATGGGCGTCAATATCGACAGCTGCGTGAACGACAAGACCTACCGTCCGTACGTGAAGTTCACGACCAAGGAAGCGGCAGCCATCGGCGTCACCGGCACGCCGTCCGTGTTCGTGGACGGCAAGCAGTGGGGCAAGGGCGACAGCGCCCAGACCCAGTTCCCCGACTTCCTGCAGGCTGCGATCGACGCGAAGGCATAACCCGCCCCAGTACATGGTGAAGGCCCGGCCCCGGTTTTGCTCCGGGGCCGGGCCTTTTCCGATTGGCCTGATGTCCGGGTTGCGGCGGTTTTTACCAGCGGGCGGACTTGGGCTAACCTTATCTAGCGCCGTTCAGGCGCAGGCCCGTCAGGGCACGCCTCCTTAGCTCAGTTGGCCAGAGCACCGCTCTTGTAAAGCGGGGGTCGTCGGTTCGAATCCGACAGGAGGCTCCATTTCTGCCAGATTCGGATCTGAGCACTGGAGCCAAACGGTCCGCCTTGGTAGCTTCAACGCATGGCCATCAAACTTGAAAACGTCGGTATCGCGGTTCGCGACCTCGAAGCAACCATCGCTTTTTTCACCGACCTCGGGCTGACGGTCGTTGGCCGTGACACGGTCAGCGGCGAGTGGGCCGACACTGCCGTCGGGCTGGATGGCAACCACGCCAAAATTGCGATGCTCCAGACCCCTGACGGTCACGGTCAACTTGAGCTCTTCGAATACATCCACCCTGACGCGATCGAGACGAACCCCACCCGTCCCAACGACATCGGCATGCACCGAGTGGCCTTCTCGGTTGATGACATCGACCAAGCCCTTGAGATAGCTGCGAAGCACGGGTGTACTCCGCTTCGCGGCGTGGCCACCTACGGCGACGTCTACAAGCTCACGTACCTCCGCGGTCCCAGCGGAATCCTCGTGATGCTCGCCCAGAAACTGAAAAAAGACTGACACCCGGCGCGGCCCGATCCCGCTACCACGCCGGTGGTGGCGGACGCCGGAACTCCCGCGTTGGCGGGGATTCCGGCGTCTCTGGTGGGGCATGGCGAACCTCTGGACCACGGACAGCCGTTGCCCTATCGTTGGGGAACCGATCAAAGTCGACCGGCAGTCTCCGCAGCGGAGGTGCATGATGGGCATTATCTCGTCTGGTTTCCACGGAAAACGGCATACCGGCAACCCGGCATTGCCACCCGGCCAACACGAGACGGACACCTTTCCCGTTTTAACGGCAGGACCTGCACCCAATGTCGCCACGGCAAACTGGGAATTCTTCATTTCAACCAGCCCGGGGGAACGCCACACGTGGTCCTGGGATGCGTTCATGGCGCTGCCGCAGGTTGAGATCCGGGCCGACATCCACTGCGTCACCAGCTGGTCCCAGCTGGGCACCTCGTGGCGGGGCGTGTCCCTTGACACGTTGTTCGACGACGTGGAAATAACTTCCGCGTTCACGATGGCCCATTCCTACGGCGGTTATACAACCAATGTCCCGCTGCAGGACCTTCTGGACGGACAGGCCTGGGTGGCGTGGGAATTCGGTGGCCGGCCACTGGAGCGGGCCCACGGCGGACCTGCCCGACTCCTGGTGCCCCACTTGTACCTTTGGAAGAGTGCGAAGTGGATCAACGGCATCGAACTGATCCACGAGGACGTTCCCGGGTTCTGGGAATCGAATGGCTACCACCTGCACGGCGATCCGTGGCGGGAGCAGCGCTACTCATGAGACCGCCCAGATGAGCACGCTCTGGCGCATCGCCGAGGTGGTCAGCGGCGTTCCCGAATCGGAAACGTCCAGGACCATCGCGCTGAGGGTCGACGGATTGAACGGGAACCTCGCCGGCCAGCACATCGACATCCGGCTCACCGCCGACGACGGTTACACGGCTGTACGGTCCTACTCGCTGGCCACCGCAGGCATGGACGAAATCATAGAGATCACGGTCGACGAATTGGCCAACGGGGAAGTCTCTCCCTATTTGGTCAGGAACCTGATGGTAGGCGACCAACTGGAGATCCGTGGCCCCGTGGGCGCCTGGTTCGTCTGGCGGCCAACGGACTCCAACCCGGTCCAGTTGATCGCCGGAGGATCCGGCATCGTGCCGCTCATGTCCATGATCCGCGCGCACGAGGCCTCGGATAATCCGTCACCGTTCCGGCTGCTGTACTCCCTCAAATCGCCTGGGGCTGGGTTCTATCGGGAGGAGCTGCTCAGGATCAGCCGGGAATCCGCCAAACTCGCGGTCGACTACGCCTACACGCGTCAAGCGCCGCAGGGCTGGCCGGATCCTCCTCGACGGCTCTCGGAAGAGGCACTGTTGGCAACCATCCTGCCGGTTGAGGCTGCCCCCGCCATCTTCATCTGTGGTCAGACAATATTTGTCGAAACGGTCTCAGGATGGCTCGTGCAGGCCGGCTACCCATCCGGCTCCATCAAGACCGAACGCTTCGGCGGAACTGGAGGTTTAGGGTGAGTGGCACAAGTGGTTTGCCGTCCCAAGGCGCCGGGGACCCGCGCTTCGAGGACCAGGATATCGCCGGAATTGCAGGCAACCCGATACCCCATCTCGACGGAAACGCGGTGGCAGGGCCGTTGTGGGAAGTGTTCCGCATCGACATCGTTGCAGCGATCGGCCGGTGCAGGAATTGCGGCGCAGTCCGGGCTTTCGGCGAAGCGCTGGTCTATGCCGACGCCCCGGGAATCGTTGTGCGGTGCAAGTCCTGCGAGGGCGTCCTCCTTCGTCTCGTTGAGACCCCCACCAGCTTCTGGCTCGATGTGAGCGGACTGAGCTACCTCCAGATCGACCGGGAGGGCCACGATTTGGCCTGATGCCGCGGCACGACGAGACTCACCACACCTCACCGAAGCCAAAGCCGCCGAACTCGCGGAACTGATGGAGACCACCCCGACCTCACCCGAGGCATCACTACCAACGAGACCCAACTAATCGCCTTCGCTGCTGCGAAAGCACGGCCCTGGCAACTGATCATTTCCGTCCCGGCGGCGGCATGCGGCCGCCGGGGCCAGGATCAGTGGAGGCCAAGTTCGGCGAAGGCAGCAACGAGACCTTCCTGCCCCGGACGCCCGGCCGTGCGGTCCGCGATGGCGATCAGTTCGGGGATGGATCCTTCGATGGCGACGCCGATGCCCGCGTAGGCGATCATCTCCAGGTCGTTGGCACCGTCGCCGATCGCAATCGTGTCCTCCCGGGCGATACCCAGGTGGGCGATCACGGCCGCGACGCCGTCGGCCTTGCTGATCCCGCGCTGGAACAGCTCACCCGCGTGCCGGCCCTCGTCGGCGACCGAGTTGGCGACGACGGCAATGTCCTCGCCGATTTCGCGCACCAGGTCTTCCATGGCAACCGGGGAATCAAACACGGAGACCTTGGCGAACGACACCGCCGCGCGGTCCGCCGTTTGCTGCACCGCGCCGAGAATGGCGGACGAACCCACCGGGCCTCCGGGTGCGTGCCGGAAGTGGGCGTCCAGGATGGCCCGCAAACGCTCCGCGGCGGCAGGCGGAACGTGCAGCGCTTCCTGGGACTCGAGGATGTAGACGGCGTCGTGCGCGTCCAGCGCTGCGACCGTCCTGGCCGCGAGGTCTGCCGGAAAACGCCGGTCCAGGAGCACCTCCCCGGCCACCTCCGCATAGGCGCCGGCGCTGGCTACCAGTCCGTCGAAGCCCGCGGCCAGGATGCTCTGGGGCAACATCGACACGGGCCGGCCGGTGCACAGCAGGACCCGGTGGCCGGCCTCCCGCGCGGCCCGTACGGCGCGCACATGGCCGTCAGGGACAACGCCGTAGTCCGCGTAGGTGCCGTCCACATCGAGGAAGACAGCGCGGACAGTTCCAGCAGTACTCGGCTTTGCGCTCATGATCCCGGATCATACCGAAGCAGCCCCGCCCAGCCCCAACCGGGCGCCTGACCGCGCATCCGGCGCCGGAGCTCACTCCGTGTCGATCAGCTCCAGGAGTTTTTTCGCGGCGTCCCGGATGTCGTCATGGCCGTATTGGGCTGCCCGGCTCTCCAGGGAAATAACGGCGCAACGGTGGACCTCTTTGAAGTCACCGAACGGAAAGCTCACGCTGCCTTTGGTTTCGTCCGATTTATCGTCGTCGCGTCCCAGGTGCCATTCGGCGAAGTCAGAAAAGCCGTGTTTGTCGATGTAGGCGTTCTCGTCGTCGGCCGATGGTGCGTGTTCGCTCCAGTCATCGCGGACGTCGCGTTGGACTTTCCCGTCTTTGATGAGTTCGCGCGCGTGCGTCAGGGCCTTGCGGTTGAGTTTGACTGCCATTGTGCCTCCTCAGGTTGCCGCTGAGTTGCTTGCCCTTTCAGGGTAGGACCGGCAGACGCGCGGCGCCACGGCAACGGGACGCGGCGCAACGGCCAAAGCTTTACGGCCCCGAGACTGGTGCGAAACGAGCCCACAACATTCGCCCCGTACCGTCGGTGCATGACTCCTCCGCTGCTGGCCTCCGTCCGCTCATGGCTCGCCGATGCCTTCTTCTGCGACACGGTCGAGGAGGCTGCGGACGCCATGGCGGAGGCCACCCGCTGGGGCTGGCTGCCTGCGCTCAGCGGCATCGCTGTTGCCGGCGATCACGCCCGCGCCGCGCACGCTTCCGGGGCTTCGGAATCAGCCGGGCGGTAGCAATATGTCTGCTTGGGCACACTATTCTCCAAGTCAAGGCATAATGACCTAAACTGCTTCACTGAGGTGCCTGAAATGGCGCTGCGCAGCAACGAAAGTGAACATGCCATGGCTACCGATTACGACGCTCCACGTAAGCAAGAAGAAGAGTCTCCCGCAGAATCGCTGGAAGCCCTCCAGGCCTCCCGTTCAGGTGCTGCCCAGACCGCGGTTATCGACGTTGATGAGAACGACACCGCCGAGGGTATCGACCTTCCGGGCGCCGATCTGTCCAACGAGGAACTGACGGTCATTGTTGTTCCTGAGCAGTCCGATGAATTCACCTGCTCGTCCTGCTTCCTGGTCCGCCACAGGTCCCAGATTGCCCGCGAAAAGAACGGCATGAAGTACTGCCGCGAATGCGAAGGCTAGGCCAGACCACAGGCCATGAAAAGGCGCCGTCCAGGCTTTAGTGGACGGCGCCTTTCTGCTGTCCGGGGCAGGACGCCGGGAGCCGCGTGCCGGCGTCGTTATGTGCATAACGGTAGCGTCCAGAAACGGTCTAAATAGGGATTCTTTCCGGCCACAAACCGTACCGAATTTACGCCCGCGTGACCGGAAACAGGTGCATTTAACGGTTGCGCGCCGAAGCGGATACAACCCTGCTTAAGGGTGCTTTGGGCTCCTACGCTTGAGCTATCCAATCACTCGAAAGGTGGCCCACAATGAAAAAGGTTCATACGTGGCTGGCAGTCATTTTGATGGCTGTCGGATTGGGTTTCCTGGCGCCGGGGCCCGCCTCGGCAACCACGTCCTATTGCGGACTTGTTTGGGGATCGCTGGCTGAAACAAATCCAGCGATGAGCACCGCATCAGTAACCAACGTTCGGACGGGGCAGCACTACTGCTTCGACCGGATGGTGGTTGATCTCAACGGCCCTGTGGCCGGCTACACCGCCCAGTACGTTCCCGTAGTGGTCCAGGACGGTTCAGGTTTCAGTATCCCGCTGCAGGGCAGCGCGTTCCTCCAGGTCACTGTGAACGCTCCGTCCTACGACAACGAGACCGGCAATGTCACGTACAGCCCGGCAGCGAAAGCCGAACTGTCCAACGTGGCTGGCTACCAGACGTTCCGTCAGGTAGCGTACGCAGGCAGCTTTGAAGGCTACACAAGCATCGGCGTTGGCGTCCGTGCACGGCTCCCGTTCCGGGTCTTCACCCTGGACGGACCGGGCTCCGGATCGCGGCTGGTAGTGGACGTGGCGCACTTCTGGTGACCTCCGGTTCAATGGCGAACCGGCGTTGAGATAAGCACAGCAAACCCACGAACGGCACCCTGGTCCGGAAACCCGGACCAGGGTGCCGTTCTGCGCCCCGAACTACTCGGGCACCACCAGTGCGGGAGTGTCGCGGCGGATGGTCTCGCCCCTGAAGAACCCGGGGCGGAGCCGTGCCATGACCACCATGAACACGGCCCCGAGCAGCAGGATCCCAATGCCCAGGACAAACACCAGTCCGACGCCGAAGACCTCCGAGCCGCTGCCGAACTCCGGCGCCCAGCTGTCCACCGCCGTCTGCAGGAACACCACAAACAGGCCGACCCCGCCCAGCACCGGGCAAACAAGCCGCAGCATGAAGTTGCGGAGGCTGCTGAAGACGCTGTTCCGGAAGTACCAGGCGCACGCGATTGCGGTCAGGCCGTAGTAGAAGCAGATCATCAGGCCAAGAGCCAGGATGGTGTCGTTCAGGACGTTCTCGCTGATCACGTGCATCACGGCATAGAAACCGGCGGACACGACGCCGGCTGCAACAGTGGCGAAGCCCGGCGTCGAGAAGCGCTTGCTCAGGTGGCTGAACGGCTTGGGCAGGGCGCCGTAGTGGGCCATGGCGAGCAGGCTGCGCGACGGCGACGTGAACGTGGACTGCAGGGATGCGGCCGAACTGGAGAGGACCGCGAGGGACATCAGGATGGCGAACGGCCCCATGATCGGGGACGCAAGCGCCGTGAAGAGATTCTCGTGGTTCTCCGGGTTGTTCAGTCCAACCCCGGTATCGCCGACGCCGGCGAACATCATGGTGGCGATGCTCACCAGCAGGTAGATGCCCAGGACGGCCACGGCAGTGAGGGTGCCGGCAAGGCCCGCGGTCTTTTTGCCGTTGGCCGTTTCCTCGTTCACCGTCAGGCACACGTCCCAGCCCCAGTAGACAAAGATCGACAGGGAGATGCCTGCGGCGATCTGCCCGAACGTCTCGATTTTAGTGACGTCGAACCACTCCCAGCTGAACGGGATGGCCGTTTCGGAGGTGGACCAGTTGGCGAACGCCAACCCTACGAAAAGCCCCAGGACCAGCAGCTGGAAGCCCACGAGGCCGTACTGCACCAGCTTGGTGGTGTGCAGGCCGCGGTAGCTCACCCACACGGCGAGGGCCACAAAAATGAAGCACGTCAGCACGTTCAGGGGCTTGTTGGCAGCGAGGTCGGCAAGCTCCGGCGAGCCCGTCAGCTGGGACAGGAAGAGGTAGAAGAAGTCCACGGCCACGCCGGCGAGGTTGGACAGGACGATGATGTTGGCGGCGAGGAGTCCCCAGCCGCCCATCCAGCCAACCCACGGGCCGAAGGCCTTGGTGACCCAGGTGAAGGTGGTGCCGCTGTCCGGTGAGTCGGCATTGAGCTCCCGGTAGGCGAGGGACACCAGGATCATGGGGATGAAGCCGATGAGGAAGATGACCGGCAGCTGAAGCCCGGCTTCGTTGATCGTGGGGCCCAGGGCGCTGGTCAGCGTGTAGGCCGGTGCGATCGTGGAAATGCCCAGGACCACGACGGCGAGGAGGCCCAGCTGCCCGCCCTTCAGGCCCTTGGCCGTGATGCCGTGCGCCGTGCCGGCTGCGTCAGTGACCGAATGGCCTGCGGGGGCGCCCTTGCGGATGGTTTGTGTCATTGTCCAGCGCTTTCTACGAGGCAGCAGGCTGCTGTTGGGTGATGCAGTGGATACCGCCGCCGCGGGCGAAGAGCTCGCGGGCGTCGATCCCGACCACCCGCCGGCCGGGGTAGGCCTCTGCCAGGATCTGCAGCGCCTTGTCATCGTTGGCGTCCCCGAAGGTACAGGCAATGACGCCGCCGTTGACCACCACGTGGTTGATGTAGCTGTAGTCCACAAAGCCCTCGTCATCCCGCAGGGTTTCCGGGGCGGGGACTTCGACGATGTTCCACTCCCGTCCCGCCGCGTCCGTCGTGGTGCGGAGGTGCTCGATGACCTCGCGGCTCACCTGGTAATCCGGGTGCCGGGGGTCCTGCTGGGAATGCACCAGCAGCGTGCCCGGGGAGGGGATGGCTGCGACGATGTCCACATGCCCGCGGGTGCCGAACCGTTCGGAGTCCCTGGCCAGGCCGCGGGGGAGCCAGACGACGTGGGTTGCGCCGATGGTCCGGGCAAGTTCGGCTTCGACGTCGGCCCGGCTGAGTCCGGGGTTGCGGCCCGGATCCAGCTGCACGGTTTCGGTCACGAGGACGGTGCCCTCGCCGTCCACCTGGATGCCGCCGCCTTCGTTGACCAGCGCGGACACGATGTGCGTGGCGCCGGCCCGGCCGGAAACCTCGCCGGCGACCAGCGCGTCCTTGTCCCAGCGGGCCCAGTCCTGGGCCCCCCAGCCGTTGAACACCCAGTCGACGGCGCCGAGGCGCCCGTCCTCGCCGAGCACAAACGTGGGGCCGATGTCCCGCATCCACGCATCGTTGAGCGGGGCCGCAAGCACCTCGACGTCCGGGTGGAGATAGCGGGCGGCGATAGCGACGTCGTTGGGGTCCACCACGACGGTGACGGGCTCAAATTCGACGGCGGCGTTGGCCACCGCTGCCCAGGTGGACCGGGCAGCGTGCGCATCTTCCTCCGACTCGCCCAGCGTGTAGCCGCCGGTGGGGAAAGCCATCCAGAGCCGCTCCTGCGGAGCGGTTTCGGCCGGCATGCGCCACGCGTTCATGCTGTCACCCCGGTGTCCAGTGCCGACGCCGGGATCCCCGCCTCTTCGCCGCCAAGCGGCTGGTCACGGCGTACGGGTTCGGTGAGCCGGCCGTAGGTGTCAGGGCGGCGGGTGGCCAGGAACGGGAAGAGCGTGAGCCAGTCTCGGCGCTGGTCCAGGTCCAGGTCGGCCACCAGCACGGCGGACTCGTCGCGCGGGGCCTGGACCAGGATCCGGCCGTAGGGGTCGGAAATGAAGGAGGAGCCGTAGAAGTCCAGCGTTCCCTCGCTGCCCCAGCGGTTGGGCGCAATCATAAAGAGGCCGTTGGCGATGCCGTTCCCCACAATGACCTGCTGCCACAGCGGCTGCGTGTCGAAATCCGGGTGGTCCGGTTCGGAGCCGATCGCCGTGGGGTAGACCAGGATCTCAGCCCCGCCAAGGGAGTAGAGGCGCGCCACCTCCGGGAACCATTCATCCCAGCAGGTGGGCATGCCCAGCCGGGCGCCGCCCAGTTCCGCCGGCGCGTGGACCTCGTAGGCATCCGCTGCCGCCGGACCCTGGCGGAAGAACTTGTCTTCGTAATAGCCGGCGGTGACCGGGATGTGCAGCTTGTGCGTCCGGGCGAGCAGTTCTCCCTCGGATGACACCAGGATGGCGGTGTTCAGGCCCAGGCCGTCGTCGCTGCCGTCAGGGTCCGGTGCCTGCTGGTACAGCGAGGCGTGGACAGCCACGCCGTGGCGGCGGGCTGACTCCGCGGCGAAGCGGAAGGTGGGCCCGGTGAGCAGGTCCTCGGCGGTGTCCGAAGGCCGGGACCGCACCGCTCCGGGCCGGGAGGTGTCATTTTCGGGGCGGGTGTCCGCGGGGTAGCGGGAGAGCGTGAGTTCGGGCAGGAACACCACGGAGGCACCCAGCCGGGCGGCACGCCCGATGCCTTCGTCAAGTTCGGCCTGCAGGACAGCGGTGTCTGCATGCCAGCGGTGCTGCACAACGCCGACCCGGAGGGTGGGGCGTTCGGACGGCGCTGTCCGGGCCAGGGAAGCGGGGGAGTCGAGGCAGGAAATTTCAATCATGGGCTTACTTCCAGTGAGACGACCGTCACTAAATGAATGACGTTCATTTAGTATGAACGGTGCCGGGCTTTCGCGCAAGGGGTTAAATGAATAGCGTTCTTTTATGTCGCGTGGACCAATTAGTAAGCTCACTGAGAAATTTTGCTCCGGGCTGCCAAAGCGGCTGATAGCGTCAGGATCACTGGACCAATCGAGGAGGATTCATGAAAGCTTCACCGACGCTGACCAACAATCTTCAGGCCGTTCTTGCGGACCTGATCGAGCTGCATATCCAGGGCAAGCAAGCCCACTGGAACATCGTGGGCACCAACTTCCGGGACCTCCACCTGCAGCTCGACGAAATCGTTGACGCGGCCCGCCAGTTCGCCGATGACATGGCCGAAAGGATGCGGGCCCTGCATGCCCTTCCGGACGGCCGCAGCTCAACGGTGGCCAAGAGCACCAGCCTGGCCCAGTTCCCTGAGGGACTCATCAACACCAAGGACGCCATCGAGCGGATCGTCGCCGCCCTCGAGGCCGCCGTCGGGACCATGCGCAAGGTGCACGACGAAGTGGATGAAGAGGATCCCACCACCGCGGACCTGCTGCATGCATTCATCGCCAAGCTGGAGCAGTATGCATGGATGGTCAATGCGGAGACGATGAAGGCCTCCGCCAGCGTCACTGCGCCGGACGCAAAGTAGCGCAGCGCTCGCAGAATGAGCACAGGAGCGCCCGGTGCCGGAAGCAATTTCCGGCGCCGGGCTTCTTGTTGTGTGGCGCCTTTGCTCCGGGTCGGATCCTGGGCCGGAGGCGGGTAGCCTAGCGTGCCTTGGGGACTCTGTGAAGCGCGACGGCGGCAAGGACTGCCGCGCCCGCCATCAGTACCAGCGCGATCCCCGCAGTGATGTGCACACCGGAATCGAACGCCGCGCGGGCCGCGCCGCGGAGCGCCTCCGCGAGCGGAGCGGGCAGGGTGGCAGCCAGGTCCATGGCTCCGGCCAGGGTTTCGCCCGCCTGGTGCGCAGCTGTGCCGGACGTGGCCTCTGCGATCCCGGCAGGGAACAGCAGATTGTGCTGGTAGGAAGCCGTCAGGATGGAGCCCAGGACGGCCGTCCCCAGGAGTGACCCCACCTCGTAGCCGGTCTCGGAGATGGCGGCTGCCGCCCCTGACTTCTCCGCCGGAACGGCGCCCAGGATGAGGTCGTTGGATATTGTTTCCGCCGTGCCAACGCCCAGCGCAAGGATGAGCAGTGCTCCCAGCAGCAGGGCCGGGCCCGCGCTGTGGTTGCCGAAGGCCACCAGCCCATGGCCCGTGGCGCTCAGGGCCAGGCCGCCAGCCACCACGAATCCCGGACGGACCTTCCGCACCAGGGGTACCGCCACCAGTCCGGCCACCACGGTGGCCAGCAGGGCCGGAATCATGGCCACACCGGACGCGGACGGCGTCATTCCTTCCAGGAGCTGGAGGTGCTGGGCCAGGAACAGGATGAAGCCGTTGAAGGAAAACAGCGCCAGGACGTTGGCCGTGATGGCCGTGCTGAACACCCTGTTGCGGAACAGCGACATGTCCAGGAGGGGGCTGCCAATCCGGAGCTGGCGGCGGACAAAAACAAACCCCATGGCCAGGCCGAACCCTATAAGGAGTGCCGGAAGCGCCCCGAAGCCTTCCGTTGCCAGTTCCTTGATGCCATAAACCACCGGCACCATCACCAACAGGGACAGCAGGATGCTGGGCACGTCCACCCGCCCGGGGTGGGGGTCCCTGGACTCAGGGATGAAGGCCGGACCGAATGCCAGCAGGGGCAGCATGATGGGCACCGCGACCAGGAGGATCGCGCCCCACCAGAAGTGCTCCACCAGCCAGCCGCCGAAGATTGGGCCCAGCGCGGCGCCGCCGGAAAAGCCGGCCGCCCAGATGGCCACAGCCAGCCGGCGCCGGTTCGGGTCCGGAAAGATGTTCCGGATCAGGGACAGCGTGGACGGCATCAGCATGGCCCCGAAGAACCCGAGCGCCGCCCTTCCGGCGATGAGCCACTCGGCGCCCGGCGCGAAAGCCGTCACCGCCGAGACGGCCGCGAAACCGACGCTGCCAACCAGGAGCAACCGCCGGCGTCCGATCCGGTCACCGAGGCTGCCCATGGCAACCAGCAACCCGGCAAGAACCAGGGGATAGGCATCCACGATCCAGAGCAGCTGGACGCCCGATGTTTCCAGGCTGCGGGCAATGGCCGGCAGTGCAAACGTCAGCGCCGTGTTGTCCACCGCAACAAGGAGTACCGGGAACATCAGCAGGCCCAGCGCGAGCCAGTCGCGCCAATGGCTTCTGCCTGGAGCCCGTGCCGGACCGGGAGCCGGCATCGAGCGGGCGGCGGACGGCGTGCTGGGCGTGTTGAGGGTGTTCTGCCGGGAGGCTGCGGACATGGTCATGCAATAACTGTACCGTCTGGACGGTATAGTTAAGAAATCGAAGTCCCCGAGGATGCATGATTGGAACCATGGCCAGAAAACCCGTCGCGCATGATGCCGTCCTTGACGCTTTTGAAGAACTCCTCATTGACGTCGGGGAACGCGCCGCCACGCTGGATGCGGTGGCCAAAAAGGCCGGCGTGTCCAAGGGTGGACTGCTGTACCACTTCCCCAACAAGGAAGCACTGATTACCGCCACCCTTGAGCGGCTGGACCGCCTGGCCGGGGAGGACCTGGCCGCGATGGCGGCCGCGCCTGAGGGTGCCGCCGCGTACTTCATCCGGTCATCGCTCTGGTCCGACACCCCCATGGACCGTTCGTTTGTTGCTGCCACCCGCCTGGCCGAGGTGGCCCACGAGGAGGCCCGCCGCCGTTTTGCGGCCATCCAGCACCAGTGGCTGGAACTGATCGGCGCCGACGTCGGCATGGCGATGGCCAAGGCCGTGCTGTACATGGGCGACGGGCTGTACTTCAACGCCATGTGGGAAAGCGGGCCCTCCGGGAATGCCGACGGCAGGCAGGGGGATGTGGCGGAACTCCTTGCCGCGGTGGAGCGGCTACGGGGCTGAATGGCCGCATTCGTGGCAGTGCCCGTCCGGGGCGGTCCACCATTTGCCCGAAAGCCTGCGGCATAGGACAATTGGTGATGGCTGTCACCGGCCACCAAGATGTCAATCCCAAATGAATAAGCCTTTGATCTGCGGCGGGAGAGTTCTGCTAGTAGGTACAAGCAGGCGCCGTAGGAGCAAATCCTCCCCAGGAATCTCTCAGGCCCATGTACCGCCGCGGCGAGGCAACTCTGGAAAGTAGCAGGCTGTCCGCCTGACGTGTCCCGGATCGCTCCGGAACATCAGGACTGCTGTGCTCACCGACGGTGCAAGCGCCGGCCCCGCAGCAGCGGACCGCGCGGAAACTCTCAGGTCCAATACAGAGTGGGGAGGAACCCGAATCGATGTGGCGTACCCTGCGCCGCCTGAGTTATGGAGTTCCTTTTGACTGTCAATTCAGCCTCTACGTCTTTCGTTGACCGGCACATCGGCGCCCGCCGCCAGGCCGACGTCGATGCCATGCTCAAGGCTGTCGGCTACGACACCGTCGATGCGCTCGTGGATACCGCGGTCCCGAAGGATATCCGCCAGGACTCCGGCCTCCAGCTGGCAGAGGCCCTGAGTGAGGTCGAAGCTCTCGCCGAACTGCGCAAGCTCGCCGCGAAGAACAAGACCGCCGTGCAGATGATCGGCCAGGGCTACTACGACACCGTGACACCCGCGGTGATCCGCCGGAACATCCTCGAAGGCCCGGCCTGGTACACCGCCTACACGCCGTACCAGCCGGAGATCTCCCAGGGCCGCCTCGAGGCGCTGCTGAACTTCCAGACCATGGTCCAGGACCTGGTGGGCCTGCCCATCGCCAACGCCTCGCTGCTGGACGAAGCCACCGCCGTGGCCGAAGCCGTCCTGATGATGCGCCGGGCCAACAAGAACAAGGACGCCCGCGACGGCAAGACGGTGCTCGACGCCGACTGCCTGCCGCAGACCATCGCCATTGTGAAGGGACGCGCCGAGGCGCTGGGCTTCGAGGTGGAGGTCGCTGACCTCTCCAACGGACTGCCCGACGGCGTCATCAACGGCGTTGTGCTTCAGCAGCCCGGTGTTTCCGGCCGGGTCTTCGACCACTCCGCCGTCATCGCCGACGCCAAGGAGCGCGGTGCCCTGGTGACTGTGGCCGCCGACCTCCTGGCCCTCACCCTCATCACCCCTCCCGGCGAGCAGGGCGCCGACATCGCCGTCGGCTCAGCCCAGCGCTTCGGCGTCCCGCTGTTCTACGGCGGACCCCACGCTGCCTACATGGCTGTGCAGAAGGGCCTCGAGCGCTCCATGCCGGGCCGCCTGGTGGGCGTCTCCAAGGACTCCGCCGGCGTACCCGCCTACCGCCTGGCGCTGCAGACCCGCGAGCAGCACATCCGCCGCGAAAAGGCCACGTCCAACATCTGCACCGCCCAGGCGCTGCTGGCCATCGTTGCGTCCATGTACGCCGTCTACCACGGCCCGGACGGCCTGAAGGCGATCGCCCAGACCGCCCACGGCCACGCGAAGTCCCTGGCCGCGTCCCTGAAGGCCGCCGGCCTGGACGTGCTCCACACCAGCTTCTTCGATACCGTCACCGTGTCCGTACCCGGCAAGGCGGCCGGGATCGTTGCCGCCGCCGAAGCCAAGGGCATCAACCTGCGCAGCATCGACGCGGACACCGTGGGCTTCTCCACGGATGAAACCACGACGGCGGCAATCGTCGACGGCGTCCTGGCCGCCTTTGGTGCCGAGGCCGTTGACGCGGCCGCCGGCACTGACGCTGTGTTCGCCCTGGATGCCGCCGTCGAGCGTTCCTCCGACTTCCTGCAGCACCCCGTGTTCAGCACGCACCGTTCCGAAACGCAGCTGCTGCGCTACATCCGGAAGCTTTCGGACCGGGACCTCGCGCTGGACCGCACCATGATCCCGCTGGGCTCCTGCACCATGAAGCTGAACGCCACGGCCGAAATGGAAGCCATCTCCTGGCCTGAATTCGCGTCCATCCACCCGTTCGCGCCTGACTCCCAGACCGAAGGCTGGCGGGAACTGATCTCGGACCTGGAAGCCCAGCTCACCGAGATCACTGGCTACGACCAGGTGTCCATCCAGCCCAACGCCGGTTCCCAGGGCGAACTCGCAGGCCTGCTGGCCATCCGCGGCTACCACCTCTCCCGCGGTGACGACCAGCGCACCGTCTGCCTCATCCCGGCGTCGGCGCACGGCACCAACGCAGCCTCCGCCGTCCTGGCCGGCATGAAGGTAGTGGTGGTGGCAACCGCTGCCGACGGCACGATCGACCACACCGACCTGTACGCCAAGATCGAGGCCAACAGGGACGCGCTGTCCTGCATCATGATCACCTACCCGTCCACGCACGGGGTGTACGACGCCGACGTCCGCGAGGTCTGCGACGCGATCCACGCCGCCGGCGGCCAGGTCTACATCGACGGCGCCAACCTCAACGCCCTGGTTGGCCTGGCCCAGCCGGGCCAGTTCGGCGGCGACGTGTCGCACCTGAACCTGCACAAGACCTTCTGCATCCCGCACGGCGGCGGCGGACCGGGCGTGGGCCCTGTCGCCGCGAAGGCGCACCTGGCACCGTTCATGCCGGGCAACGCAGCCACCTGGACCGAAGGCAACGACGTCCCGATCTCCGCCTCCCGTTTCGGCTCCGCAGGTGTCCTGCCCATCTCCTGGGCCTACGTGAAGCTCATGGGCGGCCAAGGCCTGACCGAGGCCACCAAGTCGGCGCTGCTCGCGGCCAACTACATCGCCGCCCGCCTGAACGACTTCTTCCCGGTCCTGTACACGGGCGAAGGCGGACTGGTGGCGCACGAGTGCATCCTGGACCTCCGCGAGCTGACCGCCAAGACCGGCGTCACCGCGGAGGACGTGGCCAAGCGCCTCATCGACTACGGCTTCCACGCCCCCACCCTGGCATTCCCCGTGGCCGGCACGCTGATGGTGGAACCCACGGAGTCCGAGGACCTGCACGAGATCGACCGCTTCATCACCGCAATGATCGCGATCCGGGCCGAAATCGACCAGGTGGCCGACGGCGACTTCACCGTAGCGGACAGCCCGCTGCGCAACTCCCCGCACACCGCGGCCGCCGTGATCAGCACCGACTGGGACCGCGCCTACCCGCGTGAGCAGGCCGTCTTCCCGGTTGCCTCGCTCAAGCAGGACAAGTACTTCCCGCCCGTGGGCCGCATCGACGGCGCCGCCGGGGACCGTAACCTGATCTGCTCCTGCCCGCCGCTTTCCGAGTTTGAAAACTAAGGACTCCACGATGACTGAGAACTACACAGCCCTCTACGAAGAGCACAAGAAGCTCGGGGCCTCCTTCACGGACTTCGGTGGCTGGCAGATGCCGCTCAAGTACAGCTCCGAACTGGCTGAGCACCACGCCGTCCGCAAGGCTGCAGGCATTTTCGACCTCTCCCACATGGGCGAAGTATGGGTGACCGGCCCGGACGCCGCAGCATTCCTGGACTTCGCGCTGGTGGGCAAGATTTCCGCGATGGCCGTGGGCAAGGCCAAGTACTCGCTGATCTGCAACGAGGACGGCGGCATCATCGACGACCTCATCACCTACCGCCGGCCCGCCGCTGCCGACGGCACCGACCGCTTCCTGGTGGTTCCCAACGCCGGCAACGCCAAAACCGTGGCAGCTGCGCTGGCCGAGCGGGCCGCCGGCTTCGACGTGGTGGTGGACGACGTTTCCGCCGAGACGTCCCTGATCGCCGTCCAGGGCCCCAAGGCTGAGGAACTCCTCCTCCGCCTGGTCCCCGCCGCCCAGCACAGCCTGGTCACGGAGCTCAAGTACTACGCCGCCGTCGAGGTCCCCTTCCTCGTGGCCGGAGCGGGCCAGGAACTCCTGCTGGCACGCACCGGCTACACCGGCGAGGACGGCTTCGAGATCTTCGTGGCCAACGACGACGCCGCCGCGCTTTGGCAGGCAATCGTCGCCATTGCCGACGAAGGGGAGCTGACTCCTGCAGGCCTCGCCTCCCGCGACTCGCTCCGCCTTGAGGCCGGCATGCCGCTCTACGGCAACGAACTCTCCCTGGAAGGCGACCCGTTCGCAGCAGGCCTGGGAGCCGTCGTCGCGCTGTCCAAGGAAGGCGACTTCGTGGGCAAGGCCGCACTCGCAGCCAAGAAGGAAGCCGGCGCCGGAACCACCACCGGCCGCAGGCTCGTGGGCCTCAAGGGCCTGGGCCGCCGTGCCGGCCGCGGCCACTACCCGGTCCTCAAAGACGGCGCAGTGGTGGGCGAAGTCACCTCCGGCCAGCCCTCACCCAGCCTGGGCTACCCGGTGGCCATGGCCTACGTCGACGTCGCCCTCACCGAACCCGGCACCGCCCTGGACATCGACCTCCGCGGAAAAACGGAGCCGTTCGAAGTAGTGGCCCTGCCGTTCTACAAGCGCCCGAAGTAGGTTTTCGGGGTCGGCTTCGGACCGGCAGACCGGACTTTTCACGCGTGCTGCTCCTTCGTCGCTTTGACGCACGCTTTCGAAAAGTCCGGCTCAGCCGGCCCTCAAGGCTCGCTCACCTTTCGCACGGTGGACAGACGCTCTCTCACTTAATGCGGTGTTTGGGCGAACGCTCTCTCACTTTTCGCAAATCTCACTGAAGGAAAAACACATGGCTAAAGTTGCCGCTGAACTGCAGTACTCCGAGGAACACGAGTGGGTCTCCCGCGAGGACGGAAACGTGGTGTCCATCGGCATTTCCGCCGTGGCCACGGACGCCCTCGGCGACATCGTGTACGTGGACCTGCCCGAGGTCGGCTCCACCGTGACCGCGGGGGAGACCTGCGGCGAGGTGGAATCCACCAAGTCCGTTTCGGACCTGTACGCCCCGGTGACAGGCGAAGTCACCGAAACCAACCCGGCCGTCGTCGACGACCCCGCGCTGATCAACAGCGACCCGTACGGTGCAGGCTGGCTGTTCAAGGTGGCCGCCGAGTCTGACGGCCCGCTGCTCTCCGCGCAGGACTACGCCTCCAAGAACGGCGGCGAGCTGTGAGCGGCGCCGCTGCCACGGCAGTGTTCGAGCAGGTCATTTCCCCGAGCCTGGACGCGGACCTGTCCGCGCTGGACCCGGAGATCGCAGCCAAGATCGACGACGAACTCGGCCGCCAGCGTGACGGCCTGGAGATGATCGCCTCGGAGAACCACACCGCGGTGGCCGTCATGCAGGCGCAGGGCTCTGTCCTGACCAACAAGTACGCCGAAGGCTACCCGGGCAAGCGCTACTACGGCGGCTGCGAGCACGTGGACGTCATTGAGCAGCTTGCCATCGACCGGGTTAAGGCCCTGTTCGGCGCCGAATTCGCGAACGTCCAGCCGCACTCCGGCGCGCAGGCGAACGCCTCGGTGATGCACGCGCTGATCAAGCCGGGCGACACCATCATGGGCCTGAACCTCGCCCACGGCGGCCACCTGACCCACGGCATGAAGATCAACTTCTCCGGCCGCCTGTACAACGTCATCCCGTACCAGGTCCGCGAAGACGACCACCGGATCGACATGGCCGAGGTGGAGCGCCTGGCCCAGGAGCACAAGCCGCAGCTGATCGTCGCCGGCTGGTCCGCGTACGCCCGGCAGCTGGACTTCGCCGAGTTCCGCCGGATCGCCGATTCCGTGGGCGCCTACCTGATGGTGGACATGGCGCACTTCGCCGGGCTGGTCGCCGCCGGGCTGCACCCCTCCCCGGTGCCGCACGCCCACGTCACCACCTCCACCACGCACAAGACCCTCGCCGGTCCGCGCGGCGGCATCATCCTTACCAACGACGCTGCGATCGCCAAGAAGATCAACTCAGCTGTGTTCCCGGGCCAGCAGGGCGGGCCGCTGGAGCACGTCATCGCCGGCAAAGCCGTCGCGTTCAAGATCGCCGCGTCCGCCGAGTTCAAGGAACGCCAGGAACGCGTCCTGGCCGGCGCCCGGATCCTGGCCGACCGCCTGGTCCAGCCGGACGTCACCGCCAAGGGGATCAACGTGATCTCCGGCGGCACCGACGTGCACCTGGTCCTCGTTGACCTGCGCAACTGCGAACTGGACGGCCAGCAGGCCGAAGACCGCCTCGCGGAAATCGACATCACCGTCAACCGCAACGCCGTGCCGTTCGACCCGCGCCCGCCGATGGTCACCTCCGGGCTGCGCATCGGCACTCCGGCGCTGGCCACCCGCGGTTTCGGCGAGGCAGCCTTCCACGAGGTCGCCGACATCATCGCCGAGGCTTTGATTGCCGACGCCGGCGCAGACCTCTCAGGCCTGCGTCACCGCGTCGAGGTCCTCGCCGCAGCCCACCCGCTCTACCCAGGCGTCGCGGCACTCAGCTGACTGCTTCCGAGGCCCGTCGGGTCCGACCTCCTCTGCATGCTCGGTCGCGAAGACGCCCGCTGAGCGGACGTGACGCTCCCTTAGACGCATGCTGCCGGAGGCCGGACCCGAAGGGGCTCTGCTGCTCTCCTTTTTCACCGACTTCAACAGCCCGTCTCCCCAGGCGACGTGCCCGGGTGGCTGGGTGGATTCCGGAAGCGTGCACCCCACCGTCCCCCTAACCTCGCAAGCTCGGTCAGGGAACCCGGACGGCGTGGGCCCAAGGCATGCAGAGGATGTCCTGCCACCTCCACCCAACCCGACCAACTGCACATGCGTCACAAATGAGTAAGGATTAGTTATGGCTGTTGGTGTCTTTGACCTTTTTTCGATCGGAATTGGACCTTCGAGCTCGCATACTGTCGGGCCGATGCGGGCTGCCGCTGTTTTTGCCGAGGAGCTCAAGGAGTCCGGTGCCCTGGACCGTGTGGCCGGCCTCCGGGTTGACCTCTACGGCTCCCTGGCCGCCACAGGCCACGGGCACGGGACGATGACGGCGATATTGCTGGGGCTGGAGGGCTTCCACCCGGAGAAGATCCTCCCTGACGAGGTGGAGGACCGGCTGGCCGCCATCGCCGAAACCGGCACCTTGCAACTGGCCGGTTCCGTCCCCCTGCCCTACGCCGTGAAGGACATGGTCCTGCGCCCGCTGACCATCCTGCCGCGGCACACCAACGGCATGACGTTCACCGTCTCCGACGCCGACGGCGAAGTCCTCCACAGTGCCACTTTCTTCTCCGTGGGTGGCGGCTTCATCGTCCGTGAGGGGGAGGAAGATGCAGCGCTGAAGGAACTCGATGAATCTAAGAAGGAGCTTCCGCTGCCGTTCCGGACGGCAGCCGAACTCCTGGGCCGTTGCCAGTCCAAGGGACTGTCCATCGGCGAGGTCATGTTCGTCAACGAACGGGCCTCCCGGTCCGAGCAGGAGATCCGCGACGGACTGCTCCACATCTACTCCGTCATGGAGAGCTGCGTCCAGGTCAGCCTCAAGCGCGAAGGCCTGCTGCCCGGCGGGCTGAGGGTCCGCCGTCGTGCCCCCGACTGGCACGAGCGGCTCCTGAAGGAAAGCCGGGACCACGATCCCGACTACCGGGACCCCAAATACTGGCAGGAATGGGTAAACCTGATCGCTTTGGCGGTCAACGAGGAGAACGCCTCCGGCGGGCGGGTGGTCACCGCCCCCACCAACGGCGCCGCCGGAATCATCCCGGCTGTGCTGTACTACGCCCTGCACTTCGCCCCGGGGATGGAGAACGCAACCCAGCAGGACCGCGACGACGTTGTGGTGAAGTTCCTGCTCACAGCCGGCGCCATCGGGGTGCTGTACAAGGAACAGGCCTCCATTTCGGGTGCGGAGGTTGGCTGCCAGGGTGAGGTGGGCTCGGCGTCGTCCATGGCCGCCGCAGGCCTGGCCGAGGTGATGGGCGGGACCCCTGCCCAGGTCGAGAACGCGGCAGAGATCGCGATGGAGCACAACCTTGGCCTGACGTGTGATCCGATCGGCGGGCTGGTCCAGGTGCCGTGCATCGAGCGCAACGCCATCGCCGCAGCCAAGGCCATCAACGCCGCCAAAATGGCGCTCTGGGGCGACGGTTCGCACCGGGTATCCCTCGACGAGGTCATCGTCACAATGCGCGAAACCGGCCGCGACATGAGCTCCAAATACAAGGAAACAGCCATGGGCGGCCTGGCCGTCAACGTCGTCGAATGCTAATTGTGCAGTGCCGCCCAGACGTTCAGTGATGACGCGAACACAATCCAAGTGACATACGGCAGCAGGAGCAGCCCTGCCGCCAGGCTGATCGGTCCAAAGCGGAGCACCGTCACCGTCACAGCCACGATCAGTGCAAGGATGATCGCGAACGCCAGCCACAGCGCAACCGTGCCGAGCGCGGGGTAGAGGCCAAAGAACACCGGCGTCCACAACAGGTTCAGCCCCAGCTGGATGCCGTAGGCGACCAGTGCCGGACGCGACTCCGGGACACGGCAGCGCCACACCAGCCAGGCGGCCAACGCCATGGCCGCATAAAGCGCCGTCCAGACCGGACCGAACACCCAGTTCGGCGGGGTCCACGGAGCCTTGTCGGCGCTGACATACCAGCCGTTCACGTTGTTCACCGTGGCAAAGGCCCCGAGCCAGGCGACCAGTGCTGAGGCTCCGAGGAAGACGGCGAGAGCCAGGACCTGTGCGCCAGTCCCATATTTCCCTGCGGGGGTCCCGGACGGGAGGCTGGACTGTTCAGGGTGCGGCGTCATGCGTCAACCCTCGCGAAGCGCGGACACCGAGTCAAGGCGGGCCCGGGGGACGGCCCTGGAATGCCCGGACAGGATCAGGCTTTAGACTTGTGGCTACATGTCCGCACGCATCCACACGTACAAAACCGCGCACAAGACCAACAGACGGGACACGGCCCCCTTGCGAGAATTCACCGCCCGCTTTGCCACAGGCGAGGAAATTGAGAACTGGGACAAGCACGTCACCGCCAACCCAAACGGCGGCAACATGCTGCAGTCCGCGGCCTACGCGTCAGTGAAGAACGGCAACGGCTGGGACGTCCGCTTCCTGGTCCTGGAGTCCGGCGGGGCCGCCAGCTACAACCTGGTCCTGGAGAAGAAGTTCCCGGTCCTGGGCCGCCTCTGGTACCTCATCAAGGGACCCGACGTCGGCACCGCGGCGGACCTCAAGCCCGCGCTCGCTGCCTGCGCCGAATTCGTGAAGGCCGCCAAGCTGAACGTCTTCGCGATCAAGGTGGAGCCGGACATCGTCGACGCCCCGGAGGTCCAGCCGCAGCTCGCTGCCGCCGGGCTGGTCAACGCCCCCAACATCCAGTCCAACGACTCCACGGCCCTCCTGGACATCTCCGCGCCGGAGAACGAAGTGTTCCGGTCCATTTCCTCCCGCGCCCGCAACGCCATCCGCCGCGCAGAGCGCGAGGGCTGTGAAGTGGTCCAGCGGGAGCAGGGCCCGGAAACCTACCGCGCCCTCTACGACCTGATGGCGGACACCGTGAACGCCAAGGGGTCCATGCCGCTGCGCAGCTACGAGTACTACGCCAGGTTCTGGGACGAATTCTGCGACCGCGGGCAGGGAAGCTTCTTTTTTGTCTACGAAGATGGCAAACCCAGCGTGGGCGCCTTCGTGATCAACTACGGATCCAAAGCAACGTACAAAGACGGCGGTTCCACGCAGAACCGGAAGCAGTACGGCGACTCACACCTGGTCCAGTGGGCTGCGATCCGCAGGATGAAGGAGCTCGGCTGCACCGAGTACGACTTCTGCGGCACCCCGCCCGCCGCCCGGATCAAGGACAAATCCCACACCCTTCACGGCATGGGCATGTTCAAGACCAGCTTCAGCAAAACAGTGACGGACTTTGTGGGCTGCTACGACTTTGTCCTGGCACCCGTCCGGCACCGGCTTTGGGTTAAAGGCGCCGAACGTGTCTTCCGGCGCCTCGAAACCATGCGCACGGGCAACCAGTTCTACTAAGCCGCGCCACCCATCCACGTCCACAACAGGTCAGCGCTGCCGCCATCCCGGCAGCACATCCACAGGTGAGGAATTTTTCCGTGAATTCAATCAAGGCCGGAACCGAGCTCGAGTTCGCTGTCCTCAGCGACGCCGATTTCGAGGCCTTCTCCGTCACCCACCCGCAGAACAGCTTCATCCAGTCCGCCGACTTCGCCCGGTTCCAGCGTGCCCGCGGGCAGGCGGTGGAGCTCTTCGGCGTCCGGCGCAACGGCGAACTCGTGGCCGCCGGCAAGCTGAACTACACCACCAACCGCTGGGGCTACACGGTGTGCGAGTGCGCCAAGGGCCCGCTCATGGACTACACCGATGCCGCCCTGGTGCGTGACGTCGTCGAACTCCTCAAAGCCAGGGCAACCGGGCGCAAGGCCGCCGAGCTGCGGATTTCCCCGAACCTGCCCTTCGTCGCCCGCGACGAGGACGGCGCCGAGCACCCCGAAATCACGGACAACCGGCCGCTGGTGGCTGCACTCGCCGGCCTGGGATTCGCCCACCAGGGCTCGGACATGAACTTCGCCAACGTGAACTGGATGTTCATCAAGACCCTCGCGGGCACCAAGGACTCCGAAGAGCTCATCATGGGCACCAGCTACCGGACCCGCAAAGCCATCCGGAAGGCAGAAAAGAACGGCGTCTTCCTGGAGCAGGCCACCCTTGAGACCCTGGACGAGTTCTATGACGCGCTGAGCACAGCGGGGGATGAGAAGGGCTTCATCTACCGCGAACGCGAATACTACGAGCAGCTGCTGCGGACCACGTCGTCCGAGTTCACGAAGCTCATGATGGCCAAGATCGACATCCCGGCATACCGCAAATCCATCACCGAACGCCTTGAATCCGAGTCCGCCGCGGCCGCCGAACTCCGCCGCGAAGTGGAGGAAACCGGCAGCAAAAAGAAGGCCAACCGCCTCAAGGTGGTGCAGGACCTCGTCGACAGCTACGAGCGCAGCCTCAAGGACATCGAGCGGTTCCCGGATTCAGTTGGCGTGGCAACTGTTGCTGCCATCCACTTCGTCTGCTTCGGCGACGAGCTGGTGTGCGTGATCGGCGGCACCAAGCAGGACTACATCTACTTCAACGGCGCCACGTCCCTGTACTGGGGCATGATGCTGCACGCGCTGGACAAGGGCTATACCCGCTACAACTTCTACGGCACCTTCGGCATCGAGGGACAGGACGAGGAAGGCCACGGCGGCTATGCGTTCAAGAAGGGCTTCGGCGGGGAAGTGGTCCAGCTGCTGGGAGACTTCGTGATGCCCGTACGGCCGGTACTGTTCCAGGCCAACCGCGTGGCCCGCGCCGCGGTGTCGGCGGCCCGGACCCTGCTGGGCAGGCTGCCGCTGAAACGCCAGGCTCCGGCCGCGGACGCCGCACCTGCCGATGACCGGACACCGGCCGAAAACACCGCATAACCACGATCCCCCGGGAGGAGGACCAGCGTGACAGATCGACCCGAGGAACCCCGGAAGAGGCCGCCAACTGACGGCCTGCCCAAGACCGAGCCGCTCTCACCCTCCCAGATCCGCCAGAACGTCGCGGCCAAAAGAATGCTCCGCCGCCTGGTCCAGGGGGAGAACCCGCCGACGGCGCCGCTGAGCATCGTCGACAGGCTCGCCGGCAGCCCCTACGCCAACCCGATGATCCAGGTGGGCGGCGTGGACACCTCCGCGCGCAAAACCCTCGACTTCGCCCTGCACCTGGCCGAGACCATGTTCAGGTACGGTGCCGGTGCCCTCGAAGTGGAGACCAGCATCATCGCCGTGACCGCGGCCCTGGGGCTCAAGAACATCGAAGTGGACATCACCAACCAGTCGGTGGGAATCAACTACGCACCCAAGGACCAGACGCCCATCGCCCTGCTGCGGGTGGTGCGGTCCTGGACCAACAACTACGCCGGACTGGCCAAGGTCCACCAGCTGGTCACGGACATTGTGGCCGGGGGAGTGGGCCGTGACGAGGCCATCCGCCGCCTCGACGAGGCCATCACCAGCCCCAAGCCCTTCCCGCGCTGGATGGTGACGGTGGCCTTCGGCGTGTTTGCGGCGGCTTTCGTTGGCGTTCTTGGCGGCGGTCCCGTGTCGTCAGTCATCGCTTTTGTGGTCAACATCGGCGTGAGCCTCCTGGCACGCCGGCTGGGCCGCTGGAGGGTGCCGGACTTCTTCACCACGGCAACGTGTTCGTTTGTGGTGACGTTCATGGCACTCCTGCTCTGGCAGTTCAACCTCACCACCGCACCGGCCATTGTGGTGGTGGGAGGCATCCTGCTGCTCCTGCCCACCGGGCGCCTGGTCTCGTCTGTGCAGGATGCGATCAACGGCTTCCCGGTGACCGCCGCCGGAAGGTTCCTCTCCACTGTCCTGACGTTCGGCGCACTCGTTGCCGGCATCGCCGTCGCGTTTGTGGTGGGGTCCATGACGGGAATGCAGGAGATTGACGTCACGGAAACCTTCGCCCCCGCGTACGACCTGTGGGTGCTGGTGATTCTGACTGCCCTGGCGGTGATGGCCATCGGCGTGACCGAGCAGACCGCGTGGAAACTCCTCCTGCCCACTGCGGCCGTGGGCGTCGCCGGCTACCTGGTGTTGCTGGGTGCCGCTGCCCTGGGCATCGGCGACAGGTTCTCGCCGGCACTGTCCGCAGTGGTGATCGGACTGCTGGCCCGGGTGGTGGCCCTGAAGATGGGAGCCCCGCAGCTGGTGGTCGCCGTGCCGGCAGCCCTGATCCTGCTGCCGGGCCTGACCATCTTCCGCTCGATGTATGTGCTGACCGTCGAGGAATCGGAGATCCTCCTCGGGGCCGGGGGCATGCTCAACGCCGGTGCCATTGTGCTGGGTGCGGCCGGCGGCATCGTGCTGGGCGATACCCTCGCCAGGCCGCTGACCCGCAGCCTGGCGAGCAACGAGCGCAGGCGCGCCCGCCGCCGCTAGGACCGCCGGACTCCATCTGAGCCGCTAGATCTGCCCGATGGGCAGTTTCTTTTCGGCCTGGAAATCGTCCTCGACCCGGCCCGCGGCCCAGTAACCGGACAGTGACACCTGCTTGCGCTCGAGGCCGCGCTGGACAAAAAACACGTCGCGCAGGCCCTTCATGTAGCCCCGCTCGCCGTGGGCAAAAACATCGACTTTGCCGGCGGCCGGCCAGTTGGCGTTGGCGACGGCCGACACCAGCAGGTCGCCGGCGCCGGCAGGAGCGCCGTTGCGGCGGAGCCACGTGAGCTCCACGCCGGCCGGGGCCGTGACGGGCTGGATGTCGGCGTCGCTGTCCACCTCCAGGAACGCCACTCCCTTGGCGTCAGCGGGCAGGGACTCCAATGAAGCCGCGATGGCGGGAAGCGCGGCTTCGTCACCGGCAAAGAGGTACCAGTCGGCATCCGGCGCCGGGTTGTAGGCGCCGCCGGGACCGGTGAAAGTCAGCGAATCGCCGGGCTGGGCAGAGGCCGCCCACGGGCCGGCCAGCCCCTCGTCGCCGTGGATCACAAAATCGATGGCCAGTTCCTGTGCCGCCGGGTCCACCCAGCGGACGGTGTAGGTGCGTGTGAAGGGCCACTGCTCGCGGGGCATGGTTTCCCGGATCTTCCAGAGGTCCAGCGGCTGTTCGTAGTCGACGCCCGGCTGGGGAAACGCGATCTTCACGTAGCGGTCAACAAAGTCGTTGTTGACGTAATCGGCGAAGCCGTCGCCGCCGGCGACGATCCTGACCATGTGCGGCGACAGCTCTTCGCGGCGGATCACGGTGAGGTTGATCTGGGGGCGGGTCTTTTTGGTGGCGCTGGTGGCGGCGGGAACTGTGCTCATAAGGCAAGCCTAAGCTAAGGGACCGGCGGGAGTTCCCAGGTTACGCCCGGGCTTCCCTGCTGCTCCAGCAATGCGTTCGCCTGGCTGAAAGGCCGGGAACCGAAAAAACCGCGCGACGCCGACAACGGGCTGGGGTGCGCGCTGGAGACTATCGCGGCGCCGGACAAAAGGGGCCGGACCGCCTCCGCGTCCTTGCCCCACAGCACTGCCACCAGCGGCGACCTGCTGCCGTCCGCGCGCTGCCGTCCGGCCACCGCGGTGACTGCCGCCGTCGTGATTTTCTCCCAGCCCTTCCCGCGGTGGGAGCCCGCGGCGCCGGCCCGTACGCTCATCACGCGGTTAAGGAGCAGCACGCCCTGTTCCGTCCAGGCGGTCAAGTCGCCGTGAACGCGTGCGGGAACCCCCAGGTCGGCCTCAAGTTCCTTGTAGATGTTGGCCAGGCTGCGCGGAATGGGGCGCGTCCCGGGGGCCACGGCGAAGGACAGGCCAACGGCGTGCCCCGGCGTCGGGTACGGGTCCTGCCCGACGATCAGTACTTTGACGTCCGCCAGCGGCTGCCGGAAGGCGCGGAGGACGTTCGACGGTGACGGCAGCACCTGGTGCCCGGCCGCGACGTCGTCGGCCAGGCAACGCAGGACAGCACGCAGATCCTCTTCCACCCCCGCCATGGCGGCAGCCCAGTCGTCGGCCATCAGGTCGTCGAGCGGCAGCATTGCCAGCTCGGCAAACCCGACGGCCTCGGCCGCTTCCGGCTCCAGCTCGAAGAGGGGCTCTGATTCAAACACGCCCCCATTGTCTCAGCCTGCCCCCCGGTCCGCGGAGGACGTAACGCGGCGTAAATGACAAGGCTGTTATTCGTCCGTAGCATGGGGGTGGGACTTTTTACCCTTATCCAGCGAAATCCAGCGAAGGAGTGTGCCGTGGCGGAACCAGCTCGGGAACACCTGCCGGAGCCCGAAGAACGTGGCTTGCTGCTGGCTGACTTTTCGCTCCGTGACTCGCCGTTGGGCGAGCGGGAGCAGCAGATGCTCGCCCTGGAGCGCCAGTGGTGGAAGTACGCCGGGGCCAAGGAGCAGGCCATCAGGGAGCTGTTCGACCTCTCGGCGACGCACTACTACCAGCTTCTCAACGCGCTGATCGACACCGAGGATGCGCTGGCCCACGATCCGATGCTCGTCAAGAGATTGCGTAGACTACGTACGTCGCGACAGCGGGCACGTACTGCACGCCGCCTGGGTTCGGACGCGTAACCACGCCCGTGCTGAGCCATCAGCAGCAATCAACAAGGATGTCTCGCCACTATGACCAGATACGCTCGGGATGAATTCGACAAGGTTCCGGAGACCGCCTCCCGCCAGGGCGTCCACCGGGCAGCTTCCGCGCCGTCGAGGCCGCGCCTGTGGCCGCTGCTTGCAGTTGGCATCGTAGCCCTGGCCATCGGCGTCGTCTCCTTCCTGTTCCTCCCGCAGCTGGGCTTCACCCAGGCAGGCAGCCAGGCCGCCACGAGCCTGGAGACTCCGGCTGCGCAGGAGGCAGGCACGGACCCCTCCGCCAGCGCAGAACCGTCCGCGAGCACCGAGCCTTCCGCCAGCACCGTGCCCTCTGCCAGTACCGAACCTCAGCCGAGTGCCACGCCCTCGGCTACTCCCTCCACCGCTGTCCTGAACAAGTCCCAGGGCCTCGCGGTCTTCAACGGGGCAGGTACAGCCGGCCTGGCGGGCCGGGTCAGCTCAATCGTCCAGGCGGACGGCTGGACCCTGGGACAGGTAGGCAACTGGGGCGGCACACCGCAGCAGACTTCCGTGATCTTCTATGCCGGTGCGGCCCAGCAGGCCAATGCCGAGGCACTCTCCAAACTCCTGAACATTCCCACTATCGTCAACAGCACCGAGTTCCAGGTGCCGCTCGTAGTGGTGCTGGGGCCAGGCTTCAAGTAGGCATCCGGGTTACACCTGAATAACTATTGACGGCCCGTCCGGCCCCGCCCCTCGGCCCGTCCGGCGGCCATTGGCTAGAGTGATTTCAGGCTTCGGTTCGTAATAAGCGGCACACAGTGGCGTGGGCCTTACGGACGCTACTGAAAGAGTGGGCATCATGGCACTGGGAACCGTGAAATGGTTTAACGCTGAAAAGGGCTACGGCTTTATTACCGTGGACGGCTCCGGTGACGACGTCTTTGTCCACTGGTCCGCGATCCAGGGCGAGGGCTACCGTGCACTCGACGAGGGCCAGCGCGTGGAGCTGGAAATCGGCGAAGGCGAGAAGGGCCCGCAGGCCGAAAGCGTCCGGCCGGCCGAGTGAAGTCCTTGAGTTTCCGCTCGTCCCTTCTCCGCCTGCCCGCAACGTCGGCCCTCCTGCTTGCGCTGGCCGGGTGTGGCGCCGCGGCGGGAAATGCCCGGCTGGATTCGGTGGAAGCCTCGGGCGACGGAACACTGCGCGTTGGCCTGATCCTGGACAGCACCGGAGCCCAGGACTTCCTCAACGACTCACAGCTTGCCGCGGCCAAACTTGCCGTGCAGGAAATCAACAGCACCGGCGGCCACAAGGGCAAGCCGGTCGAACTGCTGCCCCAGCCGGCAGGCGACTCCGACGCGCAGGCCAGGGAGCTGGCCGCCGCCAAGGCCGACGTCGTGATCGGACCCACCGATTCCAGCCACGCTGCCGCCGTCATAGACGTTCTGTCTGCCGCACGGATTCCGCTCATCTCGCCGGCCAACTCTGCGGCAGGGCTGAGCAAGTACAAAAGCGGCGGCTACTACTTCCGCACCGCAGCAGCCGACGTCGCCCAGGCTTCGGTGCTCGTGAAACTCGCCAAAGACGGCGGCGCGAAGACTCTGGCGATTGTCCACCAGGACAGCACCTACGGCAAGGAGGTCTCCGCCGCAGTGGCCAGTGCAGCCAAGGGGGCCGGCCTGGAGACCTCCAGCACGTCAGCGTTCAAGCCGGGTGAGGCGCGGCAGGCCGCCGCTGCGGCCCGGACGGCTGCCCCTGATGCGGTGGTGCTCATCGCGCGGGACGATGCACAGGGGGCCATCGCCGAACTGAACAATGCGGGCCTGTCCGGGAGCAAGATCATCCTCAGCGACGGAGCGTTCGGCCAGTATGGTTCGGGGCTGGGATCCAAGGCGCTCGACGGCGCCCGGGCGGTGGTGCCGGGCGTGTTCCCCTCCGTGGATTTCCAGGCCCGGCTCCTTGCAGTCGATCCGTCGCTGAAGGACCTCTCCTACGCTGCTGAGGCCTATGACGCCGTGACGCTGGCTGTCCTGGCGGCCGCGGCGGCAGACGACGACTCGGGCCGCTCCATCGCCGCACACCTGATTGCCGTCTCCGGCGGCACTGCTCCGGGGACGGAAACGAAGCAGGCTGCCGCCTGCCCGTCCTACAAGGATTGCGTGTCAGCGCTCAGGACCGGAGCCGGCGCCAATTACGACGGGCAATCCGGTCCGATCGGATTCGACGCCAACGGGGACATCACTTCCGCGAACTTCGTGGTGTTCACTTACGGCGCGGACAACAGGGCCAAGCTCAGCGGGCGTGAAGCGGCGGGGCGGGCCGCCGGCTGATCGCCCGGAGCGAAACGAGGGCCCGCAGACACTGGTTTCGGGGACTATTCGCTTGCACTCTCACCTATGGAGTGCTAATTATTGACTTAGCACTCTTACGCACCGACTGCTAAAGCGACGCCCGGCCCAGGCCGGTTCCGGAGCCCAGGCGCCGGTCGAGGAGCGAAAGAAACACCTTGCTGGAGTGAGATCCGGATCCTGCGGCGTACAGAGGCCGCCGGCGAAGGATCGTCCGTCGCGGGCACTGCAGTGGGTTCATTCTTAACGTCTGTCCCGAAAGGACTACTGCCGTTATGGCCAAGATCATTGCATTTGATGAAGAGGCACGCCGCGGCCTTGAGCGGGGCCTGAACATCCTCGCCGACGCCGTTAAGGTCACCCTCGGCCCGCGTGGACGCAACGTCGTCCTCGAAAAGAAGTGGGGCGCCCCCACGATCACCAACGATGGTGTTTCCATCGCCAAGGAGATCGAGCTGGACGATCCTTACGAGAAGATCGGCGCCGAGCTGGTCAAGGAAGTTGCCAAGAAGACCGATGACGTCGCCGGCGACGGAACCACCACGGCCACCGTCCTGGCCCAGGCACTGGTCAAGGAAGGCCTGCGCAACGTTGCGGCCGGCGCTGACCCGCTGTCCCTCAAGCGCGGCATCGAGAAGGCTGTAGAAGCCGTCACGGTGGAGCTGCTTGCTTCGGCCAAGGAAATCGAAACCAAGGAAGAGATCGCCGCCACGGCTTCCATCTCTGCCGGCGACGACGAAATCGGCGCCCTCATTGCCGAGGCCCTGGACAAGGTTGGCAAGGAAGGTGTTATCACCGTCGAGGAGTCCAACACCTTCGGCCTGGAGCTGGAACTCACCGAAGGCATGCGCTTCGACAAGGGTTACATCTCCGCGTACTTCGTCACCGACGCCGATCGCCAGGAAACGGTCCTCGAGGACCCGTACATCCTGATCGTCAACTCCAAGATCTCCAACGTCAAGGAACTGGTTGCTGTCCTGGAAAAGGTCATGCAGTCCAACAAGCCGCTGCTGATCATTGCTGAGGACATTGAGGGCGAGGCCCTGGCCACCCTGATCGTCAACAAGATCCGTGGCACCTTCAAGTCCGTTGCCGTCAAGGCTCCGGGCTTCGGCGACCGCCGCAAGGCACAGCTGGCCGACATCGCCGTTCTGACCGGCGGCCAGGTCATTGCCGAGGAAGTCGGCCTCAAGCTTGAGACCGCTGGCCTGGAGCTCCTGGGACGCGCCCGCAAGGTTGTTGTCACCAAGGACGAAACCACCATTGTTGAAGGTGCCGGCGACGCCGACCAGATCGCTGGCCGCGTTTCCCAGATCCGCGCCGAGATCGAGAACTCCGATTCCGACTACGACCGCGAGAAGCTGCAGGAACGCCTGGCCAAGCTGGCCGGCGGCGTTGCAGTCATCAAGGCCGGAGCCGCAACCGAGGTTGAGCTCAAGGAACGCAAGCACCGCATTGAGGACGCTGTCCGCAACGCGAAGGCTGCCGTTGAAGAAGGCATCGTCGCCGGTGGTGGCGTTGCACTGATCCAGGCCGGCGCCAAGGCGTTCGCGAACCTGAACCTGACCGGTGACGAAGCAACGGGTGCGAACATCGTCCGCGTTGCCATCGACGCCCCGCTGAAGCAGATCGCCTTCAACGCCGGCCTCGAGCCGGGCGTTGTCGTCGACAAGGTCCGCGGCCTGCCCGCCGGCCACGGCCTGAACGCAGCAACCGGCGAATACGTCGACCTGCTGGCTGCCGGCATCAACGACCCCGTCAAGGTGACCCGCTCTGCACTGCAGAACGCGGCCTCCATCGCCGGTCTGTTCCTCACCACCGAGGCCGTAGTGGCCGACAAGCCGGAGAAGAACGCTCCGGCCATGGGTGGCGGCGACGACATGGGCGGCATGGGCGGCTTCTAGTCCCCAGCGCCCGGACTGCGTTCCGCGCAAACCATAATGCGGCCCCCTCCACTGGAGGGGGCCGCATTATTTATTGTTGGTGACGGGTGCTTTGTTGCCAGGGTGGCAGGCTTCCGGGCTCCGCTATTTGCGGGCCGTTGCCAGCATTCCTTCGACTTCCTTCTTGAATGCCTCGGCGGCTGCCTTCGGAGACATCCGGTCATACAGGACTTCGTCGGTGAAGCGCTTGATGACGTTCTGGACGCTGCCTGCGCCGACGGGCGGGACGGGAGGCGCGTCGGCGACATCCGGCGCGATGTCCTTCAGGAAGGCCACCACGGTGGTGTCCGCGGGCTTGAGACTGGGCGTGATCTTCTCCACGATCTCAGAGTTGCTCGGCACCCCGCGGTCTGTCATGAGGATGGCGCCTGCCGCCGGGCTGTTGGCCAGGTAGTTGATGAATGTTGCAGCCGCTTCCGGGTGCTTGGACCGTGAGGACGCTGACCAGAACATCGTGGGCTTGTAGTACATGCCGTTGTCAGCAGACTTGCCGTCGACACTGGGGGCGCGGAGCATCTTGATGCCGCTCCCCGTGGTGGTTTCCAGCGAACCCAGCTGGTTGGTCCACCACCAGGCCATGCCGACCCGGTTGGTGCCGAACAGGCTCTCCTCAAGGCCGGCGCCGGAGTCCTCGGTGGCTACCGTGGCCGGCGGGCTGGCCTTGGAGTCACGCTGCTCCTTGAGGCGTTCCCAGAACGAGGCTGCCGTAGAGGTGTCGAAATCCAGTTTCCCGTCCTGGGAGTACAGGTTCTCGCCATGCTGCCGCAGCCAGATGATGAGGTCTGCCTCGTTGCTGCCATAGGCGGCACCATAGTTCTTCCCGTCACCGGCAGCGCTGAGCTTCGCTGCCGTGTCCATGAAGTCATCCCAGGTCCATTTGGTGTCGTCGGGGACAGGCACGTTGGCTGCCTCGAAGACCTTCGTGTTGGCCATGATGACGTACGCGTTCTTGCCGGTGCTCAGGCCGTACTGTGCGTTGTCGTATTGCCCGGACGCCAGGGATTCCTTGTCAAGCTTTGAGGTGTCGATGCCGCTTTGCTTGGACAGGTCCAGCAGTGCCCCGCGGCCGCCGTATTCGGCGATGTACTTCTGGTCCATCTGGATGACGTCAGGCGCGTCATTGGCCGCCGTCTTGGTGGCGAGCTTGTCCCAGTAGCTGGCCCATTCGCCGGGCTCGGATTCGATCTTGATGTTGGGATGTTCGGCCTCGAACGCGTCGATGACTTTTTCCGTCTGCGCGTTGAGGTACTCGTTGCCCCACCAGGCAAACCGCAGCGTAACCTGGTCGTTCTCACTGGAACCCCCGGATGCACCGCAGCCTGTGGCAAGCAGTGAAACAGCGACGGCGACTGCGCCGAACTGGAACTTCCTGCGGCTGATGGTCCGAATCTTCATTGATGTGCCTTCCTCAAAAGGGCGGAGGTCCACCCCGTCTGTGTTCCCGCAACGGCCTCGGTGCCGGTGGGACAGCTCAATCGAGAAAGCGCTTTCTCGGTTAGGATTCCGATTCTGCCGCGCTTCGACTTCGACGTCAAGAGTATTCGGTAAGCGGTTTCCCGGAGGCTGTGCGAAACGTGCTGTCGGCGCTGTCTGGCAGGATGGTTCCGTGACGATTACTGCAGCAGCCGACGGTTCGGCTTTAGGAAATCCAGGCCCGGCCGGCTGGGCCTGGTACGTGAATGACGACTGCTGGCGGGCTGGCGGGTGGCCGCACGGGACGAACAACCAGGGCGAGCTGATGGCTGTCCTGGACCTGTTCCGCGCCACCGCCCACGTTCCCGACGAAGACCTGCGGGTCTTGTGCGACAGCCAGTATGTGATCAACTCCATCACCAAATGGATGCCCGGGTGGAAGCGCAAGGGATGGCGGAAGGCGGACGGCAAGCCCGTCCTGAACGTCGAGCTGCTCAAGGAACTGGACCGTGAAATCGCGGGCCGGAAATACACGTTCGAATGGGTCAAAGGGCATGCAGGCCACGACCTCAATGAGGCCGCCGATGACCGGGCCAGGGCCGCCGCCACGGCATACCAGCAGGGCGTAGCGGCACGTTCGGGGCCGGGTTTCGCCGGAGCCCCGGGCCACCCGGAAGCGGCTGCCAATGCCACTGCGCCTGTGCGCGCCGCAGCCAATGCCTCCGGTTCCGCCAACAGCCCGGCCAACGCCTCCGGCGCCGCCAAAGCTGCTATAGGAGGCTCCGGTCCCGGAGCCTTCGGTGCGGCGGCGGACGGCGTCGGACCCGATCTCTTCAGCGAACAGGCCCTGTTTAATGACCAGGACCTGCTGAATGAGCCGGATCGGTTCAGCGAGCCGGATCTGTTCAGCGAGCTGGAGGGGGACCCGCTGGGCACCTCCGGTGCGGCCGGAAAATCGCCGGAAGAACTCGTGGAGGGCCTCGAACGGGAGCTGCTTGGCCCCGAGGTACGTGGCGACATCGGCCGAACCGGCGTGCTGCTGCATCCCGACTTTATGGAGATCGGAAGCTCGGGGCGGGTCTGGACCCGCGATGCCATGATGATGGCGCTGGAGGAGGACCCCGGTGAACGGACGGAACTGGAAATTCTGGGCGCGGACCGCATCGGCACCGGCGCGGTCCTGCTGACATACCGGAGCTACGCACGCTCGGGCACGATCCTCCGCAGCTCGCTGTGGGTCCTCGATAACGGCAGGTGGCGGCTTCGCTTCCACCAGGGCACCCCCGAAGCCTGACAGCTGCCAACCAGCCAGCCGCAATCGGCACGGGGGAGCGACTCTGGTCAATACCGGTGTCCGCCACTGCCTCGCGTCACCGTCAGCTGAAACGCTGGGTGTTGCCCTGCTCGGCCTGCGCGTACGTCGCCGCGGCCGAAGCCAGGGCGAGGTTGATTGAGGCCAGCGAGGCTTCGACCTTGCCCTGGGTCAGGGTCCATTCGGTCACCAGCGCCTGGAAGTTGGTGGCCGCCGAACCCCGCCAGGTGGACTGCAGCTCGTCCAGGCCGCGCTTCATGGTCTGGACGTCGGCGCTGATCCGGTCCACGGTCGCCTTGACGTTGGCGGATTTGAGCTGGAGGAGTTCGGTGTCGACGGAAATGATGCTCATGGCTGCTGCCTCTCACGGTGGTGGACAGCCAGGCTGTCCGGTCCGGCGGCTCCGGACCTCTGCAAGGAGCCTATGGAGCGGGGCACCGGGAGGGCCACGGAAAGTTCCTATATGTGGATAACGCGGCCGTCGTTGGCGCTTCCGCCGTCTCCCTGGTCCCGAGGCCCGTCGTCCCAAACTTCGTGGTCCGGCACTTCGCGGATCTCCGCTTCACCGGGAGGGGCATCAGGGTTCCGCCCATCGCCTTCCTCCTCCCGGACCGGAAGGCTGACCACCAGGGTGGCCCCGCCGCCATCGGTTGCCTGGACCCTGACGCTGCCGCCGTGTGAGCCCACGATGGCCGCCACGATGGCCAGTCCGAGGCCGCTGCCGCCCGTTTCGCGGGTCCGTGACGTATCCGCCCGGTAGAAGCGCTCAAAGACCTTTGCGGCGTCGTCCTCGGAAATCCCGGGGCCATGGTCCCGGACTTCGATCACAGAGGCCGGAAGGCCGCCGTCGGACCTCCGGACGCCCACCGCCAGTTCGATCGGGCTGCCCTCCGGGGTGTAGCGCAGGGCGTTGCCCACCAGATTGCCCAGGACCTGGCGGAGCTTTGCCTCGTCGCCGAGGACGGGCGCCGGAGCCGCGCTGCCGCCGTCGAGACCTGTCAGGGTGATGCTGCGGGTACGGTCGCTGGCCTGCGTATCCACCACGGCATCGTGGGCGATCAGCTGAAGGTCAACGGGCTTCTGCTGGAGGGGCCGCTGTTCGTCGAGGCGGGCCAGGAGCAGGAGGTCCTCCACCATGGAGCCCATCCGCTTGGCTTCGCTTTCGATCCGGCCCATCGCCGTGGCCACGTCCTCGTCGGTGGCCAGCGCGCCGTGGCGGTAGAGCTCGGAGAAGCCCCTGATGGTCACGAGCGGGGTGCGGAGTTCGTGCGAGGCGTCGGCAGCAAACCTGCGCATCCTTCCCTCGGATGCCGTCCTGGCGGCAAAGGCTGTCTCGATGTGCGCCAGCATGGCGTTGAGGGAACTGGCAAGCCGCCCCACTTCCGTACCGGAATTCTCCACTTCGACGCGCCGGGACAGGTCGCCGGCGGCGATCGCGGCAGCGGTCTTCTCCACGCGGGCGAGCGGACGGAAGGAGCGGGACACGGTCCAGCTGGCAATCAGGGAGGCGAGCAGGAGGGTCAGCAGTCCCACGCCTGTGACCACCAGTGTGGCGTGCTTGAGGACGTCGTCCACGCTTTGCAAGGGCAGGCCGATGACAACCACCGCGCTGCGTCCGTTGTCCAGGACGGGCACGGCCACCACCCGCCAGTTCTGGCCGTCGGTGCCGCGGACCTGGTAGGGACGGGTGCCCAGATCCTGTGCTTCATCCGAGGTGATGTTGCTGATGTCCGGGCGGTTGATGGCATCACCGCCGAACGGGTAGGGATCCTCGCCCGGGGTGTAGAGAATCAGTGAGTAGTCGGTGGGCACCGGATTGGGGGCCTGCAGCTGCGTGAAGGACCGCTGTTTGTGGGCCAGTTCGACGGCGGCATTGAGTTTGTCGTCCACCTGGCCCTGGAGGTAACTATGGAGCAGCGTCAGCGTGCCCGCGCCGGTCACCGTCAGCGCAACGATCAGCAGCGCCATGATGATGGCGACGAGCTGGGACCTCAGTGAGGCCGATTTCCACCGCTCCAGCAAGGTCAGCGCTTCTCTGCTGTCCGGAGCACGTAGCCCACGCCGCGCTTGGTCTGGATCAGGGCCGGGGCGTCCGGATCAATGTCCACCTTGCGGCGGAGGTAGGAGATGTAGGACTCCACAATGGAGGCGTCGCCGTTGAAGTCGTACTCCCAGACATGGTCCAGGATCTGTGACTTGGAGAGCACCCGGTTGGGGTTGAGCATCAGGTACCGGAGGAGCTTGAACTCCGTGGGGGAGAGCTCGATGACGGTCCCGCCGCGGCGGACTTCGTGGGCGTCGTCGTCGAGCTCCAGGTCATCGACCCGGATGACGGCATCGTCGTCATCGAGCAGTGGCTGGGTGCGGCGCAGGACGGCACGGATCCGGGCCACGACCTCGTCCAGGCTGAAGGGCTTGGTGACGTAGTCGTCCCCGCCCACGGTGAGGCCGGTGACTTTGTCCTCGGTGTCGTCCTTGGCGGTCAGGAAGAGCACCGGGAAGTGTTTGCCGGACGCGCGGAGGCGGCGGGTGACCGTGAAGCCGTCCATGTCCGGCAGCATCACGTCCAGCACGGCAAGGTCCGGCGAGTGGAGCTCGGCAGCCGCCAGGGCATCACGCCCGTTGCCTGCCGAGACGACCTCGAAGCCTGCGAACCGCAGGGAGGTGGACAGCAGTTCGCGGATGTTGGGTTCGTCATCAACAACAAGGAGCTTCGCCTCTGGGCCGTTCTTTTTCATACTCCCATGATGCTCCCAGAGTCTGGGAGTTTTCTGGATGGATGGTGGGTGTTCCATGCGGGGCCCGGACGAAGCATCACCAACCCAGCGTGCCTGGCTCGCCCTTGAACGGCCCCGTCACGCGGCCGGTGATCCATCCGCCATAAAAGCCGCCGGCCTGCGGAAGCACCCGCTCGCCGTCGACCTCGCAGTAGTCCATCCGGCCGGCATAGACAGCCACCCGGTCCAGCAACTGTTCATAGCCCCGGACCGGTTTCGGGTAGAACCAGGCGGCATTCTCGGCAACCTTTGGCCCGCCACGCACCGTCAGGTATTCGGCGACGCCCTTGAATTCGCAGAAACTGCTGCCGGCCGCCGGCGCAAATGTTCCGGGGCTGAAGGCCGACCGCGGCAGGTAGTAGACGGGCGGATGGCTCGTCTCCAGCACCCGCACGGCGTCCTCCGTGTCGAGGATGATTTCACCGCCCAGGACGATCAGCACACGTTCTGTGGTGGGTTCGACGCGCGGTGGACGCGGATAGTCCCCCACGGATTCCTGGCCTGGCAGGGGAACGGCGGGGCGGAGTTTGGGGCGCATTCCAACAGTGTGCGCTCCGGCGCGGCCGTGCGCGAGCTGACCTGCTGTAATGCCTAGCCGGGCTGTCCTACATCCTTCGCGTCCATGATCCGGTAGGCGTAGCCCTGCTCGGCCAGGAAGCGCTGGCGTTTGGCCGCGAAATCCTGGTCCAGGGTGTCCCGTGCCACCAGGGAGTAGAAGCGGGCGGCCCGCCCGTCGTTCTTGGGACGGAGCAGCCGGCCCAGCCGCTGGGCTTCCTCCTGGCGGGACCCGAACGAGCCGGAAACCTGGATGGCCACGGACGCTTCGGGCAGGTCGATGGAAAAATTGGCCACCTTTGACACCACCAGCGTGTGCACGTCGCCGGCCCGGAAGGCATCGAACAGCTTCTGCCGTTCCTTGACGGACGTCTCGCCCTTGATCACCGGAGCGTTCAGGCGCTCGCCGATTTCATCCAGCTGGTCGATGTACTGCCCGATCACCAGCAATTGCTCGCCCTGGTGCCGGGCCACGAGCTGCTCCACGATCCGGGTCTTGGTCTCCGACGTGGAACACAGCCGGTACTTGTCCGCGTCCTCGGCCATCGCGTAGGCCACACGCTCGTCCCGGGGAAGGTCCACGCGGACCTCCACGCAGTCCGCCGGCGCGATGTAGCCCTGCGCTTCGATGTCTTTCCAGGGCGCGTCGTACCGTTTGGGGCCGATCAGGCTGAAGACTTCCCCTTCGCGGCCGTCCTCGCGGACGAGGGTGGCGGTGAGGCCCAGCCGGCGGCGCGCCTGCAGGTCAGCGGTCATGCGGAAGATCGGGGCGGGCAGCAGGTGGACTTCGTCGTAGATGATCAGGCCCCAGTCGTTACCGTCGACGAGTTCCAGATGGGGGTAGAGGCCGCCGCGTTTGGTGGTGAGGACCTGGTAGGTGGCGATGGTGACGGGCCGGACTTCCTTGACTGCACCGGAGTACTCGCCGATTTCGTCCTCGGTCAGGGAGGTGCGCTTGAGCAGCTCGTCCTTCCACTGCCGGGCCGCCACAGTGTTGGTCACCAGGATCAGCGTTGTTGTCGAACTGACGGCCATCGCCGCCGCGCCCACGAGCGTCTTACCCGCGCCGCACGGCAGCACCACAACACCGCTGCCGCCGGCCCAGAAGTTCTCCGTGGCCAGCTGCTGGTAGGGCCGGAGCTTCCAGCCGTCCTCGTTCAGCGCGATCAGGTGCGGAGTTCCGTCCACGTACCCTGCGAGGTCCTCCGCCGGCCAGCCGATCTTCAGCAGCAGCTGCTTGAGCTGGCCCCGCTGGGAGGAATGCACCACAATCGTTTCGCCGTCGATCCGGGGCCCCAGCAGGGGCTGGATTTTCTTGGCCCGGATGACCTCTTCCAGCACCGGATAGTCGTCGGTCCGCATGACAAGCCCATGCTGCGGATCCTTCTCCAGGCGCAGCCGCCCGTACCGCGACATGGTCTCTTCGACGTCGATCAGGAGGGAATGCGGCACCGGGAAGCGCGAATACTTCAGCAGCGTGTCCAGCACCTTCTCCGCATCCAGACCCGCGGCGCGGGCGTTCCACAGGCCCAGCGGCGTCAGCCGGTAGCTGTGCATGTGCTCCGGGGCGCGTTCCAGCTCGGCGAAGGGGGCAATGGCGTGGCGGGCCTCGGTGGCCAGCTCATGGTCCACCTCCAGCAGTATGGTCTTGTCGCTCTGGACAATCAGCGGTCCGTCGTTCACGCGGTGGTGTCCTTCACTGGCGCAGTTCCTCTGCGGCCTCAATATCAATGATCCGGTGGATGGAGACCACCCGTTCGGTCTCCCGCGCAGGATCGAAGACCCTGACCCGTCCGCCACTGACCGACAGGGGAACAACGGTCTCCCGGTTGGCGTTCCCGCCGCCGTCCACCACGTTCATGCACACGGTCTGCTTGAGCCGGATGGCCCGCTGCAGGGTCTCCAGGCCGAGCTGGGTCGCTGTTTCGCCGGACCCGGACAAAGACACGGACGACGGCGGGGTCCCCACTCCCGGTGCCCCGACCGCCCCATGGCCGTCCGGGCCGCCGGAGTGGGATGTTCGAAGGTGGCGCAGCACGGCCAGCTGGGAATCCATGTCTGCTTCGGCGGGCGCGGTCCGCGGCGCGGTGTAGACCGGCCGCGCGCTGGCCGGGGCCGGCATGGTCCGGCGCAGCCGGATCAGGGATGGCTCGGATTCCTCCACCGACGGGGACAGTCCGAGGCCGCGCAGGACCTGTGCCGTTTCGCGCGGCGGCGCCGTGGAAATCAGGACCGTCGGGGCGATCCTCACCAGGCCAAGCCCGGATGCCTTCGATTCCGCGGCAAGCTCCAGCACGGCCGTTTCATCGTCGCTCTGGACGAAGCTTGCCGCCGTGCCGACCCGCAGCCGGCCGTGGCGTGAGGCCGTGTCCTCCACCAGGTATTCGAGGGGCTGCGGCACGGCGGTGGCGGAGTGCTCCCGAAGGAAGGCCAGCAGGCTTGAAGCATCCTGTCCGGCCTCCAGCGCCCGCCGGACCGAGGCGGTGGAAAACCGGTAGATCGTGGCCGGGCCCTGCCCCTCGGCGTCGGCCATCAGCAGCAGTTTTTCACTGAGTTCGGGACTCAGGTAGCCCGGCGCGACGGCTGTGAGATCGGCCTGGAGCAGCACGTGGTTCAGCGCCGCAGGAAGGTGCTCGCCCAGGATCCCCAGCGCTTCGTCGGGGTTGTCCTCGGCGATCGCGCTGCCCAGCTGGCTGAGCGCCCCTGAACCGGTCAGGCCCAGCATGTCGGCCTCCGCCAGGACGCCCCGGATCAGCGAACTGAACCGGCGCGCCATCCGGGGCTGTTCCCACTCGGCCCGCTGCAGCACGGCGGCAGCGTCCAGGACGGGGGCATGGGCCTCCGGCGCCGCGGCCTCTTTCGTCAGGTGGTTCAGGATTTCGAGGATCCGCTTCCTGACAACAGGCGCGTCCGGCCGCTGGGCCTCTGCCGAGAGCGCATTGATGGTGGTTCCGGCCGCACCGCGATGAACGGCCGGCGTGTTTTGCTGGCCATTGACCGGCTGGCCCACCATCGACGGAACACGTTCACTGGCCAGCCAGGCGTTAACAAGCCACAGCCACTGCTCCTGCCGCGGCAGGACCAGCCATTCCAGCTCCGGTGGCTGGACCCAGGCCGAGGAATCGACGTCAAGCCGGATCAGGCCGGACAGCGCGCACAACTCCACCATGAGGCCCGTGCGGTGCTGGTCAAGCCGGAGCCCTTCCGCCAGCCGCCGCATTTCCCGGACCCCCACACCGCCTGTACGCAGTGTTGCCAGCGGCTGCTCCCTGACCGCGTAAAGGAGCTCGCCCACCAGCCGAAGCGTTTCCGCGATGGCCCCCAGCGCGGCATTGCGGCGGAGCGCGGCAGTGGTGTGGCCAAGTTCGGGAACCGGCGGCGACAGCGTGAAGTCCTCAATAATCGCGCCGCCCCGCAGGGAAACACCCACACTGTGGGGCAGCTCCACGTGGGCTGCGTCCAGGGGCACCAGCAGGCCGCGCGCCAGCAGCCAGTCAACAGGCCCGACGTCGGCGGCTTCGGTGGCCACGGAGGCTTTCCGTTGTGCCTGGGGGACGGCACCCATGGCCCAGTTCCCGAATCGGGCGAGCAACGCCGTCGTACGTTCCGGAGCGCCGGCAAGGATGCCCTGCAGCGCCTCCGGCGAGGACGTCCAGTGCTGCAGCGCAAGCGCCGCCTCCATGGGCGTGGTGGCCTCCTGGACGGCCACCCCGCTGCGGTGCAGCTCGGCGACCAGCTGGACCACGCGCTGCGCGAACGCGGGCTGCAGGCGGACCAGCTCCGTGTAGCTCCGTCCCAGCCCTGCCGGGTAGATGCCCACAACATCCCGAAGTGTTCCCACCGGGAGGTAGAAGTGCTGGCGGTGGCCCGTGGGGGCGGTGCCGTGCGGAGGTTCCGCCCGGTGCACGAGCGCGAGCTCCTGCAGGGAGGCCAGGATCCGCTCAATGGCCGCCACCGACGCGCCCGGGATGAATTTCCGCAGGCCGGCCGCGCAGGCACTGTGTGCGGTGTCGGTGTTGGTGCAGAGATGCAGCGTTTCCAGGACCTGCATCTGTGGTTTGTTCAGGCGCTCCAGCGCACGCTGCACGCTGACCCTGGCGCTGGCACGCGCGGCCAGCGCGGAAAAGTCCGGAACTGCGGGCGAAATGAGGTCCGGCCGCGCGGCGAACAGCGCACGCAACGACTCGTCGCTGCGTGCCTCCAGCTCTTTGCTCAGCGCGCGGATAAGGGACATCAGTCCAACGTTACCGCCCGCCGGGCTTTCCTGCCCGGCGCCGCCCTGCCACGCTGTCCAGGATCAGGAAGAGCATCAGCAGGAAGGCAACCGGCAGGCCGTACAGGGCGGTGGAGGTGACCCACACGGGGGCGGCGGAACCGGCAAAGGCCAGTGCCATCACAGCGCCCACTGCCGCGAGCGAGAGCAGGGCGACCGCAGCCGCGCAGATCATCAGGAGGCGCCGGTAACGCGAGGGTGTCATGGACGTAACGCTAACAGTCCTTCGGCAGGCGTTCGTATAAAGGCCGTAAAGCAGGATTCGGGCGCGCGGCAGGATAACCTTGAAGCAACAGACCAACTCGGCCCGGGCAGTCATACCCTGAACCCGCATATCAATGCGGATGCGGTGACTGCCGGCCGTGTCTCAAGACGTCAGAACGAAGAAGGTTGATTACGTGCCTACCGGCAAGGTCAAGTGGTATGACAAGGAAAAAGGTTTCGGATTCCTCGCGGGCGAGGACGGCCAGGAAGTTTTCCTGCCCAAATCATCGCTCCCTGAGGGCGTTACCGAGCTAAAGGCCGGAACCCGGGTGGAGTTCGGCGTGGCCGACGGCCGCAAGGGGGCACAGGCCCTGGGCCTCCGCGTCCTGGACAAGACGCCGTCCATTGCCAAGGCCAAGCGGCCCAGCGCCAAGGACCTTGCACCCCTGGTGCAGGACCTCGTCAGCGTGCTGGACAACCTCTCCGGCACCCTGTCCGCCGGCAAGTACCCGGAAGGCAACAAGGGCAAGGCCATCGCCGCAGCCCTGCGTAAGGTTGCCGACGAGCTGGACGTTTAGGCCTGCTGATGAACCCGGAAGCTGAACAGCCGGACCAAACGGCAACGGAGCAGGTGAAGGCCCCGGCCGTCACGGCCGCGGCGGTCGAAACCAAGCGCCCTGCGGGTGTGCCCGTCTGGCGCATCGGCAAACCGGATGCCTTCCTTGCCGGAGCGGTTGATGTGGCCCGCTCCGCCGTCGAAGGCATCACGCCGGCGTCCACCATCGGCACCCACCTCGGCGCCAAGAGTGAAGGCGACCGGCTGGTGACGCATCTCTTTGAGTCGCGCCTGCCCGGTTACCAGGGGTGGCAGTGGTTCGCGGTCCTGACCCGGAACTCGCGCTCCAAGGTGGTCACCATCAGCGAGCTTGGCCTGCTGCCCTCCGAGGAGTCCATCCTTGCCCCCGAGTGGGTGCCCTGGGCTGAACGCGTACGCCCCGAGGACGCCCAGGACGAGGAGGCGCTGGACGCCGGATATAGGGCAGCCGGCGTCGAGGCAGTGTCCGACGCCGAAGAGCAGGACACTGACGAGCCGGACACCGAAGAGCCGGACACCGAAGAGCCGGACACCGAAGAGCCGGACACGGACGAGCCGGACACCGAAGAGCCTGCCGAAGACTCCGAGTAAGACAGCAGACGGCGCCGCCAGGACCAAGGTCCGGACGGCGCCGTCGAACGTTAACGCCCCTGCCACGCCTACCCGTCGATTGCTCCAACAGCGCCCTTTAGCACTCCCAAAAGGGCGCTGTTGGAGCAATCGATGAGGTGTGGCGGGAAGTTACTTGCGCAGTTCGCCCACCACAAAGTCGATGCTGGCCAGCAATGCGGTGACATCAGCCGGTTCGATGGCCACGAACGTTGCGATCCGGAGCTGGTTGCGGCCCAGCTTGCGGTAGGGCTCGGTGTCCACAATGCCGTTGGCACGCAGCACCTTGGCAACAACAGCCGCGTCCACGGAGTCGTCAAAGTCGATCGTGGCGATGACGTTGGAGCGTTCCTCGGCCTTGGCCACAAACGGCGTGGCGTAGTCGGAGGCCTCGGCCCAGGAGTAAATCCGGCCGGCGGAGTCTGCCGTGCGGGCCGACGCGAAGTCCAGGCCGCCGTTGGCGTTCAGCCACTGCACCTGGGAGTCCAGGGTCACCAGGGTGGACAGCGACGGTGTGTTGTAGGTCTGGTTGAGGCGGGAGTTGTCGATCGCCGTCTGCAGGTCCAGGAAGTCCGGGATCCAGCGGCCGCTTGCCTTGACCCGGGCGGCGCGCTCCAGCGCGGCGGGGGAGAAGAGGCCAAGCCACAGGCCGCCGTCGGATGCAAAGTTCTTCTGCGGAGCGAAGTAGTACACGTCCGCTTCGGCAACGTCCACGTCCAGGCCGCCGGCGGCCGACGTCGCGTCCACCAGGACCAGGGCGCCGTCGTCGGCTCCGGACACGCGCTTAACCGGCGCGGACACGCCAGTGGAGGTCTCGTTCTGCGGCCAGGCGTAGACGTCCACGCCGGCCTCGGCCTGGGCAACGGGGCGGGTTCCGGGCTCGGACTTGATGATGGAGGAGGCGTCCAGGAACGGCGCCTTGTTGGTGGCGGAGGCAAACTTGGAGCCGAATTCGCCGAAGGACAGGTGCTGGGCCTTCTTTTCCACCAGGCCAAAGCTGGCAATGTCCCAGAACGCGGTTGAGCCGCCGACGCCCAGTACCACTTCGTAGCCCTCGGGGGCCCGGAAGAACTGGCTGAGGCCCTCGCGGACAGAACCGACGAGGTTCTTGACCGGGGCCTGGCGGTGGGAGGTGCCCAGGATGGTCTTGGACGCGGCTGAGAGTGCTTCAATCTGTTCCGGCCTGACCTTGGAAGGTCCTGCGCCGAACCGTCCGTCCTTTGGCAGGAGGTCGGCAGGAATAGTGATGCTGGTTTCGCTCACAGGGGCTCCAATTTCGGCGTGGACGTAACTCACGTCCGGGACGGTGGGATGGCCGGCAGTCGACGATGGCTGCAACACGGACCTCCCTTATTCTGCCTGAACCGCCGATTGGGCGGGAACCGGCACCGTCATAGTCCAGCCATTGAGACAAGCCTCCGGCAGCCCAGGAATTATCCGGACAAACTCAAAATAGGCTAAGCTTTTCAACGGACTACGTCGCTGTCGGTACGCGATACGGTGGGACAACGCAAGGTACTGCGCTCGAGGAGCTGAGCTGGATGACGGATCTGATCGATACCACGGAGATGTATCTTCGGACCATTTTGGAGCTTGAGGAAGAGAACATCGTTGCTCTTCGCGCACGCATCGCCGAGCGGCTCCGGCACTCCGGTCCCACGGTGTCCCAAACCATCGGCCGGATGGAACGTGACGGCCTCGTGGTGGTCTCCGGAGACCGCCACCTGGAGCTGACAGAGGCAGGCCGTAAGCGGGCCACGGAAGTCATGCGCAAGCACCGGCTCGCGGAGCGCCTCCTGGCGGATGTCATCGGCCTGGACTGGGCTTACGTCCATGACGAGGCGTGCCGCTGGGAGCACGTGATGAGTGAACGCGTCGAGCGGCGCATCTACGAACTGCTGAACCACCCCACGGAATCCCCCTATGGCAATCCCATTCCGGGCCTCGCGGCGCTGGGCGGCCAGGCGTCGTCGCCCTTTACGGACGGCGTGATCAATCTCCTCGAAGCGATGAAGGGCTACGGCCCGGGCTCCAGCGTGGTTGTCAGCCGGCTGGCGGAACCCATCCAGGTGGAGCCGGAGTTGCTCATCCAGCTTGACGAGGGCGGGATCCGGCCCGGTGCCGCGGTCTCGCTGGAGCGCGTGGGCGACTACATCTCGGTCCGGGTGGCCGGGATCGAAGGGGCGCTGGAGCTCCCGCCGGAAGTCGCCGCGCACGTATTTGTATCCGTCGCCTGACGCCTGTTCAGGGGAGGCGCTGAACGGCGTATTTACCCCATTCGTTGGGGTTTACGCAAAGATAACGGAATTGTTACTGTCCGGCTTAATCGCCTATAGTTAACGCCAAGCGTCGATACAAAAGCGTTACCTGATCTGGAGCCGAGCTCTGCCAGCAGATCGGAGTACGAGTCACCAACTGGCAGAGGCGGGGGAACCACAACCGGCGGTCGCAAGGCCGCCTTGGGGTGAAGTCCGTCAGCAGCAAGCCTCTTCCAGCGAAGGATCCTACGGGATATCTCTCTGCGCCGAAGCTTGCTTACGGCGGACCGGGTCTTTGAACTCTCTGACCCGAATCCGACAGCTAACTTCGCAGGCTATCCAGAGAGGAACCGTTCTTGACCATGCAGAATTCCAGGGGCCGCCGCCGCGCGGCAGGCCCCGCAGCAGCGCCCCGCGTTGCCGCAGCAGTGGCCGCGGACAGGCCCCGGGATCCACAGCGCGATGCGCGCCGCCGCCGGGGCCCCTTCCGGCAGATCACCGATTTCGCGGCCGCCAGCGGCGTTGGCCAAAAGGCAGGCATTGCCCTTGCCGCCACCGGCCTGGTGCTCACTGTCACGGTGCCGGCCACCAGCCCCGTGCTGGCCACTCCCGACGCCGGCCAGCAGGCGTCGGCTGTTTCCGCAGCTCCGCAGCCTGAAATCTCCGCCGAAGCAGCCGCAAGAATCGACTTCAGCCGCTCCTCCGTGGTCACCCAGGGCGATCCCGACGGCAAGCTCAAGCAGCTCCTGAGCGCCCAGTCCGCGGGCTCGATCACCAGGGCCGCATCCGCAGGCAGCCTGGGCGCCCCGCTGGCCAGCCTCGTCACCGCTTCGCCGTTCGGCTACCGCGTCAGCCCCATCACCGGCGGCACCGGCGACTTCCACCGCGGCCAGGACTACGTGGCCCAGTGCGGCACCTCTGTCCTGGCAGCAGCCAGCGGCACCGTGACTTTCGCCGGATGGCACCAGTACGGCGGCGGCAACCGCGTGGTGGTGGATCACGGCAACGGCCTTGAAACCACGTACAACCACCTCTCGTCGTTCAACGTCAAGGTTGGCCAGACGGTCAGCCGCGGCGACGTGGTGGCGCTCAGCGGCACCACGGGAGCCTCCACCGGCTGCCACCTCCACTTCGAGGTCCAGGTCAACGGTGAAGTCGTTGACCCCACCGGCTGGCTCTAGCCAAATGATGGCAAGCTCTCACATTCGCGTGACATCCCGTGACCTGAATGTGACATTCGATCTGAACTCCTGTAACGTCTAACGTGCGTCAACTTTTCCGAAGTTGACGTTCTTGAGTGGATTGCCTAGCTCTGCCACCGCTCAAGGTCCGTTCGCATGACATCGTCTGGCAGGGGCGGGGGAACCAATTTTGGTCTTCGAAGTCTGAAGGCCTTGGGGTTAAGTCGCAAAGCTTCCTAGGAAGCGGCGTGGCCGGGTGAACTCCCATCCGAATCCGACAGCTCACCTCGTAGGCATTGGGAGAGGCTACCTTCGTGTCTTCACGCCATAATTCCGCGCGTCACCGCGCGCAAACGGTTCGCACCAACCCTTTGGGCCCCGTGTCCAAGGCTGTCAGTGCGAATGCCGGGACCGTAGGTCGCCAGGCTGCTGTCATCGCAGCTGCATCAGGTCTGATCCTGAGCATGGGGCTTCCGGCCAACGCGGCGGACACCACCGCCGGCGTATCCGCATCCACCGAGTCCGGCTCGCAGACTGCCCTTGCCGTCACCGCTGCCCCCACGGCCACCGTCTCCTTCGAGCGTCCCGTGGTCAAGACCACGCCGGCCCCGAAGGTCGAAACGGTCCGTGCGCAGTCCACTGACACGGAACGGACTTCCGAGGCAACGGCCACCAAAGCCAGCAAGCTGACGGACGCCGTATCCTCTGCGGCCGCATCCGGCCTGGCAGCCATCGCCTACACCGGCATCGGCCACCCCTACGTCTGGGGCGGCACCTCTCCCAGCGGCTGGGACTGCTCCGGATTCACCCAGTGGGTCTACGCCCAGGCCGGCATCAGCATTCCGCGTGTCAACGCCTGGACGGCCATGACGCCCACCGCAACACCCTCTCCCGGTGACCTCGTTGTACAGAATGGCGGCGCGCACGTAGGCATCTACGTTGGCAACGGCATGATGATCAGCGCCCTGAACCCGTCACAGGGAACGCTGCTGCACTCCGTGGCCTCCACCGGCGGCGGATCCTTCTACACCATGAAGTAGAAGAACCCTTCCCCGCTAGAACACTTTTCGCTAAATCCCCGTTCGGGGTGTGCCGGCGTACCCCCAAGATGCCGGCGCACCCACAGCCCTTGGCCTGCCTGCGCGGTCCTAAGGAAAACGAAAGAGAGAAATAATGACTACACGTGCAACTGTTGCACGGCACCGCGCGGAGGTCACCAAGACCAACTCGCTGGCTGTCATTGCCAAGGCCGTCGGCGACAACGCCGGTGGCATGGGTCGCCAGGCCGCGGTTATCGCTGCTGCCTCCGGCCTGGTCCTGACCAGTGGTATCGCAGCCAACGCTGCAGACACCAACGTCCAGCGTGAATCCGCCTCCGCTTCCAACCTTGAGGTTGAGGTTTCCGCTCCGGCCGTCATCTCGGCCGCTTCCACCATTGCCATCTCCTACGAGAAGCCCGCCGTGACCACCACGCCGGCTCCCGTCGTGGAAGCACCCGAGCCCGTAGCTGAGGCTCCGGCTCCCGCAGCCCAGGCTGTTGCCACCGTCAAGGTAGCCGCAGCCGTAGCACCGAAGGCCCCGGTTGCTGCCAGCAGCAAGGGCCAGGCCATCCTGTCCGCAGCCTACGCGCAGCTCGGCGTTATGCAGGACTGCACCATGCTGGTGACGAACTCCCTGGCTGCCGTGGGTATCAACTTCCACGACTGGCCCGCCGGCTACCTGTCCCTGGGACAGACCGTGAGCGCCGCCGAGGCCCAGCCCGGCGACCTGATCTACTACGCCGACGGCGGCGCTGGCGTTGCCCACATCGCTGTCTACGCCGGCAACGGCCAGGCAGTGCACGGCGGCTACAACGGCAACCAGACCGTTGTTTTCAGCGCCAACGTAGGCTCCGGCCCGGTTTTCATCCGCGTCCGCTAATCTCCACGGCAACGCTTCGCAAGGACCCCCGCCCTACGGCGGGGGTCCTCTGCTTTAACGGCTTCTTCGCCGTCACGACCCCGGCAGCGGACCGTCGACACGGGCACACCCCAAAACCGCGGATTAGTTGATCCCGGCTTTCTTTGTTTACTCTTGTGGTGTCGATCCATAGCCCGGACATGCCGGGGGCAGCCGGCCCTCGCGCCCCTGACGGGTGCGGCCGTGAAGAGGTACGTGCATGCGCACTCTCGTTCTGAATGCTGGATATGAACCGCTGGCGGTAATCACCTTCCGCCGGGCGCTGGTCCTTGTGCTCACAGGGAAGGCAAGCGTTGTAGCGGAAGGCGAGGACCCTGTAGTGGGGCCGCAGGAGATTCTGGGCCGCCCGTCCGTGATCCTCCTGAACCGCTACATCCGCCCCCGATACAACCAGTCCACTGCCGTGAGCCGCCGGGGAGTGCTGCGCCGGGACGGGCACAGGTGTGCATACTGCGGCAAAGCGGCGCACACCATTGACCATGTCCAGCCCAAGTCCCGCGGCGGCGCCGATTCCTGGGAAAACCTGGTCGCTGCATGCCTGCGCTGCAACAACGTCAAAGGTGACCACACACCGGGGGAGATGGGCTGGAAGCTCCGTTTCATCCCGGAACCACCGCACGGCACCATCTGGCAGATCAAGGAACTGGAAAAGCCCACGCCCGCGTGGGACCCCTTCCTCCTGCCTGAAAAAGCTGCCTGACCAGTTCCTCCCGGCCCGCTAGGCTGGGATTGTGCTTTCTGATGCCTTCGAATTCGACGCCGTCGTCCTGGCGGGTGGCCGCTCGTCGCGGCTGGGTGGCGTGCCCAAGCAGGCGCTGACGTACGACGGCGCCACCCTCCTGCAGCGGTCCCTGGCCGCGGCGGCAGGCGCGCGTTCGGCCGTGGTGGTGGGCCCGGACCCGGGCCGGTTGCCCGGTGGAGTGATCACCTGCCGGGAGGAACCGCCGTTTGCCGGACCGGCGTCGGCAATTGCCGCGGGGCTGGGCGCGCTCGGTGGAACGGACGGGCCGCGTCCGCCCTTCACCCTGCTGCTGGCCTGCGACATGCCGAACGTGGGTGCTGCGGTCCAGACCCTTCGTCTGGCCCTTCGGCCCGGCGACGGCGCCATGGCCGTCTCGCCGGACGGACACCGCCAGCCCCTCGTGGGTTTTTACAGCACTGCGGCACTGCAGCGTTCGGTGCAGGACCTGGTCTCGCGCGGTGCCTTAATGAACGGCTCTGTGTCCGCTCTCCTTGCTAGGCTGGACGTGCAGCTTGTCACCGTCCCGGCGGGCTCCACTGATGACGTGGATACCTGGGATGATGCCGCCGCGCTTGGAGTGGCCGGCCGGGACCATGACCAGGTTCCGGACCTGCGTGGCCGCAGTTGAATTGGGAGGCAGTCAGTGAAGAGCCAGGATGAGACGCTGGAAGAATGGTGCAGGGCGCTCCTTCAGGCCTACGAGCTCGAAGACGTCCAGGTAGACGTTAACGCCATCCTTTCGCTTGCCGGAGTGGCTGCGCATTCGGTGGTGCGGCCGGCCGCGCCGCTGACCACATTTATTGCGGGCTTTGCCGCAGGACTTGCCTCAGGCTCGGGCCGTGCCACGGACGCCGCGTCCATGTCGGCGGCCATGGACGTGGCCCGCACCCTGGCCGCGGACTACGATTCTGCCTCCGCCGGGACCCCCGGCGAATGACGGCTGCCCCCGGCGACAACGACGACGCACCCAAGCAGGACACGCAGGACGAACCCGCCAGGCACCTCGCCCATACCTGGGAGGAAGCCCGCCAGGCTGCCTTCGGCTGTGCCGCGCCGATACCGGCCGGGCGGGTCCCGTTGCAGCAGGCCCTTGGCCGGACCCTTGCCGGGGACATCACCGCGCTCCAGGACATGCCGCACTACGCCTCGTCCGCCATGGACGGCTGGGCGGTTAACGGCACCGGCCCCTGGATCCTGGCCGAGACCGGCCAGCGGCTGGCGCCGCATGAGGCCAGCCCCATCGTCACCGGCGGGCTGATACCAGCCGGGGCCAAAGCTGTACTCCGCAGCGAGAGCGCGGTCCTGGGCAAGGACGACGACGGGCTGCCGGTCCTGATGGTCGGCGGCGGCGCACGCCCCGGCGAACCGAAGAACGGCCAGCACATCAGGAAAGCCGGCGAGGAAGCGTCCATGGGCGACATCCTGGTCAAGGCAGGAGCCACCCTCAACCCGGCGCACCTCGCAGTGGCTGCCCTGGCCGGCCACGATGACCTGCTGGTGGAGGGCAAACCGGTGGTGAAACTGCTGCTGACCGGATCCGAGGTGGTGACCCACGGGATGCCGGCGCCCGGGCAGGTCCGTGACACATTCGGCCCCCAGCTGGCCGCCGTCGTCGACATGCTGGGCGGCATCCCCGCCGGGCAGGAAAAGATCGGCGACTCCTACGAGGAATGGCTCGCAGCCCTGGAAGACGTGGCCGAGCCCGGCGGCGAGGTTCCCGCCGTCCCGCCTGCCGACGTCGTCATCACCACCGGCGGCACCGGCCGCTCCGGAACCGACCACCTTCGCCAGGCCGTCGCCGACCTGGGCGGCCGGCTGGTCATTGACGGGATCGCCATGCGTCCGGGCCACCCGGCCGTCCTCGCGGAACTGCCGGACGGCCGGTTTGTCCTCGGGCTGCCCGGCAACCCGCTGGCCGCCATGATGGCACTGTCCACAGTGGGTGCCCCGTTGCTCGCGGCCCTCGGGCACGGGTCCATGCCGGCGGTCCAGGAAATGCCCTCCGGAACCACCATCGAGCCGGATCCCGGACGGACCCGGCTGATGCCGTTCCGGCTGCTCTACGGCATGGCATCGCCGGCCCAGCACACCGGCCCCGGCATGATGCGGGGGCTGGCATCGGCCGACGGCGTGATGGTGGTGCCTCCCCACGGAGTGCAGCTCGGTGAAACAGTCCAGGCCTTCGCCCTGCCCTGGGGTCCGCCGCTCGCCACCCCCGCACCACCCGGCACCAAAGCCAAAACCCCTGCGCGGGCTGCCCGGAAGGCAGGATCCAAGCCCGCGGCACCGGCAGGCCCTGTGGACTGGAGTGCGCTCCTGGGCTGACCGTGGCGTGGCTGGCTTAGTGCCCCTGCCCTTGCAATGATGGACTCATGAACAGGCTCCCTGCCCACCGCCGGCACGTACGGAACACGCTGCAGGGCTTCCGCTCCCAACCCAAGGAACAGCCATGGGCCGCGTAACGCAGCGCCGCAAGGTCCACCGCTACGTGCTGGACGGGTCACCCCAGGCCCTCGAGTTCCCCGTGCGGCACCGTGAGGACACCCTCGCCGTGGAGGAACCCCTGGAAATCCGGCTGGGCTCCCTCTCCTTTTCGGTCACGATGCGCACTCCCGGCGACGACTTTGACCTCGTGGCCGGATTCCTGGTGTCCGAAGGCATCATTTGGACCCCCGAACAGCTGGTGTCCCTGCGGTTCTGTGCCGGTGAGGACGAAAACGGCGTGCAGACGTTCAACGTCGTGGAGGCCCAGCTGCGCCCCGACGTCGAGGTCCCCACCATAGGCCGGAATGTCTATACCTCAAGCTCGTGCGGAATCTGCGGCACTGATTCGATCGAGGCGGTCCGGAAATCGTCGCACTACAGCCCCGCAGCTGACCCGGTCTCGGTGCCGGCAGCCATTCTCGCGTCGCTGCCTGACCGCCTTCGCGAGGCCCAGGCGGTCTTTGACGTCACCGGGGGAGTACATGCTGCCGGACTGTTCAGGATAGGTGACGACGGCGGCGTGGAGCTTTTGTGCCTCCGCGAGGATGTGGGCCGGCACAACGCCGTGGACAAGGTGGTGGGCTGGGCACTGCGGGAGCGGATGCTTCCGCTGTCCGGCCTGGTGCTCCAGGTCTCCGGGCGGGCGTCCTTCGAGCTGGTGCAGAAGGCTGCGCTGGCCGGCATCCCCGTACTGGCCGCCGTCAGTGCACCCTCCAGCCTCGCCGTGGAGCTCGCGGAGGCGAGCGGACTGACCCTGGCGGGATTCAGCCGTGGGACAAGCCTGAACGTTTATGCCGGGCAGCACAGGATTACTGTGCCTGCTCCGGCTGGGAATCCGGCGCAGGTCCGGGGATAAAAAACTGGTATGGAACCGGGCCCGCGGAGGCTTGGTTATTACGCTACTAAGCAGTAGATTTTATCCATCGAATGGACACTTTGATCCAGTTTCAAGCGTTAAAGAGGGCTTACATTGCATGACGACCGACGGATCACGGAAGTCCGCCTGGACCGTTTCGTCCGCGAACGGATCATCCCCGCTGTCTACACACGCAGCGTCCCACTGACCCTGAGCAGCTGGGATGTGCCGGACGAACCGGTGACCGTGATGGAGGCCCTGCGGCACGACTTTGTGCCCCAGGAGCCGGCTGCCGCCTGGGGCAAGCCCTGGGGAACCAAATGGCTGAGGCTGCAGGGGGACGTCCCGGAATCCTGGGGCACCGACCCAGACACCGCAGTGGAAATCGTGGTGGACCTTGGCTTCACCAACGAGACCCCGGGCTTCCAGTGCGAGGGGATCGCGTGGCGCCCGGACGGCACCATCATCAAGGCCATCTCGCCGCGGAACCAGTACATCCCGCTGAAGCTGCTGGGCAGCGGCATGGCCGTGGACTTCTACGTCGAGGCAGCAGCCAACCCCGACGTCGCCCAGGGCTGGACGTTCGCCGCCACCCCGTATGGTGACAAGGCCACGGCCGGAACGGCACCCCAGTACCGGCTGGGCAGCATCGCCATCGCGGAACTCAACCAGACAGTGTGGGAGCTCCAGCAGGATATCTGGACCCTTGCCGGGCTGATGCATGAGCTCCCGATGGAGCAGCCCCGGCGCCACGAAATCCTCCGCGCGCTCGAGCGGATGATGGACGCCATGGACCCGGACGACATCGCCGGCACCGCCGCCGCCGGGCGCCGGGTGCTGGCGGAGGTACTGTCCAGGCCGGCCTACGCCTCCGCGCACCAGCTAGTGGCCACCGGCCACGCCCACATCGACTCCGCCTGGCTCTGGCCGGTGCGCGAAACCATCCGCAAGTGCGCCAGGACTTTCTCCAACGTGGTGGCCCTGATGGATGAGGACCCCGGCTTTGTGTTCTCCTGTTCCTCGGCCCAGCAGCTGGCCTGGATGAAGGAGTTCTATCCGGAGCTGTTCGGCCGCATCCGGGAGAAGGTCAAAGCCGGACAGTTTGTGCCGGTGGGCGGCATGTGGGTGGAATCAGACACCAACATGCCCGGCGGTGAAGCCATGGCCCGGCAGTTCGTAGAGGGCAAGGGATTTTTCCTCAACGAGTTCGGCGTCGAGTGCCGCGAGGCCTGGCTGCCGGACTCCTTCGGCTATTCCGCCGCCCTGCCGCAGATCGTAAAGTCGGCCGGCAGCCGCTGGTTCCTCACGCAGAAAATCTCCTGGAACCAGGTCAACCGGATGCCGCACCACACCTTCAACTGGGAAGGGATCGACGGCACCCGGCTCTTCACGCATTTCCCGCCCGTGGACACGTACAACTCCGAACTCAGCGGCCGGGAGCTGGCGCACGCCGAACGCAACTACCGCGACCACGGGCGCGGCACTACCTCGCTGGTCCCGTTCGGTTATGGCGACGGCGGTGGCGGACCTACCCGCGAGATGCTGGCTGCCGCACACCGCACTGAAGACCTGGAAGGATCGCCCAAAGTCCGGGTGGGGTCCGCCGAAAGCTTTTTCACCCAGGCTGAAGAAGAGTACACCGCCCTGCCGGTGTGGGTGGGCGAAATGTACCTGGAACTCCACCGCGGGACCTACACCAGCCAGGCCCAGACCAAACGCGGCAACCGCCGCAGCGAGCACCTGCTCCGCGAGGCCGAACTCTGGTGTGCCACCGCAACCGTCCGCACCGGCGGGTCCTTCGCCTACCCGGCGGCAGAGCTCAAGCGGCTCTGGCGCCTGGTCCTGCTCCAGCAGTTCCACGACATCCTGCCGGGCAGCTCCATCGCATGGGTCCACCAGGACGCCGAACGGAATTACGCCGCCATCAGCGCGGGCCTTGAAACCCTCATCGCGCAGGCCTCGGCCGCCCTGCTCGGTGAGGGCACGCAGGAGTTCCTGCTCAACGCAGCGCCGCACACCCGCGACGGCGTCCCAGCGCTGGGTGCCGCCATCCGGCAGCCAGCCGGACAGCCCGTCAATGCATTGGAGCAGGACGGCGGATATGTGCTGGACAACGGCGTGATCCGTGCCGTCCTGGATGCTGACGGACTCATCGTGTCCCTCTCGGATTACGCCAGCGGACGCGAAGCCATAGCGCCCGGCCAGCGCGGCAACCTGCTGGAGCTCCACCGGGACACACCCAACGAATGGGACGCGTGGGACATTGACGAGTTCTACCGCCGCAACGTCACCGCACTGAGCCAGGCGCAGGCGGTGCGCCTGGAGACTGACGGCCCGTCCGCCGTCGTGGTTGTGGAGCGCCTGGCCGGTTCGTCGCCGCTGACACAGCGGATCACGCTGGCACCAGGCAGTGACTCGTTGGCCATCACCACGTCGGTCGACTGGCAGGAGAGCGAAAAGCTCCTCAAGCTGGGCTTCGCTCTGGACGTCCGGGCGGACCGGTCAGCCGCTGAGACACAGTTCGGCCACGTCTTCCGCCCCACCCACGTCAACACCTCGTGGGAAGCCGCCAAGTTTGAAATCTGCGCCCACCGCTGGATCCATGTCGCCGAACCGGGCTACGGCGTGGCCGTGTCCAACTCGTCCACATACGGGCACGACGTCACCAGGAACATCCGGGAGGACGACGGCGGGACCACCACCACCGTCCGGCTCTCGCTCCTGCGGGCCCCCAAATTCCCTGACCCCACCGCCGACCGCGGGCACCACGAGCTGACGGTCACCATCCGCCCCGGCGCCGGCATCGCCGAAGCCGTGGAGGAGGGGTACCGCACCAACCTGGCGCCGCGGATCGTGCGGGGGGCCAACCCGGCGGAACCGCTGTTCACAATCGGCAACACGGCGCTGGTCATCGAGGCCGTGAAGCTTGCCGAGGACGGCTCGGGAGATGTTGTTGTCCGGCTCTACGAATCCCTGGGCCAGCGTTCGGCCGGGCACATTAAGGCCAACTTCCCGGTCCGGGACGTCTACGCCACGGACCTGCTGGAACGGCCCGCCGAAGCTCCCGGAGTCACACAGGACGAACAGGGCCAGGCCGGGCTGTCCCTGCGTCCGTTCCAGCTGGTCACGCTGAGGTTCGTCCGCTGACACCAGGGCCTTCCGTGCACGGGCCCGCTGAGATTCCCGCCCTTCCGGGAATATGCATATGCATCTATTGCTTGGATAGGGCATGGAACTAGGAATCTTCAGCTTCGGGGACATCCACCGGGATCCCGTGCGCGGCACCACGGTGTCACCGGAACAGAACACCCAGGACCTCCTGGAGCGTGCCCGGCTCGCGGACCAGGTGGGACTGCACTACTTCGGGGTGGGCGAGCACCACCGCGCTGACTACTCCGTCACGTCGCCTGCAACCGTGTTGGCGGCTGCGGCGGCGCAGACCCGGCAGATCAAGGTGGGCAGCGCGGTCACCGTCCTCAGCACAGAGGACCCGGTCCGGGTGTTCCAGCAGTTCGCCACCATCGACCTCATCAGCCAGGGACGTGCGGAGCTGACGGCCGGGCGGGGCAGCTTCATTGAGTCCTACCCGCTGTTCGGCGCCCGCCTGGAGGATTACGACGCCCTCTACGAGGAGAAGCTGGAGCTGCTGCTCCGGCTCAACGCCCGGGAGCGGATTACCTGGAGCGGCGAGTTCCGTTCCGGGCTGGATGATGCCCTGATCCTGCCGCGTCCGTTCCCGGCGGCGGACGGCAGCCGCGAACTGGATATCTGGATCGCCACCGGCGGCACGCCGCAGTCGACCGTGCGTGCCGCGGCCCTGGGCAAGAACGTGATGTACGCGCTGCTGGGCGGATCCTTGCGGAACTTCGAGCGCCATGCCGCGCTGTACCGGCAGACCGCCGTCGAACATGGATTCGGTGCCGCAGGGCTAAAAGTGGGCGTCAGTGCCCCGGGGCTGGTCCTGCGGGACGCGGCGTCAGGAACGGGCCGGGCGAAGGAGGCCTTCCGGCCGTACTGGATGGACAGCATGCGCCGGATCTCGGCGGAGCGGGGATTTCCCACCCCCAGCGGTGTCACGTACAACATGGAGGCGGCGCCCGGCGGGGCGTTGTTCGTGGGCAACCCGGAGGAGGTTGCCGAAAAGATCGTCAGGATGCATGGGCACATGCAGCACGACCGGCAGATTTTCCAGCTGGACCTGTCCTCGGTGCCGCAGGAAACGGTCCTCGAAGCCATTGAATTGCTGGGCACCGAGGTGCTTCCCCTGGTGCAGCAGGAGCTGGGGTCCGGGGTTGCAACAGAAGCCCGGGCCGGCCAAAAGACGCCTTAAAACAGGCTGAGTGGGGGCGGTCCCCAACGGCCGCCACCACTCATCCCCCCAATGTGTGCAAAGGACCCTGAGGCGCAACGTCACAGAATTTATCCCCGTTCGTAGACGCCCCGCGCCTCGCCTTCACACATTCATGATTGTTTCACATTCTAATGATTTTGTGAATTTACGGAGGTTACTTTTCAGTAAAAGTCCCAGGCTTCGCCGCGCTGCGGCCGTAGCGGACCCTGGCCGCCCAGATGAGCGCCAGTCCCACAACGAAGCAAAGCACCGCGGTGTAGTTGACCACGAACTTTGCCGGCCCCCAGCTGGGGGGAGCTGCGGGGAAGAACAATGTCAGGGCAATGGCCACCGCACCCACGGCGAGCAGGAACGCTGCACTGCGGATTGCCACCGGGAGCGAACTGCGGAGGGCACGCACCATGGCCGGCAGCAGCACCAGGGAGACATACGCGGGGTACGCCCTGCCGGCCGCACCGTAGTATTCCACCAGCATGGCGTCAACGCCGCCCTTGATGGAGATTTGTGCCAACCCCGAAGACGAACCGCGTGTGTCGATCAGGATGAACACGCCAACAACGGCGAGTGAGACCAAGGCAAGGACCGCCATCCCAGTGCGGCCGGTCAGCAGCCGGTAGCCATCCGTGGCGCCGAAACCGCGGGTGACACGGATGCCGACGCAAAAGATGGCGGCGAAGATAACAAAGCGCAGGATGAGGTTTGCCAGGTTGAAGCCGCCCAGTGCCTGGTCAATGGTGACGTAGGGCGCTTCGATGCTGAGGAGGATGGCCACGGTCATCAGTGCAAAGATCCAGAACAGGGTCCGGTTCTCTCCCCGCACTGCGCTGGGAACCCGGGCAACGGCAATCAGGCCGCAAATGGCCAGGGTGGACCACTGAAGGATCTCGATCATCCCAGGTTCTCCCAGATTTTGTTGGTTTGTTCTTGGTCGTGTTCCTGGCGTTTCAGGGTCTTGCCCAGGGCCTGCAGCCGGTCTCCCGCCAAAGTGGTCAGCTCGCCGTCGGGCAGGCCGTCCAGGGCGGCCTGGCGGGCGTCAGGCGGCCAGCCGGCTTCGGCCTCAGTGATCAGTCCCGTGGCCACCAGCCCGCCGGCAGGCCCGACGCCGGCGGCCAGTGAGGTGGCAATGGCCAGTTCGGGCGACAAGCGGTTCGCCGTCAGCTGTGCCGAATAGTTTTGCGGCGCCACGCCGGTGGCGGCCGAGACACGGTGCCGCAGCTCGCCGTCGTCGATCGCCTCAACCCAGTTCTTGACCGAGGTGGCGTGCGGCGCAAGGCTCAGCGGCGGCCGCTCAGCAGACTTGCCGGCCGGATCCACGGCCGAGCGTGACAGCACGGCCCGCAGGAGGTCCGGGGTGGAGATCTGGCTGACCAGTTCACAGCGGGTGGGCGGGGCCGGGACCGCCAGCTGGCTGTAAGCCTCGAAGCCGGCGAGGGCGGACACGGGATTGACGCCATAGGCGCGGCTGATGCTCACCACGGTGGTCTCCGCGACCTTCCCGCGGACCAGCTGCTGCGCCAGGGTGGTGCGTTTGATCCCGGAGACCCGGCAGACGTCGGCTGTGCTGGCGTCGGGCGCAATGCCGTGCAGCCAGCGCTGGAACGCCTTGGCGGGGAGGGGCATGGAGTGCTCTCTTCAGAACGGATGGATACCACAATTTTAGCCTGCCGGGCGTGTGGGGATTTTACGCCGACTACCGATTCGACTATGCTTGATGGTCGAGCCCGTTGGTCCGTACACCCCCCAAGTCCGGACCAGCGGGTTCTTTTATGCCCTGCCGCGCGCGGGGCGGAATCACCCGGGTTTACCGCGAATTACCGCGGTTTCCTGCGGCTGTCCCGGAGGAACGACCGGGCCGCCGCCCCAGCGGGATTCCCCGCGGTCCGGCAGCATCGAGAGGATGGACCCCATGACTGCAACCCTTGTTGCCAAAGACCTTTCCGGAGGCCATGACCACCGGACGCTCTTCTCCAAGCTATCGCTGACAGTCTCCCCGGGTGACGTAGTCGGTGTGGTGGGAGCCAACGGTGCCGGCAAGTCCACCCTGCTCCGCCTGCTCGCCGGTGTGGACCAGCCGCAGGGCGGTTCCGTCAGCCTCGCCCCGGCCGACGCCTTCGTGGGGTGGCTGCCGCAGGAGCACGAACGGGTGGCGGGCGAGACCGTTGCCGCCTACATCGCGCGCCGGACCGGCTGCGCCCAGGCCACGGCAGAGATGGAATCCACCGCCGAAGCACTCGGATCGGGCGCCCCCGGGGCAGACGATGCCTATTCGCTGGCCTTTGACCGCTGGATGGCCTCGGGCGCGGCGGACCTCGACGAACGCATCCCGCCGGTTCTCGCGGACCTGGGCCTGGACACCGGCCCGGACGCTCCCATGACCGGGCTCTCCGGCGGCCAGGCCGCCCGGGTGGCCCTTGCTGCCCTGCTGCTGAGCCGGTTCGACATCGTGCTGCTGGACGAGCCCACGAACGACCTGGACCTCGCCGGGCTGGCCAAACTCGAGGCGTTCGTGCAGGGCCTCCGCGGCGGTGTGGTGCTGGTGTCTCATGACCGTGAGTTCCTGGCCCGCTGCGTCACCACCATCGTGGAACTTGACCTGGCCCAGAACTCGGTTGCCGTCTACGACGGCGGCTACGAGGCGTTCCTGGAGGAACGCGCCGTGGCACGCCGCCACGCCCGGGAACGGTTCGAGGAGTTCGCCTCCACCAAGGCGGACCTCGTCTCCCGGGCCCGCACCCAGCGTGAGTGGAGCTCCCAGGGCGTACGGAACGCCATGAAGAAAAGCCCGGACAACGACAAGATCCGCCGCGCCGCAAGCACCGAATCCTCGGAGAAGCAGGCGCAGAAAGTCCGGCAGATGGAATCCCGGATCGCCCGGCTGGACGTGGTGGAGGAACCGCGGAAGGAATGGCAGCTGCAGTTCACCATCGGCCAGGCGCCCCGGTCCAGCGCCGTGGTGGCAACCCTGCGTGACGCCGTCGTGAACCAGGGCGACTTCACCCTGGGACCGGTCAACCTCCAGCTCAACGCAGGGGAGCGGATCGGCATCACCGGCCCCAACGGAGCAGGCAAATCAACGCTGCTTCGGCTCCTCCTGGGAGTCCAGGCCCCGGACGCCGGCAACGCGGCCATGGGCGCCTCGGTGGCCGTCGGCGAAATCGACCAGGCCCGCGGACTGCTGGCGGGCCAGCTCAAGCTGGGTGACGCCGTCGAAGCCGTACTCACGGACATGACTCCCGCGGAGGTCCGCACGCTGCTGGCCAAATTCGGGCTGAAGGCGGACCACACGGCACGCCCCGTGGATTCGCTCTCACCCGGCGAACGCACCCGGGCCGCCCTGGCCCTCCTTCAGGCCCGCGGAGTGAACCTGCTGGTCCTTGACGAGCCCACCAACCACCTTGACCTGCCCGCCATCGAGCAGCTCGAGGAGGCCCTGGAAAGCTACGAAGGTGCCCTTCTGCTGGTCACCCATGACCGGAGGCTGCTGGAGAACGTGCGGCTGGATGTACGGTGGAATGTGGACAACGGGACGGTAACTGAGCTTATGACCGGCGCAACGGAGCAACAGCGATGAGCATGGAACGCGTGGCCTGGGGATCCCTCTACAACATCACCCGGGCCAAGAGCGGCTCCAAGCCGTTCTCCAAGGAAACCCTGAAACGGGTCCTGGGCTTCGCCCGGCCGCACCGGACAAAACTGATCGCGTTTGTGGCGCTCTCCATCGTGATGGCGTTCCTCGCCGTCGCCACGCCGGTCCTGGCCGGCCAGGTGGTGGACGCCATCGTGGCCAAGGCCGGCACCGGGGAGGTCATCCGCCTTGCCGTGCTGATCGCCGTCGTTGCGGTGGCCGAAGCCGGCCTGGGGCTGGTGAGCCGCTGGCTTTCCTCCACGATCGGCGAAGGCGTGATCGTGGACCTTCGCACCAGGGTCTTTGACCACGTGCAGAAGATGCCCATCGCGTTCTTCACCCGCACGCGCACCGGCGCGCTGGTCAGCCGCCTGAACAACGACGTCATCGGGGCACAGTCCGCCTTTGCCGGCACCCTGTCCGGTGTGGTCAGCAACGTCGTGGCGCTGGTCCTGACGCTGATCGTGATGCTGGGCACCTCCTGGCAGGTCACCGTGCTCGCGATGGTCCTGCTGCCGATCTTCCTGATCCCCGCACGGCGGATGGGTTCCCGGCTCGCGGACCTGCGGCGTGAGGCTGCCGAACACAACGCCGCCATGGGCACCCAGATGACCGAGCGGTTCTCCGCCCCCGGCGCCACGCTGGTCAAGCTTTTTGGCCGGCCGGACGAGGAATCCCGCGAGTTTGCCGTCCGGGCCGGCCGGGTCCGCGACATCGGCGTCCGCACCGCCATGCTGCAGTTCACCTTCGTCACCGCGCTGACGCTGGTATCGGCGCTGGCCCTGGCGCTTGTCTACGGACTGGGCGGCTGGCTGGCCATCGGCGGCCAGCTCGCTGCCGGTGACGTGGTGGTGCTGGCGCTCCTGCTGACCCGCCTGTACGCACCGCTCACGGCCCTGTCCAATGCCCGCGTGGAAATCATGAGTGCCCTGGTCAGCTTCGAGCGGGTCTTCGAAATCCTGGACCTCAAGCCGCTGATCCAGCAGAAGCCCGACGCCGTGGAGGTGCCGGCCGGACCGGTCTCCGTGGAGTTCGATGACGTCCGCTTCGCCTACCCCTCGGCGGACAAGGTGTCGCTGGCCTCGCTGGAAGAGGTGTCCACCCTGGACACCCGCGGCGGCGAGGAAGTGCTGCACGGCATCAGCTTCCGGGTGGAGCCGGGCCAGACCGTGGCCCTGGTGGGGTCATCCGGCGCGGGAAAGTCCACCATTGCGCAGCTGCTTTCGCGGCTGTACGACGTCGACTCCGGCGCCGTACGGCTCGGCGGCACCCTGCCGGGCTCCGGGCTGGACGTCCGGGATGCCACGTTCGACTCGGTGCGCGACACCCTGGGCATGGTGACCCAAGACGGCCACCTTTTCCACGAAAGCATCGCCTCCAACCTCCGGCTCGCCAAGCCGGACGCCACCGACGACGACATGTGGGAAGCCATCCGGCAGGCCCGGCTCGAGACGATGATCCGGTCCCTGCCCGACGGGCTGGACACAGTGGTGGGGGAGCGGGGATACCGGCTTTCCGGCGGTGAACGCCAGCGCCTCACTATCGCCCGGCTCCTGATTTCCCAGCCCCGTGTGGTGATCCTGGACGAGGCGACTGCCGCGCTCGACTCCACCAACGAAGCGGCCGTGCAGGCGGCCCTGGGCGCCGCGCTCGAGGGTCGTACCGCCGTCGTGATTGCCCACCGGCTGTCCACCATCCGTGCCGCCGACGTGATCCTGGTGGTGGAGGACGGGCAGATCGTGGAGCGCGGGACACACACTGAGCTGCTGGCGGCCGAGGGACGTTACGCGGAGCTGTACCGGACGCAGTTCGCCGAGGCCACGGCCGTGGCTGAGGAAGCCGTCCCGGAGTTCTAGCCCCCACGGGTTAGCTTTCGGCACTTAGGCGGGGCCATGACGCCGGGATCCCACCCCTCAGCGGCGGAGCGCGGCCAGTTCCGGCAGGATGTGGTCCGTCAGGAGCGGTGCGAGGTCCCCCGGCAGCGGGGCGCCCTGATCCAGTGCGGCTAGGTCCAGCCATCGGATCTCGGCGATCTCCGCTGATGGGTGGGCGGTCCAGGTCCCCGGCGCCGTGAACACTGTGGCTTCAATGTCCGTGGCGGCCTCGTTGGCGGCGTCGGCGATCCACACGCCCATCAGCTGCAGGTCGGCCGGATCGACGGTGATGCCGACCTCCTCCTGGAGTTCCCGGGCTGCGGCGTGGACGGCACTTTCGCCCGGTTCAGGCTTGCCGCCGGGGTGCATAAACATGCCGGTGCCTCGTTTGCGGACGGTCAGGAGCCGGCCGGCGGCGTCGAAAACGCAGACGGCGGAGACAACAATGCGGGCTTTCACGGCTCCGAGCCTAGCCGCTTCAGACCACCCGCCGCAGCGCCGAGGCCAGCAGCAGGTCCTTGCGCGGCCCGCTGACGTCCCAGGTGTAGCTGAACGCATCCGGACCCTCCAGCGCATACGCGACGCGGTATGTATCGGGGTCGCACCAGTGGTTGTCCAGGTTGGCTTCCGGTGTGAAGCTCATCCGGTGGAACGGCCGCCCGTCGGCGAAAAACACGTCCATCGCATCGGGATGTTCGGCGGGTTTGAGGAGGTATTCGCGGGATGCCGGGCCGGTGAACGTGGGCCAGCGCATGGTTCCTTCTTCGCGGAAGGCCAGGCCGCCGTCGTCCGTAGGAGAAAAATGTACGACGCCGGAAAAGGTTCCGTGAGTGCCTGCCGCGCGGTCCAGCAGTTGCCGTTCAACGGCCCAGTGCCCGGCCTGCGAAGGACCGAGCAGGTAGGCGCGGAGGTCGAAGTCCGGCCCCGCCTGCCCGGCAGCCTGGGGTTCGGGAAGGTTCAAGTGCCCTCGATTGGAATCGAACCAACGACACCGGCTTTAGGAGAGCCGTGCTCTATCCACTGAGCTACGAGGGCGCGTATCCGCTGTTCCGGCAGGGCCGGTCCGTCCGGACACGGATATAAGCATACAAGGTGGGAGGCCGTACTACGCTCTTGGCATGAGATCAGGCCCGACGTCCGCTCCAGCCACCGCCCTCATCCCGGACACGGCCTCCACCCGGCAGTACATCGGGGCGTGGTCTGTCCTGAGCGTGCTGCAGTACTTCGCCGCGGAAACTGCGGTGATCGGGGCGTGGGCCGGTCCGCAGCCCTACGACCGGCGGACCGGGTACATCAGCGACCTGGGCGCGGTTAACTGCGGTATCTACGACGGCAGGGACGTGTGTTCGCCGCTGCATTGGCTGATGAACGCCTCCTTTGTCATCCAGGGGCTGGGCATGCTCCTCGGGGCGCTGCTGCTGGGTTCCGGGCTGTTGTGCGTCGCGGCCAGGGCCGGAGCACGGGTCCAGCCAGGACGCGGGAAGCCGTGGCTGGCGGCTGCCTGGGTACGGACCCTCACCGGAGCTGCCGGTGCCGGGACCATGGTGGTGGGCCTGGTTCCGGAGGACGCCGGATCGGCCTTCCACTTCATCGGCGCGGTGGCGTATTTCCTTGCCGGCGCGGGTGCCCTCGTGGTGCTGGGCGTCCTGTGGCTGCGGCAGACCCCGCTGGGATGGTTCATCCTGGCGTGCGGCGTGGTGTCCCTCGCCGCGCTGGCAACGGGCGGGCTGACGGGCATGGACGTGCCGGAGCCGGGCACGCTCGAACGGCTGATGGGCTACCCGGTCACGCTGGGCGTGGCGGCCACGGGCCTGGTGATCGCGCAGCGGGTGCACCGGCACCGGAAAGAGCTGCGCGCCCGGGCTACTGCGGCGGGGCGGCCGTAGCGGATCCTGCGGCCGGCTTCTTCCCCAGGAACACGGCCGCCGCCCCGGCCAGCAGGCTGAGGACGAACAGGACCCACCCCGCAACGGTGAGCGCCGACGCCAAGGCGACCTGGCCGGCGTCGGGCGTTCCCGCGGCCAGCGCCGCATCGATGGCGACATTGCCCCACAGCCGGACCACCACGAACAGCAGAGGCACGGCCCAGAGGATCCAGCGGAGGGACTTCGTGGCCACATTGGTCCCGATCAGCAGCAGCCACGTGAAGCCGAAGATAAGCGGGAACAGGGTCCCGGCGGTCTTGTGGACGTAGTTGAGCTGGCCGCGGGCGTCGTCGTTCATGGCGGCGTGCAGCTCGCCAACGTAGCTGGTGTCGAAGCCGCCGACCAGTGAGTCCGGCATGGCTAAGCCGGTGAGGTCCCGCAGCTGGTCAAGGGTCAGCAGGTGGACGTACCAGAACAGGAACAGGCTGGCCGCCACGCCCGCGATGACGATCAGGTTGCTGTTGTTCCGGGCCTTCTGCGGCGACCGGCCAGTGGTGGGGTTGATGACCGGCGGGAGGTGGTGCTGCGGAACAGCTGCCTTGGAGCCGTGCTTCTTGATCCGCTGCGCAGGAGTTTTGGCCATGGCACCATTATCGCGCCCCATAAACTGGGGTCATGACCATAGGCCGGCACAGCGCTGTTGAACTTGACCCCTCACTGGACGACTACCAGCTCGCGTCGGCGCTGGTCCGGGAGGCGGGCCAGCTGGCCCTGCTGATGCGGATGGCCGGCCTGCAGTCACAGCAAAAAACCTCTGTCTCGGACGTCGTCACCGCCGCGGACCACGCGGCGGAGGCCTACGTGCTGGAACAGCTCCGGCGCTGCCGGCCCGAGGACGGCATCCTCGGTGAAGAAGGCGCGTCGGTCCAGGGGACCAGCGGCCGGACCTGGGTCATCGACCCCGTGGACGGCACTTACAACTTTCTGCATGGCTCCACCTACTGGTGCTCTGCGATAGCGCTCAAAGACTCCTCGGACGTGCTGCTCGGGGCGATTTTCCAGCCTGAGGAGGACAAACTCTGGCTGGGCGGCAGCACCCGGCACGCCACCCTGAACGGCGAGAGCCTGGGCGTCTTCCGCGACAACCACGGGTCCCGCAACGGCACCCCCGTGGCTGAACTCGGTGCTGCCACGTACATCCATCCCACCTGGCTGATGGATCCGCTGTGCGCCATGCCCTGGCACGCCGCAGCCACGTCCGCAGCCGCCCTGCGGATGCTCGGCTCGGGATCCTGCGACCTGGGACGGGTGGCAGACGGCCAGCTGGGGTGCTGGTTCCAGCACAGCTGCCCCGAGTGGGACTGGCTGCCCGGCAAGGCAATCGTCCGCGCCGCAGGCGGCGCCACGGACACGGTCCGGATCAACGGACTGGACTGGTTCATGGCCGGAGGCACGACGGCGGTACGCGAGCTGCGTGCGGCCCTTGAGTCCGGCTCGGTGGCCTGAGCCGCACGCCCCGGGAGCAGGGGAACCGCCGGGCGGACCTGCAGTAATCCACAGGCCGGAACTGAGTGTCGGCCCCACCGCCTAGACTTGTAGGCACCATGGATATGTTGTTTGACCCGTACTCTGACGGACCGTTCAAGGCCGCCCCCGCGGCCGCCGCCCGCACCAAGTCGCGCCCCGAAGGCCTCGCCCAGGCCTCCGAAATGGGAGGCGGCGGGGGAGGCCGGAGCACGGACAACCACCAGGCCGCGCACCACCGGCCGGACGCCGCGGAGCTGCTGCAGGGACTCAACCCGCAGCAGGAAGAGGCCGTCAAACACGCCGGCAGCGCCCTGCTGATTGTGGCCGGCGCCGGTTCAGGCAAAACCCGGGTGCTCAGCAACAGGATCGCGTACCTCATCGCCACACGCCGGGCACACCACGGCGAGATCCTGGCCATCACGTTCACCAACAAAGCCGCCGCGGAAATGCGGGAGCGCATCGAAGTCCTGGTGGGCGGCCGTGCCAAAATCATGTGGATTTCCACCTTCCACTCCTCCTGCGTGCGCATCCTCCGGCAGGAAGCGGCCAACATCGGCCTGAAGTCCAACTTCTCCATCTATGACTCCGCGGACTCGCTCCGGCTGGTCACGCAGGTGTCCAAAAGCCTGGACCTGGACCCCAAGAAGTTCGCGCCCAAGGCCATCCAGCACAAGATCTCGGCACTCAAGAACGAGCTCATCGACGCCGACTCCTACACGTCCTCCGCGAACCACAACGATCCGTTCGAGTCCGCCGTCGCCGACGTCTTCAAGGGCTACACCCAGCGGCTGCGGCAGGCCAACGCCATGGACTTTGACGACCTCATCGCCGAGACCGTCTACATGTTCCGGGCCTTCCCGGCGCTCGCCGACTCCTACCGGCGGCGGTTCCGGCATGTCCTGGTGGACGAGTACCAGGACACCAACCACGCCCAGTACGCGCTGGTGCGCGAAATCGTGGGCGAGGGTCCCGGCGCCTCCGAGCTCACCGTCGTGGGCGACTCCGACCAGTCCATCTACGCGTTCCGCGGCGCCGACATCCGCAACATCGTGGAGTTCGAAAAGGACTACCCGGACGCGCGCACCATCAAGCTGGAACAGAATTACCGCTCCACGCAGAACATCCTCAGCGCCGCCAACTCCGTCATCTCGCGCAACCCCAACCGCCCGGACAAGCGGCTGTGGACGGCCGAGGGCGAAGGCCACAAGATCATCGGCTACGTCGGCGAAAACGAGCACGACGAAGCCCAGTTCATCGCCAAGGAAATTGACCGGCTCCAGGACGAGGACAACCTCCGCCCAGGCGATGTCGCCATTTTCTACCGCACCAACGCGCAGTCCCGCTCCATTGAGGACGTGCTGGTGCGGGTAGGGCTTCCGTACAAGGTGGTTGGCGGCACCCGCTTCTACGAACGCAAGGAAATCAAGGACGCGCTGGCGTACCTCCGCGTGCTGGTCAACCCCGACGACGACGTCAACCTGCGCCGCGTGCTGAACGAACCCAAGCGCGGCATCGGCGACCGCGCCGAGGGCGCCGTGGCTGCGCTGGCGCAGCGGGAGCGGATGTCCTTTATGGCCGCCGCCCGCCGCGCCGAGGAAGCCCCCGGCATGGCCACCCGTTCCGTCAACGCGGTGCTGGGGTTCGTGAAACTCCTGGACGATCTCGCCGAAGTGGCGGCCGGTTCAGGCGCGGCGGCTGCCCTCGAAGCGGTGCTGGAGCAGACGGGTTACCTGGCCGGCCTGCGTTCGAGCACCGATCCTCAGGACGAGTCCCGCGTGGAAAACCTGGCGGAACTGGTCGCCGTCGTCCGTGAATACGAACAGGAAAACCCCGAAGGGTCGCTGGGCGCCTTCCTGGAACAGGTGTCGCTCGTCGCGGACGCCGACCAGATCCCGGACGCTCCGGGCGCCGATATCGACGCCGCCGTGGCGGAAGCCAAACGGCTGGGTGTGGTCACGCTCATGACCCTCCACACCGCCAAGGGCCTCGAGTTCCCCGTAGTGTTCCTGACCGGCATGGAGCACGGGCTGTTCCCGCACCAGCGTTCAGCCACCGACCCCAAGGAACTCGCCGAGGAGCGCCGGCTCGCCTATGTGGGCCTGACGCGCGCCCGCAAGCGCCTCTACGTCACGCGTTCAGAGGTCCGCAGCATGTGGGGCCAGAGCCAGTACAACCCCGCCAGCCAGTTCCTTGAGGAAATCCCGGCCGAACTGCTGGAGTGGAAACGCGAAGGAACCAGCCGGCAGACCGGCGGCTGGGGCAGCGGATCCATCGCCTCCAACCGGTACAGCGGATCCTTCTGGGGTGCCGGCACGGCCCGTGGCGCGGCGGCTGACTCCTCGGCCGGGTTCAACTCGGATGTTCCCGCCATCATCGCCAAGAACCGGGTGCAGCCGCAGAAGGAGATCGTTGCGGTCAGCGTGGGGGACAAGGTCAACCACACCAGCTTCGGCAACGGCACGGTGCTGGCGCTTGAAGGCGCCGGTGACAAGACGGTGGCAAAGGTCAAATTCGACGTGGGGGAGAAGCGGCTCCTGCTGCGCTACGCGCCGCTGACCAAGCTCGACGCCTAGGACCGGCTGCCCTTGTCCGGGGACCCGGGCTGGCATACAGTTCAGGAAAATTGAGTACGGCAGATTCGGGGCACTACCGTGAAGATCCTGTTCGCCAGCCAGGCCATTGACGGCCATTTCAACCCGATGACAGGCGTCGCGATGCGCCTGAAGGACCGCGGCCATGACGTCCGCTGGTACACCGGCCCGATATTCGCCGGGAAGCTCCAGGGCCTTGGCATTGAGCACTTCCCGTTCCGCCGGGCGATCGAGCACCGAGCGGACAACCTGAACGAGCTGTATCCGGAGCGGGCCAAGCTCAAGGGGCCCCTGGCCATCGGCTTCGACGGGGAAAAGATCTTTGCCAGCAACATCAGCAATTTCTTTGAGGACATCCGCGAACTGAACGCGGATTTTCCATTCGACGTTGCCGTGGCGGACAGCTCCATGTTCATTCACCGATTGGTTTCCCACTTGTTGGGCAAACCCCTGGTGAATTTTGTGGCGATCCCCAACATGGAAAGCGATCCGATGGTCCCCCCGCTGTTCTTTGGGTTCAAGCCGCCCCGGAACCCGGTGGAGCGGGCAGTGCAGGCTGCAGCGGGGTTCCTTTCCGACAAAGTCATCCTCAGGCCCGCCAGCCAGAGCTACCGGCGGCAGCACGCCGTGTACGGGCAGGACGTGCCCCGCGAGGGACGGCTGACCGACGAGCCCTACCGCTGCTCCGAAGCCATCATTCAGACGGGTCCGGAGTCGTTCGACTATCCCCGCCGGAACGTCAACACGAAAGTGCACTATGTGGGAGCCCTCCTGCCGTACAGGCCCGCCGCTTCAGCCGGAACGGCCGCCGAAGGCGATGATGTCTGGCCGTCCCATCCCGCGACCCTGCTGGTGACGCAGGGGACCGTGGACAACCTGGATCAAAACAAGCTGATCATCCCGGCCCTCGAAGCCGTGAAAGACATGGATGCGCTGGTGATCGTTGCCACCGGAGGTCGCAGCACCGAGGCACTCAGAGCCCGCTACCCACAATCCAACGTCGTCGTGAGAGATTACGTCGACTTCGCCAAGGTCCTCGAGTTCACCGATGTATTCATCAGCAACGGCGGGTTCGGCGGCGTGCAGCTCAGCCTGTCCAAGGGTGTCCCCTTGGTGGTGTCGGGCATCAACGAGGGCAAAAGTGATGTCAACGCCCGGGTGGAATACGCGGGCGTCGGCATCAACCTGGGAACGGAGTCACCCAAGCCTGCCGACATTGCCAAGGCAGTCGAAAGAGTCCTGACGGAGCCCGGCTGGAAGGACCGCGCAGGGAAGATGCGTGAACAGCTTAATGCCGCAGATCCGGCTGAGGCTGCTGCCGCCGTCGTGGAGGGCGTGGTGAAGCAGTCCGCGGGTTGAAGCCGGCATCCGGGCATAATGGAGCCCATGCGACGGACTGTATTGGGGATCCTGGCCGCCTTCTTCCTGCTGGCGGTCACGGCGTGTTCCATCACCACCGAGGACCCCGGCTACGTGGCTCCGCCGCCGCTGCCCGCACTGGAACAACTGGAGCAGGCAGCCCTGGCTGATCCGGCCCCCTTCGCTGCCGGCGACGACATCCTCTCCTTCGTGACTGAGGACCGCTCCATCGTGTGTTCACTGACCTCGGCCAAGGGCGAGCACATCAAGCTTCCCTATGAGCAGAACAACTTCAGCGACAGCGCGAACACCAAGCTTGCTACGGTTCCCGTGGCGCACTGCGAGCTCGCAAGGTATCCCAAGCCGGCAGCCGCCGATGTGAAGGACGACTGCGCCGGTACCGGCCTGGGGTACCTCGGCGGTACAGCCTTGCTGACTCCTGAGTCGGCAACCTACGGCGGGTGCCGTTCCGGCGTCACACAAATGGAGGCGGCCTACGGACCCGAGGGGAACAAGGCCGGCCCGATCACCCAGCTTCCGGCCCTTCCGGAAGGGCAGAACCTGGAGCGGAACGGGCTGCGCTGTTCGGCCTACAACGGCGGCGTGGCGTGCGGAAACGTGTCCGCAGGCGTCGGATTCTTTGTTGCACGGGACCGCTACGAACTTATTTCCAAGGCGTCCGAACCCGCTTCCATTGCCCCGTCAGAGGCCCCAAAAACCCCGTAATCTAGGGCTTTTTCTACGCTCCATAGAATAGTGTCCTTACTCACATAAGCGGTAGTCTGGGACGGGCCGGTCCCCAGAAAGGACTAGAGTTCCGAAAGGAGCATTGCGCCGCGTGGCTCGTTTCCAACCAGTCGCAGGTGCTTGCAATTCCGCAGCCCGGTCACCGTCTTCGATGGTGCCCGACTGTACAGAAACTACTTCGACGTAGAAGGACACTAAACCGTGGACCTGTTTGAATACCAGGCGCGCGATATGTTCGAGGCGCACGGTGTACCCGTGCTTGCTGGCATCGTGGCGTACACCCCAGAAGAAGCAAAGGCAGCTGCCGAGAAGATCGGCGGCGTAACTGTCGTTAAGGCCCAGGTTAAGGCCGGTGGCCGCGGTAAGGCCGGCGGCGTCAAGGTTGCCAAGACCGCCGACGAGGCACTTGAGCACTCCACCAACATCCTGGGCATGGACATCAAGGGCCACACCGTCAACAAGGTGATGATCGCCCAGGGTGCTGACATCGCCGAGGAGTACTACTTCTCCGTCCTGCTGGACCGGGCAAACCGCAACTACCTGGCCATGTGCTCGGTAGAGGGCGGCATGGAGATCGAGCAGCTCGCCGTCGAACGTCCGGAAGCGCTGGCCAAGATCGCCATCGATCCCGCGGTCGGCATCGACCAGGCCAAGGCTGACGAGATCGTTGCAGCCGCAGGCTTCGCTGAGGAACTGCGCGGCAAGGTCGCCGCTGTGATCCTCAAGCTGTGGGACGTCTTCAATAAGGAAGACGCCACCCTGGTTGAGGTCAACCCGCTGGTCAAGACCGGCGCCGGCGACATCGTGGCACTGGACGGCAAGGTCTCGCTCGACGAGAACGCCGACTTCCGCCACGCCAAGCACGCACTCCTTGAAGACAAGGACGCAGCGGACCCGCTCGAGGCCAAGGCCAAGGCGCAGGACCTGAACTACGTCAAGCTGGACGGCTCCGTAGGCATCATCGGCAACGGTGCAGGCCTGGTCATGTCCACCCTGGACGTCGTTGCCTACGCCGGTGAAAACCACGGCAACGTCAAGCCCGCCAACTTCCTGGACATTGGCGGTGGAGCTTCCGCAGAGGTCATGGCAGCAGGCCTCGACGTCATCCTCGGCGACGAGCAGGTCAAGTCCGTGTTCGTGAACGTCTTCGGTGGCATCACCGCGTGTGACGCCGTCGCCAAGGGCATCGTTGGTGCGCTGGCCGAGCTGGGCCACTCCGCGAACAAGCCGCTGGTAGTCCGCCTCGACGGCAACAACGTTGAGGAAGGCCGCCGCATCCTGGCCGAGGCCAACCACCCGCTGGTTACCCTGGCCGCCACCATGGACGAGGGCGCCGACAAGGCCGCCGAGCTCGCCAACGCAGCTAAGTAAAGGGACGCACCATGTCTATCTATCTGAACAAGGACTCCAAGGTCATCGTCCAGGGCATCACCGGCGGCGAAGGCACCAAGCACACCGCCCTGATGCTGAAGGCCGGCACCAACATTGTTGGCGGCGTCAACGCCCGCAAGGCCGGCACCACGGTCCTGCACGGTGAGAACGAAATCACCGTTTTCGGCACCGTCAAGGAAGCCATGGCTGAAACCGGCGCCGACGTCTCCATCGTCTTCGTGCCGCCGGCATTCACCAAGAACGCCGTTGTGGAAGCCATCGAGGCAGGCATCGGCCTGGTCGTTGTCATCACCGAAGGCGTGCCGGTCCAGGATTCCGCCGAGTTCTGGGCCCTGGCCCAGTCCAAGGTTGACGCCGACGGCAACCAGGTCACCCGCATCATCGGGCCGAACTGCCCCGGGATCATCACCCCGGGTGAAGCCCTGGTGGGCATCACCCCGGCCAACATCACGGGCAAGGGCCCCATCGGCCTGGTTTCCAAGTCGGGCACCCTGACCTACCAGATGATGTACGAACTGCGCGACCTGGGCTTCTCCACCGCCATCGGTATCGGCGGCGACCCCGTCATCGGCACCACGCACATCGACGCCCTGGCTGCGTTCGAAGCTGACCCCGAAACCAAGGCGATTGTCATGATCGGCGAAATCGGCGGCGACGCCGAAGAGCGTGCGGCTGACTTCATCAAGGCCAACGTCACCAAGCCGGTTGTTGGCTACGTTGCCGGCTTCACCGCTCCCGAAGGCAAGACCATGGGCCACGCCGGCGCCATCGTCTCCGGTTCCGCAGGAACCGCCCAGGCCAAGAAGGAAGCACTTGAGGCTGCAGGCGTGAAGGTCGGCAAGACGCCGTCCGAGACCGCCAAGCTGCTGCGCGAAGTCTACGCAGCGCTCTAGTCGGTAATACCGCTACGCGGGGTCACTCCCTGCCCGTTCCAGAGGTTGGATCGGGTATGGAGTGACCCCGCGTTGCTGTTTAAGTACGACGGCGGACGGTCACCTTCTCCGGAAAGTGACCGTCCGCCGTCGTACTTTTGTGCCCTAGACCTTTGCGCCGCTCAGCAGCTCATCCAGCCGCTCGTAGCCCTCCGTCATGCCGCCCTCCATGCCGGACTGCGCCATGCCGTCCCGCGCCTCCTGGGTGGGGTAGACAGAGTGGCCCCGCAGGCGGGTGCGTCCGTTGCCAAGGTCCTCAAAGGTCATGAATTCGAGGCTGACAACATCCGGGTAGCCGCCGAACTCGAAGGTCTGGATGGCGAATTCGTTTTCCCGGACGGTGTGGAAGACTCCGCTGAATTCGTAGGCGACGCCGTCGGGCCCCGTGTGCAGGTAGCTGTAGGTGCCGCCGGTGCGGAAGTCGTAGTGGTCGATGTCCATCTTCAGTCCCCGCGGGCCGAGCCACTGGACGATCAGGTCAGGGTCCTTATGCGCGCGGAACACGTCCGCGACCGGGAAATCGAACTCGCGTTCGTAATCGATGAAGGGGAGTCCTTCGGGAACGCTGAGTTTCAGGGAATTGCTCATGATGACTCCTTAGGGATGCTCACCGCTGGCGCGGTGCTGGATCGAAGCACGGCATCGAGGCTGCGGAACTGCCCCTCGCGGACCAACCGGTACTGGTCAATCCAGGCGGTGAGCGCCTCCAGCCGTGCGGGGTTCAGGTGGACGGGCCGGCGTTGCGCGTCACGCGTACGCGTGACCAGCTGTGCCTGCTCGAGGACCTGGATGTGTTTCGAGACCGCCTGTTTGGTGATCGCGAAGGGTTCTGCCAATTCATTGACCGTGGCCGGGCCCCGGCTGAGCCGGGCGATGATGAGGCGGCGCACGGGATCGGCCAGTGCCATAAAGGCCGAGTCCAGTGATGCATCGTCGGTGGAGCTCATCGTGCTGCGAGGCCTTCCTGCTCTAAATCAATCAAATCATTGATCAATGAGTTGGTTGATTACAAATCTATGCCTGATGCACTCTCCGGTCAAGAGGCTTTGAGTTAGACGCTGGCGTGGAGTCCGGGGAGCGCGTCCACCAGCGCGGTCAGCTCCGGAATCGCCTGGGCCTCGGCCAAGGCGCGCTCCAGCGTCGCGTCGTGGACCGGCCGGACGCCCTCCAGGAGGGCCACGCCGCTGGTGGTGAGTTCGGTGTAGATTCCGCGGCGGTCGTCCGCGCAGAGGATCCGCGTGAGCAGGCCGCGGTCCTCAAGGCGGTTGACCAGGCGGGTGGTGGCGCTGGCGCTGAGGGCGGTGGCGCGGGCCAGTTGCTGCATCCGCATGTGCCAGCCGTCCTGCCGGCTGAGAGCGTCCAGAACGGTGTACTCCACGACCGATAGCTGTGACTCTGCCTGGAGTGAGCGTTCCAGTTCGCCTTCGATCAGCCCGTGCAGCGCCGCGAGGGTGCGCCAACCCTGTGCGCGGACTTCCACGGCGTCATCCTTGATACCCATTCTCTTGTCCTCTTCCGGTGGCCATCCCAGCGGCACGAGGGCCTGCACGTGGATCTAGCCAGTAATAGTTGCTTGCGCGGTGTATTTGCGTGTGCAACAATAAATAACGCGTCTGCAACTAATAGCTTACGCGTCCTATCTTCTCCCGTACAGTTTTCAAAGGAGCACCCCTATGCCCATTGGCCTGATAGCCCTCGCGCTCGGCGGGTTCGGCATTGGACTCACCGAGTTCGTTATCATGGGCCTGTTGCCCGAGGTGGCCGCCGACTTCCGGGTCAGCGAGGCCACGGCGGGCTGGCTGATCTCTGGCTACGCCCTCGCCGTTGTGGTTGGTGCCCTGCTGCTGACGGCGGCCGTGACCCGCTTTGAACGCAAGCCCGTCCTGGCCGTACTGCTGGTGCTGTTCGTCGCCGGCAACCTCATCTCGGCCATCGCCCCCGGCTACGGCGTGATGATGGCCGGCCGCATCATCGCCGCACTGGCCCACGGCGCCTTCTTTGGAATCGGCGCCGTAGTGGCGGCGGACATGGTGGCCCCCACCAAAAAGGCCGGCGCCATCGCCATTATGTTCACCGGACTCACCGCTGCCAACGTCCTGGGCGTGCCCTTCGGCACCATGCTGGGACAGGCAGCAGGCTGGCGCTCCACCTTCTGGGCCATTACCGTCATTGGCGTTATCGCCCTGGCTGGAATCATCACCCTGGTTCCCAGGACCGGCCACGGGGACACTGTCCCCGGAACCTTGCGCAGCGAACTGAGGGCCTTCCGCTCCGGCCAGGTCTGGCTCTCCATCCTGGTCACGATCCTCGGCTACGGCGGCATGTTCGGCGCGTTCACTTACATCGCTTATACGCTCACCGAAGTCTCCGGCTTCGCGGCATCCGCCGTGCCGTGGCTGCTGATCGTCTTCGGCGTGGGCCTCTTCATCGGCAATACCATCGGCGGCAAGGCCGCGGACCGCAACGTTGACCGTACCCTCATCGTGGTCCTCGCGATCCTGGTGGTTGTCCTCGTGGCTTTTGCCCTGACCGCCGGCAACCAGGTGCTCACTGTCGCCTCCATCGTCCTGATGGGCGGCTTCGGCTTCGCCACAGTCCCCGGCCTGCAGATGCGTGTGATGACATACGCGGCCGGCGCACCCACCCTCGCTTCCGGTGCCAACATTGGGGCCTTCAACGTCGGCAACGCCCTTGGCGCCTGGCTCGGCGGCGTGACCATCACCGCCGGTCTCGGGTATACCTCACCCATCTGGGCCGGTGCCGGCATCACGCTGCTCGGGCTGGCCGTGATGGTCATCGCCGCCGCCCGGGCCAAGAGGCCTGCCGCGCAGCAGGTATCCATCGGCAGCGAAGTTGCCGCCTATCCCGTCACGGCCCTCATGTAGGCCTCCTGGCCGTACGCGTAACCGGCCAATGAGGTTCCGCTTATTCTGCACAAGTACGACGACGGACGGTCACCATCGCAGCGATGGTGACCGTCCGTCGTCGTACCGCTTTCCGGCCGGTCCTTGGGGCTGTCCCCGGAGGCGCAGTTGCCGGAATGCTTGCACCCACCTGAATGAGTTTGTTAGTATGTCAGGACAAAGTTCAAGGAGATTGAAATGCCACTCGTGCGAATCGATGTTAACCAGGGACGCAGCGCCGAAGGCTTGCGCCGCCTTAGCCGGGGGATCCATGACGCGATCCTCGCGGAATACAAAATCCCGGAACGGGACTATTTCCATGTGCTCACGGAGCATCCGCAGGGCCAGATTGTGGCCCAGGATGCAGGGCTCGGTTTCCAGCGCACGCCGGACGTGGTGATGATCCAGATCTTTACCCAGGGCGGGCGCAGTCGGGAATCGAAGCAATCCCTCTTTGCGGCCATCGCGGAGCGCTTGGCGGAGCTGGACATCGCCGGTGAGGATGTTTTTATCGGCTACGTGGAGAACTCCGCCGATGACTGGTCCTTCGGCTTTGGCCGGGCGCAATATGTCACCGGTGAGCTGGCCGTGCCCCGAAAATAGCGCCAATTCCGGCGGCTGCGGGCGTCCAATGTTCCCATCCTCGCAGTCTTTGGCAAGTTGTAAACATGTCAGTACAAACCTTTGACAGGACATTGATTCTAGGGCAGAGTAGTGGATGTGACCCCGCTCATGGAGGGGCCAGCCAGGCACCGGGCTCTAGCTGTTTTGAGGTACAGAGTTCAAACAAGAAAGGTCCGCGATTACCGTGACCCACGAACTGCTCACGATCGGGCGCATCAGCGTTGATATCTACCCGAATGACATCGGCGTGGATCTGGAGGACGTGACCTCCTTTGGAAAGTACCTTGGCGGATCGCCGTCGAACGTTGCCGTGGCGGCTGCCCGGCATGGCCGCCGGACCGGCGTGATCACCCGCACCGGCGATGACGCGTTCGGAACGTATCTTCACCGGGAACTGAAGAAGTTCAATGTTGATGATTCCTTTGTCACGCCCGTGAAGGAGTGGCCCACCGCGGTGACCTTCTGCGCGATCAAGCCGCCCGAAGACTTCCCGCTGTACTTCTACGGACGTTTCCCCACAGCACCCGACCTCCAGATCAGGGCCGAAGAGCTGGACCTGGACGCCATCCGGGACGCGCGGATCTTCTGGTCCACCGTTACGGGTCTGTGCCAGGAGCCCAGCCGCGAAGCCCACATCAAAGCACATGAAGCCCGCCCGCAGGCCGGCCTCCAGGAAGGCCAGTTCACCATCCTGGACCTGGACTACCGCCCCATGTTCTGGGCATCGGAAGAGGAGGCACGGGCCCAGGTCGCCAAGATCCTGCCGCATGTCACGGTAGCCATCGGCAATGACAAGGAATGCGCCGTCGCGGTGGGGGAGGGGACCCCTGACGAGCAGGCCGACCGCCTGCTCGCCGCCGGAGTGGAGATAGCCGTCGTCAAACTCGGCCCGGAGGGCGTCATGGCGAAGACCCGCACAGAGCGTGTGGTGTCCGCCCCTGTCCCGGTGGAAACCGTCAACGGCCTCGGTGCCGGAGATTCCTTCGGCGGAGCGTTCTGCCACGGGCTGCTGTCCGGCTGGCCGCTGGCCCAGGTCCTGGATTACGCCAACGCGGCAGGCGCGATTGTTGCCTCCCGTCTGTCCTGTGCCGATGCGATGCCGACGCCGGATGAGGTCACCTCGCTGCTGGCCGAACGCGGCCGCCCGGTTCCCGGCACATCAGTCCCCCAAGGAGCAGCGCTGTGACACTCACTCCCCTCGCCTCGAACAATGCCCTGGACGACGATCCTCGCCGCTACGCGCACCTGAGCACCATCCGGCTCGAGGATCCGGACGCCATTGCCCGGGCCGCCGCGGCTCGGCGCCGCCATCCCGGCCTGAAGTACGGCCGGCAGAACTTCATCGTCGCGGCGGACCACCCCGCCCGGGGAGCCCTCGCCGTCGGAAATGATCCCGTGGCCATGGCCGACCGCCGCCAGCTCCTGGACCGGCTGCAGATTGCGCTGGCCAACCCGGACGTGGACGGCGTGCTGGCCTCGCCGGACATCATGGATGACCTGCTCCTGCTCGGCGCCCTGGAGGGCAAACTCGTTTTTGGATCGATGAACCGTGGCGGGCTCGCCGGGCTGGTCAATGAATTCGATGACCGGTTCACCGGCCACACCGCGGCAGCCTTGGAAGCCCTCGGTGCCGATGGCGGCAAGATGCTGACGCGCATCTGCCTCGGCGACCCGGACACGGTGTCGATGCTGGAGGCTACGGCCAAGGCCATCGATTCGCTTGCTGAGCGCAGGCTGATCGCCATGGTGGAACCGTTCCTCTCCGTCCGGGAAAACGGAAAGGTCCGCAATGACCTCTCCACGGACGCCGTCATCAAGTCCATTGCCATTGCCGAGGGCCTCGGATCCACCAGCGCCTACACCTGGATGAAGCTGCCCGTGGTGGCAGAGATGGAACGGGTCATGGCGGCCACCACCATGCCCACCGTGCTGCTGGGCGGGGACCCGGACGGCACCCAGGACGAGGTGTTCGCCAGCTGGCAGGCCGCCCTTGCCCTCCCGGGCGTGCAGGGCCTCACCGTCGGACGGACACTGCTGTATCCGGCCGACGGCGATGTAGCCGGCGCCGTGGGCACCGCCGCCTCCCTCCTTCACCACACCGCACCAGCCCACACCGCAGAAGTATCGGAGTAACTTCCCATGGGGACGACAACAGCAACGGGGACCCGCCGGATGACGGTCGCACAGGCCGTGGTGGAATACCTGTCCAAGCAATACACCGTTGACCGCATCGGCAACGAGGACTACCGGGAACGGCTCATCCCGGGCACGTTCGGCATCTTCGGGCACGGCAACGTCGCCGGCGTCGGGCAGGCTTTGAAGCAGTACCAGCAGCTTGATCCGCGGATCATGCCGTATTACCAGGGCCGCAACGAGCAGGCGCAGGCGCACCAGGCCGTGGGCTATGCCCGGCACACCCGCCGCCGGCAGACGTTCGCGATCAGCACCTCGATCGGGCCGGGCTCCTCGAACCTGCTGACCGGGGCCGCGCTGGCCACCACCAACCGGCTGCCGGTCCTGCTGCTGCCCTCCGATACCTTCGCCACCCGCGCCGCGGACCCGGTCCTGCAGCAGCTCGAGCAGCCCTACGCCTACGACATCACCGTCAACGACGCGTTCCGGCCGCTGTCCAAGTTCTTCGACCGCGTTACCCGGCCGGAGCAGCTGTTCTCGGCGTTCCACCACGGCCTGCGGGTCCTGACCGACCCGGCCGAAACCGGTGCGGTGACCATTTCGCTGCCGCAGGATGTCCAGGCCGAGGCTTTTGACGTGCCCGAGGAGTTCCTGGCCGAGCGTGAGTGGCGGATCCGCCGCCCTGACGCCGACGACGAGGACATCCGCCGCGCAGCCGTTGCGATCCGTGCCGCGAAGCGCCCGCTGATCATCGCCGGCGGCGGCGTGCTGTACGCCTACGCCAACGACGAACTGGCGAAGTTCGCCGAGCTGACCGGGATTCCTGTGGGCAACACGCAGGCCGGCGTCGGCGTCCTGCCGTGGGACCACAAGTTCTCCCTCGGCGCGATCGGGTCCACGGGCACGACGGCGGCGAACGCCATCGCCGCCGACGCGGACCTGATCATCGGGATCGGCACCCGGTACGAGGACTTCACCACCGCGTCCCGGACCGCATTCCAGAACCCGGACGTGCGTTTCATCAACATCAACGTCGCCCCGATCGACGCGTACAAGCACGGCACCTCGCTGCCGATCGTGGCCGATGCCCGCAAGGCACTGGTCAAGCTGAACCAGGCCCTCGGCGGCTACCGCGTGGGCGCGGACCTGGAACAGCAGGTCGCGGCCGAGAAGAAGCGCTGGGACGCCACCGTGGACGAGGCATTTGATACGCGGTTCACGCCGCTGCCGGCGCAGAACGAGATCATCGGCGCCACGTCCCGGGCCATGGACGCCCCCGACGTCGTCATCTGCGCTGCCGGGTCCCTGCCCGGTGACCTGCACAAGATGTGGCGCGTGCGGGACCCGTTCGGTTACCACGTGGAATACGCGTACTCCTGCATGGGCTACGAAATCCCGGGCGGCCTCGGCGTCAAACGCGCCGCGCTGGCAGAAGCCTCACGCGGTGGCGAGCAGCGCGACGTTGTGGTCATGGTGGGGGACGGCTCCTACCTGATGATGCACACCGAACTGGTCACCGCCGTCGCCGAACGGATCAAGCTGATTGTGGTCCTGATCCAGAACCACGGCTACGCTTCCATCGGCTCGCTCTCCGAGTCCCTCGGCTCCCAGCGGTTCGGCACCCAGTACCGGGCCCTGGACGAGGAGCAGCACAGCTTCGACGAGGGCGAGACCCTCCCCGTGGACCTGGCCCTGAACGCCGAAAGCCTCGGGGTGAAGGTGGTCCGGATCGAACCGGGGGAGAAGGTCATCGCCGAACTCGAGCAGGCCATCCGGGACGCCAAAGCCGCCCCGGAACGCGGCGGGCCCATCCTGATCCACGTTGAATCAGACCCGCTGCTGGACGCACCGAGCTCCGAGTCGTGGTGGGACGTTCCCGTCTCCCAGGTCTCCGATCTCGGCTCCACCCAGCAGGCCTTCCAGACCTACACCGACCACAAGTCCCGCCAGCGCAAGCTGCTGGGCTGACCCCCTCCTCGACCCCTCTCACGCTCACAACTCAAGGAAGAGTCGCCATGACTGCCACCACCACTCAGACCACCACCATCAACCACTTCATTAACGGGGCCGAAACCGCAGGCGAGGGCACCCGCACCCAGCCGGTCTACAACCCGGCCACCGGCGCCGTGTCCGCTGAGCTTCGGCTGGCCAACCGGGCCGACCTGGACGGCACCGTCGCCGCTGCCCGCGCCGCCGCGGACAGCTGGGGCGATATTTCCCTGGCCAAGCGCACCAACGTGCTGTTCAAGTTCCGCGAACTGGTCGCGGCCCACGTGGACGAGCTCGCGCAGCTGATCACCGCCGAGCACGGCAAGGTCCTCTCCGACGCGAAGGGCGAGATCGGCCGCGGCCTGGAGGTCATCGAGTTCGCCTGCGGCATCCCGCAGCTGCTCAAGGGCGACTACTCGGACCAGGTCTCCACCGGCATCGACGTCTTCTCCTTCCGCGAACCGCTCGGCGTCGTCGCGGGCATCACCCCGTTCAACTTCCCCGTCATGGTGCCGCTGTGGATGGCCCCGATGGCGATTGCCACCGGCAACGCGTTCATCCTCAAGCCCTCCGAGCGTGACCCCTCGGCGTCGATGCTGCTGGCCAAGCTGTTCAAGCAGGCCGGCCTGCCCGACGGCGTGTTCCAGGTCCTGCACGGTGACAAGGAAACCGTGGACGGACTCCTGACCCACCCGGACGTGGACGGCATCTCCTTCGTCGGCTCCACCCCGATCGCCCAGTACGTCCACGAAACCGCCACCAGGCACGGCAAGCGCGTCCAGGCCCTGGGCGGGGCCAAGAACCACGCCATCATCATGCCCGACGCCGACCTGGACAACGCCGCCGACCACCTCGCCGCCGCCGCATTCGGCTCCGCCGGGGAGCGCTGCATGGCCATCTCCGTGGCCGTCGCCGTCGGGGACGCCGCGGACCTGATCGTCAAAAAGGTCGAGGAACGCGCCCTGGCCGTGAAGGTCAACAACGGCACCGCGCCCGGCGCCGAAATGGGCCCGGTCATCACGCCGGCGTCCAAGGAACGCATCGTCAGGATCGTCACCGAAGCCGAAACCGCCGGCGCGGCCATGGTGGTGGATGGCCGCGACCTCGTGGTCCCCGGCCACGAGGACGGCTTCTGGGTGGGCCCCACGGTCATCGACCACGTCAAGACCGAAATGACCGCCTACACGGAGGAAATCTTCGGACCGGTCCTCGTCGTGGTCCGTGTTGAGGACCTGGACGCCGGGATCAGCCTGATCAACGCCAACCCTTACGGCAACGGCACCGCGATCTTCACCTCCTCCGGCGCGAACGCCCGGAAGTTCCAGCGCTCCGTGACCGTGGGAATGATCGGCATCAACGTGCCGCTGCCCGTCCCGGTGGCCTACCACTCCTTCGGCGGCTGGAAAGCATCCCTGTTCGGCGACAAACACATCTACGGCCCGGAAGGCGTGTCCTTCTACACCCGCGGCAAGGTCGTCACGTCCCGCTGGCCCGAACCCACCCACGCCTCCGGCGCCTCCTACAACTTCCCCTCCAACTAGATCCCCACCGGTTCCTAAAAGAAAGACAACGCTGTCATGACTGAGAACAAGCTGATCATCGGCACCGCACCGGACTCCTGGGGTGTCTGGTTCGCGGATGACCCCCAGCAGACGCCGTGGGAGCGGTTCCTCGACGAAGTGGCCGAATCCGGCTACAAGTGGATCGAGCTGGGTCCCTACGGCTACCTGCCGAACGATCCCGCCCGCCTGGCCGAGGAGCTCAAGGCTCGCGACCTGAAGGTCACGGCCGGCACGGTCTTCACCGCGTTCCACCGCGGACTGGACCAATGGGAGACCGCGTGGGAGCCGGCACGCAGGGTTGCGGAGCTCACCGCAGCCATGGGCGGCGAGCACATCGTGGTCATCCCGGCCATGTGGCGCGATGACGTCACCGGCGAAGCTGTTGAAAGCGGCCAGCTCACTGAGAAGGCCTGGAGCGACCTCTTCTCCGGCCACAACCGCCTCGGGAAGACGCTGCTGGAGGACTTCGGTCTCAAGCAGCAGTTCCACTCCCATGCCGATTCCCATGTGGGCGCGCAGGAGGACATCGAACATCTGCTCGCCGCGACGGATTCCGAATACCTGAACCTGTGCCTGGACACCGGGCACGCCGAATACTGCGGGGCCTCCAGTCTCGAACTGATCAAGAACTACCCGGACCGGATCGGCTACCTGCACCTGAAGCAGATCAACCCGGACATCCTGAAGAAGGTCAATGAGGAAAATATGACCTGGGCAGCGGCCAACCTCGCCGGTGTGATGACCGAGCCGCCGAACGGGCTTCCGGACCTGCGCGCCGTCATCGAAGCGGTGGAAGCACTGAACCGCCCCATCTTCGGCATCGTGGAGCAGGATATGTATCCCGTGGCCTTCGACGTCCCCATGCCGATCGCCAAGCGCACCCGCAACTACCTGTTGTCCTGCGGTTCCCGCACGGCAGTCAACTGACGCCCCGCCAGGCACCCGAAACGTAAGGAAAGAACAAATGACTGAAACCCTTCGCGTCGCCGTCATCGGCGCCGGCCGTATGGGCGCGGACCACATCCAGCGCCTCCACCAGCGCATCAACGGCGCGGAAGTCGCCGCCGTCGTCGACGTTGATCTTGCCCGTGCCCAGGCCGCCATTGAAGGCATTCCGGGCGCGGTGGCCCTGGCCGACGCCGACGAGGCGCTGAACAACGGGGACGTCAACGCCGTCCTCATCGCCACACCGGGCTTCCTGCATGAGGACATCCTTTACAAGGCCCTGGCGAAGGATTTCCCGATCCTGTGCGAAAAGCCTCTCACCCCCGACGCCGAGTCCGCTTGGAAGATCGTCGAGGCGGAGGAAAAGCTGGGCCGCAAGCGCATCCAGGTTGGGTTCATGCGCCGTTTCGATGCCGAGTACGCCGCTCTGGGCGGTATCATCCGCAACGGGGAACTTGGCGAGCTGCTGATGCTCCACCACCAGCACCGCAATCCCACCACCCCCGCCGGCTTCACCAATGAGATGCTGATCAACGACTCGGTGGTGCACGAGTTCGACGCCATTCGCTTCTTCACCGGTGAGGAAATCACGTCCGTCCAGGTCCGCCTGGGCAAAGCCACGAAGAACGCACCGGCCGGCCAGCACGATCCCCAGCATGTCCTGGTCGAAACCGAGTCCGGCGTCCTGGCCGACGTCGAAATCTACGTCAACGCCAAGTTCGGCTATGAAGTGGCCACCCAGGCCTCCCTTGAAGATGGCATCGTGAACATCGGCGGCGACAAGGGCCCGTACACGCGCAGCGCCGGCCGCTGGGGCGGCAATGTCACCCCCGGCTTCGAAGAGCGTTTCGGCGCGGCGTACGACGTCGAAATCCAGTCCTGGGTTGACGCTGCGGTCCGCGGCGAAATCGGCGGCCCCACCGCCTGGGACGGTTACGCCACCGCGGCGTGCTGCGAAGCCGGCGTCGAGGCGCAGAAGAACGGCGAGAAGGTCGCCGTGAAGCTGAACGCCAAGCCCGCACTCTACAGCTAGGAAGTATGGGAGGGGGCCTTTGGGCCCCCTCCCGTTCTGTCCCGTCCCACGCACAACCTGACTGATCCACAATGGAGTGTTCCTCGTGAAAATCGCGCTTGATCCCACGCCGTTCCACCACTCGCATAGCCTGCTCGAATTTCCCCGGGTGGTTGCGGACCTCGGCTACAAGTACATGCAGATGACCCCGCACGCCGACTTCATCCCGTTCTACAACCACCCGAAGGCCGACGACGAACTGGTGGGCCAGCTCAACAAGGCCTGCAGGGACGCCGGAATCGAGATCGCCTCGGTCCTTCCGGTGCTCCGTTGGTCCGGCCCGGACGAGGATGCGCGCGAAGCAGCCGTCCGCTACTGGAAGCGCGCCATCCAGATCACCGTCGACCTGGGCGTCAGCACCATGAATACCGAATTCAGCGGACGCCCGGAGCAGTCCGAAGAGTCGGAGCGTGCCTTCTACCGCTCCATGGAGGAGCTGCTGCCCATCATCGAACGGGAAGGCATCGACCTGCTGATCGATCCGCATCCGGACGACTTTGTGGAGGAGGGCCTGGCTGCCATCCGGGTGATCCGCGGCCTGAACTCCAAGAACGTGGGCCTGGTCTATGTGGCCTCGCACAGCTTCCACATGAAGAACGCGCCCTTGGACATCATGCGCGCCGCGGGGGACAAGCTCCGCCTGGTCCACGTCGCAGACACCATGGACCACCACGCATCGCACGGCCTGCGCTACATCACCAACCCCCCAGGCAACCCGGTGCGCGTGCACCAGCACCTGAAGATCGGCGACGGCGACGTCAACTGGGACGAGTTCTTCGGTGGGCTGAAGGAAATAGGCTTCCTCGACCGCAACGATACGGTGATGGTTTCCAGTGTTTTCGCCGAGGACGACAACGCTGCGGACGTCTCCCGCTACCAGCTGGAGGCCATGAAGCAGTACATCCAGAAGGTGAGCGTATGACGGCGCCGGGTGCCTCACCGGCCGTGGGCCGGAAACCGCCCGCCAACCATAAACGCGCATTGCGGACCGTCACCATCATTTCGACATTCGGCGGGCTGCTGTTCGGCTACGACACCGGTGTCATCAACGGTGCGCTGCCCTACATGCAGGAAGATCTGGGGCTGACGCCGCTGACCGAAGGCCTGGTCACGTCCTCGCTCCTGTTCGGTGCCGCCTTTGGAGCCCTGTTCGGCGGCCGACTCGCAGACCGCAACGGGCGGCGCAAGATGATCATGGTTCTGGCCATCATCTTCCTGATCGGGACGCTTGCCTGCACCTTCGCGCCAAGCACCGGGGTCATGATTGCCGCACGCTTCCTTTTGGGTCTGGCCGTCGGCGGCGCGTCCGTGACTGTCCCTGTGTACCTCGCGGAAGTTTCACCCAGCGCTCGGCGCGGGCGCATCGTCACTCAGAACGAGTTGATGATCGTCACCGGGCAGTTGATGGCCTTCATCTTCAATGCCTATCTCGGCAACACCTTCGGGGAGGCAGGAGGAATCTGGCGGTGGATGCTCGTCATCGCCACCTTGCCCGCGATCGCGCTGTGGGTCGGCATGAACTTCATGCCGGAGAGCCCGCGCTGGCTGGCTTCCATGGGGAGCTTTGGCGAAACACTCAGCGTGCTGCAGCGGATTCGGTCCCAGTCGGAGGCCCGTGCCGAGTTCGAAGAAGTCAAAGCGATGGCTGTTGAGGACTACAAGGCCAAGATGGGTTCCTGGAGGGACCTTGGAATTCCTTGGCTCCGCCGGATTTTCATCGTGGGCATCGGGTTGGCCGTCATCCAGCAGATCACGGGTGTCAACTCGATCATGTACTACGGGACACAGATTTTGGCCGAGTCCGGTTTTGGCCGTGAAGCTGCATTGACCGCCAACATCGCCAACGGCGTCATTTCCGTGCTGGCAACTTTCGTGGGGATCTGGCTGCTTGGCAAGGTGGGTCGTCGAAAGATGCTTATCACAGGCCAGATCGGTACGACGGCCGCCCTGCTGCTGATCGGATTCTTCTCGCTGGTCCTGCCCGAAGGAACAGGCCGTGGCTTCGTTATCCTGGCCTTAACCGTCACCTTCCTGGCCTTCCAACAGGGTGCCATCTCGCCGGTCACCTGGCTCATGCTTTCCGAAATTTTCCCGTTGAAGATCCGTGGTCTCGGGATGGGAGCGTCGGCATTCATACTGTGGATCGTGAACTTCATGGTGGGCTTCGGTTTTCCGCAGCTGCTCGCCGCTATCGGCCTCTCCAGCACATTCTTCGTGTTCGCGGTGCTGGGCGTTGGCGCCATCGCGTTTGCTTTCAAGTACGTCCCGGAAACCAAGGACAAGAGTTTGGAAGACGTGGAGCACTACTTCAAGCACATGGCCGGCACCAAAGCCGTGGCTGTCAGCCCCGCCCCCTGACCTGTCACCCCTGACGTCGCAAAGCCCCTTTGAGCCGCTCGAAGGGGCTTTTGCGTGCCCGGCGTAAGGCGGGAGATCCCCCTGACTTACCCCGCCAACTCCCGCAATGAGTGCTGGGACGGTGGTGGAAATGGCGGTCAGCGCCTCGATCCAAGGTCGAAACACTCGCCGCTTTACGTTAAAACATCCTAATGTCAGGACAAACTATTGACATCTGTGGGGCAAGTCACCATCATCGATATAGGCGCATTCCCGTGGCTGCAATGTAGCGGCCCGGAGCTGAAATCAAAGGAGATTCATCGTGGTAAAACTTTCCTGGCGCAAGGCGGCCCTGATAGCGGCGGTTGTGCCGATGCTGGCGCTGAGTGCCTGTTCAAGTACCGGCGGTAAGTCCGCAGACTCCGGCAACGCGGCCGGCGGTGGCCAGGTGGCCACGACGGAACGTATCAAGATCGCCCTGGTCACACACGCCGCTCCCGGCGACACGTTCTGGGATATTCTTCGCAAGGGCGCCGAAGAGGCGGCCGCGAAGGACAACGTCGAACTGCTCTACACATCAGATCCCGAAGGCGGACGGCAGGCCCAGCTTATCCAGCAGGCGATTGACCAGAAGGTTGGGGGCATCGCCGTTACACTGGCCAAGCCCGACGCGCTCAAGGACGTCCTGAAAAAAGCCACTGACGCCGGTATCCCTGTCGTCAGCCTTAACTCCGGTGCGGATGTGTGGCGGCAAGTAGGTGCCTTCACGCACTTCGGCTCTGATGAAAACCTGGCTGGCGCCGCCGTCGGAACCAAGCTCTCTTCGTTGGGGGCCAAGCACCCGATCTGCGTGATTATGGAACAAGGCAACGTCGCGCTGGATTCCCGGTGCGCCGGTGTCAAGTCGAAGATCCCGGGTACCGAGAACCTGTTTGTCCAGGGAACCGATATGACCCAGGTTTCCTCCACCGTGACCGCAAAGCTCCAGGCCACCCCTGATGCGGACGCCATCATCGGCCTCGGCGCGCCATTCACCTTGACCATAAACAAAGCAGTGGAAGCCTTGGGGCTGCAGAGCAAAGTAAAGGTTGCCTCCTTCGACATGAACGGCGACCTGGCCCAAGCCATCATCGACGGCAAGGTAGCCTTCACGGTTGACCAGCAGCCGTGGCTGCAGGGTTACGGCGCCATCGATGCGCTGTGGCAGGTCAAGCGTGGCGGCTACCACGTTGGCGGAGGATTGCCGGTTCTTACCGGCCCCTCAATCATCGATCAGGCAGCAGCTCCTGACGTCCTCAAATTCGCCAAGGAAGGCATCCGCTAAGGATGCTCGGAGCCGGGTTCCGGGGCCTCAGTGGCTCCGGAACCCGCCCTAGCAGGAGAACCCCATGACCCAGACTCTATCCAAGTCCATCCTCCCTGTGACCGACGAACGTATCGGTAAACGTAATCCGCTCCAGAAACTACTCGGCCGCCCCGAGGTCGGCGCCCTTGTGGGCGCAATCGTCCTTTTCATCTTCTTCTCGGTGGTATCCCAGACGTTTCTGCAGCCGGCGTCCTTCGCGACCGTGCTGTACGGCAGTTCCACAATTGGAATCATGGCCGTCGGGGTGTCGCTGCTCATGATCGGCGGTGAGTTCGACCTCTCCACCGGTGTCGCCGTGATCAGTTCGGCGCTGACGGCGTCGATGTTCAGCTGGTACTTCAGCACCAATGTCTGGGTGGGTGTGGCCTTGGCCTTGTTGGTATCCCTGGCTATCGGTTACATCAATGGGTGGATTCTGATGAAGACCAAGCTGCCCAGCTTCATTGTTACCCTTGCCACCTTCCTGATGTTGACCGGCCTGAACCTGGGCCTCACCCGCATGATCGGCGGCGGCGTCTCATCCCCGTCAATTTCGGACATGGATGGCTTCGAGTCCGCCCGGGCAGTTTTTGCCTCCTCCGTCACCATCGGCGGCATCGACGTCAAAATCACGGTCTTCATCTGGATCGCCCTCGTCGCCGCGGCAACCTGGGTGCTCATGCGGACCCGGGTGGGCAACTGGATCTTCGCCGTCGGCGGGGACGAGAACGCTGCCCGCGCCGTCGGCGTCCCGGTCAAAGCCACCAAGATCGGGCTCTTCATGGGGGTGGGTTTCTGCGGCTGGATCCTGGGCATGCACAACCTCTTCGCCTTCGACACCGTGCAGTCCGGTGAAGGTGTGGGCAACGAGTTCCTCTATATCATCGCCGCGGTCATTGGCGGCTGCCTCCTGACAGGCGGCTACGGATCGGCCATCGGCGGCGCGATCGGCGCGTTCATCTTCGGCATGGCCAACAAGGGCATCGTCTACGCGCAGTGGAACCCGGACTGGTTCAAGTTCTTCCTGGGCCTGATGCTGCTGCTGGCCACCATCGTCAACCTCATCGTCAAACGCCGCGCGGAACTCAAGTAAGGGGCCGGAGAAATGAATGCCAAGGAAATCGACCAGCAAACGCTGCTCCAGAATGAAAAAGATCCCCTCACCCACACCCCCGTCCACCTGCTCTCCCTCGACGGAGTAGGCAAGCATTACGGCAACATCATTGCGCTGAGCGATGTCACCATGGCCGTGGACAACGGCCGCGTCACCTGCGTCCTGGGCGACAACGGCGCCGGCAAGTCCACGCTGATCAAGATCATCGCCGGCCTGCACCAGCACGACGCCGGTGTCCTGAACATCATGGGTGAAGAACGGAAATTCAGTTCCCCCCGCGACGCCCTCGACGCCGGCATCGCCACGGTCTACCAGGACCTCGCCGTGGTGCCGCTGATGCCGATCTGGCGCAACTTCTTCCTCGGCTCTGAACTGACCAGCGGCTTTGGCCCGTTCAAAAGCATGGACGTCGAGAAGATGAAAGCCATCACGCTCAAGGAACTCGCCGAGATGGGCATCGACCTGCGCGACGTGGAGCAGCCCATCGGCCAGCTCTCCGGCGGTGAGCGCCAGTGTGTGGCGATCGCCCGCGCCGTGTACTTCGGCGCCAAGGTCCTGATCCTTGACGAGCCGACGGCGGCGCTTGGCGTAAAGCAGTCAGGCGTGGTCCTGCGGTACATCCTGCAGGCCCGTGACCGCGGCCTCGGCGTCATTTTCATCACCCACAACCCGCACCACGCCTTCCCGGTCGGGGACCGGTTCCTGCTGCTCAAGCGCGGCAAGTCGATCGGCTACTACGACAAGAAGGACATCACCCTCGACGAGCTCACCGCCCAGATGGCCGGCGGCGCCGAACTCGCCGAACTGGCGCACGAACTCGAACAACTCGGCGGCCACAGCGAAGCCCTCAAGGAAGTCAAAGCCGAAGTGGCCGACGTCGCTGACGCCGTCCAGGCAGGCGCCCCCAGACACGCCTAGCGGCAGCACCCGGCGGGGTGCTCCGGATCTCCTCCGGAGCACCCCGCCATGCCCGTGCGCACCGTCCGGGGAACCACGCACACACGAACGCATACGAAGGGAACACCCATGCCGATCCGGGTAGGCGTCATCGGCGCCGGAATAATGGGCGCGGACCACATTAGGAACCTCTCCACCACCGTCGGCGGTGCCGAAGTCACCTTCGTGGCAGACCTCGACGCCGGCCGTGCCGCGGCCGCTGCACCTCCGGCCGCCCGCATCACCACCGATCCCACCGAGCTGATCAACTCCAAGGAGGTGGACGCCGTCGTCGTTGCCTCGCACGACTCCACACACGCTGGCCTGGTCCTGGAGTGCTTTGAGGCGATGACGCCGGTCCTGTGCGAAAAGCCGCTGGCACCCACGGTTTTGGAAAGCCTGGAGGTTGTGGCCGCCGACGCGGACATGGTGGCTGCAACCGGTGCATCCCTGCTCTCACTGGGCTTCATGCGGCGCTTCGATCCGGGCTACGTAGCACTGCGGCAGGCTGTGCAGGACCGGGTGCAGGGCGAGCCCCTGATGGTCCACTGCACCAGCCGCAACGCCGCTGCGGGCCCGGGCACCACCTCGGAATCGGCCATCACCAATTCAGCCATCCATGAACTGGACATCATTCCCTGGCTGCTGGACTCTCCCATCACGGAAGTGTCATGGCAGGCCGGGAAAAGTACGCGGAACGCCGGGGCCGGACTGCGGGATCCCGCGTTTATGACGCTCCGAACCGCCGACGGGACCCTCACCACACTGGAGCTGTTCCTGAATGCCCAGTACGGCTACACCACGCGCTGTGAGGTTGTCTCGGAACGCGGCACCACCGGCCTGAATGATTCCGCACTGCTGGGCGCCCAACAGGCGGGCCTTAGCCAGGCGGCGATACCCGCAGACTGGCGCCCACGCTTTGCCGACGCGTACCGGCTGCAGCTGCAGGCCTGGATCTCGGCGTTGGCCCGGGGGGACCAGCCACCCCTGGCCGGGGCGCAGGATGGGCTCAACGCTTCGCTCGTGGCCCAAGCCATGATCCAGTCCCTCCACAGCGACGGCGCATCCACGAAAGTGAGCTACGCATGACCGCTACAACCCTTCCGCAGTCCCGAGTGCCCGGATCCCGGGATGCCCCCATGCTGCGGTGGGGCATCATGGGACCGGGCTGGATCGCCGAACGCTTCACCGAGTCCATCCAGGCGCACACGGGGCAGGTGATCGCCGCCGTCGGGTCCCGTTCGCTCAGCCGGTCCAAGGCATTCGCGGACGCATTCGACGTGCCCGCGGCCTACGGCAGCTACGAGGAGCTGGCCGCCGCCCCGGACGTCGACATCGTCTACGTCTGCACGCCGCACAACTTCCACCACCAGGCCGCAGTGCTCGCCCTGGACGCCGGCAAACACGTTCTGGTCGAGAAGCCCATCGGCCTCAACGCGGCGCAGGCCCGGGACATCGCCAAACAGGCCGAGGCCGCGGGGGTGTTCGCCGCCGAGGCCATGTGGAGTTTCTTCCTGCCCAAGTTCGACGTGATCCGGCAGATCCTCGACGCCGGGACCCTGGGCACCGTGACCACGGTTTTTGCCGAATACGGCGAACACTTCGAACGCGGCCACAGGATATTCGATCCCGCGCTGGCCGGCGGCCCACTACTGGACCTGGGCACCTACCCGTTGGCCCTTGTAACCGAAGTCCTGGGCCTGCCGGAAGAGCTGCACGCCATCGGCCAACCCCACGAATCCGGGGTCAACGCCCAGCTGTCCGCCATCATGCGGTTCGCCGGCGGCGCGCAGGCCGTGGTGAACACCCACCTGCACAACTTCACGCCCACTTCGGCAACGATCGTCGGTTCCAAGGCCACGCTGACCATCGACGGTCCCTTCAACATGCCCGGTGGCTTCGAGGTCCGCTTCCCTGACGGAACACGCCTGCGCCATGACGAACCGGCCGGCGGCCACTTCAAGGGACTTCACTACGAAGCGGCCGCCGTTGCCCGTGCCGTGGCAGCCGGGCAGACGCAGGCCGGCCAACGGACTCTGGCAGCGTCCATCCGTACCTTGGACGTGGCCGACGAGATCCGCCGCCGGCTGGGAGTCGCGTTCCCGGGCGAACCTGCTTTCCCCGGTGAGGAAGCCGCCCGCCCCTGATTCATTTTGTTTTGACAATCGAAAGGACCGGCCAATGGCCTACATCGAACAGCACTCCGCAGGACTCTCCGCACCCGTGAAAGTCGGGCTCATCGGCTCCGGCTGGATGGGGGCGTTCCATGCCGAAAGCATCGCCCGCCGCGTCCCCGGCGCTATCCTGGCGGCCATCGCCGACCCCAATGTGGAATCCGCCCAGGCCCTTGCCCAATCGCTGGGCACCGCAAAGGTCACGGCCGACGCCGCGGACATCCTGGCCGATCCCGAAATCGACGCCGTCATCATCGCCAGCCCGGCACGGTTCCATTCGTCGCTGATCGCCGAGGCTGCTGCCGCGGGCAAGCATGTCTTCTGCGAGAAGCCCGCCGGGCAGGGGCTCGACGAACTCGACGCCGCCCTCGCCGCGGTGGAAGAGGCCGGCGTGCATTTCCAGGTCGGCTTCAACAGGCGGTACGCCGACGACTTCCAGGCCGCCAAGAAGGACCTCGCCGCAGGCATCGCCGGGACACCGCAACTCCTGCGCTCCCTGACCCGCGACCCCGGGACCGGAAGCCTCCCGAACGCGGCCAGGGTCCCGGCGTGGACCATCTTCCTGGAGACACTGATCCACGACTTCGACACCCTCAACTGGTTCAACGAAGGCGCCGAGCCCGTGGAGGTCTACGCCGTGGCGGACGCGCTTGTGGAGCCCTCCCTGCGTGACGCGGGGTTCCTGGACACCGCAGTGGTAACCATCCGCTACAGCAACGGCGCAGTGGCCGTGGCGGAGGCAAACTTCAGCGCCCTGTACGGGTATGACATCCGCGGCGAAGTCTTCGGCTCCAAAGGCATGGTCCAGGCCGGCCGCGCCACGGAAACGGCCGCGCGCCGCTATACGGCCGATGGACTGTCCGCCGACACCCCGCGGCTCAACGTTGAACTGTTCCGCCAGGCCTACACGGACGAACTCGCCGACTTCGCCGGTTCGGTGCGTGCGCGGCGCGACGGCATGCCGCCGTCGTCGTCCGGCTTTACCACCACCCCCGGTGCCGCCGATGCCCGCCGTGCGCTGGCCATGGCACTGGCGTGCATCGAATCTGTCCAGCGCGGCGCCCCGGTTGCGGTCAACGAGACGGCAGCCGTCTGATGCGCCTGGCAGTCTGCGCGGAGATGGTCTTCACGGACCTTCCGTTTGTGGAACGGGTGCGCCGGATCCACGAGTCCGGCTTCGACGTCGAGCTCTGGGACTCGCGGACCAAGGACATCGGTGCGCTCAAGGCCACAGGGGCGGTGTTTTCCTCCATGACGGGCTACACCTCAGGCAGCCTGGTGGACCCCGAAACCGCCGATGATGTGGTGCGCACCGCCGAAACGCTGATCCCCACCGCACTGGAACTCGGGGTCAGCCGCATGGTGGTGCACCCGGCCGAACTGATCGACGGCCACGCAGCACGCCCCGTGTACCGCACCACCGGCCGCATGTGGAGCACGGGTGCACGGACCCTGGAACGGCTCGGCAAGCTGGGCGAAAAACACGGCGTCACGTTCTGCCTGGAGAACCTCAACACTGTCCTTGACCACCCCGGCATCCCGCTGGCACGCGCCAAGGACACGCTGGCCCTGGTGGAGGCCGCGGGCCATCCCCACGCCAAGCTGATGCTGGACTTGTACCACGCGCAGTTGGGGGAGGGTAACCTCATTGAGCTGGTGCGGACGGCCCTGCCCTACATCGGGGAGATCCAGGTGGCCGACGTCCCGGGCCGGTGCGAACCGGGGACCGGGGAAATCAACTACGCGGCCGTCGCCAAGGCGCTCGCGGAGGCCGGGTACGAGGGAACCGTGGGCATGGAAGCCTGGGCCAGCGACGACAGCGACGCAGCCCTGGACGCCTTCCGCGCGGCCTTCACCGTCTATGCGGAGGAGAAACGATGAAGGACGTCATCCTGGGGCTCGTGGGGGTGGGGCGGATCGGAGTGATGCACGCCAACAACATCGCCGCCCTCAACGGGATACTCAACGCGGAAGGCATCAACGTCCGGCTCCGGCTGACCGACGTCGCCGAAGAGCACGCCAGGAACGTCGCGGCCGGCCTGGGGGCGGAATTCATTCCGTCGGTGGAAGCCCTGCTGGCCTCCGGGCTGGACGGGCTGGTGATTGCGACCGGCACGGGCACGCACCCTGAGCTGATCAAGGCAGGCGTCGACGCCGGAATCCCGGTCTTCTGCGAAAAGCCGGTGGCTTTGGACGTGGCGGACGCCCTGCCGGTGCTGGAGTACATCCGGGACCGTCAGGGCGTGGTGCAGATCGGCCACCAGCGCCGCTTCGACGCCGGCTACCTGGAGGCCCGGCGGGCCTACCAGGCCGGGGAGCTCGGCTGGATCCACTCGCTGCGCGCGGTCACGTGCGACATGGCGCCGCCGCCGGTGGAGTTCCTGGCCAGCTCCGGCGGCCTGTTCCGGGACTGCTCCGTCCACGATTTCGACATCCTCCGCTGGCTGACCGGCCGGGAGATCGTCGAGGTGTACGCGAAGGGCTCCAACAACGGGGACCCGGCCATCGGTGCGGCAGGGGACGTGGATACCGCCCTGGCGCTGGTGACGTTCGACGACGGGACTGTCGGTACTGTCTCCGCGACCCGTTACAACGGGGCAGGCCACGACGTCCGCCTGGAAATCCAGGGGTCCCGCCGGTCGCTGATGGTGGGGCTGGACGACAAAACCGCCGTGGCCTCGGCCGAAGCCGGCATCGGGTTCCCCTCGGGGGAGCCGCACCTGACCTTCGCCGAAAGGTTCGATGCTGCGTACCGCTCCGAGATGGAAGCCTTCGTGGAGTTGATCCTGGGCCGGCGCGGGAATCCGTGCACACCGGAGGACGCGGTAGCGGCGTCCCGGGTGGCGGACGCCGCCCAGGAGTCCCTTGCCACGGGCGTCCCGGTCCGCGTGGCCCTGAAAGTGGCGAGCTAGCGAGGTTTCCTTGCTGCCACAGACACAGCGAAGCCCCTCACCGCATGCGGTGAGGGGCTTCGCTGTTTGCCTAGGCTCCGAACGGTAGCCGCGGGTCCACGTCCTGGCCGTCCCAGGTCTGCCGGATCCAGCCGTGGTGCGGGTCATCGCTGATGAGCCAGTCGCGGACCGGGCCGGGGCCGGCCATGACGTTCAGGTAGTAGAGGTCATAGCCCGGGGCGGCCATCGCGGGCCCGTGCCAGCCGTACGGGACCAGGACAACGTCGCCCGTGCGGACCTCCGCAGAGACATCGATGGGCCGCTCATCCGAGGCGTAGACGCGCTGGTAGCCGATGGCGTCGCCGCGCACGCCTGCGCCTTCTGCAACCGGTACGCCGGGCGCAACCCGGGTCTCGAAGTAGTAGATCTCCTCGAGGCTGGTCTCGCCGTCCTTCTCCTCATCGTGCTTGTGCGGCGGGTAGGAGGACCAGTTGCCAGCCGGTGTGATGACCTCGCAGACGATGAAGCGGTCTGCCTCCAGGGCGGCAGGGGTGCCGAAGTTGTGCACCTGGCGGGAGCAGTTGCCGGCCCCGCGGAGCTCCACCGGGGTTTCCGCGGCGGTCACCAGCCGGGTGGGGTAGGAAGTCTTCGCTGGGGCGGTCGCAATGGCGACCCTGCCGCCGTCGGCCGAGCTGATGGTGAGGCTTTTTCCCGTTCCCGTGTAGAGCACGTCGCTGGGCCCGTTGAAGACGCTGGCCCTGCCGGCGAGCCGGAAGGCCTCACCGTCGACGGCGGCAGTGAAGGATCCGCTCAGCGGAACCACAATGCGCTCCTCGCCCGCGGCGGGAAGTTCGACGGCGGCACCGGCCTCGAGCGTCGCGACCTTCAGCCCTGTGTGGGCCCAGCCGTCCACAGTCAGTGCCGAGTCGGACGTTCCCAGGGACACGTCCCAGCTGCCGTCGGCGGCGGAACCCAGCGGATATACCCAGTTGGCCATGGATTTTGCACTTTCTTTTAAGGGCACAGCAGTGGCGTGATTGCAGCATCCAGCGCTGGCAGGGTGGTAGCGCGAAGCGCTGTTGGGTCCGGCGTTATCGCTGGACGAGGGTCATTTCGAAACTGTAGGAGTCGGCGCGGTAGACGTGGTGCCCGGTTTCCACGTTGCGGCCGGTGTCGTCCACGGCGGTACGTTCCATGGTCACCAGCGCCGAACCTGGTTCGGTCTCCAGCAGCGGAGCCTGGTAGTCGTTGGCCACCATGGCCCCGATGCGCTGCGAGGCAAGCCGGAAGTTCACGCCGCCGTTGCGCAGGATGCCGTACAGGCCCTGCGCGCTGAGCTGGGCTTCGTCGATGGAGGTGATGTCGTCGCGCACCCAGTTCTCCATCAGGGCCAGCGGCTTGCCGCCCACCTTGCGCAGCCGGGTGAAGTGGTACACCTTGGCGCCTGCGGGCAGCTGGAGAGCTTCGCGGGTGGCCTCGTCGGCTTCGATGTGGGAGAAACTGAGGACATCGGTGGTGGGCTTGCTTCCGTTGTTGCTGAGGTCATCGAACAGGCTGGAGAGTTCCAGCGGCCTGCGTACCTGGCTGGAAACCACCTGGGTTCCCACGCCGCGCTTGCGCACCAGCAGGCCGGAGCGCACCAGCTCATCCATCGCCTTGCGCATGGTGGGCCGGGACAGGTTGAGCTGGGCGGCCAGGTCGATCTCGTTATCCAGCCGGCTGCCGGGAGGGAGGAGCCCGGTGTGGATGGCCGACTCAATGCCCTGCACCACCTGGTGGTAGAGGGGCACCGGCGAAGATCGGTCGATGCTGAGGTTTAGTTGATTCGCCATTGAGCGCTCCCTTGTGGTCCGCGGATGCCGGTTCTGCCGGAACCGCGAATGTCAGCCTATGTTCGCTTGATAGGACATACTGCCTTTGTGACGATAATAGCAGGCCGTTTTCGGGCCGCCAAGGACCTGCGGTCCGGCCAACGCCCGGCCAACGCCCGGCCTATGCCAGGCGGCGGCAGTAGGCTGGGCCGATGAATAACCGATACCTGGTGTGCCGTGAGCGCTAGGGACACGGCGTGAACCCCTCCGGCGGTGTCCGCCCCAGCCCGCGGACCCTTGAAGTCGAGAGCCTGGCCAGTTTCGACAGGCTGGTGGCGGCCGGCGCCGTGGCCATGCACGGGTGGCACGCCCAGTCACTGGATCTGCGCGGCCGGACCGCAGCGCTGGAGAGCCTCGACGTTGAAGGTGCCATCTTCCTCGGCTGCACGTTCGACCCTGGTGTTGAAGACGGCCTGCGGCGCCGCGGCGCGCTGATCTTCCCCAAGCTTGAAGGTGTGCCCTTCGATCCCTACCGGGCCAGGCTGTATACGCCGCAGGAGCTTTACGCCGGCCTGGACCATTCCCCATACGAGGAACTGCCTGATGCCCTCGTTTACCAGTGGAGCATCCGCCCCGGGCAACGGCACCGGCTGGACGCCACGCTTGCCTCGGCCCTGCATGACCACGCCATCGGAGACGCCCTGGACGAACTGGTCCGCTCCGACGCCGGCGCGGGACCCACAGTGGTGGGCGTGATGGGAGGGCACAACGCCCAGCGCGGCACGCCGGAGTTCGCCCAGGCTGCTGCGTTGGGCCGCGTGCTGGCCGGCAGCGGGCGGATGGTGGCCACCGGCGGAGGTCCCGGTGCCATGGAGGCCGCCAACCTCGGTGCCTACCTCAGCCGCGTTCCCGAGCTGGACTTCCAGGCCGTGCTGGCTTCACTGGGGGCCGTCCCCGGCTTCCGCCCCTCCGTGTCCGCGTGGGCGCGGGCGGCGGCCGCCGTCGTCGACCTTTTTCCCGACGGAACGCCGTCGCTGGGAATCCCCACCTGGTTCTATGGGCACGAGCCGCCGAACTACTTTGCCACGCACATCGCCAAATACTTTGCCAACGCAGTACGCGAGGCGATCCTGCTGGAAGTCTGCAACGGCGGCATTCTCTTCCTGCCGGGGGCGGCCGGGACAGTGCAGGAGATGTTCCAGGACGCGTGCGAAAACTATTACAGCGCCCGCGAAGCGGTCACTCCGATGGTCCTGGTGGGCAGCCGGTACTGGCAGCAGGAGTATCCGGCCTGGCCCATGCTCCAGCGGCTCGCGGCGGGACGGCCGATGGAGGACAGGATCTTCCTGGTGGACACCGTTGAGGAGGCGCTCGCCGTGATCGGCGGGTAGCTCAAGCCCAACTGCTGTTGCGGTCGCCTACAGGTCCTTCCGGCACAGTGCGCCGGCCAGTTCGTAGAGGCCGTTGAGGTCGCCGGCCGCGAGGCCTTCCGGGGTGCCGATCTCCGGATACATCAGCTGCCGGTGGTCATCCACGTGTTCGAGCCCCATCACGTGGCCAAGTTCGTGCAGGATGACGGCCGTGGCGTACAGTTTGCCGTCCGGCTGCTCCAGTTCTTCGGCGATCTGAGGGGAGTCCAGCTCAAGGCTGCCGGTGACGAAGGTCTTGGGACCGGCGTCGTAGCTGAAGTGCGTGCTTCCGCCGGTGCCGATCACCTTGCCCTTGAGCTGCGGGGCCACCTCGGGAGTGGTCCAGGAGACCAGCAGCGGCGCCCAGCGGTCGCCGTACGAATCCGGCTGGTAGGGAGCACGCTGAGCGGAGGGCTGTTCGGCGGTGGCGCCGTCGTAAATGAACCGGATCCCGGTGGCCTGGGAGATGGTGTCGATCGCCTCGGGGATGAGGTCCTGCGCGCCGGCGGGGACCAGGTCCGCGTTCACGACGTAGTGCAGCGGGCGGCAGGGGGAATACCCAACAGGCGTGCCGTCGTCGTTTGTGGCCAGGAACCGGTAGGAATCGCTGGCGTACTGCGGCGCCTCCGGCGTCCCCAGGGGCTCGTCGGCCTCCTCGAGACCGGGCGGCGGGGCCGAGGGCCGGCCCTCGGCGGCAGGCCGGACGCCTCCGGTTTCCCCGGGTTGGACGGCCCCGGGACCGAGGCGGATATCCAGCAGTTCCCCAAAGCGCGAGCCGCCGTAAAGCACGCCGCCGACCACAAGCACGGTAGTGCCGGCGGTAATCCCCAGCAGGATGTTCCGCAGGGAACGCCCCGCAGAACGCCGTCCGCTGCCTGGCGGGCGGTCCCGGGGAAGGTTGTCCACTAACCCACCACGGTGCCGAAGGCCAGGCCCAGCACATACGTCACGGCCGCGGCGCCCAGCCCGATGGCCAGCTGGCGCAGGCCCCGCGTCAGCGGCGAGGTGCCGGACAGCAGGCCAACGACGCCGCCTGTCATCAGCAGGGCCAGACCCACCAGGACGCCGGCCACCACCAGCGCGGCCACGCCAGTCATGCCGAACAGGAAGGGAAGGATGGGCACGATCGCGCCGGAGGCAAAGAAGCAGAAGCTGGACAGTGAAGCGCCCCAGGCCGTCCCCACAGCTTCGTGCTGGTCCTCCGCTTCGGGGAGTTCGGGCTGCAGGGAAAGGCTGGGATCGCAGTCGCAGGAGAGCAGGCCCATGCGTTCTGCCACACGGTGCTCGGCAGCTTCGTGGGACATGCCCCGCGCCAGGTACACGAGCAGCAGCTCATTGTGTTCGATATCCAGCTTGGGCGCGGCAGCAAGGGTGACCTGGGTGGGCCTTGTGGCCGCGAGGAGTTCACGCTGCGAGCGGACGGAGACGAACTCACCGGCACCCATGGACAGCGCACCGGCCAGGAGGCCTGCAATGCCGCTCAGGAGGACCACGCTGCTGGCCACGCCGGACGCTGCCATGCCCATGACCAGCGACAGGTTGCTGACCAGGCCGTCGTTGGCCCCGAACACGGCGGCACGGAATGTTCCGGCCAGCCGGTTCCGGCCCCGGGTCGCCAGGCCGCGGACAACTTCCTCATGGATCTGTTCGTCAGCGGCCATTGCCGGCGTGGCGGAAGGGTCCTTGGCATAGGGGGAGCGGCCCTCGGCGCGCTGGGCCAGGGCAAGGACAAAGACGGAGCCGAAGTGGCGGGCCAGGAAGCCCAGCAGCTGGCTGCGCAGCGACGCCTGGCGGGATTTGTCGGCGTGCTCACCCAGGAGGCGGAGCCAGTGGGCCTCGTGCCGTCCCTCCGCTTCAGCCAGGGCCAACAGGATCTCGCGTTCTTCGCCTTGCCGGCTCTGTGCGAGGTCCCGGTAGACGGCGGCCTCGGCGCGTTCGTCGGCCAGGTACTGGCGCCAGCGGCGGATATCCGCGGACGTGGGCTCGGGGTTGGGCGGCTGGAGTGCGGGGTTGGATTCTGACCGGGCGGCGCGGTGCTGGCCGGGACTGGCGTGCTGAGACACGGAGGCTCCTGAGCTTGATAGGGCATGGTTCGGCCCCATTGCAACGACCAGCTTACCGCGGAATCCCGCGGATTTTCGGCTGGCAAACCTCACTGCAGAGTTTCGGGTTCCCTTAATATTGCCGGTTCCGGACGCCCCCTGCGGGCCGGCCCGCGGACCCTTGACCCCGACTCCCGGCGGTGCTGTGATGAAAGTGTGGCGTCCGCCAGCGCCCAGCCGAAAGAGCACGTCAGTGGCAAACAATCGGAGGTTGCACAATGAACACCACCGGACAGCACCCGGACATGCCGCACCTTGATGCCGTAGAAGCCGATCCCGCCTACGACTACGCCGAGGATGCCCCGGTTGACGAAAACGACTGGGATGCCGAGGACGAGTTCCTGGACGCTGAAGAAGCGGTAGTCCCGCCGGTTCGCGCAGTGGTCGACGCCGAGGAGCGCGTAGTGCCGCTGGATCCCGACGAATTCCGCGAAACGGAGTAGGACGGACGACGGCGGCACCTCCGGTTCGCTGATGGGCGAAAGGAGGTGCCGCCGTCGTGATTTACGGTGATCCGTGCCTGCCGGGATCTACTGCGCGGTGGCGCCCACCGGAGCTTCCTCGTTGTCCTGGCCGGCTACGCGCCGCACCCAGTTCCGCATGACCTGCGGATCCGTGGGCCTGGTGAGCAGCGAGACGGCCACGTACACCACTGCTGAGGTGATGAGGCCGTAGTAGATCGGCTCGTTGGCGAAGACGCCGTCCAGCGGGGCCTTGGCGTTGATTTCCAGCACGATCATGGTGCCGAGGGTGACCACCGAGCCCACTGCCATGGAGGCTGCGGCTGCGATGCCGGTGCCGCGCTTCCACACCAGGCCGCCGAGGATGGCGACCAGGAGTCCGCCCACGAGGATGTCGTAGGCGATGGTGAGGGCTGCCACGACGTCCTTGGTGATGATCGCGATCAGGATGGCCACGATGCCGAGGGCCAGGACCCACATGCGGTTGGCCTTGACGTCGTGCTCGGGGTTGTCGGTGTCGTCGGTGTTGATGTCCTTTCCGAACCAGCTGGCGACAAACGGCAGGACGTCGGCGCGGGCCACGGTGGCTGCGGCGATCAGGGCGCCGGATGCAGTGGACATCATGGCGGCGACGGCTGCGGCGAGCACCAGGCCGCCGATGCCCACCGGGAGGATCGTCTGGGCAACCTCGGCGTAGACGTCGTCCTTGGCCGCGATGTCGATGCCGGACAGGGCCACGCTGGCGGCCATGCCGATCAGGGCGCCGGCCACGCCGTAGAGGATGCAGTAGACGCCTGCGGTGGCGCCGCCCCAGCGTGCGACGCCGGGGGTCTTGGCGGTGAAAACGCGCTGCCAGATGTCCTGGCCGATGAGCAGGCCCAGGGTGTAGACCACGAAGTAGGTGATGATGGTCTGCACGCCGATGCCGTCCATCTGGAAGAAGCTCTCATCAACCCTGCTGCGGATGCCGTCGAGGCCGCCTGCCGCGTTGAGCGTGAAGGGAAGCATCAGGGCGAAGATGCCCACGGTCTTGATGACGAACTGCACCTGGTCCGCGAGGGTGATGGACCACATGCCGCCGATGGTGGAGTAGACCAGGACGATGGCTCCGCCGATGGCGATGGCGAGCCAGCGGTCCCAGCCGAACAGGACCACGAAGATGGTGGCGTAGGCGCTGGTGGACGTCGCGCACAGCATCAGGGTGTACGCGAGCATGACGATGCCCGAGGTCTGCGTAGCCTTGCTGCCATAGCGAAGGGTGAGCATCTGGGAGACCGTGTAGATCTTCAGCTTCTGGATGGTGCCGGCGAAGAGGAGGCTCAGCAGCAGCACGCCGGCGCCGATGGCCACCACCAGCCACATGCCGGAGATGCCGAACTTGTAGCCGAGGCCAACGCCGCCGACGGTGGAGGCACCGCCCAGGACGACGGCGGCCATGGTGCCTGTGTAGAGGAAGGGGCCCAGGCGGCGTCCGGCCACGAGGAAATCGCTGTTGTTCTTGGTGCGGGACTTGCCCCACCAGCCGAAAGCAAGCATTGCGATGAGGTACACCACCACAATGGCGATGTTGACGAAGTTAGCGTCCATGTTGGGGCTCCTTGGAGCTGAGGTGCAGCGTTGCTGGAACCCGGAGGTTGCTGGGGAGCCGGTGTTCCGCTGCTCTTACGAGGTGGGGATGAGGAGAATCCTCGGATACTGCCTTCCCGGATATTGCATGGGAGGCAACACTTGTTGCCTAAAAGCGTATGCTGTGACCGTGGTAACAGTCAAGGGCCCGCCGCCACGTCCGTCCCGCTGCTGCCGCGGCGGCGTCACATGGGGGAGTGGCCATTAGTATTGCTCCAGAGATGGGGCCGGGTTGCCGGCCATGAAAGGTCTGCACAATGAAGGCACTGCCAGTAGAGCCGAGCAACGTTCCGGTTGCCATCGGATCCCGAATCCGTGCCGCCCGGCAGTCCCAGCGGCTCACCATCGAGCAGGTTGCCGACGCCACGGGGCTGACCAAGGGATTCCTCAGCCGCGTGGAGCGGGACCTGACGTCGCCTTCCGTCGCTTCGCTGGTGACCCTGTGCCAGGTCCTGTCCATTTCCATCGGAGACCTGTTCGCAGCTCCGGAAACGCACCTGACCAAGCGCAATGACGGGCCCCGGATCTCGCTGGGCGGCGAAGGGATCGTGGAGCGGCTGCTGACTGCGCGCTCGGAACGCCGGATCCAGATCATCCAGGCCGTCATCGAACCCCATGGCCGCGGCGAGTCCGAGCTCTACGCCGTGGACTGCGACGTCGATGTGCTGCACGTTATCAAGGGCAGCATCCGGCTGATCCTCACCAATGAGGAATACGAGCTCAACACCGGGGACACTGTCACGTTCCCCGGCCGCGAACCCCACACCTGGGTCAACCCCACCGATAAGGCCGTCGAGGTCCTCTGGGTGCTGGTCCCCGCCGCCAGCCGGTAGGCCTTTCTTCCTTCTGCGTTTGTTGCGTGTGCGTTCCTGCCCGGTTTGTGGCTCGGCCCCCTGTGGCGTCCCTTGAATTGCCGCGGCCTGCCGCCGATTCGGGGAGGATTGGGCCGCAGTAACCGGGCAGGAACGCACGCGTTACCCGGCCGAGCCGGCCCTGGCCGCGAGCACGGCCCTGATTTCCGCCAACACCTGCTCCGGGTTGAACCAGATGTGCTCGGGCATATAGCGGAGGACGGCGTAGCCGTTGACCGTCGAGGCGTTGTTCCGCTGCCTGTCCTTGAGCATGTCTGCGCGCTTTGAGTGGAATGCGAACCCGTCGATTTCCACGATCAGGAAACCCGCCAGCAGGAAATCCACCCGGCCGATTCCGGGCAGGAGCACTTGCGCCTCGAACCCGATGCCGTTGCTTCGGAAGAGATGCTGCGCATCGACTTCCACGATCGATTCCGCCCGAAGGTCAAGCTCCTGCAGCGCCCGCCGAACGGGACCGGACCGGTCCCCGTGCAGCTCTGCCCGAAGCAGTTCCAGCGGAACGCCGTACAGCCGGATCGCCGATGTCGCGATGGCCGTGGACGACGGCGGCTCAAGGCACCCGAGTGCGTGCAGGGCCACGTCTTCAACGGCGGCCAGCGGCAGTTCCGGGTGACCCTCGAAGCGCAGGGTCCGGTGCCGGATGAAACCGTCGCCATGACCGTGGTTGCAGGCCAGGTGCAGCCGGGTCGGCGGGTCCCGGAGCCATAGGCCGTAGCGGGCAGCGGCGCTGGCGCAGGTCAGCCGGCCGTTGTGGTGGATGGCCGCGGCGAGGTCCCTGTCGCCACCAGGTGCGAGGAAGACTCCCCGCCGGGGTTGTGTGGCCCCGAGTTCCGTCAGGCGCCGAATGTCCCTTCTGGAGTAGCCTGCACCGCGGAGCTGGGCGGTCCGGGCAGCTCCGCCGGCCCGCACAAGGTGTTCGAAGATATCCATGGAGCCCATTGCAGGCTGTAAGTGCCGGATCCGGAAGGGGAAATAAGCCCTATGTGTGCAGCGCACGGCATTTGCCGTGCGTTCCTGCCCGGTTTGTGGCCCGGCTCCCTGTGGCGTCCCTTGAATTGCCGCGGCCTGCCGCCGATTCGGGGGGGGGGGGGGGGGGATTGGGCCGCAGTAACCGGGCGGGAGCGTTCGCGCCAGCTGGCCGAGCGCTCGGCAGCGCTGGCGCGCGCGGAGCTGCTTGTAAACACTTGATGCGCATTAGGAAACTTCGGGGTATGATGGCTGTCACACCCGCCGATCAATCCTCGAAGGAGAGGCTCACTGTGAAAGAGCTGCGCATCGAAGCCAACGGCAACCTTGGCCCCATCGATTCATCCCGCATCCCGCGTTACGCGGGCGCCGCCACCTATGCCCGCCTGCCGCGCCTGGACCAGGTGGCCAAGGCTGACGTGACCGTGGTGGGCGTGCCCTTCGACTCCGGCGTGTCCTACCGCCCGGGTGCCCGTTTCGGCTCCAACCACATCCGCGAGGCCAGCCGCCTGCTCCGCCCGTACAACCCGGCCTGGGACGTCAGCCCGTTCGAAAACATCCAGGTCGCTGATGCCGGGGACATGGCGGTCAACCCGTTCAACATCAATGAAGCCATCGAAACCATCCAGCAGAACGCCCTGGACCTGACCTCGGCCGGCAGCAAACTGGTGACCCTCGGCGGCGACCACACCATCGCCCTGCCACTGCTGCGCGCCGCGGCCGAACGCGCCGGCGGCCCCATCGCCATGCTGCACTTCGACGCCCACCTGGACACCTGGGACACCTACTTCGGCGCCGAGTACACGCACGGCACCCCGTTCCGCCGGGCTGTTGAAGAAGGCATCCTGGACACCGAGGCGATCAGCCACATCGGCACCCGCGGCCCGCTCTACGGCAAAAAGGACCTCGACGACGACCACCGCTTCGGGTTCGGCATTGTCACCTCCGCCGACGTCTACTACCAGGGCGTCCTGGAAACCGTGGCCAAGGTCCGCGACCGGATCGGCAACCGGCCGCTGTACATCTCCGTGGACATCGACGTCCTGGACCCCGCGCACGCCCCGGGAACCGGAACCCCCGAGGCCGGCGGCATCACCAGCCGCGAGCTCCTGGAGATCATCCGTGGCTTCCGCGGCATGAACCTGGTGGGCGCCGACATCGTGGAGGTCGCCCCCGCCTACGACCACGCCGAAATCACCGGCGTGGCCGCCAGCCACGTGGCCTATGAACTGGTCACACTGATGGCGGACAATGCAGTTGAGGGTGACCGCTTCGGGGCAGCCAACGGTTACGCCGCCCAGGCCCTCGGCCAGGAAGTCCGCCAGCCCGCCGGTTTCGCAGCCGGAATCAAGGAGTAGTCACAGTGATCGATTTCGATCCCGGCACAGCAGCCCCGACGAAGGGCACTGACGTGCGCAACGGCGGGGACCTCGTCGTCGAGACCCTCGAGGCGTTGGGCGCCAAAACGGTCTTTGGCATCCCCGGCCAGCACGCGCTGGGCCTGTTTGATGCCATGGGCCGGGGCAACCTGCACTTCGTCTCCTCCCGCGTGGAGAACAACAGCGCCTTCGCCGCGGACGGGTATTCACGTGCCACCGGCGAAGTGGGTGTGCTGTTCCTGTCCACCGGGCCGGGCGCGCTGACGTCGCTCGCCGGGCTGCAGGAGGCGTACGCCACGGGTGTGCCCATGGTGGTGGTGGCCAGCCAGATCCCGCTCGAGGGACTCGGTGCCCGCCGCAAGGGCATGCTCCACCAGCTCGATGACCAGAAGGCCTCGGCCGCGAACGTCACCAAGAGCCAGCGCCTGATCCAGCACGCCTCCGGCATCCCTTCCGCCATCCAGGACGCCTGGACCGAGGCCATCTCGTCCCCGCAAGGGCCGGTCTGGCTCGAAATCCCGCAGAACGTCCTGCTCGATCCCATCATGGTCCCCCCGGTGGAGGACGCACTCGCCGAGGCGGCGGACAACCCGCCCCGCGTGGAACTCGTCCGGGAAGCGGTGAAGTGGCTGTCGACGGCGGAACGTCCCGCCATCATCGCCGGCGGCGGTACCCGCCGGGGCCGGGCCGAGAAGTCCCTGCTTTCCATTGCCGAGAAGCTGCGGGCGCCGGTGATCTGCACACCGGGCGGCAACGGAGCCTTCCCCTGGAACCATGAGCTGTCGCTGCAGTCGTGGATCGAGGACCGCCACATGACCGACGTCCTGGAGGACGCGGACGTCCTGATCGTCATCGGCTCGTCCCTCGGCGAAGTCACGTCCAACTACTTCACCTTCGAACCCCGCGGCCGGATCATCCAGATCGACGCCGAACCGCGCGTGCTCGAATCCAACCGCCCCGGCCTGGGCATCCGCGCCGACGCCGGCCAGGCGCTCGCAGCCCTCGACGAAGCCCTGGTGGTGGAGCCTGGCGAAACCAGTTGGCACGGTGTCAGCCCCGAGGCCGTGGTGAAGGAAGCCCTCGCCAAGGTCAGGGCCCGGCTCGAATCCCAGGACCTGGCCAAGGAACTGAAGTTCATGGCCGACATCCGCGAAGCCGTCCCGGCCGACATGCAGACCTTCTGGGACATGACCATCTCCGCCTACTGGGGCTGGAGCTGCTGGGACGCGCGGCAGGGCCAGTTCCACTCCGCCCAGGGCGCCGGCGGCCTCGGCTACGGCTTCCCCGCTGCGATCGGCGGCGCCGTCGGGCTGGAAACAGTGGGCAAGCCCGGCCGCGTGCTCGCCGTGTCCGGTGACGGTTCGTCCATGTACTCCATCTCCGAACTCGCCACGGCCAAGCAGCACAACATTCCGGTCACCTGGCTGATTGTGGACGACGGCGGCTACGGCATCCTGCGCGAATACATGGTCGGCGCCTTCGGCAAGGCCACCGCCACCGAGCTCGCCCGCCCGGACTTCGTCAAACTCGCCGAAGCCTTCGGTGTGCCGGCCACCCGGGTGGCCCCCGAGGACGTCGGGGACGCGCTCAAGGCGGGCTTCGCCGCCGACGGCCCCAACGTCGTCGTCGTCGAAACCCTGCTCAAGATGTTCGGCCCCACCCACCTGGACGACTGACCACCCGCTCGGCGCGAACGTACAGTTGAGGCCCCATTTCCGCGAGGATCTGGGGCCTCATCTGTACGTTCGCGCTTTGTGGGTTAAGGCACCTTCGCGATATTAGTTTCCCAAAGCAACCTTTTAGGTATATAGTTGCTTCAGGCAAACAATCAAGGAGCGTCCAGAGCCATGTCAGTTGCGCCGGATACGGCGGCAGACCTCGTCTACCAGATCTTCGACCTCCAGCGCGCGGTGCGATGCGTCGCGGCAGCCAGCCTTCGCGGACAGGAAACAGGGGTTGCGCTGCAGGGCGTGCTCCGGTTCGTGGGGGAGGGGGAAACCCGCGCCACGCGGCTCGCCGAACGGCTCGGCGTCAGCGCCCCGGTCCTCAGCCGCCACATCGCGGAACTGGAGGAGCAGGGGTACGTCACCCGGCGGCAGGATCCCGACGACGGCCGCGCCCAGTTGGTTGCGCTGACGGCCGAAGGCGCGGAGAAGCTCCGCCACATCGAGGAACAGCGCACGGCGGCGCTGCAGGACTACCTCCGTGAATGGAGCCAGGAGGATGCCGAGGACACGGCAAAGACCCTACGGAAACTCACCGAATCCCTGAAACATTCAGCCCGGGCAAAGGCGGCCGGACCCACCACAACGAACCCTTAGGAGCAGATCTATGGCCAGCCACGCCGCCGCCCCCGCATCATTATCCAGCCAGCCGGAACAGCCGCCCAGCCCGCCGGTGCTGCCACGTTCCGGATCAGCCCCGGAACCGCAGCCCGCGATGTCGCACCGCCAGATCATGGAAGCGCTGACCGGACTCCTGGCCGCTTTCTTCACCGCCATCCTGAGCAGCACCATCGTGGCGAACGCGCTTCCCACCATCATGTCCGAGCTCAAGGGCACCCAGACGGACTTTGCCTGGGTGATCACGGCGGCCCTGCTGGCCAACGCCGCCACCACCCCGATCTGGGGCAAACTCGCTGACCTGTTCGACAAAAAGCTGCTGGTCCAGCTCAGCATTGTGGTGTTTGTTGCCGGCTCCGTCATGGCCGGCCTGTCCGAGACCATCCCGCTGCTGCTGACCGCCCGCGTGATCCAGGGCGTGGCCATGGGCGGCCTGACCGCGCTGGCGCAGGCCATCATCGGCTCCATGATCCCGCCCCGGGACCGCGGCAAGTACTCGGGCTACATGGGCGGCGTGATGGCCGTGGGCACCGCCGGCGGCCCCTTGCTGGGCGGCTTCATCGTGGACAGCCCGCTCGGCTGGCGCTGGACGTTCTTCGTCTGCGTGCCGCTCGCCGTCGTCGCACTTATCCTGCTCCAGATCACGCTCAAGATCCCGCACGTCAAACGCCCGGCCAAGATCGACTGGCTCGGCTCCATCCTCCTGACCTCCGGCGTCAGCCTGCTCCTGATCTGGGTGTCCTTCGCGGGCAACCCGGACTACTACGACTGGTGGTCCTGGCAGTCAGGCCTGATGGTGGGCGGCGGCATCCTGCTGCTGGCACTTCTCGTGCTGGTGGAGTCCAAGGTGGAGCAGCCCATCATTCCGCTGAAGATCATCTCCGAGCGGACCACCGCGCTGGCCATCCTGGCGTCGGTGGCGGTGGGCGTAGCAATGTTCGGCTCGTCGACCTTCCTGGGCCAGTACTTCCAGGTGGCCCGCGGCGCCACCCCAACGGAAGCCGGCCTGCTGACCCTGCCCATGATCGCCGGCAACCTCGTCGGCTCCGTCGTGTCAGGCCAGCTGATCAGCCGCACCGGGAAATGGAAGCGCTACCTCGTGGGCGGCTCCATCCTGCTGATCGCCGGCCTCGGCCTCGCCGGGACCGTGGACCACACCACCGAGCTGTGGCTGACCGGCGTCTACACCGCGATCCTCGGCCTCGGCCTGGGCATGGTGATGCAGAACCTGGTCCTCGCCGTCCAGAACACGGTCAAGGCCACGGACATCGGCACCGCCAGCGCCTCGGTTGCGTTCTTCCGCTCCGTCGGCGGCGCCATCGGCGTGTCGGTCCTCGGCGCCGTGCTGGGCTCCCGGGTCACGCAGCTCGCCAACGAAGGGCTGGCCGCCGCCAACATTCCCGTGCAGGGCGACGGCGCCGGAGCCAGCATGGACCTGGTGGACCTGCCCGAACCCATCCGCGACATCATGCGGGCGGCCTATGGCGACGCCACGGCCCAGATCTTCCTGATTTCCGCCATCATCGGCGTGGTCGCCCTCGTGTCCGTCCTGTTCATCAAGGAGAAGCCGCTCCGCCGCACGGTGGACATCCGTCCGGAAACGGAGAGCGGGGATGCCGGCGCGGCACCGTCGGTAACGGCACATGCGACGCCGGAACGCACGACGCCGGAACGCACGACGTCGGCACCCGGGCCGGGTGCCGACGTCGACGACATAGACCGGGAGTTCGTTGAGGTACTGAGGCGGCAGCGCAGCAGTGAAAGCGGCACCGGCCGCGGTCCGGAAGCCACTTCGGCGGAGGTGGTGCCGCTGATCCTGGAGACCCAGCAGCTGCTCGCCAAGCAGCAGGTGCAGCTCTCCGAGGCGATGTCGGCCGTCCACCGGCAGGCAGCGGTCCAGCAGGAAATTGCGGCCGAGCAGGCGAAGGCCGCGTCCATGCTGAAGGCGGTCGCCAAGGAACTCGGCAAGGAACGGAAACTGCAGAAGGCGGCTGCGTATTATCTGGCGGCCGGCAGCAAGCAGCCGGGCCCGGAAACCGGCTCCTAGGGAACCTGAAAACAGCAAAGCCCGCACCACCACAGCGCGAACGTACACTTGAGGCCCCTGGCCGGGGCCACAAGTGTACGTTCGCGCCTGATTGTGGCGGGGATCGCCATCTGCGGTACGCCGATCGGATGATCTTTTCGCGAAGATGTTTCGCACGGGCAACGGATTTCGTAGAGTGGGAAGGCTAATAATGTCAGCCCCCGCTGCTAGAACTTATTCACACCATTTCGCGCTCTCTTCCTAAGGATCCGTGGGCATGCTCCTCACCCTCATACGGCGCTATTCCAAGCCGTATACGCCATACATTGTTGCCGTCATCGCGTTCCAGCTGGCGTCCACGATCGCGGCGCTTTACCTTCCCAGCCTCAACGCCCAGATCATCGACGAAGGCGTTTCCCGCGGGGACACGGACTTCATCTGGCGCACCGGCGGAGTGATGCTCCTCGTCGCCTTTGTCCAGGTCGGAACCGCGATCGCCGGTGTGTACTACGGCTCCAAGACCGCGATGGCTGTGGGACGCGACCTCCGCCGCGGCGTGTTCCGGAAGGTCACCAGTTTCTCCGCCAAGGACGTGAACACCTTCGGCGCGCCCACGCTCATCACACGCGGCACCAACGACGTCCAGCAGGTCCAGATGCTGGTGCTGATGGGGCTGAACTTCATGGTGGCCACCCCCATCATGTGCATCGGCGGCATCATCATGGCGCTGCGCGAGGACCTCAGCCTGTCCTGGCTGGTCTGGGTCTCCGTGCCTGTGCTGCTTGTCGTTGTGGGGTACCTCGTGGTCCGGCTGATGCCGCTGTTCCGGACCATGCAGAAGAAAATCGACCGCATCAACGCCGTCCTCCGCGAGCAGATCATCGGCATCCGGGTGGTCCGCGCCTTTGTCCGCGAACCTTATGAGACCGGCCGGTTCGGCGAGGCAAACAAGGAACTGACGGACGTCTCGCTGAAGATCGGTTCGCTCTTTGTCCTGATGTTCCCGGTCATCGGCATGATCCTGCACCTTTCCACGGCCGCCGTACTGTGGTTCGGCGGGCAGCGGGTCGACTCCGGAGAGATGCAGGTGGGTTCACTGACGGCATTCCTGCAGTACCTGCTGCAGATCCTCATGGCCGTCATGATGGGCACGTTTATGGCCATGATGATCCCGCGCGCCTCGGTGTGTGCGGACCGCATCGGTGAGGTGCTCGACGTCGAACCCTCCATCCATGACCCGGAGCGGCCGGAAACCCCCGCCGCCCTTGCCGGCGTGGTGGAATACCGTAACGTCACCTTTGCCTACCCCGGCGCCGAGTCGCCGGTGCTGAGCAACATCAGCTTCACCGCGAAGCCGGGCGAGACCGTGGCGATCATCGGGTCCACCGGCGCAGGGAAAACCTCGCTGCTGTCCCTGTTGCCGAGGCTCTACGACATCGCCGAGGGCGAGGTGCTCCTCGACGGCGTGTCGGTCAGCAACCTGGACCGGGCCGAGATCACCAAGCGGGTGGCCCTCGTTCCGCAGCGGCCGTACCTTTTCTCCGGCACCATCGAGCACAACCTGCGCTTTGGCAAGACCGAAGCCACCGACCAGGAACTCTGGGACGCGCTGCACGTGGCCCAGGGCGAGGACTTTGTCCGCGAGAAGAAGAACGGCCTGAACGCCCGCATCGCCCAGGGCGGCACCAACGTCTCCGGCGGTCAAAGGCAACGCCTCTGCATTGCCCGTGCCCTGGTCACCAAGCCCAGGGTGTACCTCTTTGACGACTCCTTCTCAGCCCTGGACGTGGCCACCGACGCGAGGCTCCGTGCAGCGCTGAAGCGGACCACCGCGGACGCCACCGTCATCATTGTTGCCCAGCGCATCTCCACCATCACGGAAGCGGACCAGATCCTGGTCCTGGACAACGGACGGATCGTGGACCGGGGCACGCACGAGGAACTCCTGGAAACCTCGCCCACGTACCAGGAAATTGTTGAATCGCAGCTGAGCGTGGAGGAAATGGCATGACCGGCCCCAAGAAGGACCCAACAGGCCCGACCGCCGAAACGACGGATTCCGCGGCAACGCCCGATGTCCTGGAAGACGACGACTTCTTCGAGGAGGAGTACAAGCCTTCGGAGGCCGACGGCGACATGTTCGGCGGCATGCCTGCCAAGAAGGCCGAACACTTCTGGCCGTCCGCCAAGCGGCTGATGGGGCTGCTGAAGCCCGAAGCCGCCGGCATCTGGGCTGTAGTTGGCCTGGTAGTGGTCGCGGTGGTCCTGAACGTCATCGCCCCCAAGATCCTGGGCCAGGCCATGGACGTGATCTTCGGCGGCGTCGTCGGCAAACAGCTCCCCGCAGGCGCGAGCAAGGAAGAATTCGTCGAAGGACTGCGCCAACAGGGGCAGGACAACTTCGCGGACATGATCTCCAAGATGGAACTGGTGCCCGGAAGCGGCATCGACTTCCAGAAGCTGTCCGTCCTCATCGCCATTGTGCTGCTGATGTACTTTGTGGCCAACATCTTCCTGTGGCTGCAGGGCTACGTGCTGAACCGAATCGTCATGAAGGTCATCCGGCAGCTCCGCGACGACACCGAAAAGAAGCTGAACCGGCTGCCGCTGAACTACTTCGACACCCGCCAGCGCGGCGATGTCCTCTCCCGGGTGACGAACGACGTCGACAACATCCAGCAGGCACTGCAGCAGGCGTTCGCCCAGCTGATCAACTCGCTGCTGACGGTCATCGGCATTGTGGTCATGATGTTCATCGTCTCCTGGCAGCTGGCCCTGATCGCCCTGATCGCCCTTCCGCTGTCCGGCGTCGCCGCCGGCATCATCGGATCGCGCAGCCAGAAGCTCTTTGCCGCGCAGTGGAAGAACACCGGCTCGCTGAACGGACAGATCGAGGAGTCCTTCTCCGGCCACGACCTGGTGCGCGTCTTTGGCCGCGACGCCGACATGCTGGAGCGCTTCGAGGAACGCAACGAGGCGCTGTACAAGGCCAGCTTCGGCGCCCAGTTCGTCTCCGGCATCATCTTCCCGGTGATGCAGTTTGTTTCCTACCTCAGCTACGTCGGCATCGCCGTGGTGGGCGGCCTCCGCGTCGCCTCCGGCTCCATGTCCCTGGGCGACGCCACGGCCTTCATCCAGTACTCCCGCGAATTCACCCAGCCGTTGGGACAGATGGCCGGCATGGCCAACATGCTGCAGTCCGGCGTGGCCTCCTCGGAGCGGGTCTTCGAATTCCTCGACGCCGACGAACAGGACGCCGAAACAGCCACCGACCACCTGCCGGCCAAGACCGACGGGCATGTGGAGTTCCGGGACGTCACGTTCAGTTACACCGAGGACAAACCGCTGATCGAAAACCTGTCCTTTACCGCAGAACCAGGGCACACGGTGGCCATCGTCGGTCCGACGGGCGCCGGTAAAACCACCCTGGTGAACCTGGTGATGCGCTTCTACGAGCTCAACTCCGGGTCCATCACGCTGGACGGCGTGGACGTCACCAAACTGAGCCGGTCCGAACTTCGGTCCAAGGTGGGCATGGTGCTCCAGGATGCCTGGCTGTTCGGCGGCTCCATCTACGACAACATCCGGTACGGCAACCTCGACGCCACCGAGGAACAGGTCATGGCGGCAGCCAAGGCCACTTTCGTGGACCGCTTTGTCCGCGCCCTGCCGGATGGCTACAACACGGTGATCGATGAGGAAGGCAACAACGTCAGCGCCGGTGAAAAGCAGCTCATCACCATCGCCCGGGCGTTTGTGGCCAACCCCTCGCTGCTTATCCTGGACGAAGCCACCAGCTCCGTGGACACCCGCACCGAAGTGCTGGTGCAGAAGGCCATGGCGGCGCTGCGGACGGACCGCACCAGCTTTGTTATCGCGCACCGGCTTTCCACCATCCGCGACGCCGACACCATCCTGGTGATGGAGAACGGCAAGATCGTGGAACAGGGCAACCACAAGACGCTGCTGGCGGCCGAAGGCGCGTACTACCGGCTCTACATCTCCCAGTTCGCGGGATCCGACGCGGAGGAAACATCCGTGGATGACTCGACGGCGGTGCACAGCTGACCGCGCAGCAGGCCGCGCGGGAGGCCGCGCAGCAGGCCGCGCGGGAGGCCGGCGGAGGAGTGACAACCGAGGACGTGACAACAACCGGGGGCGCGGCAGAGGCGGCGGAGCCCAGGCGCATACAGGTGCTGGTACCCATGCGCTGGGGAGACATGGACGCCTACGGACACATCAACAACGTCCAGATCGTCAGGATGCTGGAGGAAGCACGGATTGGTGCCTTCGGCCCGCCGCGTGGAGCCGGGATGCCGGGGATCGAGCCTGAGGTGTCCCTCTTCAACGATGTCCCCGAGGGCATCCTGGCGCTGGTGGTGGACCACCGGATCCGCTACGTCAGGACACTGGAGTACCGCAATATCCCGGCCGTGGTCCAGGTGTGGATCGGTGCCGTGAAGGGTGCCAGCTTCGACGTCCACTACCTGGTCCAGGATCCTGTGACAGGGGAGGACTGCGTCCGGGCCAGCAGCCATCTGGCTTTTGTTGACGAGGCCACCGGCCGCGTGGTCCGGCTGACGCAGGAGCAAAAGGACCGGATCGCGCCGTTCGCCGTCTAAGCCGTTGCGTTGGCCGTGTCCACGCCGGACACTGAAGACCTGGGCTACTGAACGCCCTGACTAAGGAGCTTTGATCATGGCCAAGATGAAAAAGAAGACCTGGAAAGAAATGCCCCCGGCAGCACGGGTGGGAACGGTGCTCGTCGGGATCGCCCAGATGGCGCTGATGGTTGCTGCGCAGCGGGACATCTCGAAGCGGCCGGCAGAACTGATCAACGGGCCCAAGGCGGCCTGGCGGATGGCCGCGATGCTCAACTTCGTCGGCCCCATGGGGTATTTCATTTTCGGCCGGAAGCGGGCAGTGGCGGCGAAATAGGCACGCCCGGGTGCATCCCTGTCAGGGGCCTTGGAGCGGACGCCCAGCTTAAGCCTGTAAATTTGAACGCATGACCCCGACCCCCAAAACTGCCATGCCCCGCGCCCTTGGTATCTCCCAGGAGATCGAAGACGCGGCCTGGTTTGTGCTGGGGCCCGGCATGCAGGGCAAGCCGTCCGCACTGGACGGCAGCACCCTGACCTGGACGTCCGAGGCTGCGGCCGAGCTGCACGACCGCCTGGAGCGGGGTGTCCCGGATCCCAAGGCGCCCATGATGACCAACCTGCGCCAGAACCTGCAGGACGCGTCCCGCGCGGCCAAGCAGCTGGCGGTGGAACTGCTGTTCCTGCAGTCCCTGCCGCTGGCACACGAGGTCAAGTCGCTTAAGGTCAAGCGCGCCCGCGTGGCCGAGGCCGCGTCCTGGCTGGAACCGCCGCTGGAACTGCCCGAGGAGCTCTACAAGGGCATGACGGACCACGGCGTGATCAGGGACCGCACCGCAGAATTCAACTGGACCATCTGGGACCACCTCAAATGGCTCTGCCGCTTTGTGCAGCACGTGGACCAGCAGATTCCGGCCGCCATCTCCAAGGCCCTGAAGGATCCGCTGAAGTTCCATGATCTCGCCGCCGGAACGCCCGGGGACCAGCCCGCCATCCGCCGCAGCATCGAATACCTTGCCTGGCCCAGCTACTTCGAGCCCGTGGTGGCGGACGTGGAGCGGCAGGAAATCCGGGACGCCTTCGCCTCCCTCGTGGGCGGCGCGAAGGGCGACACGGACGAAGACATCACCGCGGACATCCAACGCATCCGGCTGCACCTGGACGAGCAGGCCGGGCAGCGCATCGACTGGTACGCCCGCCAGCTCGTCAGCCAGTGGCGCAAAGTGGGCGACCCCGGCCGCCGGGCATGGCTGCTGCGCACCCACAGCGACAACGCCGAGCTGCTCAGCGCCTGGCAGTCCGAGGAGAAGGTGACGCTCGACGTCGAACACCTCCGCCTCCTGGACGCCGGCGTGACCGCCGGGCTGGTGCAGCATGCCGTCGACGAGGACTACAAGCACCTGGGCTACGTGGAACGCGAGGACACCAAGACGGCGGTGTTTGCGATCCTCAGCGTGATGAAGCCGGGCGACCTCGTCCTGTACCAGAACGCCGGGACGGTGCGGGTCGGTGTTGTGCTGGGGGAGCCCGAGCACAACGAGGACAACCGCCGGATCCGCCGCAAGGTCCGCTGGTTCGACGAAGCCCACACCACCACCGACCTGCCCCGGCACGTGCAGCGCCAGCTCGCCACACCGGGGATCATCGTGGACGTCACCCGGGTGGTGCAGGCCCTGCAGGCGCTGCTGCCCGCCGAAGCGGAACCGGAAGACGACGACGCCGGTGCTGCCGCCGTCGTGCCCCTCCAGGAAGGCTTCCGCCCGCTCACCCGTGAGTTCGCCGATTCGCTGCACATGGACCTGGAGCCCCTGCAGGAGATCGCGGAACTGCTGGAAGAAAACCGCCAGCTGGTGCTGTACGGCCCGCCCGGCACCGGCAAGACGTACCTGGCCAAGCACCTCGCCGCGGAACTCGCTGACGACAGCACTGATGAGCGCGTCAAGCTGGTGCAGTTCCACCCGTCGTACGCCTATGAGGACTTTTTCGAGGGTTACCGGCCGGACAAGACTGACGAAGGCCAAGTGTCCTTCAAGCTCGTGGCCGGGCCGCTGCGCAGGCTGGCCGAGGAAGCCGCCAAGCCCGGGAACGAAAAGAAGCCCCACTTCCTGATCATCGACGAGATGAACCGGGCCAACCTGGCCAAGGTGTTCGGCGAGCTGTACTTCCTGCTGGAATACCGCGACGACAGGATCTACCTGCAGTACAGCCCCAACGAGCCGTTCACGCTGCCGGACAACCTCTACATCATCGGCACCATGAACACCGCCGACCGGTCCATCGCGATGATGGACGCCGCCATCCGCCGCCGCTTCGCCTTCATCGAGCTGCACCCGCAGACCGAGCCGGTAAAAGGCTCGCTGCTGCGCTTCCTGCAGGCCCGGCAGCTGGACGCCACGCCGGCGCTGCTGCTGGACGCGATGAACGCCGCCATTGACGAGTGGGACCGGGACCTGATGATCGGGCCGTCGTACTTCATGAAGCCCGCCGCCCAGACCCCCGCCGGGCTGCGCAGGATCTGGAAGTACGAGCTGATGCCGCTCCTGGAGGAGCACTACCACGGCCAGCTGACCCGGGCGCAGCTCGAGGAGCGCTTCGGGCTGGACCAGCTGCTGGGCCGCCTTGCTGCCAGCTAGGCCGGCCCAGGCCCCCGCGTCGGGCGCGGCACCGCGCGGCCCCGGCCAACCGCCCCGGCACCTGGTCCTGGACGAACTTTCCGGCGGCATCGTTGACCGGCTGGATGCTGCCAGCGCGGCGTTCCTGAACGCGAGCGGCCTGGCCAAGGCGTCGCCGATGGGCATGGGCCTTTACCGGATCGAACCCGTGGGAAGGGTGGGTTCGGTCCGGACCTCCACAGTTCAGCTGGACGTCCGTCCCAAGGACCGGCTCGGCCTGAGCCGGCTCCTGTTCCTGCTCAGCTACGCGGGCAACCAGGGCTTCCGGAACGACTCCGTCGCCGCCGCGGAGGACCGCGACCTGTGGAGCGCGCTGGCAGAGTCGCTGGCCCAGCTCACCGAACGGGCCCTGGGCCGCGGTGTGCTGCAGGGCTACCTCACGGTGGACGAATCCCTCCGGACGGTGAAGGGCAGGATCCGGATTTCAGACCAGATCTCCCGGCGCCCCGGCATGCTGGTGCCGCTTGAGGTCTCGTACGACGAGTTCACCGAGGACATCGCCGAAAACCGTATCCTCCGGGCTGCGCTGGACCGCATGGGCAAGGTCCCCGGGGTCCGTCCTGAGGTCCTGAGCCGGCTGCGGCAGCTCAAGGGAAAGCTCGACGCCGTCACCCGCCTTCCGTCCGGCGCGCCGCTGCCGCCGTGGTCGCCCACCCGGATGAACGTCCGCTACCACGCGGTGCTGCGGCTCGCGGAACTGATCCTGCGGAACGCGTCCGCGGAAGCGGGGGAAGGGAAGCAGCAAACGGCGTCCTTTGTGGTGGACATGGCGCAGGTGTTTGGGGACTTCGTGGGGGCAGCCCTCCGCCAGGCCATGGCGGCTTACCCGGGGGAACTGCGGCTGCGGTACAACGCGCTCCTCAGCGAGGCAGTGCACGACGCCGACCGGCTCTCCGTGCGCCCGGATGCGGTGCACCTGCTGGGCGGACGCCCGGTGGTGGTCTACGACGCCAAGTACAAGGCTGCCACGGACGCGGGTGCGTCACTGTCCTCGGACCATTACCAGATGCTCGCCTACTGCACGGCCCTGAAGGTGCCCACTGCGTGGCTCGTGTACGCCGGCTCGGGTGAGGTCAAACTCCGGCGGATCCTCAACACAGACATCGATGTGGTGGAGTTCCCGCTGGACCTTTCCCGGCCGCCGTCGGAGATCCTGGCAGCGGTGGCTGACCTCGCGCGCCAGTCCTGGGGCGAAGTTGTCCGGACTACGCGGGCTGGAGATTAGACCGGCAGCCGGAACGTGAAAGTCGTGCCCTTTCCCAGCGCGGATTCAACGTCGATGGTGCCGCCGTGGGCTTCCACAATGGCCTTGCTGATGGGAAGTCCCAGGCCCACGCCGGGGATGGCGGTCCGGCGCACGTTGTTGGTGCGGAAGAACTTGGCGAAGACCTCTGCCTGGTCGTCAGCGCTCATGCCCATCCCGGTGTCGCTGACCCGGCAGGACAGCTGGCCGTCCTCCTGCTCCAGGGACACCACCACGTTGCCGCCGTCCGGCGAGTACTTGATGGCGTTCGACACAAGGTTGTCCAGCACCTGGGAGATCCGCGGGCCGTCGACATGGGCATCAAGCCGCGCCGGGGTGTCGGCTTTCAACACCACCCGTGAGTCGGCAGCCTTGGGCTGGGCCGCAGACACGCTGGCGCGGACCAGTTCCGCGACGTCCACGGTGTGTGGCGTCACGATCAGCTGCCCGTGCCTGCTGACGAGCAGGTCTGATACCAGGGTGAGCAAGCGTTCAGAATTGCGCCTGATGATCTCCAGCGGTTCCAGCTGGTCATCCGCGGGGCCGTCCTCCAGCAGGATCTCCACGTAGCCCAGGATGGAGGTCAGCGGCGTCCTGAATTCATGCGACACGCTGGAGACGAATTCGTCCTTGGCAGCCAGGGCATTCACCAAATCGGTCACGTCGCTGAAGACGATCACCGAACCCGCGAACGCTCCGTCGGCATCCCTCATGGCCCGGGCGCTGGTGCTGATGGCCCGCTGCTCCTTGCCGGAGCCCAGCCAGACCAGGTAGTCGGTGAACGTCTCTCCGAGGACGGCGCGGCGCACGGGCCGGTCCTCCACCGGCACAGGGGTGGTGCGGTCCGCCGCGAACACCAGCAGCTGCGACTCGTTGGGATCGTCGATGTCCTTCGGCCGGGCCAGTTCGTGGTTGCCCCGCTGTTTGCGGTTCATCAGGATGTCGTGGCCGTCCGCGTCGACAGCCAGGACCCCCATGTGCACGGTTTCAAGGACGGTGTTGAGCAGCGACTCCTGGTGCCTGGTACTTTTCAGGTTGGCCTGGAGCTGTTCGTCCTTTTCTTCCAGGGTGCGCTGCTGCCGCATCATGCTCAAGGTCAGGACACTGACAGACACTCCGATGCCCAGCATCATGATGGGCAGCAGCAGGGATCTGGACAAACTGGGGCCCGACACGTCCCCATGGATCAGCAGCGGAACCCAGATGATGGCCAAGGGAGCGAAGAACGACAACCACAGGGACGCCCGCGGGTAATAACCCGACGCGCACAGCCAGATGACCGGAAACACCGCCAGAAGGCTGATGCCGGTCAGGCTTTCCTGGCCGCCTTCCCTGCCGATGGCGATGGAGATGAAATCCAGGAGCGGAATGACCAGGAAGCTGGTGTACGGCAGGCGGTCCCACGGCACCAGGTAGCACAGGGCCATCAGGGCCAGTTGCGAGACCAGGAACGCCACAAAGAGCGGGTTGTCCATGGTCCCAGGGAAGAACGCCCACATGAGGAACGCCGTGAAGAGCGTGGTGATGAACAGCGGCATCTGGCTCAGGGCAACCCTGTCCGTCAGCCGGTACTCGTGGAAGGGCCGGCGGAAGAATCTCAGCCGGCCACTTGCCCACGCAACAGGCTCACTCATGGTCAGGTGCCGAAAGTTCTGTTAAGTCAAGACGCATGACAGCAGGATATCGGCAGCCAGCTATATACTTCAGACGGTGTCAAGCATGCTGAGGGGGCTGTAATGAGTGATCCACGTGTGGGCCTGGTTATTGAAGACGACCAGGATATCCGGGAACTGGTGCGTACAGTGCTGACGCAGGCAGGCTTTGACGTGACCGTGGCCGGCAGCGGAGCCGAAGGTGTTCTGGCGGCCAAGACGCTGAATCCTGACGTCATCACGCTGGACTTGGGGCTGCCGGACATCGACGGGTTTGAAGTCTCACGCCAGATCCGCGAATTCTCCGACGCGTACATTGTGATGCTTACGGCCCGGACTGATGAGCTGGACACCCTGATCGGCCTAGAATCCGGTGCCGACGATTACCTCACCAAACCGTTCCGTCCCCGGGAGTTGCGGGCCCGTGTGGCCGCGATGATGCGGCGCCCGCGTGCCGCGGCGGAGCCTGCGGATGCGGCCGGCGCCACGGACGCGGTGAACGGTGCCGAGCCGGCGGCAAATGGCCGCGGCAACTTCACCCACAACGGGCTGGACCTGAGCTACGCGTCCCGTTCCGTGACGGTGGATGGTGCCGAACTGAACCTGACGCGCACCGAGTTTGAACTCCTGTACGCCCTCCTGGAGGCGGGCCGGACTGTCCGGACCAAATCAGATCTGGTGCGGCGCCTGCGCGACGAGGATTACGACGTCGGAAGTTACATCAGCGAGGCCGACGAACGTTCGGTGGAAGTCCACATGGGAAACCTGCGGAAGAAGCTGGGCGATTCGCCGCAGCGGCCGCGCTGGCTCCAGACGGTGCGCGGCGTTGGCTACCGGCTGGCGCCGGTTGAGCGCTGAGCCTGGAGGCGGTGCAGGGTCTGCCGGCTGCACTGGTTGATCGGTTTGAGGTACGCCGCCGCGAGCCGGGGCAGCTCCACTGCCACGTCGCCGTGGGCTGAATCGCTGCGAATCGCACTCTCCAAGTCGAGGGCCAGGCCGGCGAGGCGTTCCGCCCCCACCATCTGGCTGGACGTCTTGAGGCTGAGGATGGCGTCCACTGCGCCGTCGAGGTCGCCCGTGGTCAGGGCCAGGCGGAGCCGGCCGATCCGGCGCGGAAGGTAGTCGATAAAGTTCCCCACAAAGACCGTGCAGTAGCCTTCATCCTCATCCAGTTCCTCGCGCAACCTGTCCAGGACGGATTGGTCCACCAGCGGCCGTCCGGCATCATCAGATTGCGTCATGACGGTCCTTTCCGCTGGGGCCTCCCGCTCCGGAAATGCGGCGGTGACTCGAGGCATCTTTCTTCCTTCAGGTTAGGTCTGTTCCCCTGCCCCGTAAGGGTTTTGGAAAAGAATTGTGGCTTTCTTGATGAGACTGCGGGTTTTGCATCTAGGATCAGAGCCAGTGCGCCCAGCACTGCTTGAAGGTGGCCCAGGCCACGGCCCGATTGGGGGATTGATTGCGTTGTTCCGTACGTTGAAAACCGTGATTCTCGCGCTTGGCGTGGGCGCCGCTTTGGCCGTGGCAGGCATCCAACCGGCCCAGGCGGCGCCGGCTGCAGCAGCGCAGATCACCCTGAATCCCGCACAGGGTCCTGCAGGCACTTCGGTGACAGTTTCCGGGTCCGGCTTCAAGGCCTCCACCACTGGCACCGTCATCGCGGGGTCCACCACCTTTTCCTTCCAGACGACGGCGTCCGGGGCCTTCAGCACCGGCATCACCATTCCGGCCATCGCTCCCGGAAACCTGACGATCACGGCCAAGACCTCTTCCATCAAGGCTTCGGCCACGTTCGCAGTTGCGGCTACCCCAGCGCCTCAACCGCCCGTGGTGAGCACGGATCCGTTCCGCTTCGGCGTGGCCACCCCCGGCGGGCCGCTGGCCGCCGCAGAACTTGACGAAGTTTCCCAGCTCGCCGGCGAGAGCCCCTCGATGGTGCTCTTCTACAAGGACTTCCTCCAGGCTCCGCCCATTGCAGAGCTGAACGCCGTCCGCGCCCGCGGCGCTGTCCCGCTTCTCACCTGGGAACCATGGGCGTGGGGCGGCGGGCTGGAGCAGCCCGCCTACTCGCTGGACCGCATCACAGCCGGAGATTTCGACGCGCGGATCCTCGAGTGGGGGCAGGCCCTGACCGCCTGGGGCCAGCCCGTCATGCTGCGCTTCGCCCACGAAATGAACGGCAACTGGTACCCCTGGGCCGAAGGGGTCAACGGAAACCAGGCGGGCGACTACGTGCAGGCCTGGCGCCACGTCCATGATGTGGTGGCCTCGACGGGCGCCTCCAACGTCCAGTGGGTGTGGTCGCCCAACGTACCTTACTGGGGTTCCACGGACCTGGCCGGCCTTTATCCCGGCGCCGGCTATGTGGATATTGTGGCCTTGGATGGCTACAACTGGGGGACGTCCGCCGCGTGGAGCAGCTGGGTCTCGCCGCAGGACCTGTTTGCTCCCGGCATCGCCCAGCTCCGTGGCATTGCCCCGGGAAAGCCCATCCTTATTGCCGAAACCGCGTCCAGCGAAGCCGGCGGTTCGAAGGCCACCTGGAACACGGACCTGGTGTCCTACCTGGCAGCCCAGCCGGATGTGATGGGCTTTGTGTGGTTCCACTTCCAGAAGGAGACTGACTGGCGCATCAACAGCAGCGCTTCCTCCGCATCCGCCCTCAGCTCCGCATTGCTGGCCAGGCGAAGTTAGCCGGGTCTTCGCTGCCGGGCGGGTTTTTGCGGCAAGCCGGGGCGGGGAGGGCATCCGTTCCTCCCCGATAGCTGATCCGTTGGCCGCGCGATCGTGGCCTACGGTTTCCATCCTTGCCGGGGGTACTCAATATGGGCGACGGCAAAGGATCAAGATCGGCTCAAGTTCCGTGGGAGCCGTGGTGGGGACGGAGGGTGGAGTCGTTGCGGTGAACGGCGACGTCGCCGAGGAACTGCACCAGCTGGTTCTCCAGGGCGGAGCCGTCCTTCAGCTCGCATTCCCACACGGTCAGGACTTCCCAGCCCGCCTCTTCAAGCTGCCGGCACTGATCGGCGTCGCGGTTCCTGGTGCGGGTGCGCTTGGCTTCCCAGAAGGTGGCGTTGGCTTTGGGCGCGTGCTGGCCCACCCTGCAGTCGTGGAAATGCCAGAAGCAGCCGTTGACGAAGATGACTTTCCGGCGTCCCGCAAAGACCAGGTCCGGGTTGCCCGGCAGCCGGCTCTTGCCCGCCCCGCCATGCAGGCGGTAGCGGTAGCCTTTGGCATGGAGCAGGCGGCGGACCAGGAGCTCGGGCTTGGTGTTTTTGCCCCTGATCCGGGACATGTTCCAGCTCCGCTTTTCGGGAGTCAGCCTGTCCGCCATAATTCCAGTCTAGGCAGGTCCTAGATGTCGCGCTCCGGCTGCTCTCCCAGCTGGAAATGGCGGCCGCTGACGGACGTGGGCACGATTTCCACGTAGAAATCCTTGAGCGTGGGGACCCACGTCTTGAGCCCCAGGTCCTCCACAGCGGCGAGTTCCGCCGAGTTGGTCAGGACCCGGGCCGTTCCCCGCACCACCACGGACCACGCTTCGTCGGACAGGATGCCGTCAGTTTCGAAGAGGACCCTGGAGTTGATGGTGAGTTGGGCAAGCTTGTTTCCGGGGGCTGTCCGAAGGTAGACCTTCCGGTCCGAGGTCAGGTAGTTGACGGGAAAAATGTCCGGCTCGCCCGCCACGGAGACCACCAGCCGGCCATGCTTTGTAGCGTCGATGAGCTTCCAGGACTGCTCTTCGTCGAGTTCCAGGACAGGGTTGCCGTCGGTATGAGTAAACATCATGGCCCCATTCTTCTACGTTCCGTAGAAAATGACCAGAGGTTTCTGGACTCGAATGCTCCGGAAGTTTATTGACACCTCCTGTCAACGCTTAACGCGGTGGAAACAAAGCTGTGACCGATCCGTCGTTCCTGATGGCTACGGTCGCAGGAGACAACTTGGTTCCCGCACGGAGAGGCATTCATGAGCAACGACCTGGAGAGCACCCAGTTACTGGAGCCGGCGGCGGCGGGCGGTGCCGCCGTCGTCAGCGGTACAGGGCAACCCACGACGGCGGGCAACGCCGCCGCCCTCAGCGCCACCAAAGAGAGCCTGGAGGATTACACCCTCCGGTTCGCACCGCGTTCGTACCGGAAGTGGAGCGCGGGCGTGGTGGCCACCAGTGCGCTGGGCGGCATCGCCTACCTGGCCGACTTCTCGATCGGTGCCAACATCGGCATCGCCTACGGCACCACAAACGCGATCTTCGGCATCCTGGTGGCAGCGGTCATCATCTTTGCCACCGGCTTTCCGCTGGCCTACTACGCGGCACGGTACAACATCGACCTGGACCTGATCACCCGCGGATCCGGCTTTGGCTACTACGGATCCGTGGTCACCAACGTCATCTTTGCCACGTTCACGTTCATCTTCTTTGCGCTGGAAGGTTCCATCATGGCGCAGGGGCTGGAGCTGGGCCTTGGCATCCCGCAGTGGCTCGGGTATGCCGCGTCCACGGTGATCATCATTCCGCTGGTCATCTACGGCATGAACACGCTGGCCAAGCTGCAGGTGTGGACCACCCCGCTGTGGCTGCTGCTGATGGTGGTTCCGGTGGGATACCTGGTGATCTCCCACCCGGAGAGCATCGACAGTTTCTTCGCCTACGCTGGTGAATCCGGTGGTGAAGGACCTAACCTGGCGTCGGTAATGCTGGCGGCTGGCGTCTGCCTGTCGCTGATGGCGCAGATCGCCGAGCAGATCGACTACCTGCGGTTTATGCCGCCGCGCACCGAGGCCAATAAAGGCGCATGGTGGCGGGCAGTGATCCTCGCCGGGCCTGGCTGGGTGATCTTCGGCGCGATCAAGCAGGTTGTGGGCATGTTCATCGCCATCTACCTGATTGCCACGCTCGATCCCGCCGCGTCGGTGCACGCCAATGAGCCGGTCCACCAGTTCCTGGGCGTATACCAGGAGATGATGCCGGCCTGGCTGGCCATGACGCTTGCCGTGGTGCTGGTGGTCATTTCGCAGATCAAGATCAACGTCACCAACGCCTACTCGGGGTCGCTGGCGTGGACCAACAGCTTCACGCGCATCACCAAGACGTACCCGGGCCGCATGGTGTTTGTGGTGGTCAACCTGGTGATCGCGCTGATCCTGATGGAAGCCAACATGTTCGAGTTCCTCAACACCATCCTGGGCTTCTACGCCAACTGCGCCATGGCCTGGGTGGTCACCGTGGCATCCGACATCGCCATCAACAAGTACGTGCTCAAGATTTCACCCAAGACGGCGGAGTTCCGCCGCGGCATGCTGTACGCGGTCAACCCCGTGGGGTTCGTGTCCATGCTCGTCTCTGCGGGGATCTCCATCGCCGTGTTCTTCGGCGCCTTTGGTGCCGGCATCCAGCCGTTCTCGCCGATCTTCGCCGTGGGCCTGGCGCTGGTGCTGCCACCGGTCCTGGCGCTGGCGACCCGCGGAAAGTACTACCTCCGGCGGACGGACGACGGCATTGACCTGCCGATGTTTGACGCCGACGGCAACCCGAGCGACCACAAGCTCCTCTGCCACGTCACCGGGCTGGAGTTTGAACGCCCGGACATGATCCGCTCGGCCCAGGACGGGCCCGACGGCGAGCCTCAGTATGTGTCGTCCCTGGCTCTTTCCACGGACAAGACGGGCAAGTTGGTGCTGCCGGCGCAGTTCTAGGCCATGTAAGTATCGGCTTCAGCCAGGGCGTCATCCAGGATGGCCAGGCCCGTGGCGGCGTCGGAGTCGTTCACGTTGAGGGGAGGGGCGACATTGACCCGGTTGCCCATGACCAATGGCAACAGGCCGCGGTCCCGGCACGCCTTGGCGAAGGAGGCCATCGGAGCGTTCGCCGTGCCAGTGGCTCCCACCGGCACGAGCGGCTCTTTGGATAGCCGGTCGCGGACCAGTTCGAGGGTCCAGAGGCCGCCGATCCCGCGGACGTCCCCCACGGACGGATGTTTCCCGGCAAGTTCCCGGAGTCCTGGACCCAGGATGCTTGTGCCGAGGCGCGCGGCGGCCGCGACGGTGTCCTCCTCGTGCATGGCGGTGATTGCGCCGACGGCTGCTGCGCAGGCGAGGGGGTGGCCGCTGTACGTCATGCCCGCCGGGTAGGGACGCTTGGTGAACATGTCGTAGATCGCGTCGCCGACCAGCACACCGCCCAGCGGCACATACCCGGAGTTCACGCCTTTGGCGAACGCCATCAGGTCGGGTGCTACGCCATCGTGGTCGACGCCGAACCAGGCTCCGGTGCGACCGAAGCCGACCATCACCTCGTCGGCAATGTATACGATGCCGTGGCGGTCGCACAGGTCACGGACTCCGCGCAGGTAGCCGGGTGGCGGCACGATGACACCCGAACTGCCGATGACCGACTCCAGGACCAGCCCGGCGATCGTCGACGGGCCTTCCAGCAGGATCACCTGCTCAAGGTGGGCCAGCGCCCGGTCGCATTCTTCCTCCGGGCTGTCCGACCCAAATGCCGACCGGTACAGGAAGGGACCGAAGAAGTGGACGGCGCCCGCCGCCCCGGTGTCAGAGGCCCAGCGGCGGGGGTCGCCGGTGAGGTGGATCGATGTCGTTGTTGAGCCGTGGTACGAGCGGTAGGCGGCGAGGACCTTCGGCCGGCCGGTGTAGAGGCGAGCCATCCGAACCGCATGCTCGATGGCCTCCGTTCCGCCGGTGGTAAACAGCACGTGCCCGAGGTGCTCGGGAGCGACCTCCACAATGAGCCGCGCCGCTTCGCTCCGGACATCGGACGCGTGGGCCGGTGCGAGCGTGCACAGACGGTCAGCCTGCTCCTTGATCGCAGCGACGATGCGCGGATGCTGGTGACCAAGGTTGGTGAACACCAGCTGCGAGCTGAAGTCGAGGTAGCGCCTTCCGTTGACGTCGGTGAGGTAGCTCCCGGAGCCACCGACAAAAGTGGGCACGTCGCGCGGCCCCTGCATAGCCCAGGGGTGGAAGACCAGGTCGTCGGGAATCATGACATCCTCCGTTGCTTCAGGGCCGTACTGTTCACTCCTACTGCTTCACCTTGGCACCGTCCTGCGGCAGGGTCCATAGCACCAGCGCCCACGGCGACGGACTCCATGCACCCGCGCCAAGCCTGCGTGTTCCCCCTCACATCCGGAATAGTTGCAGACGCCAGTCAGTTGGGCAGAGCAGTACCACTTCATTTCTGAAAGGAACTGCGCATGCTGTTTTCCCCGTTGACCCTCGGCGAGCTCGAACTTCCCAACCGCCTGGTGATGGCGCCGCTCACCCGCCTCCGCTCCGGCGAGGAAGGTGTGCCCGGCCCGCTCGTCGTCGAGCACTACCGCCAGCGCGCCTCCCTGGGCCTCATCGTCAGCGAGGGCACATACCCGAGCCCCGCAGGCCGCTCCTACCCGGGACAGCCCGGGCTGGTCACCGAGCAGCAGATCGCCGCCTGGAAAAAGGTCACCGACGCCGTGCACGCCGAAGGCGGCAGGATCTTTGCGCAGGTCATGCACGGCGGACGCGTGTCCCACGAGGACATCACGGGTGGCCACCGCATCGTGGGCCCGAGCGCCGTCGCCATTGACGGCGAAGTCCGCACGCCTGCGGGCAAGAAGCCGTACCCTGTGCCGCACGCGCTCACGTCAGACGAACTTCCCGTCGTTCTGGGGGAAATCGTCACCGCTGCCCGGAACGCGATCGAGGCCGGCTTCGACGGCGTGGAGCTGCACTCGGCCAACGGTTACCTGCTGCACGAATTCCTGGCGCCCAACGCCAACGTCCGCGATGACAGCTACGGCGGTTCCCCGGAAAACCGGGCACGCTTTGTCATCGAGACGGTCAACGCCGTCGTCGCAGCCTTGGGCGCCAACCGGGTGGGCATCCGGATCTCGCCGGAGCACAATGTCCAGGGCATCGCCGAAACCGACCTGGCCGATGTCCGTGCCACCTACGAAGTGCTCGTGGACAGCATCGCTCCGCTGAACCTCGCCTACCTGAGCATCCTCCACCACGAGCCCACCGGCGAGCTGGTCCAGGACCTCCGCGCGCGCTTCGACGGGACGTTCCTGGTGAACACCGGCTTCGGTGTTATCACTACCCGCGACGAGGCAGTGGCACTCGTGGCCGACGGCCACGCCGACGCAGTGGTGGTGGGCCGACCGGCCATCGCCAACCCGGACCTGGCCCGCCGCTGGAAGGAAAGCCTCCCACTCAACGAGCCGGACGCGTCCACGTTCTACGGTGAGGGTGCCAAGGGATACACCGACTACCCCGCGTACCAGGGCTAATCGGCACTTAACGACGACGGCGGCACCCGCGCGGGTGCCGCCGTCGCTGGCTGCTCGGTGTGCTGTCCCGGCAGCGCGCGCCAAAAAGCCATCCGACGGCTTTTTTGGCTCATTTGTAAGAGTGGCCCGCCTGGATCCTGGAGGTCCCGGGCGGTAAGAACCAGAATACTCCACCGAATGGAGTATTGCCAGAGTCTCTTCTGTACCCGCTAACATCAGGGACCTTCGGATCGGACGATAGGCTGGGCCGCATGACTGACCCCGCATTCGAAGCAGCGTTCCAGGCCGCGCAAAAGAGCCTCGGTGAAGGCGGCATCCCGATCGGGGCCGCGCTGGCCCGCGATGGCGAAATCGTCGCCGCCGGCCACAACGAGCGTGTCCAGCATGGCGATCCCATTGCCCACGGCGAGATGTCCGCCCTGAGGGCCGCCGGCCGCCAGCGCAGCTACCGCGACACGGTTCTCTACACAACGCTGGCGCCCTGCGCCATGTGCACCGGGACCATCATCCAGTTCAAGATCCCCAAGGTAGTGGTGGGCGAAGCGCGGACCTTTCCGGGCGAGTTTGATCTCCTCAGGTCCCGCGGCGTGGAGGTAGTGGTCCTGGATGACCAGCGCTGCGTTGACATGATGCAGGCCTTCCAGCGCGACAACGCCGAACTGTGGGCCGAGGATATCGCCGAATAGCCCGCTAGAGGAATGCCTCGCGGCCCGTTCCCTCGCGCATCACCAGCTTGCCGTCCTCGATCGAAACCAGCACGCTCTTGGGCTTCCCGCTGACTTTGAGGATGGCCTTCAACCCCCTGTTGGTGACTTCGACGCCTACTTGCGCACCCTTTGCGGGCAACTCCACCGATGCTTCGAAGGCTTCCCCCAGGAGGGGATTGGTGGAAACTCCGACGTCGCGGCGTACCTCCTTGCCGTTGACCATGACGGTGATGTTGGCCTCGTCGAATCCTTCCTGGAAGACGATGAGCAGTTCCCGCATGGTGGCCTCTTCCTCGAGAATGAATACCGGTGACGGCAACTCCACTACAGCACTTCGCGGCCCATAGCGGAATACCCGGCCCGGTGCGATCCTTGGGCCCTTTGCTGGAGACGGTCAGGGCCGTAGGGCAAAATGTTCTGGTGACCCAACTCCCGCACGCCCCGTCCGCCCCCGCATCCGCCCAGACACCGGACAGCGCCATCCACGCCCAGATCGCCGCCGAGCTCGGTGTGAAGACCTGGCAGGTCAAGGCCGCCGTGGAACTGCTCGACGGCGGGTCCACCGTCCCGTTCATCGCCCGGTACCGCAAGGAAGCCACCGGGACGCTGGATGACACGCAGCTTCGCGACCTCGACGAACGGCTCCGCTACCTGCGCGAACTGGAGGACCGCCGTCGTACCGTCCTTGAGGCGATTGCCGCGCAGGGCCAGCTGACGCCCGAACTGCAGGCGGCGATCCTGGCCGCGGACACCAAGTCCCGGCTGGAGGATATCTACCTTCCGTTCAAGTCCAAGCGCCGCACCAAGGCCCAGATCGCCCGTGAAGCCGGGCTGGAGCCGCTCGCCGACGCCCTGCTGAAGCGGCCGGAGCTGGATCCCGAGCGCGAGGCTGCCAAGTACCTGAACGCTGAGCATTCCATTGATGACCCGGCCGCGGCGCTCGCCGGCGCCCGCTCCATCCTGGTGGAGCGCGTGGCCCAGGACCCTGACCTTGCCTTGACCCTGCGGGACAGGCTGTGGACACAGGGCCGGATGGTGTCGCGCGTGAAGAAGGGCAAGGAGGCCGAAGGGCAGAAGTTCGCCGACTACTTCGAGTTCGCCCAGGCGCCGTCGGGGATGCCATCTCACCGTGTGCTGGCCCTGCTGCGCGGCGAGAAGGACGGCGTGCTGGAACTGGATCTCGCCGAGGCAGATCCCGCCAACGACGACGCCCTGGCCGCCGCCCGCGCCCGCTACGAGGGTGCGGTGGCCAGGTGCCTCGGCGTGGCCGAACGTGGCCGTCCCGCCGACGCATGGCTGATGCAGACCGCCCAGCTGGCCTGGCGCACCCGGGTGCTCGCCCGGCTGACGGCCGACCTTCGCGGCCGGATGTTCACCGCCGCCGAGGACGAGGCTGTGCGCGTGTTCGCCGCCAACCTGCGCGACGTCCTGCTGGCCGCACCTGCGGGAAACCGCGCCACCCTGGGCTTGGATCCGGGGCTGCGGACCGGCGTCAAGGTTGCCGTGGTGGACGGCACGGGCAAGGTGGTTGCCACCGATACCGTGTACCCGCACGCGCCGGCGCGGAAGTGGGACGAGGCCCTGGCCACCCTGGTCCGGCTGGCGCAGAAACACAACGTTGAGCTTGTGGCCATCGGCAACGGCACGGCCTCCCGCGAAACCGACAAGCTGGCCGCCGAACTGATCAAACTGCTGCCTGCCGCGGAAAGCAAGCCGCAGAAGCTGGTGGTCTCCGAAGCGGGGGCATCCGTGTATTCGGCGTCCGCGCTGGCAGCCGCGGAACTGCCCGGCATGGACGTGTCCCTGCGCGGCGCCGTCTCCATCGCCCGCCGGTTGCAGGATCCCCTGGCCGAATTGGTGAAGATCGATCCGAAGTCCATTGGCGTGGGGCAGTACCAGCACGATGTCACGGCAGCGAAGCTGGACCGCAGCCTGGACGCGGTGGTGGAGGACTGCGTAAACGCGGTGGGCGTGGACGTGAACACGGCGTCGCCCGCGCTGCTGAGCCGCGTAGCCGGCGTGGGGCCATTGCTGAGCGAAAACATCGTGGTGTACCGGAACGAACACGGCCCGTTCGCCAAGCGCAGTGACTTGAAGAAGGTGCCTCGGCTCGGGGCGAAGGCGTTTGAGCAGTGTGCGGGCTTCCTCCGGATCACCGGGGGAGCCGAACCCCTGGATGCGTCCAGCGTGCACCCGGAGGCCTACTCGGTGGCGCGGAAGATCCTGGTGGCAGCCGGGTCGTCGCCGGCGTCGTCGCTTGACCCCCGGGTGTTTGTGGACGGGACATTCGGTTTGCCCACTGTGCAGGACATCCTGGCAGAACTGGACAAGCCCGGCCGGGATCCGCGCCCTGCGTTTGCCGCGGCGACGTTCTCGGAAGGGATCGAGAAGATTTCAGACCTTGTGCCCGGAATGGTGCTCGAGGGGACGGTCACCAATGTGGCCGCGTTCGGCGCCTTCGTGGACGTTGGGGTGCATCAGGACGGGCTGGTCCATGTGTCTGCCCTGGCCAACCGCTTTGTTTCCGATCCGCGCGAGGTGGTGAAGTCCGGCCAGGTGGTGCGGGTCAAGGTCCTCGAGGCTGATCCGGAGCGGAAGCGGATCTCGCTGACATTGAGGCTCGACGACGAGCCGTCACCGTCCGGGGGCCGTGGTGCCGGTGGTGGCGGTGGGCGTCCGGAGGCTGGCCGCAGTGGCGGTGCTGGCGTTCGTTCGGAAGGGGGCCGGGGTGGCGGTGGACGGCCGGAGGCTGGCCGCCAGGATCGCGGGCGGCAGGAAAGTAGCCGTGGTGCCGGTGGGCGTCCGGAAGCTGGCCGCCAGGATCGCGGGAAGACCCAGCAGCCAGCCAACGGCAGGCCTGCCGCGCCTAAGTCAGGCCCGAAGCCGGCGCCGGTGAACACAGCCATGGCGGAGGCGCTTCGTAAGGCCGGCCTCGGCAAGTAAGGCGCTAGGCAGGCCAACCTGCGCTTAGTGCTCGCGACTGGTTGGTCGTCGGGCCACTGCGGCCGGGCTTAGTGCTGCCTGACCCACTCCGGCAGAAGATCTTTGGGCACCGCATCTTCAGACAGCGGGCCTGCAGGCAATAGACATTCGGACTGAATGTCTTCGGACATGACTGGGCCACGTTCCCCGTGTCTTAGCTGATCCAGAATTTGTGGTGGCCATTGGGGTGGTTCCCAGTCCTGGTGTTCGCTTCGGTAGTGGCGGCCGTTGGGTGAAATCCAGCCGGGCGGTTTGTCGATGCTGGCGCCGGTGGGTGTCCAGCCGGTGGTGTGTCTCAGCCTATGGTGCTTGGGGCAGGGCTGGCCGAGGTTGCTGATGCCGGTGGTGCCGCCGTCGGCCCACGCGAGGATATGGTCCGCTTCGTTGTCCAGGGACTGGTTGGAGCAGCCGGGGAAGGGGCATTTGCCGTCCCGGAGCCGGAGCCATAGGCGTTGGGCTTTGGTGACCCGGTAGCTTTCCCGTCCGATCTCCAGCGGTGCCCCGTCTCTTGGGTCGGTGAGGACGCGGTGGAACGAGGATGCCCCATCCTCGACCAGCTCCCGGGCCATCGATGCGGGGATCGGTCCGTAGCCGTCGAGTAGGGCAGGTTCGTCCGTGAGGCCCATCAGAGCGAACACCGGCACGGTCACCAGGACCTGCGCCGCCGGTGTGGGCACGCGGCCGGCATCGACCCCCTCCGGGACCCTAAGGCGGCCCGCCACGCCATCATGGCTGGTGCTGGTGCTGGTGCTGGTGCTGGTGCTGGCGGTGCCAGCGCTGGCGCTGCTGCCGCTGGTTTGGTCTGCGCTGCCGTTCATCGAACTGCTGGTGGCGAAGCCGGCGCTGAGTAGCAGTTTCGCGGCGACGTCGGCGCGCATTTGGGTGATCGTGCGGGTCTCGGTGGGGCCTTGGAGGGCCCGGGCAGCGGCGGTCATGCGGTTCCAGATCCCGGCGGCCTGGTCGGCGGGGAGGTAGGCCGAAAGCCAGGCCATGCCGTCCCGGTCCGGGGCGTACTCCAGCCGACGGTCCAGGACACTCTTCGCATGGCGCTTTTCGATGCTGACCGGGTGATGCCGTTCCCTCCAGATCCTGACCTTGTGCCGGAACCGGGACGGGACCATCTCACCGGCCGGGCAGCCTTGAGCGGGGTTGGGGGCGTCCGGGTCCAGGAAATGGGCTTCCAACGCTGCGGCCACGCCGGGATCGAGGTTGGCCGCTTCGTCGACCATGACCCGGGCGTGCTGCCACGAAATCGACCCCTCCTGCAACGCCTCATACGTTATCGGCAGGGTGGTGGTGAGTTCGCGGGACTGGGCCAGTAACGCTGACGCCGAGCGTTCGCTGACCGTCAGCACACAGGCGACCTCCGAGACGACGCCCATCTCCTGGGCAGTGTGTTCCCCCGGAGTCCTGGCCGGGGCGGCCAAGGCCATTGACTTATCGGCGAATCCGGCGGCGAGGCGCACCCTCAAGCCGGCCAGCATGGCATCGACCCGTGCCGATACGGCGAGTCCGTCCAGGCACGCATCCGCCTGCCCCCGAAGAGGATCCGGACCCCCAGAGCCATGAAGCCCAGAGCCCTGAACCCAAGAGCCGGCACTGCCTACCCCGCGGCGCACACAGTCAGCCAACGCCGCAGCGGAGGCCATAAAGGCCTCCACCGCCTCGTCCGCTGACATGTTTTCCATACCCAAATCATCCCGCGAGGGTCAGACAAAAACGGTGAACCAGGAGGCCTATGTGGATAACTCCGCAGGGCGCGGACCTGGTTGTGCGGGGATGGGAGATCAGGACTTTTAGGCGTCCGCAGGTGCCGCCTCGGAGGAGTGCTTGGCGGACGGCTCGGACGGTTCCTTCTGCCACGGCCAGCGTCCGGTGATTTCCAGCTCCAGCGAGAAGCTCAGGAATGTTCGGATCAGCACGATGATCGCCAGCACGCCCACGCTCTCGAAGGTTGGTGTCACGGCCACCGTGCGGATGATGTCGGCGGCCACCAGGAGTTCAAGCCCCAGCAGGATGGACCGCCCCAACAGCTGCCGATATGACCGGTACACGGTCAGCTTTTCAGATCCTGCGGGGAGCTTCCGTGGCTGGTAGCCGCGGAGGGCCATAGGAATCGATACAACCGCGCCGATGACCATCACGGCCACTCCGGCGAAGTCCATGAACCTGCCGACGGCCTCGATGATGTGCTGGAAGTCCACGGTGCTCCTCGATGACGACGCGTTCAATTTCAGGTCGACCCCGGCAAGGCCTGCGTCGACGGTCCGGCCCCAAGTGTACGTTCGCGCTGGTGGGTGGGGGCGTAAGTGTACGTTCGAGCACGTGGGTGGGGCCGTAAGTGTACGTTCGCGCCAAGCCTGAGGGGCGTGGCTTACGGGTGACGGACCCCTTTGCCGGCCAGGATGGCGCGGTAGCCCTCACGGAACGACGGGTAGGCGAACTCGAATCCCGTACTCCTTAGCAGCGCGTTGCTGCAGCGCTTGTTCCCGCCCCGGGCTTCGCCTGCGGGGCCAATGGGCGGTTCCGGATAGCCCATCTCGGCGGCCAGGAAACGCAGAACGTCCCCAAGCTCGGCGGGAGAATTGTCCACACCGACATATACCGGAGCGGGCATAGAAGCCATGCACGCGAGGCGGACGATGGCCGCTGCTGCATCGTCCCGGTGGATCCGGTTCGTGTAGCGCGGCTCATCAGGGATGACTGCCTGCCCACTGCGGACCTGGTCAATCAGCCGAGTCCGCCCCGGCCCGTAAATCCCGCCCAGCCGCAGCACAACCGGCGCAGTACCGGTGCCGCGCAGCCGCGAAACCAGGAGTTCCTCAGCCTCGCGGATGATGCGCCCGGAGAAACCGCCAGGTGCCGGCGTCGTGCGCTCATCCACCCAGCCGCCACCGGCGTCCCCGTAAACCGCCGTGGAGGACACAAACAGCACCCGCCGCGGCGTCACGCCGTCACGTTCCAAGGCGTCCAGGACGTGCGCCAGCCCGTCCACGTAGGCGGCACGGTAGGCCGCCTCGGTAGGGGATTCTGCGGCGACGGCTACGACGACGGCGGTGGTGTCCGCCGGGATGGCCGGCAGGTCGGCGGCGGTCAGGTCAGCCGCGACGCCTTTGATCGCCGGAGGCAGCTTTTCCGGCGACCGGCGCCAGCCCACCACCCGGTCCCCGGCCGCGGCGAAGCGCAGGCCCGCTTCCGTGCCCAGGTCGCCGCAGCCGGCCATGAGGATGGTCATGCGGTCAGGGGGCAGGGACCGGGAAGAACACCCGGGGGTCCTGCAGCAGCGCCGGGTAGTCGAACGCGGACCGGTCGATCACTTCGGTGACGCTGAAGTTGCGGCCGAAGCGGCCGTCTTCGAGCGTGATGGGCCGGCCCAGCACCTGGCCTACGGCGAATTTGGCGCCGTCCTCGAACGAAACCGCCACAGCGGTCTTGCCCGGGAGCGTGGCAAACGCTTCCTCCTGGGCCTGGCGCTTCCTCGTGGGCTTCTTGATCTTTGCTTTCGGCGGAAGCTTCCGGGGCTGCTTGGAGGGGCGGCGGGATCCGTCGTCCGCGTAGACGGGGGAGTAGTCGTCCTGTTCGGCTGCCGCCGCATTGCGGCGGACCGGCGGCAGGGCAACGGTGTTCAGCGTCTCCGGGCTGAATTCCTCGTGCGGGGAGCGCAGGATCCACAGGATGTCATCCTCGGGGTCCGCGGGCAGGAACTCATGCTTGGGCTCGGGCCAGATGTAGTCGATGTCCGGCACGGCGTCAGGAAAGACCGTTTTGTAGAACTTCGGTTCCTTGCGCAGCAGCTTGGACCGGTGGCTCAGGTGGAAATCAGAGTTCCCCAACCATGGCGGCATGGGGATCTTGGCCGCGTAGTCCGGGTGGGCTGCCTGCGGTGCGAACTCCATGATGTTGGCGCGGGTGTTGTCCGGGTGGCCACGTTCGGTCCACTCGTCCACCATGGCCAGGCCGTACATGGTCAGGGCAGGAACGTAGCCCATCCACATGCGGACGGCAGGGTGGGTCTGCCAGCCGTACTCGGGAATGACCAGCGCCCGAAGCGTCTGCAGCGCCTCAACGCGCTGCTTGCCAAGCCTGGCAGTGTCCAGTGCTGCGGCGCTCTGCCGGAAATCGGGGTACGGGAGGAAGGTTTGCATCCCTTCAGTCTGACGGCATGCGGCTCAAGTGCCAATTGCAGTGCCGGCCGCCACAGGAGCGGCACGGCGAATGTTCACATAGTGGACCGATGCATACAGTGGATAGGCCCAACCACTAAGATCACCGAAACACCCCAGCGTCCCGGAAGCCCCTACATGACAACTACACCTGAAATGACCGCCGGTACTGCCCAGCCTTTCACGCCCAAGTTCGGGCAGATGCTGAGCCCGGAGGCCAAGGGCATCCTGGTCCTTGACGAATTCACGATCGACCCCGCCACGGCCCGCAAGGACCAGCACGGCTTCCGCGCCGCCCTGGCCGCCGTGGCACTGACCCTCCGCAAGATCGCCGCCCTGCGCGTCATCATTGCGATTGTGGCCATCGCAAACCTGCCCCTGTTCCTCCTGACCAGCGGCTGGTGGATCTACGCCGTATCACTGGCCCTGGTGGTCGGCGTGCACGCGGCTGTGTCCTGGCTCAACAAGCACGAACCCAAAGTCCGCCAGCGCCAGTCCCTTGAACTGCACCTGCACCGCGAACGCAGCGCCAACTACCGCAAGGTCCGCGACGCCGTGAAGTACATGATCGACACGCCCAGCCGCATGAACGAGCACCTCTACCTCGAACTGCTGGCAGCCAAGCGCGTGGCCCTGAATGTCGCGCACGGCACTGTGGCCCTCCTGGACACCAGTGACGACGCCGCCTGGAAGGTTCGCATCGTCCGCGAAATCCCGGCCGCCGCGTAACTTCGGCAGCCAACCACAAACTCAAGACACAACAACGACGCCGGAGCTCCCCGCTGGGGGGACGCTCCGGCGTCGTTGTTAATGGTCAGTCCGGGCCGTTAGGCGGGAAGCTGCAGTACCTGCCCCGCGAACACCAGATCGGGATCGGCGATGGTGTCCAGGTTTGCGTCGGCCAGGCTCTGCCAGCCGCCCTCGATGCCAAGCTTATCGGCGGCCGTGCTGAGGGTGTCGCCCGCCTCGAGTGTGTAGGTCTCCCCACTCAGGGCAACGGGCGCGGCATGCTGCGAAGCCGCCACCGCATCCGTGGGCGCCTGGACGGCCGGCGCCTGGACGGCCGGCGCGCTCTGGACCGGCACGCTCTGGGCCGGCACGCTCTGGACCGGGACGCTTTGTGGAGCAACCGCCGTCGCGCCGCCACCGCCGCTCAGGCCCAGCTGGGACGCGCAGGAGGGCCATGCTCCCCAACCCTGCGAGGCCTGGACCTGTTCGGCCACGGCGATCTGCTGTTCGCGGGTGGCGTTGGCCGCGGAGCCGGTGCCGCCGTAGGCAGCCCACGTGCTGTCGCTGAACTGCAGGCCGCCCGTGTAGCCGTTGCCGGTGTTGGTGGACCAGTTGCCGCCGCTTTCACACTGGGCGAGGGCGTCCCACGTTGAGGTGCTGGTGGCCGCGTTGGCGGCGGTTGCGGAGAGTGCAAGCCCTGCAGCTGAGACGGCGGCAAGGGTTACTCCACGGCGTGCGGCAGTACGGAAAGTGGTGTTTTTCATGTGGTGATGCTCCTGAAGGCCACCTGCGCTCGATCCGTCCCCGGAGGTCGTCGCGCCACTGCCCGCCCCTGACGATTAGAGGTCATGTTCGGTGTCTGCCGGCCGGGCAGTTCTGGTGGAGGCAGCACCGGGCATTCATGTCGCCCGAATTACGGGCTTGTATTTCACGCTAGGACATCACGGTGCCGTTATCAAACCGAGATGGTTTCTGGGCGTTGGCTGGTGGCCGGCTGGGGAAGTGCCGCCGCCAGGTAGGGCGCGGTGCGGCTGTGAGGTGAACGCGCGACGTCGGACGCGGTTCCGGTGGCGACGATCCGGCCGCCGGCGTCCCCGCCCGAGGGGCCCAGGTCAATGACCCAGTCCGCCGCCGCCACAACGGCCATCTCGTGTTCCACGACCACTACTGTGTTGCCGCTGTCCACCAGTCCGTGGAGCTGGGCCATGAGCAGTTGGACGTCGGCGGGGTGGAGCCCGGTGGTTGGCTCGTCCAGCAGGTAAAGGGTGTGGCCTCGCTGGGTACGCTGCAGTTCGGTGGCCAGCTTGATGCGCTGGGCCTCGCCGCCGGACAGCTCGGTGGCGGGCTGGCCCAGCCGGAGGTAGCCCAGGCCCACGTCCCGGAGGCTCTTCAGGCTGCGGGCAGCGGCGGGAATGTCGGACAGGAATCCGGCGGCCGCGTCCACCGTCAGGCGCAGCACCTCAGCCACGTTCTTGCCCTGGTAGGTGACCTCCAGGGTTTCGGGGTTGTACCGGGAACCGCCGCACTCCGGGCACGGGCCGTAACTGCCCGGGAGGAAGAGCAGCTCCACGGCTACGAACCCCTCGCCCTGGCACGTTTCGCAGCGGCCCCCGGCGACGTTGAAGGAGAATCTCCCTGCGCCGAAACCGCGGGCCCGGGCCTGCTCCGTCGCGGCGAATTCCTTGCGCACAGCGTCGAAGAGCCCCGTGTAGGTGGCCAGGTTGGAGCGCGGCGTGCGGCCAATAGGCTTCTGGTCCACCGTGACCAGCCTGTCGATCCGTTCCGCGCCGCTGACCGGCCCAACCGACAGGGGCGTAGCCGGGCCTGCGTCGTCAGGTTCCGCCGGGTTCGCCGGCTGGTGGGTTTTCAGGCCGGAGCCCACCACCTCCCCGAGGACATGGCTGACCAGGGTGGATTTGCCGGAGCCGGACACTCCGGTGACTGCCGTCAGAACGCCCAAAGGAAACCGCGCGTCAAGGTCTTTGAGGTTGTGCCGGCTGATGCCGGCCAGCTCCAGCCAGCCATCAGGCTCCCGGGCACCGGCACGCGGTGAGGCGCCGCCGTCGGACGTCCCGCCGCCGTCGAACAGGAATGGACGGGTGACCGACTCCGCGATGGCCGCCAGCCCGGCGACCGGGCCGCTGTAGAGCACCTCACCGCCGCCTTCACCGGCGCGGGGGCCAACGTCCACCAGCCAGTCTGCGCGGCGGACCACGTCCATGTTGTGTTCCACCACGAAGACCGAGTTGCCCGAGGCCTTGAGCTGGTCCAGCACCGCCAGGAGCGGCTCGGCATCGGCCGGATGGAGGCCCGCGGACGGCTCGTCCAGCACGTAGATCACGCCGAACAGCCCGGAGCGGAGCTGGGTGGCGATCCTCAGCCGCTGCATTTCGCCAGGGGAGAGGGTGGGCGTGGCGCGGCCCAGCGCCAGGTATCCCAGCCCCAGGTCCAGGAGCACGGTGATGCGGTGCAGGAGGTCCGCGGTGATGGCCACGGCCACCTCGTTGTCCTCGCCGGAGGACTGCCGGCGTGATGCGGTGCCGGCCTCCTTCAGGCCCGCGGTGGGGCGGATGATCTCGGCCAGCTCCACCATCGGCGCGGCGTTGAGGTCGGCGATGGTCCGGCCGGCAAAGGACACGGCGAGGGCTTCGGGCCGCAGTCCCGTGCCGCCGCAGCGCGGACACGGACCGGACTCCATGAACGCCAGGACGCGCTCGCGCATGGCCGCGCTCTGGGAGTCCGCCAGGGTGTGCAGGACATAGCTTTTGGCGCTCCAGAACCGGCCCTTGTACGGCTTGGCCACACGGTCGCGTTCGGGCGTGACTTCGACGACGGGCTGCTCGTCGGTGAACAGGATCCAGTCGCGCTGCTTCCGGGGCAGCTTCCGCCACGGCACGTCCACGTCGTAGCCCAGGTGGCTGAGGATGTCGCGGAGGTTCTTGCCCTGCCAGGCGCCCGGCCACGCCGCGACGGCACCTTCCCGGATGGTGAGGGCCGGGTCGGGGACCAGGGATTCCTCGCTCACGGTGTGCGCGACTCCCAGGCCGTGGCATTCGGGGCAGGCGCCGGCCGCGGTGTTCGGCGAAAACGCGTCGGAGTCCAGCTGTTTGGCACCGGCCGGGTAGGTCCCCGCACGGGAAAACAGCATCCGGAGCGAGTTGGAGAGCGTAGTCACCGTGCCCACGGTGGAACGGCTGCTGGGTGCGCCGCGGCGTTGTTGAAGGGCGACGGCGGGTGGCAGCCCGGAGATCATCTCCACCTTGGGGTTGTGGCCCTGCTGGATGAGGCGGCGCGCGTAGGGGGCTACGGATTCAAAGTAGCGGCGCTGGGCTTCGGCGTAGATAGTGCCGAAGGCGAGTGAGGACTTCCCCGAGCCGGACACGCCCGTGAACGCCACGATCGAGTCGCGCGGCACATCCACATCCACATTCCGCAGGTTGTTCTCCCGCGCGCCCCGGACCCGGACATAACCGTCCGCCAGATGGCCGGGAGTGGGAAGTGAAAGATCGTCAGCCTGCTTAGGGTTCCGCATTGATCCGACTCTAGCCGCGAACAGGCCGACGGGCGATATCCTGACCCGATGGACAATTACCGGGACACTGCCGCCGATCCGCTTCCAGAGACGGAACTTCCTGCGACGGAACTTCCGGGGGCGGAACTTCCGGGGGCGGAAGTTCGCGGGACGGAACCTTCAGAAGCACAAGCTCCCGAGACTGAAGCGGCGGTGAGGATCCTCCCCGTCGCCGAGCTGCACCTGCACATCGAGGGCACCCTGCAGCCGGAGCTGATCTTCGAACTGGCGGAGCGCAACGGCATCACCCTCCCGTACTCGGGCCTTGACGAACTTCGTGGACTGTACGAGTTCACTGACCTGCAGTCCTTCCTGGACCTCTACTACGCCAACATGGCCGTGCTCCAGACCGAACAGGACTTCGCGGATATGACCCGGGCGTACCTTGCCCGGGCCGCCGCCGCCGGTGTCCGGCACGCGGAGATCATGATGGACCCGCAGGCGCACCTGTCCCGCGGCGTCAGCTTGGAGACCTGCGTCAACGGAGTGGCATCTGCCCTGGCGACGTCGGTGAAGGACTTCGGCATCTCCACCATGCTTATTGCCGCGTTCCTGCGGGATCTGTCGGAGGAGTCTGCACTGGAGGTCCTGGACGGACTGCTGGCCATGAACGCCCCGATCGGTGCGATCGGCCTGGACTCGGCCGAGGTGGGCAATCCGCCGTCGAAGTTTGAACGCCTGTTCGCCAAGGCCCGGGAAGCGGGCCTGCGGCTGACCGCCCACGCGGGCGAGGAGGGACCGGCGTCGTACATCATTGAAGCGCTGGACGTCCTGGGAGTGGAGCGGATCGACCACGGCATCCGCTGCATGGAGGACCCCGACCTGGTGGAGCGGCTCGTGGCAGACCGTATTCCGCTGACCGTCTGCCCGCTGTCCAACGTCCGGCTCCGCGCCGTGGACACCCTGGCAGACCACCCGCTTCCGGCCATGCTCGCCGCCGGGCTCAACGTCTCCGTAAACTCCGATGATCCGGCGTACTTCGGCGGCTACGTCGACGACAACTTCACGCAGCTGGAGGCCGCCTTCGGGCTTTCCGAGTTTGACCGGGCCCGGCTCGCGGCCAACTCCATCCACTCATCGTTCGCGTCCGAAGAACGGAAAGCCGAGTTGGTGGACGAGCTGAACCGCGCTTAGCCCCAACGCCGGCGACGCGGCCGGTGCCGCCTGCCGCTACACTGGTGCCGCAAGCGTGTCCGGGCAGGGACCGGCGGAGCCCGTTTCAGCGCCCCGGGGTTGAGTAAACAGCCCCAGACCCGAGACTCCCGCCTCACTTCCGGTGTAACTCGCGTCATAGTCGGTCACGACACGCAGAGTTAACCAATTCAAGTCGTGCGATTTAACAGGCTGTTGGCAAGATGCCTAGAGACCGATCGCTTTACAAAGGGGAATCATGGCCAAGTCCGCCACAGAAAACACCAACCTTCGACTCAAATCCGTGCTGGATGTCCTGACGGAAGGCACGTGGACCGGCGATGCGCTGAACGCAGGAGGCGTGCTCGCCGAGGCCACTGTCCGCGTGCCATTCAGCCCGCACGAGGCCGAACTGCTCAGCGGCGGGATTCCCCGCGGCCACAAGACCCTCACCTCCGCCACGGCCAAGCTGGTCAAGGCCGGCTGGCTGGTCAAGGGCCGTTCCGGGTGGACCATCACCGAGGACGGGATGCGGGCCACGGTTGCCTTCGCCGATGCCGACGCTTTTGCCGCAGCGCTCGACGCCGGAACCCCCGTTCCGGCCAACACCCCGGTTCCGGTGGCGCCCATTGCCGCTCCCGCCAAGGTTGCCGCGGCCCGGACCACGCGCAAGTCCGCCGTGGTCAAGAACGCCGAGGCCGCTGACGAAACCGTGACGAAGGCCCCCGCCAAGAAGGCTCCAGCGAAGAAGGCGCCCGCCAAGAAGGCCGCCGAGGCCGTTGGCAAGGCCGCCAAGATCATCGAAGAGGCCGTGGAGCCGGTGGTCAAGGCTGTCCGTTCGCGCAAAGCAGCCCCCAAGACGAAGTCTGAAGCCGTTGTCGCCGCGTCGCTTGAAGGCCCGGACGTGGAGACCTTCCCCCAGCCTGAGGCGGTGGCAGTTGCCGGCGACTTCAACACGCTCCTGGGCGCCCCCGAGAACTGGGCTCCGCAGTATGACGAAGCCCAGATGGCGTTCGACTTCGTCGCACAGCAGTGGAAGATCGACGCGGAACTGCCCGCCGGCTACTACACGTTCAAGATCGCGCTGAACCGTTCCTGGGAAGAGAACTACGGCGCGTTCGGCACGTTCGATGGCCCCAACCACGAACTGCACCACAACGGTGGCGCTGTCACCATCCGCTACGACCACCGCACGCGGGACATCACCATCAACTGAGTCCGCCAGGGGAGTTTTTGTCCAGATAGGGGCCGCACCGGGACAGGTCGACCGCCCCTATCTGGACAAAAACTGCGGAGTGACGCACTGTGGGTTTTGGTCGCTGTGACCGGTTTCCACCCACTTAGGAGATGCGGAAAATGACTCTTCCCTCAGGAATCACGCCGGGCGTCTGGACGCTGGACATGTCCCACAGCGAGATCGGCTTCACGGTCCGCCACGCGGGCATCAGCAAGGTCCGCGGCCGCTTCACGGATGCCAGTGCCGAGGCCCGGATCGGCGGATCGCTGGCCGAGGCCTCGCTGCACGCCACAGTGAAGACCGCCAGTTTCGATTCCGGCGACGCCAACCGGGACGGCCACGTCAAGGGCCCGGATTTCTTCGACGTGGAGACCTTCCCCGAGATGACCTTCCGCGCCACCTCAGTTGAGGGCGACGGCGAGGACTACACCCTCACCGGCGACCTCACCATCCGCGGCATCACCAAACCCATCGAACTCGAAGTCGAATTCACCGGGGTGGCCGTTGACCCGTTCGGAGCCACCCGTGCAGGCTTCTCCGCGGAGGCTGAGATCAGCCGCAAGGAGTTCGGCCTGACCTGGAACGCGGCGCTGGAAGCCGGCGGCCTGCTGGTCAGCGACAAGGTGAAGATCAACGTCGAAGCGGCGCTGGTCAAGCAGTCCTGACGCCATGGCACCTCCGGCAGGACGGCACTCCGCAGGACAGGACGACGTACGGCCGGGCCCCGCAGGACAGGGCTCGGCAGGACGGGACTCTACACCACAGGACGACGGCGACATCCGGCTTTCTGCCCGCGTCTTCGGCGTGGTGCAGGGTGTCGGATTCCGTTTCTGGACGATGGGCAAGGCCGAGGAACTGGGCCTGACGGGGCTGGTGAAAAACCTCGACGACGGTTCCGTGTCGGTGATTGCCGAAGGGCCGCAACACCGGATCCAGGAGCTGCTGGACTGGCTGAATTCGGACAACACCCCCGGCCGGGTGGAACGGGTTGAAGATACCCTGTCCGCGGCCGAGGGTGCCTTCCGCGGCTTCAGGGCCCGCTGACCGGGGCCTTCGGAATGCCCTCGGGGCATATCCTCAGCCGGTCCGCGGGCTCAGGCCGATGAACGCCCCGAGCTGCTCCAGCACCTCGGGTTTCCGCGGCATGTAGCTGGTGAGTTCTGGGGAGCGGACAATCACCGCCCGCCATTGGCCCCGGGACACTGCGACGTTGATCCGGTTCCGGTTCAGCAGGAATTCCGCGCCGCGGGGAGCCTCGGCAACAGCCGAACACGCCATGGACACCAGAACCACGGGTGCCTCCTGGCCCTGGAACTTGTCCACGGTTCCCACCCTCACGCCGTCAAGCCCGGCCTGGACGAGGGCGTGGCGGATCAGCTGGACCTGGGCGTTGTAGGCCGCCACCACCAGGACGTCCTCAGCTGTCAGGGGCCGGGCAGGCTGGTCGCCGCCGGCAGTCCACTTCAGCCCGATGTGACGCCGGGCCTGCCTGACCACTTCGGCGGCCTCCTCGGTGGAGGACGTGGTGTTGCTGGCGTGTTCAACGAACACCGTTTCCACCCCGGGTGGCAGTTCGGCCAGGCTGCGGAGTGAAGCCGCCGGCGCCGATTCGAGTTTGCCGTCATAACTCAGGACGGACACGGCGCGGCACAGTTCGGGGTGCATCCGCCAACTGTCCGCCAGGAAATAGCCCAGTTCCGCGGGCAGCGTGGCGTGCCCGGCGGCGAGCCATCCCAGCGCTGACTCGTCCACCGGTTCGGGGTGGGCGCCCTGCGTGACCTGCGGCAGTTGCTGCGGGTCGCCCAGGAGCAGGAGGCGTTTGGCTGAACGTGCCACGGCCAGGGTGTTGGCCAGCGAGAACTGCCCGGCTTCGTCGATGACCAGCAGGTCCAGGGACCCGGCAAGGACCGACTTGCCGGTCATGGTCCACGCCGTGCCGCCCACCAGGCAGCCGCCGCGGGACTCCAGCAGCGCAGCGACGTCGTCGTCGGACGTGCGCCGCCACAGGACCTGGTGCGGTGTGGACAGCTTCTTGGCCACGCGTTCCGGATCCACTCCAGCGGTTTTAATGGCGGTGCACAGCATGTTCTCCACCACGGCGTGGGACTGGCCCACGACGCCGATCTTCCAGCCCTCCCCGATCAGCCGGGCAATCACATGGGAGCCGACGTAGGTCTTGCCGGTGCCCGGAGGTCCCTGGACGGCGAGGTAGGAACGGTCAACGTCCAGCAGGGACGTCGTGATGGCCGTGACGTAGTCCGCCGCGCCGGAGCCGTCCTTGCCGACGGCGGCAGGACCGGACAGCGAACGGAACCGCGGCGCAGCCTTGCGGAGGATGTCCACACCCGGGTGTTCCGGGAGCCGCGGAACCGATGCGCCCACGGACTGGGCAAGTTCGGTGAGAGCGGCCTCGATGCTGGCCGTGCGGACCGGCTGGTCCTCTGTCAGGGCGATGGGGATGTGCGGGTACGCCGGGACCTTTCCGGTTTCCTTTTCTTCAATGGTGATGATGGTCTTGCCCGGCGTGTCCGGGTGGTCCTCGACGGCGGTGACCAGGGTGCCGAACGTGAAGCCGCGCGCGAGCAGGTTTCCCTGCGCGTCCTCCAGCCCGTCCGGCACGGGTGAATCGTAGAGCCGGCACCAGGTGCTTCCCGGCTTGAAGTCCGAGCCTTCGCTCATGGTTCCGCTGAGCCGCAGGACCCGGGTGCGCATCCGGACCGTGGGCTTGGCCAGCACCCAGTCCGTGACCACCTCAGCGGAGTCCACCACAAACACGTTGCGGTGGTCCGACCAGTGGTCGATCTCGGACTCGGTGCGGTCGAAGTGCTCCCACCAGAACTGCTTCCGCTCGCGGCGGTGGTAGCCGGTGGCGGCGGCCACCATGGCGATGGCACGCTCGTCGGGGGTCCACGGCCGCGTGTCCGGGAGGCCGGCCAGATACTCGCGGAGGCTCAGTTCCTCCGGCGTCGGTTCCGCTTCCGGTGTGTCCGGCGGGACGTCAGGCACCAGCGGCGCCTGGGTGCCGGCGACGTGCCCTCCTTCGTCAGGGCCGCCGGCAGGTGCCGTGGAGCCGGACGCCGAGCCGCGGAGCCCCAGCAGCCAGTCGCGGAGGCGGAGGGTGGAAAGGCAGTCGTACTCGTTGTAGTCGGAGATTGAGGCCAGGATCTCCGCGGCTGTAGCGTCATCGCCGTCGTCGCGGGCTGCGCAATAGGCGGCGTAGGCCACCACCGAGGCCCCGGCGTCCTTGACGTCGCCGGAGCGGAGGTTGTCACCCATGTAGAGCGGCTCGAGCTTCTTGATGGAGTAGGACGGTTCGGAGATCCGGAGGGAGTGGCGGGCTGTGGCGTAGAGGTCCACGAGCACGCCTTCGCGGAGCCAGTTGTCCACGATGTCCTCGCCCGCGAGGTGAGTGACGGACAGGTTCCGGAGCGCCGATTTTTCGTACGCGGCGTAGTGGTAGACGTGCATGTCGGGGTACCGCGAGCGGCGTTCTTCGACATAGGCGAGGAAGTCCAGGAAGGCCTGCCGTTCCCCGGAGCGGGAATGCGCCCAGAACGGACGGAACACCGGCTTGCCGGCCGCCAGGGCGGCAGCATCCGGCGCCTCGATCACGCCGAACAGGTACTCCAGCCCCCACTGGCTGGTGGCCGGGTCCTGCCAGAGCGGGTCGCCTTCGAAGTCGAAGAAGATATCGCCGGGACTGGGCGCAGGGATACTGCTGAGGGCGTTCCGGGGCAGCACCTTGAACGTGACAGTGTGGTCTTCGCCGTCCTTGGTGAAGGTCCGTGATCCGTCCGGAGTATCGCGGCCCAGCTGCATCCGGGCCTGGTCGCGGAGCCTGGCCAGCGAACCGGTGGCCCTGTCCGGCGGAAGGTCGGCCAGGGCATCGATGGTGGTGACGCCGTCGGCAATGAGCTTCTTCCGGCGGAGGGTGGACATCCCGCCGACCATCAGGAGGTCACGGTGGGCCTGGACCTGTTCCGCGCAATAATTGCAGCGCCCGCAACAGGTGATTCCAGGCTGCAGCCACTGCACCGAGGAACCGCGCTCCCGGTGGGCAGCGGTCAGGGCGCGGAAGTGGTCGCGGCGCTCGCGGAAAACCGGCAACAGGTCCGGCAGGGAGTGGTGGCTGCGGACGTAGTCGCCGTCGACCACGGCGCCCAGCACCAGCGTGACCCGGGGCGATGGTTCCAGGCCCATGCCGATGAGCTGGTCGCCGTAGGCGGCCAGCTGCAGGAGTGCACCCACCTTCGCGTGCCGGGCCAGCTTGGTGTCCCAGACTTCGTACCGTCCCGGGGTGCCGGTGCCTGCGGCCTCGTTGACGATGAAGTCGGCGTAGCCCAGGAACTCGCCGTCGAAGAAGGTTGCCTGGAACACCACGTCCGCCCCGGCCCGGAGCGCCAGTTCCGTTTCGGCCTGCTTGGCCACCAGGTCTGCCCGGACGTTCTGGCCCCGCTCGATCGTGAACACACCGGCGCCACGGCTGGCGTCCCAGGCGCCGTACTGCGCGGTCAGGCCAGCCAGGACCTTGGCCTCGTGCTTGTCGCCCAAGGCGCCGGCGCGGCGCTGCATCTCGTCGTCGGGGAACTCGGCCTTGGGCGAGCGGCCCAGCTTCTCGTCCAGGATCCGGAGCGTGCGGTACTCACACTCGCTGGCGGCCACGAGGTCGCTGGCGGAAAACACCAGGTCCGGGGCCGCACCGCGGCCGGGACCATCGCTGGCAGGATCGAGCAGGAACACGGGGGCCTCCCCATTGACTGGCCTTGGCCGGAGGACGGTTCCCCTGGCCTTGGTTTGAATCTAGCAACAGGCACTGACAACGCGGGGCCACTTAAGGCCCTTCCGCGACGTCCAGAGGGGCCTTATGTGACCCCGCGTTGCACTATTCCTGCGCCGCCCGCACTTGGGCTTTATCGTGCTCGGCATGGGCACTGCGGAGCAGCTGCAGGAATTCGGTCTCGTTGCGGATGAGCCGCTTGTACTTCTCGGGAAGCTTCCGGATCTGGTCCTCCTCGCGGACCATCCGGGCGAAGATCTTGTCCCGCTCCGCCATGTCCGTCTCGTAGTTGAGGTCCAGGTAGTCGGTGGCGTGGCGCTTGGCGCCGGACACAGCGTTCTTCGCCTTGCCCTTGGGGCTGAAGATGGACGCCAGGACGGTGACCACCAGGACGCCGAGGATCACGGTGAGGGACACGCCGGTGCTGACTTCCACCACGTTGACGTGCTGGCCGTCGTTGACGAACGGCAGGTTGTTTTCATGCAGCGCGTGCAGGATGAGCTTCACGCCGATGAAGCCCAGGATCGCTGCGAGCCCGTAGGAGAGGAAGATCAGGCGGTCCAGCAGTCCGTCGATGAGGAAGAACAGCTGGCGCAGGCCCATCAGCGAGAACGCCGTGGCCGTGAACACGATGTACACGTTCTGCGTCAGGCCAAAGATCGCGGGGATGGAGTCCAGGGCGAAGAGGATGTCAGTGCCGCCGATGGCCACCATCACCAGGAGCATCGGGGTGAGGACGCGTTTGCCGTTCTCCATGGTGAAGAGTTTGTCGCCGTCGTAGTGTTCTGACGCCGGCAGGAACTTCTTGGCGAGCCGGACCACCAGGCCTTCGGATTCTTCGTCGTGGTTGTCTGGTTTGAGCAGGTTGCCCGCGGTGATCAGCAGGATCAGGCCGAAGATATAGAACACCCAGGCGAAGCTGTTGATCAGGGCCGCGCCGAGGAAGATGAACGCGGTGCGGGCAATGAGCGAGAAGACGATGCCGAACAGCAGGACCTTCTGCTGGTCCGCCCGGGGCACCCGGAAGCTGGCCATGATGATGAGGAAAACAAAAAGGTTGTCCACGGACAGTGCCTTCTCGGTGACATAGCCCGCGAAGTATTCGGTGCCCATGGTGCTGCCGCCGAGCATCAGCACGCCAAGTCCGAAGAGGAGCGCGATCCCCACGTAGATGGAGGACCAGATGGCCGACTCCTTTAGCGACGGCGTGTGGGCTTTCCGCACATGGAAGAAGAAATCGAAGGCCAGCAAGCCAACAATTCCCGCGATGGTCAGGGTCCAGACAATGGAGGAAACTTCCACGTTGGGGGCCTTTCGTCGGAGTCCCCTCCAGCCTACCTAAGCGTGCGGCCCCACTCCTTGACTTACACCCTCCCCTGAACAACTGTGGAAAGTGACCGATCCGCCGGTGAAGCCGGCGCGTTGTCGGTATCCGCAGGAACAAGGAGAATGCAGCGTGACGCGCAAGAACCCGAAAGTGGAAGAGGCCGACGAGTCCGGCATCGAAGTCAGCGGCCATCCCAAGACGTGGGCGGCGGGCGTCCCGGGTGTGTACCACTCCATGCAGCCGGCCCTGAAGCACATGGGCGTGGGCCGGGCGGGGAAAACGTTGCTTGCGCTGAACCAGAAGGACGGCTTCGACTGCATGAGCTGCGCCTGGCCGGACCCCGGCCACCGCAAGACCTTCGAGTTCTGCGAAAACGGCGCCAAGGCGGTCACGTGGGAAGCGACTCCGGTGGTGATCGGGTCCGGCTTCTGGGCCGAGCACCCGGTCAGTGAGTTGCGTGAGAGGTCCGAATACTGGCTTGGGATGCAGGGGCGCCTCACCGAGCCCGTGTACAAGCCGGCGGGGGAGGACCACTACCGCCCCGTCAGCTGGGAGCAGGCCTTCACCCTTGCCGCGGACAGGCTCAAGGGCCTCGCCAGTCCGGACCAGGCCACGTTCTACACCAGCGGCCGTACCTCCAACGAGGCCGCGTTCCTCTACCAGCTGTTCGTCCGCGCGTATGGGACCAACAACCTGCCGGACTGTTCCAACATGTGCCACGAATCCTCGGGCTGGGCGATGGGGCAGACCATCGGGATCGGCAAGGCCACCATTTCCTACGATGACTTCGCCAAGGCGGACCTGATCATCATCATGGGCCAGAACCCGGGCACCAACCACCCCAGGATGCTGACCGCGCTGGAGGAAGCCAAGGAGGCCGGCGCCAGCATTGTGGCGGTGAACCCGCTGCCGGAGGCCGGGCTGATGCGTTACAAGAACCCGCAGAAGGTCAAGGGGATCATCGGGCACGGAACGGACCTGGCGGACCAGTTCATCCAGGTACGGATCGGCGGCGACATGGCGCTCCTGCAGGCTGTTTCCAAACGCGTCCTGGACGCGGAGGCTGCGGCCCCGGGAACTGTCCTCGACCACGCCTTCCTCGAGGAGCACTGCGAAGGGCTGGAGGAACTGAAGGCGCACCTTGCCGGCCTGGATGATGCCGCCGTCCTCGCGGCCACCGGACTGCGGGCCGAGGAGATCGACGAGCTCGCCGACCGGTACCTGCGGGCCGACAAGGTGATCATCACCTGGGCCATGGGCATCACGCAGCACAAAAAAGGTGTGGCCACCATCAAGGAGATCATCAACCTGCTGCTGCTCCGCGGCAACATCGGCAAGCCCGGCGCCGGCGCCTCGCCCATCCGCGGCCACAGCAACGTCCAGGGCGACCGGACAATGGGCATCTGGGAACAGATGCCGCCGGCCTTCCTGGACTCGCTGGGCAAGGAGTTCAGCTTCGATCCGCCGCGCGAACACGGCGTGGACGCCGTGGAAACCGTCCGGCAAATGCGCGACGGCGGCATCCGGGTTTTTGTGGGACTCGGCGGCAACTTCGCGGGAGCCATTTCGGACACCCACGCCGCCTTCGCGGCCATGGAGAATACGGCGCTTTCGGTGCAGATTTCCACCAAGCTCAACCGCTCGCACACGGTCACCGGCGCCGAAGCGCTGATCCTGCCCACCCTGGGCCGCACCGAAATCGACCTGCAGGAGACTGGGCCGCAGTTCGTTTCGGTGGAGGACACCGTCTGCGCCGTGCACGCCTCACACGGGACCGTGGACCCTGTAGCGCCGGGACTGCTGTCCGAAGTTGCCATCGTCAGCAGGCTGGCCCGGCACGTACTGGGGGACTCCGTCAACGCCGACTGGGCGGGTTTCGAAAAGGACTACGACCTCGTCCGTGAGCACATCTCCCATGTGGTGGCGGGCTGCGAGGACTACAACCGGAAGATCCGACAGGACGGCGGCTTTGTGCTGCCGAACGGCCCGCGGGATTCGCGGACCTTCAACACCCCCACCGGCAAAGCGATGCTGACGGTCAATGACCTGGAGCACGTGGAGCGGCCCGCGGGGACCCTGATCCTGCAGAGCATGCGCTCGCACGACCAGTTCAACACCACCATCTACGGCCACAACGACCGCTACCGGGGCATCAGGAAGGGCCGGGACGTCGTATTCGTCAGCCCCGAGGACCTGGCGGAACTGGGCCTGACCGACGGGCAGCACGTGGATGTCCACGGCGTGTACGCGGACAACGTGGAACGGGTGCTGCCCAACTTCCGCCTGGTGTCCTACCCGACGGCCCGCGGCTGTGCGGCGGCTTATTATCCCGAAGCCAACGTCCTGGTGCCCCTGGACAGTGTGGCCGAGGGCAGCCAGACGCCCGTGTCCAAGGCCGTGATCGTTCGGCTGGAGCCGGTTTTGGCGTTCGTGGACGAGCCGACCGCCGCAGGCTAGCTCAGGCTCCTGCCGGCATGAGCGGCTCTGGCCCGCTTGAGCGGTGCGGCCCAGCACCGTCCAAGCGGGGCCGGACCGCTGATGGTGACCCGGAGTCGCTACTGCGCGGTGTCCGCCCACCCAGTGGCTGCAGGGCCGCCGTCGTGCCCGTCCTGGCACAGCCGGAACGCGACGTCGGCCGCCTGCGAAATTGCCGCCGAAGACGCCTCCTTCGACCCGGCACTGCCGTTGCCGGCGGCGAGCCCGGCCGCGTAGCCCACCAGGAACGTGGTCACCGGAGCCGCCGCGTGGATCACCGAGCCGGCGGACTTCCGTGCCAGGTCAAGGAGCAACTCCTGGTCCACTTCCAGGTCCAGGATCTGCAGCGCCTGTGTCAGCCGCTGGGTCCACTGGTCCAGGATCTGTGCTTCGTCGTCGTTGACGGCCATCTTCTCTCCTTGGTTGCTGGTTCGCTGGTGTCAGGCGGCAGGGACGCGTTGCCCCGTGCCCACGACACTACAAGGGCCGGCGGCCGAAGTCACCGGGCTGCCGCTGGTCCTTGACACCCCTTGCGGCCTTGAGGAATATCGGAGGTGCCGGTGCTGCTGGCGGGTCTCTCGGGAGTCCAGTTGCTGACCGGCCCCTTGAAGGGACATGGGATGCACGCAGCCGTTAGTGGTTTCAGCTCCTTCCGCCTCGCGGCCGCTCTCGCCGCGGCTGTGCTGGTGGTTTCGGTCGCTGGCTGCACCAGCGCCCCGGACCCGCCTGACCAGCAGACTCCCACCGTCCAGTCGCCCACGGCCACCACGTCGGAACGGGCGGTGCCGGCCTTCGCCGCAGTGCTGGAAAAGTACAGCGCGGAAATTCGCGCCGGCGGAGCGACCGCCGTCATCATCCAGGTCAAGTCCCGGGTGGGCGAATGGGCCTCGGCAGAGGGGGTCCGGAACCTTGATACCAAAGAAACGGTGCAACTGACCGACCAGACCCAGGTTGGCGACATCACGATGTCCATGGTGGCGGTGTCCGTCATGAAGCTTGTGGAGGAAGGGAAAATCCAGCTGGACGACCCCATCCAGGAGTACATGCCGGACTTCGAGAGCATCATCAAGCCGCCCGGACCCATCACCATCCGCAGCCTGCTCAGCCACCGCTCCGGGATGCCCCATTATTGGGACGCACTGTATGCGATGGGCAACGCAGGGGACCAGCACATGAGCCATAAAGAGCGGCTGGCCGCAGCCGCCACTGTCCGATGGACCGGCGGCTCTGGAAGCCTTTACAACTATTCCAACACCAATTATTCGGCGCTGGCGCTCCTTGTGGAGAAGCTGCGGGGCAAGGACATCGGGGCGGTCATTCACGATGACACGGTGCTGCCCCTGGCCCTGAAGGACACCCTGATGACGGGGGATGAACCGGGCCCGCAGCGGATGGTCCACGGCTACACAAAGTCTGAAACCGGGGTTCTGGAGGACAACACCCTGGTTCCCTTCCACAAGGGTTCCCCCGACACAGGGATGGTTTCCACTGTCCCCGAACTCAACGCCTTTTTCGCTGCCCTGCAGAAGGGCAGCCTGCTTTCCCGCCAAAGCGTGGAGGAGATGCACCACCCGAAGTTCGAACAGTACGGCCTCGGTGTTGTCAGGCAGTATGACTCGTGCTCAAACAACGACTACTTCGGCAATGTCGGCGTAGTGCGTGGCTACGCTGCGCTTGCGTTGATCAGCGCCGACGGATCCCGGCAGATCGCCATGGCTGTGGCCCGTGCGCCCAGGCCGGACCTGATCGGTTTCGGGGATCCGCAATCGCTCGAAATGACCCAGGCGGCCGTGGATGCGCTGAACCTGGCCTGCTAGCCGTCGACGAAATAAGCCCGGGGGTTCCGAGGTTAGGCTGTACCAGAAGCCGAACTGAGGAGACCTTCGATGAATGACGTCACCATCCGCCACAACCCCGACCGCGAGCGTTTTGAAGTGCTGGTGGCCGGCAATGTGATCGGCAAGGCGGTGTACAAGGATTACGACGGCGGCACGTCGCCGCAGCGGATTTTCTACCACACGGTGATCAATGAGGAATACGGCGGGCAGGGCCTTGCGGGCAGGCTCGCCGCCGTGGCGCTGGACGAGACCGTCGACGCAGGCTTCCGGATTGTGCCGGTGTGCCCGTTCATCAAGAAGTACATCACCAAGAACCCTGACTACGCCGGTGACACCGCTCCCATTGCTCCCGCGCACTTGGAATTCCTGAACGACGCACTGGCGCCGCGCGCCCGCGCTTAGTCCGGTAGCAGGGTCAGTGTGTCCCGGCCTATGTAGCTGGCGATTCCAGCAGCCAGGACATGGCATCGTCCCTGTCGGTGAAGAAACGGGTAGGGCAGGGCGGGACGTGCAGGCTGAGGAAGAAGTTGGCGAGCACCCGGTCAACCGGGCTGGAGCCCAGCAGGGCAATCCGCGAGGCCGCGCAGGGGATGGAGAAAACAGCCCGGGCCTGGCGGCTCACGGACTCGGTGGTGGCCATGTCAACGAGCATCGGATACTCGCCGCCATCGGCAACAACGTTGACTGCTGCCATGGCCTCCTGGGCATCCACTTCCTCGATCCGGACACTGCGGTTCCACACCAGATGGATGTACCTGCCGTTGTCCAGGTCAACCGTGCCTTTGCCGCCTTTAACCGTGATCGGTTCCACTGCTGCCCCCAGGAGTCTCAGTTGAGCACATACTAGCCCTCAGCGCGGCAACGGTCACAAAAATCGCAGATTGAAAGGCCGGTGCGCCAGACTGTTTCCGTGAGCAACAAAACCCGGACCGGTCTGGCCGTGGCAGGCCTGAGCCTCGGCACCGCGCTGAACCCGCTGAATTCCTCGATGATCGCCGTTGCACTGGTGGTCCTGCGCGCGGACTTCGGGCTCGACGTCGCCACCGTCACCTGGGTGATCACATCCTTCTACCTCGCGTCCGCGGCCGGCCAGCCCCTGATGGGCAGGCTGGCGGACCGCTTCGGGCCCCGGCGGATGTTCATGCTGGGCATGGGCACCGTGGCCGTCACGTGCGCGCTCGCTCCGTTCTCGCCCAATTTCGCGCTGCTTTGCGTTGCCCGTGCCGTGATGGCACTGGGTACCGCCACGGCCTACCCCAGCGCGGTGGTGATGATCGGGGCGATCACCCAGCGGGCCGGCACGGAATCCTCGCGGCCGCTCGGCCGGATCCAGATGGCAAACACCTCCGCCGCTGCGGTGGGGCCCGTAGCCGGCGGCCTGCTGGTGGGCCAGGTGGGCTGGGAGGCACTGTTCCTGGTCAACGTCCCGCTGGCGCTCGCAGCACTCTTCATCGTGCGGAAGGTGGCGCCGGCGGACGGCGTCAGGGAACGGGGAAGCCTGGCCCAGCTGGTCAAGGATTCGGACATTCCCGGGATTGCGGGCTTCGTGAGTTCGCTCCTGCTGGTCATGATGGCGCTTCTGGACGTAGCCCCGGGCTACCGCTGGTGGATGCTCGGCGCCGGGACTGCCATCGCGGCGCTGTTTGTGTGGCGTGAACTTCGCTTCAGCCCGCCGTTCCTGGACCTGCGGCTGCTCGGCCGGAACCGGGCCCTGATGCTGATCTACCTGGGGTTCGCAGTGTTCAGCAGCGTGTACTACTTTGTGTTTTTCGGCCTGCCGCAGCTGCTGCAGGAAGCCGGCGGCTATGACCCGGCGCTGGTGGGGCTGCTGATGCTGCCCCTGGCCGCGACGTCCGTGCTGGCCACTCCGTGGGCTGTCCGGGCCATGGGCAAATTCGGCGTCCGGCGCGTGCTGATTGCCGGCGTCGTGCTTCTCACCTTGGTGGCCGCACTGATGTGGATGCTCACCGGATCGCTGGCCATTCCGCTGGTCCTGGCGCTCACCACCCTGATGGGCATCCCGTACGGGACGGTGGGGATCGCGTCCAACCAGGGCATGTTCCTCTCCGTCAGGCCGCAGGAGCGCGGGGTGGCGGCCGGGATCTACCAGACCTGCCGCTACGTGGGCGCCATTACCGCAACCGTGCTCATCGGCGTATTCGCCGGCGGCGGGGTGGACCAGGCCAGCTGGGGACTCATGGTGATTGCCATGCTGGTGCTCAGCGCCGTCGCCTTTGGCGTGACCCTGCTGTGGCGGCAGCGGGCCGCCTAGGCCGTCAACGCTGGCCGCCTGGCAACCCAAAGCGTCATCAGCGCAACGGTGATCCGGCCACCATGAAACGGTTCCCACCCATCACCCCTGTGAGCAGGGGCATCGCTTCCTGGATGGCGGCGCGGACACTGGCCAGCTGAAGGGATCCGCGATGGGCGTCCTGCGACTCCCAGAGTTCGCACACGTAGACCGTGTCCGGCGACTCGTCGTTGATACCGACCTCATACAACAGGCAGCCTGCGTCCCGGAGTTCCGGGTTGGCTTTTACCAGGACCGCAACCACGTCATCCCGACGCCCAGGCTTCACTTCAAGGGTTCCCACATTCGCGAAAGTCATGCGCACAGTCTGGCACGGCGTCCTTGATGGCGAGTCGGGTCCGGCGCTCCGCACGGCCAGGCTTGAGCGCCGTGCTGGCGCTGAGAGCGGCCGGGCCGACCAACCCCTAAGGCGTGCTCCCGGATCGGTATGACCTGGGATAGGGTCGTGCGTTATGGCGCTGCGACTCGTTCAGGTGAATTTCAAGGCTCGGGATGACTCGGCCCTCGGCCGGTTTTGGGCGGAGGCGCTCGGCTGGGGTGTTTCCAGCGAGGGTCCCGGTGTGACCAATGTTGAGCCCTTGGGCTTCACCTGGCCGGACCCTTCCGCCGTCTGCGTCGATGTGGTCGCCGTCCCGGACCCCGAGACGGTGAAGTACCGTTCGCACCTCGATCTCGCCACCACATCTGCGGCCCATCATGCGGAGCTGGTCGCGCGCCTGCTGGAGCTGGGCGCCACGCCCGCAGACGTGGGCCAGGGCGATGTGCCGTGGACGGTCCTGGCCGACCCCGAGGGCAACGTGTTCTGTGTGCTGGAGCCCCGGGAGATCTACCGGGACACCGGGCCGATTGCCACGGTGGTGGTCAACTGCTCGGATCCGCGGGCCATGGCCCGGTTCTGGAGTGAGGCAACGGACTGGACCCTGCACGAGGTGAATGACGATCACGCGAGGCTGCGTTCGGCCAAAGGGGTGGGGCCTTATCTGGAGTTGCTTCGTACCTCCGGCCCGGAGACCGTGCGGAACCGTGTCCATCTCGACCTGATGCCATATCCCGGTGACGACCAAGCAGCCGAGGTGGCCCGGTTGCGGTCTTTGGGCGCCACTGACGCCGACGTCGGCCAGGGCGACGTGCCATGGGTGTGCCTCGCCGACCCGGAGGGCAACGAGTTCTGCGTCCTCAGCCCGGGCTGACACAGGACCCGGATCCTGTCACTTCGGCAGTCCGGCGAGGTGCGCGCACGCGTCCCAGAGCCTCTGCCGGGCTTCCGGGTCCGAGCCCATGCCCGGCGTCGGCAGTTCCTTGCGCTTTGTCCAGAGCTTTCCGGAGACCTCCGCTGTTTCGCTCGCGGTCGCGAGCCAGAGCGCGGTGTCCACGGCCTTTTCAGCGGGGGCGCCGAACGTGTTTGTGACCCAGCGGAACGGGCCACCCACGTCCGTCAACAGCGCCGTGTCCTTCACCAGGCCGGGGTGGACGGCATTCGCCACCACGCCCGAGCCGCGCAGCCGCTCAGCGAACTCCTGGGTGAGCAGGACCCGGGCCAGCATCGTGGGCGGCGTGGAGCGAAGGTAACTGTACTTGCCGTTCGCCGTCTGGAGGTCGTCGAAGTTGAGCCTGGTGTTGCCGTATCTGGACGCGATGTTCACGATACGGGAGGTCCTCGGACCCGCTGCCGGCCGGTCCGCAGTCCCCGCGCTGACCCGCCCAGCCGCGGCGCCGTGCCTGAGCGCATCCAGGAGCAGGTTGGTCAGCAGGAAGTAGGCCATCACGTTCGTGGCGAAGGTCAGCTCGAGCCCGTCCGGAGTTACGTGGCGCTCCTTCCGGAACACGCCCGCCGTGTTGACGAGGACGTCGAGCCGGTCATGGCGGGACAGGAAGTCAGTGGCCGCGGAACGGATCGATGCCTGGACTGAGAGGTCACACACCAGCGGCTCCAGCTGGGCGGCCGGTACGCGTGAGCGGATACCCTTCATCGCCTGTTCGGCCCGGGCTTCGGACCGCCCCACCACCACAACCACGGCGCCCTCGCGGGCGAGGCCGGCCGCGACGGCGTTTCCCAGACCTCCTGCCGCGCCCGTCACCAGCGCCACGGTTCCCTCCATGGATGCCATCGCCTCCGCCTCCTGACGCTGGTGGGTCCTGCCGATGCGGTCGCGCTCATGCGTGCGCGCTTTCAGGCTAAGCCCCTGGTGGGCAAAATCCCAGCACCCGCCGACATGCTCAGGGCTGGGCGTCAGGTATACATCAGCGAACCCGGTGTGGTGAGTTTCTCCCCGGTCTCGAGCCAGGTCTTGAGGCCGGAGAGGATCATCGGCCAGCCGCCGTACAGCTGGTCGTTGGCGCCTTCGCGGAGGTCGCTGTGGGTGACTGTGAGGTGGCAGGAATCGCCTACCGGTTCGATTTCCCAGGTGATGGTGGACCAGCCCTCGGCCTTGACGTCCTCGCCCCAGAGAGCACGCATGGTCTGGACCAGCTTCCGGGGCGGGTCCACTTCCTTGTTCTCGCCTTCGCCCAGCGGCTCATCGGCCTTGACGTTGCGCATTTCGAAGCGCCCGCCGGGCGTCCAGTCCGACTCGATGGTGTTCCCGAACTGGTATCTGCTCCTGATCTCGCTGTTGGTGATGGCTTCCCAGAGCCGTTCCGGGGTGGTCTTGATGTAGATTTCGAAGATTTTTTCCATGGGACTTTCCAATCTGGATTTGAGGTCGCTGAGCGCAGCGGCCCATGGTTCGGCATATTTGCTCACCCAGCGGTCGTGGATGAGCCGGATGGGCACCGGATTCAGGAAGTGCAGTTTCTGGCGGCCCCGACGGCGGGTGACCACCAGTCCGGCGTCCTCCAGCAGCCTGAGGTGCTTGGCGATCCCGAAACGGGACATCTCGAAGCGGGACTCAAGCGCACCCAGCGATTGCCCGTCCTCGCGGAAGAGCTCATCGAGCAGGTCCCTGCGGGTGGGGTCGGAGAGTGCCTTGAAGACGGCGTCCATACAACCCAGAATAGGTGACCATATGGTCACCTATCAAGGGTTGCAGGGTGTTAAATTAGCGGCTTTGAGCCGGGCCCAGGAATTCAGCGGACCCCAGGTTCCCCTGTGCTATCCAGCCGCAGTAAGCCGTGCGTCCAGCAGTCCGGCCGCGACTGCCGGAGCAAGCCCGGGTGCCAGTGGAAGGCGCGGAACCACCAGGCAGTGCCAGAGGTGGTAGATGTCTGCCTTGCCGGACCACACGGTCGAGGTGACATTGCCGTTCTCGTCGAGTTCCTGCTTCCAGGACCCGTGCTCGTAGTCGATGAACCAGTCGCGGGCGTGGTCCCAGATTCGCTCGTACCAGTCCGCATACTTCTGCTCGCCGGTGGCGATGTAGAGGGCGGCAGCGCCCCCGATTGCCTCGGCGGGAACCCAGCGGATGCGCGTGGTGACAACCGGCTTGCCTTCCCAGTCGACGGTGTAGACAAATCCCGGATGACCGTCCGGTTCCCAGGCGTCGCGGATTGCGGCGTCGAACAGGCCGCGTGAGTCCTCCAGCAGCCAGGCTGGGACGTCCATGCCGCGGGCTTCGAGCCCGGCCCGGACGTGCAGGAGCAGGCGTGCCCACTCAACCCAGTGGCCGGGGGTTCCGCCGTACGCGCGGAACTGGCTGGCCCGGTCATCGGTGTTGTACTCCGGCATGGGGTTCCACTCCGGATCGAAGTGTTCGAACACCCGGTAGTTGTTGTTGCGCGCAAAGTCGTGGATGAGCACCTCGGCGATATGGAGGGCCCGTTCGAGCCAGCGGTTCTCCCCGGTCACATCGGCGACGATGAGGTACGCCTCGACGGAGTGCATGCTCGCATTCCCGCCACGGTAGGCTTCGGTTTCCGTGAAGTCCCGGTTCCACGAGTCGAAGCACATGCCGGCGTCGTGGTCCCAGAACCTCGTGTCAGCGATGCGCAGGGCCTCGTCGAGCAATTCCCGGGCGCCCGGGCGTTTGGCCGCAACGGCGCTGGCGGCCGCGAGGAGCACGAAGGAGTGCTGATAGCCGGACTTGGTGTCGTTTACCGGGCCGTTTTCGTCCACCTCGGCGTACCAGCCGCCGAACTCATCATCGTGGAAGACCCCATTAAGCGCAGCGATGCCGTGGTCGACAAGCGTCGCAGCACCCGGCCGTCCCATCAGGGCGGCGACGGCGAAACTGTGGACCATCCGCGCGGTAATCCAGAGGTGGGTCGGCTTGTCGGTGAATACCACGCCGTTGTTGTCGAGCCAGCCGAATCCGGTGGGCACCTTCGAACCCGCGGCGAAATTGATCAGCCGGTCGGTTTCGGCCTCGAGCCATCGCGCGTGAGCGGCACTGTTCAGCCACGTCATGTTATTTCCTTTCCATGGTGCGGGTGCAAATTGAGAATGATGCCTGATTAGTGGGTGCCGAAGTCCGTATTTGTGTATGCGCCGGCAACACGGGCCGTGCCCCCGCAGCTGCACGGCCCTCCAACCTCAAGCTGGATGGTCACAGGAGCGCCTGCATCAATCGTCAGGGTGACGGTCTCGCCCTTGCTGGTGGACACGCGCAGTACGTTTTCTTGTGGGGGGACGACAGGCATCGCAGCCCTTTCGTTGATGGTTGAGTTGATGGGTTGGTGAAGCCGCCGCGGCTAGCCGACGGCGTCGAGCACTCCGCGGATGATGGTGGCGGCCGCTCCCAGGTAGGCCAGGACGATCAGCAGGAACTGGGCGGCCCGGGCCGGGACGAACCGGGCAGCGACGTCGCCCAGTACCAGCCCTGCGAGGCAGGCGACGGCGACGGCCACCCACATCCCCCATGGCAGCGCGGGGAACGTTGCCGGGGCAGTGAGGGCCTTGGAGATCAGGGAGAACACGCCGATGGTGAAAAAGTACGGTTGCATGGTGGCAGCGAAGGATTTGTGCTGCCACCGGGTGGCGATGGAGTACATGCTGACCGCAGGCCCGCCCACCCCGGCCGCCGTGTTCATGAACCCGCTCAGGCCGCCGGCCGCGAACAGGTAGCGGCGGCGCGGAGGCAGCGTAGCGGACTTGAGGCCAAGCAAAACGGTGAGCCCGACTGCGAGGAGCACCCCGATGGAGATCTCCAGCACCGCCGGCGGGATAAGCCGGATCAGGAAGGCTGCCGGGATGATCCCCAGCAGCGCCGACGCCGCCAATGCCGCGTACCGCTTCCAGTCGATGTCCCGCACCACCCGGAAGATGATGGCCCCCGCCGTCACGGCGCCACAGACGTTCACCAGCACCACCCCCTCTACCGGGCCAAGGAGCAGGACCAGGAAGGGGGCAGCCACCAGCGCGAAGCCCATGCCGGTGATGCGCTGCATCCCTGCTCCCACGACGACGGCGCCCAGCACCAGCCCGGTGGTCAGCATTTACGGCCTCCAGGCCACGTACTGGACCTCCTCGAACTCCTCAAGGCCAAGGCTTGATCCTTCGCGGCCCAGGCCTGACTGCTTGGCACCGCCCATGGGGGCGAAGGCCACGGAGGGGAGGGGATCGTTGACCCCCACGATGCCGGCTTCCAGTCGTTCGGGGATGTCCCAGGCGCGCCTGGGATCGCGGCTCCAGACGTACGCGGCGAGGCCCATCTCGGTGGCGTTCGCCTTGCGGATGGCGTCCTCCTCGGACGAGAAGGTCACGACGCCGGCCGCCGGGCCGAACACTTCTTCGCTCACCAGGGGTGCGTCGTCGGGGACGTCCGTGAGCAGTGTGGGGGCCATGAAGGCGCCCTGCGCCGGAACATCGGTCCGCTGCGTGACGCGGCGGGCGCCGCGGGCGAGCGCGTCATCCACGAGGGCCTGCACGGCGGAGACCCGCTCGGCGTCGATCATGGGGCCAAGGTCCGGAACCGCTGCGCCGCCATCGGGGACGCCGTGCCCGATGCTCATCGCATCGAAGCGCGCGCCAAGCTTCCGCGTGAACTCGTCGGCGATGCTGTCCTGGACGAGGAAGCGGTTCGCTGCCACACACGACTGGCCGGTGTTGCGGAGCCGGCCCAGGACGGCGCCGTCGACGGCGGCGTCCAGGTCCGCGTCCTCGAAGACAATGAACGGTGCGTTGCCGCCCAGTTCGAGCAGCGGCCGGACCACGCGTTCTGAAGCGCTGGCCATGATCTGGCGGCCCACGCCGGTGGAACCGGTGAAGCTGACGGCCCGCACGGCGGGGTGTTGGAGCAGGGCGGCAGTGATTTCGCGCGAGGGTCCGTGGACCAGGTTGACGACGCCGGTGGGGAACCCGGCGTCGTGCAGGACCTCGAACAGGCCGGTGGCGGCGAGCGGCGCCTTTTCGGAGACCCGGCCCACTACGGTGCAGCCTGCGGCCAGCATGGCGGCGAGTTTGCGGGCCTGGATGGACACGGGAAAGTTCCACGGGGTGAGGCTGAGCGCCACGCCGATGGGTTTGCGGAGGCTGAGGTGGCGGCGGCCGTGGAGTTCGGGCGGGCTGACGGTGCCGGTGGAGCGCCGGACTTCCTCGGCGAACCAGCGGAAGTATTCCACAGAGAAGTCCACTTCCCCCTGGGCTTCCGGGAGCCGTTTGCCGGCTTCCAACGCGAGGGTGTGGGCCAGTTCGTCGCGGCGTTCGGCCAGGAGGTCCGCTGCGTTGCGGAGCAGGTCCGCCCGGCTGCGGGCCGTGGTGCGGGACCAGGAACCGAAGGCGTCGGCCGCGGCGTCGGCGGCTTTGGTGGCGTCGTCCGCCGTACCCCAGGCCACTTCGCCGACGATGCCGCCGGTTCCGGGGTCGGTCACGTCTTTGGTGGTGCCGGCCGTGTGCCAGGTTCCATTCACCAGGTGTCGGGCTGATTTCAGGTTCACGTGTGGTGCCTTTCGTTGGGCTGGTGGTGGGTCCTCATCCCTTGCTTGCTCCGGCGGTGATACCGGCAACGAAGTACCGCTGCAGGAAGACGTAGGCCACCACCACGGGCAGCGACGCCAGGATGACGCCGGCGAACAGGAGTGGGTAGTTGGTCTGGAATTCGCCCTGGAAGCTGAGCAGTGCCAGGGGCAGGGTCCGGTTGCCGGGGGACTGGATGAACAGCAGCGGATAGAGCAGCTCGTTCCAATGGATCACGAACAGGAAGATCGCTGCTGCGGCCACCGATGGTGCCGATAACGGCAGGGCGATGGACACGTAGGTCCGCCAGGGGCCGGTGCCGTCAATCGAGGATGCCTCGTAGAGCTCCTTGGGCAGGGTCCGCATGAAGCCGCCCAGGATAAAGACTGCGATCGGCAGGGTGGACACCACATTGGCCAGCACCAGGCCCGCGAGGCTGTCCAGCAGCCCGAGCCGGCCGAACAGGACGTACAGCGGCACCATGTTGGCCTGCGCCGGGATGGCCATGCCCAGGACGAGGAAGCCGAAGATGGCCCAGGCCATAAAGCCCTTGAGCCGGGAGATGGCGTAGCCGGCCAGGCTGGCCAGGAACAGGGTGAGCGGCACGGAGATCGCGGTGACAATGACGCTGTTCATGAACGACGAGCCCAGGTCCTGGCCGCCGATCACCTCCGCGTAGTTGGCGGGTGAGAGGGACTGCGGCAGGCTGAACGGCCCGGCGAAGAGTTCCTGCGTGGACTTGAAGCTGCCGAACCCCACCACGGTCAGCGGAACGATGATGATGACCGCGTAGATCCCAAGGATTCCGCGGCGGGTTATTGACGCGAGCATGCTGTCATTCCCCCTTCGGGGTGAGGCGGAGCAGCCGGCGCTGCAGCCAGGTGACCAGGGCGATCATCGCCATGAAGATGATCGACTGGGCGGCGGCGTAGCCGAACTCCGAGTTGGCAAAGGTGCTGTAGATGCGTGTGGAGAGGATGTCCAGGGACTGCTTGGGCGGATTGCCGGCGATGCCGAGGATCAGGTCGAAAGCCTTGAACGACTGGACGGTGGTGTAGGCAACGACGATGGACGTCGCCGGGGCCACGAACGGCCAGGTGATGGATTTGAACTGCTGCCATTTGCCGGCGCCGTCCATCTCTGCGGCCTCATACAGTTCCCGCGGGATGGCCTGCAGGCCAGCGATGTAGACCACCATCATCTGCCCGGCGTGGAACCAGACCTGCGTGACGGCCACCCAGTACAGGGCCTGGGCGTTGTTCCCAAGGTAGGAACCCTGCAGGGCTTCCAGGCCCACACCGCCCAGGACCGCGTTGGCCAGGCCGAAGTTGGGGTCGTAGATGAACTTCCAGATGAAGGCCACGGAGACTGAGGACAGGATGGTGGGGAAGAAGAACAGTGCCCGGAGCAGGATGCTGCCGCGCGAGTTCTTGGTCAGGAGCAGGGCGAGCAGCAATGAGAACACTGTTTGCGCGATCACCACGAGCAGCACAAATTTAAGGTTGTTCGTCAGCGCGTTGGTGAAGAGCGAGTCCTTGGTGAAGGCACGGACGAAGTTGTCCACCCCCACGTAGTTGAACGTTGCGGAGAAGCCGTTCCAGTCCGTGATGGCGTACTGGAACGCCTGCAGCGTGGGCATCACCAGGAAGAACGCAATGATGGCGACGGCGGGAAGCGGGAAGAGATACAGTGCCGGATTCACCCGCGTGGGGGAGCGGCGGCGCCCCTTCGCGGCGTCGGTTTCCGATCGGCTGTCCGGGGCCTTCCGCTTGGCAGCCATTTTGGTGTGGGTGCTCATAGCCGTTCGTCAACAATCTTTTGGGCGGCTTCGGCGGCCTGCTCGGGGCTGGTGCCCGAGATGACAGCCGTGGCGCTGGCCTCCACCGCATTGCGGACATCAAGGTTCTGGAACTGGAAGCGGGCGGCCAGCGCCGTCTTCTTTTCCAGCCAGGGGCTCAGGCGCTTCAGGTCGGCATTGGTGTACTCCACGCCGTTTACGGCCACGTGCTGGGCTGTCTTGTTGGCGTAGTAGCCGGCGTTCTCGGGCTCGGAGAGGAAGTCGATCCACGCGGCGGAGGCGGCCTGGTTCTTGCTGGCGGAGTTGACGCCCAGGATGAACGTGGCGTTGTAGGCGCCCTCGAACTTGCCGCTGCCGTCGGAAGTATTGGGGAAGACCAGTTCGATCGGGAACTGGGCGCCCAGTCCGCGGACGGCGGCAAGGTGGTACGAACCGGTGGCCAGCATGGCGGCCTTGCCCTGCGAGAACAGGTTCTGCGCCGGCTCTACGGCGGTGCCGGTGGCGTTGGGCTGCAGGTACGGGACCAGTTCCTTGTACTGGCCCAGCATCTTCAGGAACCAGTCGTCGGTGCACTTGAGCTTGCCCTGCTCGATCTGGGCGCACATGTCATCCACCGGGGCGTTGTTGGCGATCATGCAGTTGAAGAGCTGGCCGCCGTTTCCGACGTCGCCGCCCGGCCAGGAGATGGGCGTGACCCCGGACGCTGCCAGCTTTTCGCACATCGCCAGGAAGCCGTCCCAGTTCTTCGGGGCGATTTCCGCGCCGGCCTTATCGAACAGGTCGGCGTTGGCCATCGGCATGGGGAACACCACCTGGTAGGGCAGCCCCAGCTGGTTCTGGCCTGACTGGCCGGCAGTGAGGAGGCCCGGCTGGTAGTTGGCTGCCGCCTTGCTGCCCTTGAGCTCTGTGTAGATTCCCGCCTCGGTGAAGTTCTTGAACTGGGCGCCGCGGAAGGTGGCGAACGCGTCGCCGATGGCTGCACCGCGGACCTTCTGCAGGCCCTGGGCGTTGTAGTCGTTGGAGGTGGAGATGTCCTGGACCACCTCCACGCCGTCGTGCAGTGCCGCGAACTTCTTGATGAGCTCGTCGAACACCGCCTTGTCCTCACCGCGCCAGTGGGCGAACGAAACCTTGCCCGTGACGTTGCCGGTGGCGGGTGCTGCCGGGCCGGTGGCACCGCCGGGCGCCGTGGAGCCGCCCGGTCCGGCGCATGCTGCCGCAGTTGCTCCGAAGCCCAGGGCCCCGAGAATCGCGATGGCCTGCCTGCGTGAAATCTGACTCACAATATTCTCCTCGTTGAGTGTTTTGCTGTGCCTTGCTTGTTGCCTACGGAAGGGCTGTCACCAGGAAGCGCTTGGCGCGTCGGGACTGCTCATGCACTGGTCTTTTGCGACGAGACGACGTCGTCCACCACGGCGCAGAGGCGCTGCAGCCGCCGGACGGCGTCGGTGGAAAGGGATTCGACGACGTCGGGGGCGCCGATGCAGGACGCCCAGACTGCGCGTCCGGAGAGGAAGCCGCTGGCACCTTCGAGGCAGGCCCACCGGACGGCGTCGGGGAAGACGTCCTCCGGGACGCCCGAGGACAGCACCACCCACGGGCCGTCGATGGCGTTGGTCAGCTCTGCACAGGCGGCGCGGACGTCGGCTTCGGGTGCCTGGCCCTTGAAGGGGACCTCGGCCTTGTAGAGGTCAGCGCCCAGGCTGCCCAGTTCCTTGGCCGCGGCCAGGATCCCGGCGTTCCAGTCGAAGTCGTCCCCGGAGAGGGGTTTACGGGAGACCGGTTCGATGATGCTGATCAGCCCGGCGGACTTACAGATCTCAACGAATTCGCGGACCATGGCCACGCGTCCATCGGCGGGCTCATCCGGGCGGTACAGCACCAGCAGCTTGAGGGCCTTGACGCCCAGGGCGGCGTATTTGTGCGCGTCCACGAGGCGGTCGATGGTCACTTCGCCCACCAGCTCGCCGTGCGCGGATTCAAAGTGGTCGGCGGAGGCGATGAGTCCGCAGCCGGGGTCAACCACGCCGTCCTCGATGGCCTGGTCGAGCGCGAACTGCCGGTCGATGAGGACGCCGGAGGCATAGGGGGTGAGGATTTTGGCGGCCTGGAGCTTGAAGTCCTGCAGGTCCTGGTCCGTGACGGGGGCGTCCTGGTGCTCGGCGATCATATTGCGCATCGCCTCGCGCTGGTCCACGGCGAGCATCGCGAATGCGCCGGACGGGCGCTGGAGGGGTGAGAGGTCTGTGTGGGTCATGTGCTGCTTCTTTCAGCTAGGCGGTGTGGTTGGTGGCTAGGACTGGAGTAATGGTCTGGTGCGGGATTTTGGAGCGGCCATCCAGTCCTTCGCAGGAGGCGGAGGCGGTGCGGCCGGCGAAAGCTGCGGCGTCCACCAGCGGCAGGCCGGCGGCAACTGCGGCGAGGAGGGCGCCGTGGTAGACGTCGCCGGCACCGAGGGTGGACAGGATGGTGGCCGGCGTGGCCGGAACGTGGATCGCAGGACCGTTTCCGGATTTCACCCAGGCGCCCTCGGCGCCGGCCGTCGCGACCACTGCGGAGGCGCCGTCGTCGATGGCTTTCTGGAGCAGCTCCTCAAGGGCCAGCTGCCCGCCGTACTCGGCGCTGAGCCGCTCGACGGTTGGGACGTAAAGTGAAACGCCGCGCGGGCTGAACGACGGGATGGGGTTGCCGGCGTCCACGCTGATGTTGAGGCCGCCGGGGTTCAGCCCGGGGATGTTGGCGACGGCGTTCCAGCCCAGGTGGTCCACGTGGACCCAGGCGGCGGAGTCCAGCAGTTCGCGGAAGCGGCCTTCCGCGGGAAAGCTGACCGGCGGCACCGGGCGGGTGACGATGGCCCGGCTTTCGGAGGCCGTGCTCACCACAATCACGCTGGCGCCTGTTTTGACGGCGGGGTCGCGGATCACCGCTGAGGTGTCCACGCCTTCGGCCTGCAGGCCGCTGATGATGCGGTCGCCTTCCTCGTCCGTTCCCAGGACTCCGGCGAATGCCGTGTTTGCGCCGGCCCGGGCAGCGGCAACGGCCGCGGTTGCCGCGGGCCCGCCGCCTGCGGTGGCGAAATCTGTGGCGACGGTGCGGCTGTCTGCGGCAGGGTAATCCTGGACGAGTGCAATGGAGTCAAGAGTTGCGCAGCCTATGAAGAGCAGGGTTCCTGATGACGGTTGGTACACGTTCCACCTCGTTGTAGTCACGGCTTGTACTGAAGAAATATACACACGCTATGTTGGAATAACAACACTTTCTGTATAGTTCTGTTTGGGATGCAACGCCGCGGTCCCATACTCAACGTAGAGAAACGGAGCAGCTCATGTCATTGCCTTCTGCGGAATCGGTCCGGACCATTCGTTACGGCCTCATCGGTGCCGGCCACATGGCCCGCGAACACGTCCGGAACCTTGCCCTGATCCCGGGAAGCCACATCACCGCCGTATCCGATCCCCAGCCGTCGTCGCTGGCGGAAACCGTCGCGGAAATCGGCTACGAGGTACAGACCTTCTCCCGCCACCAGGACCTGCTCGCATCCGGCCTCGTGGATGCGCTGGTCATCGCCAGCCCCAACGACACGCACCTGGCCATCCTCAAGGACATCTTCGCCAGCGGCACCAACCTGCCCGTGCTGGTGGAGAAGCCGGTGTGCACCTCGGCGGAGCAGGCCGACGAACTCGAGTCCCTCGCCGCGGGCTACCCAGCCCCGGTCTGGGTCGCCATGGAATACCGGTACATGCCGCCGGTCCAGGAGATCATCCAGGCAGCCCACGGCGGCAAACTGGGCAACATCTACATGCTGTCCATCGTGGAGCACCGGTTCCCCTTCCTGCACAAAGTGGACGCCTGGAACCGCTTTGCCGAGCGGACCGGCGGAACCCTGGTGGAGAAGTGCTGCCACTTCTTCGACCTGATGCGGCTGATCCTGCAGGACGAGCCGGTCCGCGTCTACGCAAGCGGCGGCCACGACGTCAACCACATGGACGAGGTCTACGACGGCAGGGTCTCGGACATGATCGACAACGCCTACGTGATTGTGGACTTCAAGGGCGGCCGCCGGGCCATGCTGGAACTGTCCATGTTCGCCGAAGGCTCCAAATTCCAGGAACGCATCTCCATCGTGGGCGATGCCGCCAAGATCGAAACCCTCATTCCGGTAGCGGCCAACCACTGGATCGAGGGCGACGAAGCCGAGGCCACGGTGGAATTCAGCCCGCGCTCGCCGCTGGGCCCGGAACTGCACGAAGTTCCGGTTGATGAAGCCGTCCTCGCGGCCGGGGCCCACCACGGGTCCACCTACTACGAGCACCTTGGCTACCGGAAGGCCATCCTGGGCGAGGGACCGGTGGAAGTCACCGTGGCCGACGGCCTGCAGTCTGTCCGCATGGGCCTCGCGGCCGAGCGCTCCATCATCGAAGGACGCCCCGTGGAACTGCTGAATGCGGGCGCAGGGGCCAGGCATTAAGTAGATTTGTGTTGGAATTGCAACACGCTGCCAACGCGTCCGGCTAGGGAAGCAGGAGAAGGGGATATGAGCAGCTCACATGAAGAGGCGCCGCTGACGCCCCGCCAGCGCACCATCCTGGACCAGCTCGAGCGGCGGGGGTTCATCTCCACGATGGACCTCGCCGAAACGTTCGCGGTCTCGGACATGACGGTCCGTCGCGACACCCGTGTGCTGTCCCAGAAGGGGCTGGTGCGGGTGGTGCACGGCGGAGTCAGCGCGGTCAACGCCAGCGGGCAGAATGCGGACTTCGCGGCCAGGGTCCGGGAGGACGCCGACGCGAAGCAGCGGGTGGCGCAGGCCTGTGTGTCGATGATCAGCGAGCGGGACGCCATCATCCTGGACGCCGGGACCACCACCTACCAGATCGCCCAGGAGCTGCCGGCGTCGTTTGCGGGCACCATCATCACGCACTCGGCACCCGCCATCCAGCGCTGCCTGCAGCTGACTTCGGCCCGGACCATTTGCCTCGGCGGTGAGCTGCTCCTGGACAGCCAGGCCTTCAACGGGCCAATGACGGTCACCGCCGCGGCGGGCCTCCGCGCGAAGACGGCGTTCATCGGGGTCAGCGGAATCCATGACGAGGCGTTCTACATCGAACGGGATGTGGAACGCGCCACCAAGATTGCGCTGATGAACGCCGCTGAACAGGTGGTGGTGGTGGCCACGCACCAGAAAATGCTGCGGTACGCACTGGCCCGGCTCGCGGCGTTTGACTCGGCCGACGTCCTCGTCACGGATGCTCCGCCGCCGCGGGAGATCGAGGCCGCGCTGCGGGCCGCCAACGTCAAACTGGTGGTGGCTCAGTGACGGCCCGCCTCCGCGTGAGCCTGCCGGACCAGAAGCTGCTGGATGCCGTGGGGCCGTCCGCCGGCGTCGACTTTGTCCTGTGGGACCTGGCCGGACCGCCGCCGTCGGAACAGTTCGACCTGCTGGTGCCGCCCTACATGGGCAAGCCGGGTGCGCTGGCGGCGCTGGACGGGGTTGAGGTGGGGCTCGTGCAGAGCCAGTCGATCGGGTACGACGGCGTAGCGGCCGTTTTGCCCGCGGGTTGCCTTTTCGCCAACGCGGCAGGGGTCCACGAGACGTCCACGGCCGAGCTCGCCCTGGGAATGATGATTGCCAGCCAGCGCGGGATTCCGGACTTTGTGCGGAACCAGGCGACGGGGACTTGGGACAACAGCCAGCGTCCCAGCCTGGCGGACCGGCGTGTGCTGCTGGTGGGTTACGGGGGAGTGGGCAAGGCCATCGAGGCCAGGCTCCTGCCGTTCGAAACCCACGTGACGCGGATGGCCAGCCGTGAACGCGATGATGAGCGGGGCCGCATCCACGGGATCGACTCCCTGTACCAGCAGCTGCCGCTGCACGACATTGTGGTGGTCAGCGTGCCCCTGTCCGAGGCCACCAAGCAGTTGGTGGACGGGCGCTTTCTTGCGGCCATGCCCGAGGGAGCGCTCCTGGTGAACGTGGCGCGCGGCCCGGTGGCCGACACCGAGGCGCTGCTTCGAGAGACGTCGTCGGGGAGGCTGCGGGCCGCGCTGGACGTGACCGACCCCGAGCCGTTGCCGGCGGACCATCCGCTGTGGACAGCTCCGGGCGTGCTGATCACGCCGCACGTGGGCGGGGCGAGCTCGGCCATGCTGCCGCGGATGGCCAGGCTGGTCCGGCGGCAGATCTCCCTGCTGCTTGCGGGCGAGGAGCCTGCGAACGTGGTGCTGGGCCGTTAGCGCCGCTCTTAGCGCCTGATCTGTTCCAGGACGGCGTCCCGGACCTGCTGCATGGTGGCCGGGTCCGAGGCTTCGACGTTGAGCCGCAGCAGCTCCTCTGTGTTGGACGGCCGCAGGTTGAACCACCAGTTTCCGGCCTCATTGATCACGCTGAGCCCGTCGAGTTCGTCAATGGTGCCCGCGGTTTCGTAGCTGGCCTTGACCTGCGCAACCGCTGCCGCCACGCCCTCCACGGAGGAGTTGATCTCCCCGCTGGCGGTGTACGGCTCGAATTCGCGGGCCAGCTCCGACAACGGACCGTGTTGTTCGCCGAGGGCCGCCAGGACGTGCATGGCTGCCAGCATGCCCGTATCCGCGTTGTAGAAGTCGCGGAAGTAGTAGTGCGCGGAGTGCTCGCCCCCGAACACGGCCCCTTCCTCGGCCATCCTTGCCTTGATGAAGGAGTGCCCCACTCGGGTCCGTACTGGCCGCCCGCCGGCTTCGGCAACAATTTCCGGCACCGCGCGTGACGTAATCAGGTTATGGATGATGACCGGCTCCGCTTCCCCGGCGGCCTGCGCGCGCCGGATCTCACGGACCGCGATCAGCGCGGTGATGGCCGACGGCGTCAATGGCTGTCCGGTCTCGTCCACCACAAAGCAGCGGTCGGCGTCGCCGTCGAACGCCAGCCCCAGATCCGCCTTGTGGGCAACGACGGCGGCCTGCAGGTCACGGAGGTTCTCAGGTTCCAGCGGGTTGGCGGGGTGGTTCGGGAACGTTCCGTCGAGTTCGAAGTAGAGCGGAACCACCGTGAGGGGCAGGGCAGGGTGGAACTGGTCGCCCAGGACTGCCGGTACTGTCAGGCCTGCCATGCCGTTGCCCGCATCCACCACCACTTTGAGCGGCCGGATTCCGTCCAGGGGTACCAGCGAGCGGAGTTTTTCGGCGTAGCCGGCCAGGATGTCCTGCTGTGAGATGTTGCCCTCGATCCGGTCCGTGGGGATCCCGTTGTCAAGGTATTGCTGGGCCAGGTCCCTGATGGCGTCGAGACCGGTTTCGGAGGAAACCGGCACGGCGCCGGCTTTGGCCATCTTGATGCCGTTGTATTCGGCGGGGTTGTGGCTGGCGGTGAAAATGGCCCCCGCCATGTCCAGGGAGCCGCACGCGTAATAGAGCTCGTCCGTGGAGATCAGGCCGAGTTCCAGGACCGACGCCCCGCGCCGCGCCGCGCCGGCTGCGAAGGCGTGGCTGAATTCGGGCGAGGACGGGCGCATGTCGCCGCCGCAGGCGATGGTCTGTCCGGACAGGTCCAGGACGTCGACGAACGCGGCGCCCACGGCTTCGGCGCTTTGTGCCGTGATGGAGATGCCAACGAGGCCCCTCACGTCGTAGGCCTTGAAAGACGGTGACAGGTCCATGGTGCTCCCCGGGGCTGTAGTGGCAATGCAAACAAGTTGTGTTGGAATTTCAACACAACTTTAGCAGGTGGGCGGGGCTGGTGACCGGGTGTGGGTCCGATAGTTTCTAAGATTCATCGGAAACAACAAGTGCATCGGAGGTTCCAAGTCCGTTATGACGCTGCCACTCGGGGCCTTAAGTGTACGTTCGCGCCGCTCTGGGCGGTGTGGTGCCAAGCAATAGTGGGAGTGGAGTTCCTTTTCGGGAGGTGTTGTTATTGCGTAAAGTTTACGATAGTTTCTACGTGTGATGCAGGTCGCAGGGTTGGGAACCGTGCGGCCGACGTGCCAACCAAAGGACAACGATGACCAGCGAGCCGTACACCAGCACTGCCGAAGACCGCCTGCAAGGCCTGCACCAACGCCTGGGCGGCATTGCCTACGGCGGCGACTACAACCCGGAACAGTGGCCGCGCGAGGTCTGGCAGGAGGACGTCCGCCTCATGAAGGAGGCCGGCGTCAACCTGGTCACGCTGGCTGTCTTCTCCTGGAGCCGCCTCGAAACCGCCGACGGCGTGTACGACTTTGGCTGGCTCGATGACGTGATGGACCTGATGCACGCCAACGGCATTGGCGTGGATCTGGCCACCCCGGACGCCGTGCCGCCCGCCTGGCTGATCGCGCAGCACCCGGACATCCTCCCGGTCCTGGCGGACGGCACCATCTTCGGCTTCGGCTCACGCCAGCACTTCGATGTCTCCCACCCGGCCTACCGCCAAAAGTCCCTTGCCATGGCGGAGAAGATGGGGGAGCGCTACGCCAATCACCCCGCGCTGTGCATGTGGCATGTGAACAACGAATACGGCCCCGTCTCCTACGGCCCGCACGCGGACCGGGCGTTCAGGGAATGGCTCCAGTCGAAATACAGCAGCCTGGACGAACTCAACCAGGCCTGGAGCACCGACGTCTGGGGACAGGTCTACTCGGACTGGGCCCAGGTCAACGCCCCCGCCCAGCCCCGCACATGGTCCAACCCGTCCCGCCGCCTGGACTACCACCGCTTCACCTCGGACAGCATGCTGGAGCACTACAAGGCCGAGCGGGACATCCTGCGCCGGCACACCCCGGACCTGCCGGTGGTCACCAACTTCATGCGGTTCTACAAAAACAACGACTACTGGGCCTGGGCCGCGGAGGAGGACGCCGCCGCGCTGGACATCTACCCGGATCCGCGCGAAGCCGACGCCCACGTGGCCGCCGCCCTTAACTTCGACCTCATGCGCTCGCTGAAGAAGGGCCAGCCGTGGCTGGTCATGGAGCAGGCCACCGCCGCGGTCAGCCAATGGTCCGTGAACGTCTCCAAGCTCCCCGGCAAGATGCGGCTCGGCTCCTACCAGGCCATTGCCCAGGGTGCGGACTCCATCCTGTTCTTCCAGTGGCGCCAGGCCAAGGGCGGCACCGAGCGCTACCACTCCGGCATGGTCAACCACGCCGGCCCCAACACCCGCGTCTTCCGCGAAGTCTGCCAGCTTGGCCAGGAACTCAAAGGCCTCGGCGGGGTCACCGGCACCCGCTCCGCCGCCAAAGTGGCCATCGTCTTCGACTGGGACTGCTGGTGGGCCCTGGAGCTGGGCAACTCGCCCCGCTCGGACCTGAGCTACACCCAGGAAGTCCTCCGCCTCTACCGCCCGTTCTTCGACGCCAACATCCCGGTGGACTTCGTGGACACCAAGTCCGACCTCAGCCAGTACAGCCTGGTGGTCCTGCCGGCGTCGTACCTGCTCACGGATGAAGCCGCGCAGCGCTTCGAGGACTACGTCTCCGACGGCGGCCGGCTGGTGGCCAGCTACCTCTCCGGCATCGTGGACCCGGACAACACCATCCGGCTGGGCGGCTACCCCGGGGCGCTCCGGAACGTGCTGGGCGCCTGGAGCGAGGAACTGCACCCCCTCGCCGGAGAAGGCGAGGAAGTCAAACTTTCAACGGCCGACGGCGGCACGGCCTCAGCCAGTTACTGGACCGAGCACCTGCACACCGAAACAGCAGACGTCCTCGCCAGCTACGCGTCGGGCCGGCTCGCCGGCTCACCCGCCGTCACCCGCAACAGGTTCGGCCAGGGCACCGCCGTCTACCTGTCCGCCCGGGTGGACAGCACCTTCCTGGAGGAGCTGCTCGCCGCCGAACGCGGGGCTGCCGGGATCCGTCCGGAACTGGACGCGCCGCCGGGAGTGCAGGTCCGCCGTCGTGCCGGCAGCGGACGCAGCTACCTGCTGGTCCTGAACCACAACGACGCCCCCGTCCGCGTGGACGTGCAGTCCGGCGGCACCGACCGGCTCACCGGCACGCAGCTCCAGGGCACCGTGGAGCTCGCGGCCAACGGCGTCCTCGTTGTGGAGGAAGACCTCGAAGAAGACAACATCCCCGCAGAAACCGCCCGATAGGAGGAAACACCATGGCCATGCGACTGGAAGTACCTCCCGAGGCGGTCACCGCGGACCCGCCCGGCACCAAGGACAAACCGCGGAACAAGCCCAACGGCTGGAAGCTCGCGCTGAAGCGCGACTGGCGTCTCTACTCCCTCGTGGCGCTGCCGCTGCTGTACTTCGCGGTGTTCCGCTACCTGCCGATGGCCGGGAACGTGATCGCGTTCCGGCAGTTCCAGCCCGGCGGCAGCATCTTCGGCGAGAAGTGGGTGGGGCTGAAGTACGTCACCCTGTTCATCAACGACCCCAGCTTCTGGCAGGCGTTCCAGAACACCATCGTCCTGGGCGTGCTGACGCTGCTGTTCTGCTTCCCGATGCCCATCATCTTCGCGCTCATGCTGAACGAACTGCGTTCACAGAAGTTCAAGAAATTCGTCCAGACCGTGGCGTACCTGCCGCACTTTATGTCCGTGGTGATCATCGCCGGCATGATCCTGCAGAACTTCTCCATGACCGGCACGGTGAATCAGATCGCCAATACGGTGTTCGGCACCACGGTGAACTTCACCCAGGACGCGTCCTGGTTCCGGCCCATGTACATCAGCTCCGAGGTGTGGCAGACCATGGGCTGGGGCGCCATCCTCTACCTGGCCGCCCTCACCCGGGTGGACGAGTCGCTGTATGAGGCGGCACGGATCGACGGCGCCAACCGCTGGCAGCAGACCTGGCACGTGACGCTGCCGGCCATCCGGCCCACTATCATCACGCTCCTGATCCTGAACATCGGCACGTTCATGGCCGTGGGCTTCGAAAAGATCCTGCTGATCTACAACCCGCTCAACTACGAAACCTCCGATGTCATCTCCACCTACCTCTACCGGGTGGGCTTGGAGTCGTCCAACTTCAGCTACGCAGCCGCGATCGGAATGTTTGAATCCGTCATCGGCCTGACGCTGATCCTCTCCGCGAACGCCATCTCCAAGCGCCTCGCCGGAACGAGCCTGTGGTGAAAGGGACTGCAATGACTGGAACACTCCAGAAACGGCCTGCTTCGAAAGCGGCCAGGAAAGAAACCGGCGTCCTCATCAAAGACATGAAAGTCTCCCGCGGCATGCGGGTGTTTCGGGTGTTCAACCTGGCGTTCCTGCTGGTGGTGGTGTTCCTGACGGTGTACCCGTTCCTGAACATCGTGGCGCAGTCCTTCTCCAGCGAAGGGTTCATCAACGCCGGGCAGGTGAACCTGTTCCCGCTGGGCTTCAACGTGGAGACCTACAAGCTGATCCTGGCCGACTCCACGTTCTGGAACAACTACGGCAACACGGTCCTCTACACAGTGGTGGCCACGGCCATCTCCATGGTCCTGACCACGTCCTTCGCCTACGCCATCGCCAAGAAGGACCTCAAAGGCCGCGGCGTGTTCATCGGCATCGCGGTGTTCACCATGTTCTTCAACGGCGGGCTGATCCCCAACTATGTGCTCATCAGCTCGCTGGGCATGCGGGACTCCATCTGGGCCGTGGTCCTGCCCAACGCCATCAGCGTCTTCAACCTGCTGATCATGAAGTCCTTCTTCGAGAACATGCCGCGCGAACTGGAGGAAGCGGCCGCCATTGACGGCCTCACCCAGTACGGCGTGCTGTTCAAAGTGGTGCTGCCGCTGAGCAAGGCGATCGTGGCCACCATGGTGCTGTTCTACGCCGTGGCCAACTGGAACTCCTGGTTCCAGGCCTTCCTCTACCTGGACCGGCCCGAGCTGTTCCCCGTGACCATCTACCTGCGCAACATGATCGCCGGCGTCACCACGGCCGGCTCCGCCGGCGGCACCGCGGAAAACGTGGGCCAGATCGCCGCCAACATCCAGTCGGTCACCATCGTCCTGACCGTCATCCCCATCCTCTGCATCTACCCGTTCGTCCAGAAGTACTTCTTTTCGGGCGTCATGCTCGGCTCCGTCAAGGAGTAACCCTTATGAAAGGAAAGCCCATGATCCGCAGACGAGACTTCCTCGGCCTGTCAGCGCTCGCAGCCTTCGGCCTGGTGGTTGCCGGCTGTGATTCAGATTCCGGCAGCAAAATTGACACCTCCAAGGCCCGCACCGGCGCCATGGACAGCTTCGGGGTGGGGGACACGTTCAAGGCGACGGCGCCGCTGACGTTCAGCTTCCTCTTCAGCGACCAGCCCACCTACCCGTACAAGAAGGACTGGCTGCTGTTCACCAAGATGGCGGCCGCGAACAACGTCACCCTCGAAACCACGGTGGTTCCGGGCAGCGACTATGAGCAGAAGCGCAGCCTCCTCATCAGCTCCGGCAACGCCCCGGAGATCATCGCCAAGACCTACCCGGGCCAGGAATCGGCCTTCGTCTCCTCCGGGGCCGTGCTGCCGGTCAGCGACTACGTGGACCTGATGCCGCACTTCCAGGACAAGGTCAAGAAGTGGAAGCTGGAGCCGGAGATCGCCGGACTCACCCAGGAGGACGGCAAGTACTACGTCCTGCCGGGCCTGCACGAGGAGCTGTGGCCGGACTACTCGCTGGCATTCCGCAAGGACGTCCTGCAGAAGGAAGGCATTAAGGAACCCAAGACCTGGGACGAGTTCCGCGACGTGTTGCGCTCGCTCAAGAAGGCCCATCCCGACGTCGTGCCTTTCTCCGACCGCTTCAAGGGCGACAGCGTGCTGAACATCGCGGGCAACGCGTTCGGCACCGTAGCCGGCTGGGGCCTGGTGGACGGGCTGAACTTCGACGAGGCAAAGAAGGAGTTCGAATTCGGCGCCGGCACCGGGAAGTTCAAGGAGCTCCTGGAGTACTTCAACTCGCTCGTTTCCGAAGGCCTGATGGACCCGGAAAGCTTCACCCAGACGGACGATTCGGCCATCCAGAAGTTCGTTTCCGGCAAGTCGTTTGTGATCAGCGCCAACTCGCAGAACATCATCACCTACCGCACCTCCATGGAGCAGTCCCTGGGCAAGGGGAACTTCGCGGTGGGCAAGATTACGGTGCCCGGCGGCCCGGCCGGCGAGATCATCGGCGGTTCGCGGCTGGAGAACGGCATCATGCTGAACTCGTCCGTGAAGGACAAGGACAGCTTCGTGGCGCTGATCCAGTTCATTGACTGGCTGTTCTACAGCGACGCCGGGCAGGAGTTCTCCAAGTGGGGCGTGGAGGGGACCACTTTCACCAAGGAGGGCGGCAAGCGGGTCCTGGCCAAGGACATCAACTTCCAGGGCCTGAACCCGGCCGGAACCAAGGACCTGCGGATGGAGTACGGCTTCTCCGGCGGCAACTTCGCCTACGGCGGCACCACCGACCTGCTGAACTCCACCTTCAACGAGGAGGAGCTGGCGTTCCAGAAAGCCATGAAGTCCAAGACGCCCAAAGCCGTGGCACCGCCCGTGCCGTTCAGCGACGTGGACCGCGAGCAGGCCACCCTGGTGCTCACCCCGCTGAAGGACCACGTCAAGCAGAACACCCTGAAGTTCATCACCGGCCAGCGGAACCTCAGCGAGTTCGACGCCTACGTGAAGGAACTCGACGCGAAGGGCCAGTCCAAATACGTAGAGTTGGCCAACAAGGCCTACAAGGCGTACGCAGACAAAAAGTAAGGCAGTTAGTGGCACAGAAGAAGGCGGAGTACGGCTCCGGTCCGCTGTTCAGGGCGGCCGGAGCGGTTTACGGGGTCATGCTGGGCGACGTGCTGCTGGTGCTCGCCAACATCCTGCTGGTGCTGGCGCCCCTGCTCGTGGCGTTGACCGCCGGCTCCGCCCTGCTGGCCGCGGTATTCGTGCTGGTGGCCTTCATTCCGGTGGGACCGTCCCTGGTGGCCGCGGCCTACGCGTTCAACCGGTTGCTGGCGGGGGAGGCCACCGGGGTGTTCCGCGACTTTGTCGGCGGCTACCGGACCAATGTCCGCCAGGCGCTCGCGGCATGGCTGCCGTACGTCGCGGTGCTGGCCGCCGTCGTCGTCAATCTCCTGCTCCTGCCCGGAACGTTCGACGCCGGGAACCCCGCTCCGTCAGCCGCACGGGTGGGGCTGCTGGGGCTGGGGCTCCTGGTGGCGACCGCCGGAGTGACGGCCATGCTGCTGCTGTCGCGGTTCACGTTCCGGACCCGGGACCTCTACCGTCTCTCGCTGTACTGCCTGGGTGCGCAGAAACGGGTGTCCCTGGGTAACGCCGGGATCCTGTTCGTCGCGGCGTTCCTGCTCACGGCCACCACCGCGGGGCTGCTGGTGGTGATTGCCGGGCTGGTGGTGTTCCTGATCTGCCTGAACTCGCGGCCGCTGCTGAAGTTCATCGAGCAGAAGTTCACCGTGGCGGATTCAGCGGCGTCGGAGCCTTCCTGAACCCTAGAGTCCGTTGCGGACCACGGCTCCCTGGGCCACCACGACGCTGACCTTTTCCAGGGCAGAGGCATCGGCCAGCGGATCGGCGTCCACCACGATCGCGTCGGCGAACCCGCCGCGCACCAGCCGCCCGCCGTCGTCGCCCAGGCCCAGGAGCCGCGCGGCGTGGACGGTGGCTGACCGCAGGGCCTCCAGCGGGGACAGGCCAGCCTCGGCCAGCAGCCGCGCTTCCGTGCCGATCGGGGTGACGTCGGTCCCGAAGGAGTCGGTGCCGGCCACGATCGTCACGCCTGCTTCGTGCGCGGCGCGGACGGCGGCCTTCAGGATGGGCGTGTACTCCTGCCCGCGTGCGGCGAGGATCGGGTTGGCGGACGCCGCCATGGAGGTGATCGCGTCCATGGTGGGCGTGAAGTACGTTCCGCGGCGGGCCATCTCGTTGATGGTGCCCTCGGTGACGAAGACGCCGTGTTCGATGCTGCGCACCCCGGCCCGGACGGCTCCGTCGACGCCTTCCGCGCTGTAGGCATGGCAGAGCACACCTGCACCGTTCGCCGCCTTGACCACGGCGGAGAGCTGCTCCTGGTTGTAGACCAGTTCGCGCGGATCCTGCTCCGGCAGGCCGGCCCGCGGGTTCGCCCGGGTCTTGATGACCTGCGCTCCACGCTTGAGGTTGACGCGGGTCAGGTAGGCCAGGTCGGCGGGGTCCTTGACGCCGCCGGCGAGGGTGGCGAGCGGTGCGAGGTCGGGGTCGGCCAGCAGCGAATCGCCGAGATCGGGGGAGATGAACAGGCCTGCGGGGGTCATGCGCGGGGAGACGCCCGGCGCCCAGCCCGGAAGCGCGGCGAGGGCCACGTCCTGGTAGAAGCTGCTGGAGCCGCTGCGGACACTGGTGGCGCCGCCCTGAAGGATGGCCCGGGCATCGGCGAACGCGTTGGCGTGGACGTGCACGTCGATCAGGCCCGGGAGCACCCAGCGGCCCGTCGCGTTCAGGACCTGGGCGCGGCCGGCGACTGCGGCGACAGCCTTGCGCGTGGCGTCGCGGGTTCCGACGGCGGCCACCTTGCCGCCGTCGAGCACCAGGACGCCGTCCTCCACGGCCTCACCTGACTTCGGGTCCACGATGGTGCCGCCCTCGATGATCAGGGCCGGATGCGCGAGGGGGCTGCCGTGGTAGTTCGGGCCGGAGGGGCGTTCGGCGGCGCGGGCGGCGGGGGCGCCGCCGATCTGGGCGGCGATGGTGGCCACGGAGATTCCGGCGAGGGCGGCAGCGCTTGCCAGGATGCCACGGCGGGGAAGGTTGGCTGGCAGTGCGGGGGCAAAAGTGTGGTCATGAAGGCACATCGTTGGCTCCTTGGGGAAGGCCGCCTGGGGGAGTGAGCGGCTGACAAATATGGTACTTGGTATTCCAAAGTACGGCCAGCCTTTCGCTCAAGGAAAGATAGTAGGGACTTCCTAGGTCTCGCATCCCAGATCCAAAGGCGGTCTGGTATTCCAAATCTGATTAGTGTTCCAGGATCTGTTCGCGAAGGATGTCGGCATGGCCGCAGTGTTGGGCCAGTTCCCGCAGCATGTGCAGGTAAACCCAGCGCAGCGGCAGCGGGCCCCGGCGGTTGCCGTGGACCAGATCGTCGAGCCCCAAGGAGGCGGCAGCGAGCGGGGACGCCTCGCAGGCTTCTCGGTGTGCCTGCTGGACGGAGGCGATGGTGTCGCCGTGGTCGAGGATGAACGACCCGTCCGGCGTCGCCGGAATACCAATCTCGGCGCGTGCCCGGCAGGTGATGGCTTCGTCGAACCAGACCTTTTCGACGAACGTCGCGTGCTTTACCAGGCCCAGCAGCGTGGTGCGGGAGGGCACCAGTCGCCTGCGGGCCTGCTCCTCGGTCAGCCCGTTGAGGCAGTCATTGAGCGCGGCGCGGTGCTCGTCCAGGAAAGCATCGAACTGGGCGCGCGCCGGCTGGTGGATGACATCGTCGGCGGAAGTCTGTGGCAGGGAAGTCATGGTCGGAGCCTAGCAAGGCGTATGTCCGGGGCGACGGGAGATGGGCGACGCGCAGCGGGAGGAACCCCCATCCCGGTACTAGGGTCAATTTATGCGTTCTTATGACCAGCCACTTCAGCGCCTGCCGAAACGCGTTCTGGTGGCCGGGGTGTCAGGTGCCGGCAAGACGACACTGGCTGGTCGGATCGCCGAGATCACAGGCGGCCCGCACCTGGAGATTGACGCGATCTTCCACGGCCCGGACTGGACGCCGCGTCCGGAGTTCCTCGCTGATCTGCGTTCGTTCATCAGCGCCGACGTCTGGACCACCGAGTGGCAGTACGATGCGGCGCGGCCTCTGCTGGCCGAGCGTGCTGACCTCCTCGTTTGGCTCGACTTTCCCTTCGTGCGCGTGACCCTGCCGCGCGTCCTGACGCGGACCGTCCGCCGTCGCCTGCGCCGCATGGAACTATGGAACGGCAACTTCGAGGCGCCGCTGCGGACGTTCTTCACCGACCATGACCACATAGTCCGTTGGGCGATCCGGACGCGGCGGAAGTACACCGAGCTGATGCCGCACTTCGTTAACGAATACCCGAACGTCGCCGTCGTCAGGCTGCGCTCGCAACGGGAGGTGGAGGAATGGCTCCGCCGGTCCTTGGTTCCCGCGGTGACCGGCTGACTGGTGCTGCGGCAGAATGGGTGCGTGACCTCGCCTAACGCCGCTGTGAACCGCAAGCCCAAGATATCGTGGGGAATGCGGGCCAACCTCGCGTTCTCCGCGCTGGTGATCTGCCTCGGCCCGATCCTGATAGTTGTTGGCACGCTCCAGATCAATGCCGACGCTGAGCTGGTGCGGACCGGAGAGCAGGTCCCCGGTACTGTCACTGAGTTCCACGACCGGGCGCAGGCCTCCGACCGCAAGATGAAAGTGGAGTTCCAGTCGGCCGCCGGATCAGCCCACTACGAGTGGATCATGGTGGACTATCATCAGCACCCCGTGGTCGGCGAAGAGGTCAAGGTGCGGTACCGGTTGTCCGATCCCGACGAGGCAACGGTGGTCGGATTTGAAAGCGACGGCGTATTTCTTAGGGGCGTGGGCGTTGTCCTGACGTTCATTTTTGGCGGTATCGGCATCTTGCTGGCTATCTCATCCTGGATGGGATCGAGAAAACGCCGAAACAAGCCCATCGGCTAAAGTCCTCTGAAAGGTGCGGGATCAACATGGCTGAAACTTCCGAGGCTGTCCTTCACGACGGATCGGTCATCCCCGTCACTATCCACGGCGAAGGGCCCGCGCTGCTGCTGCCGGCCCGCCTGGAGCCGTATGCGCTGGCCGACGCCGAGACCATGCGCAAATGGGGTGGTGACCCTGACCTTGGGCCCGCCCTGGTCCGCGGACTGTCAGGGTCCAACCGGCTGATCGTGGCTGACTACGAAGGCCACCGGATGGCGCAGCCGGCGGCGGAAACCCTCACTCCGGACAACCTCGCCGCTGACCTGCTCGCCATCGCGGACGCTGCCGCAGCCGACGTCTTCGGGTACTACGGCTACTCGTGGCTCGCGTTGAGCGGACTTCAGCTTGCCCTTCGCACCGACCGGCTCCGTGCACTGGCCATGGGCGGCTTTCCGCCCCGAGACGGGCCGTACCGGAGCATGCTGGCCGTCACCCGCGCCGCGCACGCGATGTCCGCCCTGGAGCCGGACCCGGCCTGGGTTCCCGTCGACGACGTCGAGCCGGGCGACTGGGACTCCGCCGCCGTCGAAACGACCGAGGCACAGACACGCCAGTTCGTCACCCTCTACGAAGCGCTCCAGGACTTCGACGACTCGGCCGCCGCCGTGCCCCGTGACCTGGCGCGGCTCGCCTTCGCCGGCGCGGACGACCAGATCGACTACAGCCCGCAATGGGGCGGCGTCCAGGTGCGGATCGGCGGGCCGCTTGCCGCGCATCGGGAGGAACTCATCGCGGCCGGATGGGATGTCCAGGTCCTTCCCGGGCTCGACCATCTCGGCGCCATGAACAGTTCTGTGGTCCTGCCCATCCTGACCGGCTGGCTCCGCAAGGCCGGCTGGGCCGGACAGCCGGCTGGTTAGGCTGGGAGCATGGACTTTCAGCTTCGCCAGGCCGGCCCGGAGGACGCCGAAGCGGTGGTGCGGATGCACACCCTGGCTCACGAGGAGTGTTACCCGCACCTGCTGACCCCGGAGTTCTTCCGCGCCCGGCGGGCCAGTATCCCCGAACGCGTGGAACGGCGTCGGTCCAACCTGGGCGTGCCTGACCCGCGGATCATCGCCGTGGACGCCGACGGCGAGGTGGTGGGATTGGCCGACGCCGGTCCGGGCCGTGACGAGGACGGTCCCGAAGAGCTTGAGCTGTATTCGATTTACACGCTGAGGCGGACGTACGGCTCCGGCCTCGGGGCGGCCCTGATGCGGGCCGCGATCGGGGATTCACCTGCCTATCTCTGGGTGGTTGAGGACAATCCGCGGGCGCTCGCTTTCTACCTCAAACACGGCTTCCGGCCGGACGGCAAACGCGGGGAGCTTCCGCCTGAGTGGGAAAGCCTGCCGGAGTTCCGGATGGTCCGGTCATCCTCCCCACAGAACCCATGAACCGTGCGGCAGTACGGGGTGGAAGCACAGGACGGGCACTCCCAGCCTGATCTCCACGCAACCGTACTGCCGCCGGGCCGCCGACTCCGCGAACCCCGTGAAGCCTGCGTTTCTGATGGCGGCGACGGTTTCGGGAAGCTCCTGGGTCTTTACCTCGAAGCAGTCGAACGGGCCCGCCCAGGGGTCGAACTGCCGGCTAAGGATATTGACATCGGGGTAGGTCCGTTCCCGTCCGCGCTGCAGCTCGCGAAGATCAGCCATGGCCGGTCCCATCCCTTCCTGGGACAGGCCGGGCGGGTCGAAACAGGCCGCGTACGCAGAGGGCGTGTACTCCGCGGCCTCGGGGTCAATCCAGGTGCCGTCCGGTAGTTCTGAAGGGGGCTTCACCATGAGGGACCCCGGATGAATTGCCCCGGAGCGGACGAGTTCAAGGCCTTTGTCGGACAGCCGCCGCTGCATCGGTTCGACTTCCCTGGCTTCGATCACCCTGCCATCGTCGTAGACGAGGATCCAGCCAAAGTGGTAGATGCCATGGTGGGCGATGATGCTCGCGGGCCTGTCCTGGCCGGCGGCAACGGCCGGCGCGCCCGCGGCGGTGTCCTCCTGCTGAGTCAGATCCGGAGGGGGACCCGGCCGTCCGAAGAAGGCGAGCGAGGCCCCCACGAGGGCCAGCAGAACAGCAAACGCGTAGAAGCTACGTCGGCGCCGTGCATGCTGCCTCGCCTCCGGGATCAGCACGACTGGGGTTTCTGTTTTATCGAACGGCTCCTGGGGACGCAGCGTCCGGGGGCCATCGGTGACAGTCATGACTGCCTCCTGTTTTCCCAAGATGATGCTAATCTTACTAGCACCATGTTGACAGTCAAGGTGCGCAAGGATGACCCCACCGACCTCTTCGAGCAGGTCGCCATGGAACTCCGTCGGGCCATCGCGGAGGGTGAGGCCAAGCCCGGGGAACGCCTTCCGCCCGCCAAGGACCTGGCTGCGGTGTTGGGCGTCAACACCAACACTGTCCTCCGTGCACTCAGGCTTCTGCGCGACGAGGGAATCCTGGAATTCCGCCGCGGCCGCGGCATCTCAGTGGTGGGGATCCCCGAACGCGGACAGGTCATCAAGCAGGCCCGCGACCTGGTGCATTACGCCCGCAAGCACGGCGTCGCAGTTGGTGAACTCATCGAGATCATCCGGAACGTCGACTGACCGTCACGGCGGTTCAGGGGAGAAGCGGGCCTGTGTCCGGCTGAGCGCCGAGGCGGGCTACTGAAGCGAGCGCCGGTTACGGGCCTGGCGGACCAGCCTCAGGAAGGCAAAGATGAAGGCGGCCTCGATCACGGCCATCAGTCCAAGCATCAGCCACTGGCTTTCGCTGATGAAGTAGATGACTCCCAGGGAAACCAGCACAGTTCCGAGGACCAGCGCGTACACGGCGAAACCAAGGGCCACCCTGGCGCTGCGCACACCTGTGCGGAACCCGAAGCCCACTGGCTCGCCGCCCGGGTACCCCTCCACGCGGTCGCGGCCGGCGGGCTTGAGCCGGTCGAACTCATCCCACAGTTCACGGTCCTGGTCCGTCATGCCTCCATTATCCCGCGCGGCACGCCGCCTAGCTGAACTCGGAAACCGGCCGCCCGCCGTCGTCCGCGCCCAGGGAGGCGGGAAGCTCCGGCTCCCAGCGCAGCAGGTCGCCGGGCTGGCATTCCAGCACCTCGCAGAGGGCCTCAAGCGTGGTGAAGCGCACCGCCTTGGCCCGGCCGTTCTTGAGCACCGCGAGATTGGCGGGCGTGATCCCCACCCGTTCAGCGAGCGTCCCGACGGGCATCTTCCGCCTGGCCAGCATCACATCGATATCGACGACGATGGGCATCAGATCACCTCGTCGAGTTCGGACTGCAGGTCCTTCGCTTCGGCGTCGCGGGCAACGGCCTGGGCCAGCAGCGTGCGCATCACCAGGACCACCAGGGCAACTCCGGCGATCATGAGGGACGCCCCGCAGATCAGGAGCACAACGCCGGGCGCCGTTTCGCCGGGCGCGAGGATCACCGCGATCCCGAACATCAGCAGGGAAGCAGCGGCGATCGCGCCGACGATGATGTCCACATACCGAAAGGCCGCGTGCGAGAAGACCGTTCCGCGGCGCACCATCGTGAGCAGGCGCCACACGCAGGCCGCCGTGACCTGTACGCACACGATTCCCAGGACGATGATGGCCAGCAGGGCCATGCGCGGGCCTTCGGGCGCGCCCGCCTCGACGAGGTCGGCTGAAACCAGCGGCACCATCCGCACCTGGACGAACAACGAACCCGCAAGGACCATGGCAATCACGATGCGCAGGACGAGGATGGTGAGCTTACCCATGAGGTCTCCTTGGTGTCGATTAACAGTTGGATAGTATCGATAATCGACAGATGCGGCAAGATGAAAAAGTCTGGCAGTCCAAGGCGCTCCGCCCTACGGTGGAGGCATGACTGAAACTTTCTCCAATCTCGTGGACACGTTCAAGAACGTCGGCGTCGCCAGGGCGTACGGCGATCCCGTCCAGTTGGGCGGCCAGGAGGTCATCCCGGTGGCGCTCGTCTCCTTCGGCTTCGGCGGTGGCAACGAGGGCGACGACGGCGCTTCCGGCGGAGGGGGCGGCGGCATGGTGCTGCCGCTCGGCGTTTACCGGAACGACGGCGGCAACGTCACCTTCCGCCCCAACACCGTGGTCACCCTGGTGTGCCTGGTCCCGCTGGTCTCGGTCCTTGGTGCCTCCGTCCGAAGGGCCATCCGGGCCGCGAAATCCTGACGCTGACCCCTTTACGCGCGAACGTACACTTGGCGCCCACTTTTCCAAGGGCCCCAACTGTACGTTCGCGCTGATGCTGTGCGTGGGGCGGGAGATTCAGCTGGGCTGGTCGTTGCGGTGCGGGATGTCGGCGGCGGCGGCGGCGCGTGCCGTGGGTGCCGGTTGGCTGGCACTCCAGCTGGCCAGGAAGTCGAGCTGTTCGCGGGCGTGACTTTCGGGTTCGGCCGTGTAGACGATGACCGTAAGGCCGTCGCCGGTCAGTTCCAGTGAATCGCCAGTGAGTTCGATCTCGCCCACCAGCGGGTTGCGCAGTGTCTTGCGGGCCGTGCGGTGGAAGCGGACGTTGTGGCGCGCCCAGCGGGTGGCGAATTCGGTGCTTCCGGTGGCGAGGTCGCCGATCAGGGCGTTCAGTGCCCGGTCCCGGGGGTTGCGTCCCGCTTCCGAGCGGAGTGCGGCGGCAAGGTCGTCGGCGAGGGTCTCCCATTCGACGAAGAAGTCCTTCGACCGCGCGTCGAGGAACATAAACCGGGCAAGGTTCAGCGGCAGGCCGTCCGGGCTGAGGATCCCCGCATAGAGGGCGAAGCAGAGACTGTTGGCGGCGAGGATGTCCATCCGCGAGTTGCGGACGTAGGCCGGGGTGCCGGTCATGCCGGCCAGGATCAGCTCCACGCTGGGACGGACCTGGGCCTGGGGCCTGCGCGTCCCTGCTGCCTTGGACGGGGCGGCTGCCCTGGCGAGATCAAACAGGTGGGAGCGTTCGGCCTCGTCGAGCTGCAGCGTGCCGGCGAGGGCGTCGAGCACGGATTCAGACACCCCTCGCAGGTTTCCGCGCTCGAGGCGGGCGTAGTACTCCGTACTGACGCCGGCGAGCATGGCCACTTCCTCGCGTTTGAGGCCGGTGACCCGCCGGACACCGCCGTAGGAGGGTATCCCTGCCTGGTCGGGCGTGATCCGCGACCGCCGGCTCATCAGGAACTCGCGGATGTCCTTGCTGTTGTCCATGCGTCCAACGGTACGAGGCACGGGCGGGTCCTAACAGGAACTGCCAGTACACCTCACAACAGGCACTCCCACGCACGCGCACGGACTGGTTGTGTTGATACCAGCAACCATACGAGGAGGAACCCGCCATGAAGAATGTCACCCTTAACAACGGCGTCGAAATGCCGATCCTTGGCTTCGGCGTTTACCAGATCCCGGCGGACCAGACCGAGCAGGCTGTCAGCGAAGCCCTCGCCGCCGGCTACCGCTCACTCGACACCGCGGCCGCGTACCAGAATGAGGAAGCGGTGGGCCGTGCGATCAGGAACAGCGGCATCGCCCGCGACGAGCTGTTCATCACCACCAAGCTCTGGGTCCAGGACGCGGGCGAGGACGCCACCAAACGTGCCTTCGACAGCTCCCTGAAGCGCCTCGGCCTGGACCACGTGGACCTCTACCTGATGCACCAGCCTTACGGGGACGTCTACAGCCAGTGGCGCGCCATGCAGGATCTGAACGCCGCGGGCCTGGTCCGGGCGATCGGCGTGTCCAATTTCCACTCGGACCGGCTCGTGGACCTGATCACGCACAACGACATCACTCCCGCTGTGAACCAGATTGAAACGCATCCGTTCCACCAGCGGGCGGAGGAGAACGAGTACATGCGCGGGCATGGCGTCCAGCACGAGTCGTGGGGGCCTTTCGCGGAGGGAAAGAACAACCTCTTCTCGGACCCCACCCTCACCGCCGTCGCAGGCGTGCACGGTAAGTCCGAGGCGCAGGTGGTGCTGCGCTGGCTGATCCAGCGCGACGTCGTCGTGATCCCCAAGTCAGTCCGGCCTGACCGGATGGCCGAAAACCTCGACGTGTTCAACTTCGAACTCACCGATGAGCAAATGAAGCTCATCGCTGCCCTGGACACGGAAACGTCGCTGTTCTTCGACCACCGTGACCCCAAGATGGTCAGCTTCCTCGGCCAGCGGCGCGTCGACTAGGAAGCTGCCCATGCCGGGAAACCTGAGGCCCATCGGCCGCCGTTCCGTCCTGCGTACCGCCGTCGCCGGCTTTACCGGCGCGGTGGTCGCCGCCGGAACGTCGGCCTGCACCATCGGAAGGGAGACCTCGATGCCCCAGGACACTGCCGGGGCCGGCGGGCGGGTCCTGCTCGCCTACTTCTCCCGGGCAGGGGAAAACTACCACTACGGCGGGCGCACCAACCTCGAAATCGGGAACACTGAGGTGCTGGCCGGCGTGATCAGCGGACTCATCGGCTGCGATGTGCACCGCATCGAAGCAGCGGAAACGTACCCTGACGCGTACGATGCCGCCGTCGCACGCAATGTCCGCGAGCAGGAGGCGGACGCGCGGCCGGCCATCGCGAACCCGCTGCCGTCGATCGAGCTGTACAGCACCGTGCTGCTGGCCAGCGGCGTTTGGAACGTCCGGGCGCCGATGATCATGGCCACGTTCGCCGAAACCTACGACTTCAGCGGCAAAACCATCCATCCCGTCACCACCCACGCCATGAGCGGGCTCGGCACCACCGAGAGGGACTACGCGCGGTCCTGCCCGGCGGCGGTCATCGCTGAAGGCCTCGCGGTGCGCGGCGAAGAAGTCCGCGACGCCGGACCGGACGTCGAGTCCTGGCTCCGCCGCGCCGGGCTGCTCCAGCTCTGACGAATTTCGCGCGAACGTACAGTTGGCGCCCTGCTCAGTGGGCCACAAGTGTACGTTCGCGCCTAAAGGAGGGCTTAAGTGTACGTTCGCGCCAAAAGGAGGGGCTTAAATGTTCGTTCGCGCGGGGGTGACCGTGACCGGGGTGAGCATCTCGCGTTCGAACCCCACCACCCGCCGCGGACCGTGCAGGATCACCTCATGCGTGTGGACGTCGGATGTGCTTGAGGTTGAGACATGCAGCTTCACCAGCCCCGGTGCCACCACGCGCTTCAGGTCCACCCCCGTGAAGGACGTCCGGTCCCCGTGCACCGCGAACTCCACCGAGGCGGAGGCCCCGGCGGCCAATTCCACCCGCGCGTAGCCGATCAGTTCCCGGACCGGCCGCACCACCTCGCCCACCGGATCCTCCAAGTACAGCTGCACCACCTCGGCGCCGTCCACCGCGCCGGTGTTGGTCACCGTGCAGCCCACGGTGACCGAGCCCGACGTCGACACAGCAGGCGCGCTGGCCAGATGGCCTGAGAACGAAAACGAGGTGTAGGACAGCCCGTGCCCGAACCCGTACAGCGGCGACGGGTCCAGGGCGCTGACGCCGGTGGGCCCGGCCAGCCGGCTGTGCAGGTAGGTGCCGGGCTGCCCGCCGGAGGTCCGCGGCACGGACACCGGCAGCTTCCCGGAAAAATTCACGACGCCGGTGAGGACGTCCCAGAGCGCCCCGGCACCCTCCTCACCGGGAAAGAACCCCTGCACGACGGCGTCAGCCCGGTCCGCGAAACCGCCCAGCGCGTACGGGCGGCCGCTGAGGACCACCACGATGGTGCGTGTGCCGGCGGCCGCGGCGGCAGCGAGGACGGCGTCCAGCATTTCGTGCTGGTCTCCAGGAAGGCGGAGGTCCGCGGCGTCGTTGCCCTCGCCGGAAGTGCCGCGGCCGAACAGCCCGGCGTTGTCGCCCACCACCACCACGCACGTGTCCACCCATGCGGCGATTGAGCACGCCTCGGCGACCTCCTCCGGCGTGATGGCCTCGCAGGTCCCGGTCGCGGCGGACACAACTCCGGCGAAGCGTTCGGAGGCTGCCCCGGCCACGGTGGGCACGGAGATGCCCATCGGCACGTCCGGGTGGGAGGCGCCAACGTGCGCGTCGAACGAATAGCAGCCCAGCATCGCGAACGGGTCCCGGGCAAGCGGCCCCACGACGCCGAGCGACCGCACGGCCGAAGCGGGCAGCGGCAGTGCCGGACCGCCGTCGTGCGTTCCGTTTTTCAGCAGCACCAGCGACTGCGCCGCCATGGTCCGGGCCAGAGTGCGGTGCCCCGCGGGATCGAGCTCGATGCCGGACGCCAGGGCAGGCGGCGCGGGATCGAAATCGGGGGAGAGGAGCCCTGCCTGCTGCTTCTGGGCCAGGACGCGGCGCAGCGCGGTATCCACGAGCGCCTCGTTCACCGCGCCGTCGCGGACGCGCTGCAGCAGCGGGTTGCCGTAGCAGTTCACGGTGGGAAGTTCGACGTCGACTCCCGCCGTCAGTGCCAGCGCTGCGGCCTCGCCCAGGTCGGCGGCCACGCCGTGGGTGACGTTGAGGAAGGCGACGCCGAAGTAGTCGGCCACCACCGTTCCGGTGAAGCCCCATTCGTCCCGGAGCAGACCCGTGAGCAGGGCCTGGTTGGCGGCGGCCGGGACGCCGTCGACGTCCGTGTAGGCGTGCATCACCGAACGCGAACCGCCATGCTTGAGGGCCATCTCGAACGGCGGCAGCATCACGTCGGCCAGTTCGCGCGGACCCATGGATACGGGGGCATGGTTGCGGCCGGCCACGGAAGCGGAATAGCCCACGAAGTGCTTGAGCGTGGCCACGATGCCCGCCTCCTCGAGCCCCTGCACATAAGCGGACGCCACGGTCCCCACCAGGTACGGGTCCTCGCCAATGGTCTCCTCGACGCGGCCCCAGCGGAGGTCGCGCACCACGTCCAGCACCGGTGCCAGGCCCTGGTGCACGCCGAGTGCCCGCATGTCCGTGCCGATCAGGCCGGCCATCTCACGGACGAGTTCCGGGTTGAAGCTGGCGCCCCAGGCCAGCGGGACGGGGAAGGCGGTGGCTTTCCAGGCGGCGAGTCCGGCCAGGCACTCCTCGTGCACCTGGGCGGGAATCCCGAAACGGGATGCTGCCATGATCTGCTCCTGCGCGGCAGCCAGCCGGCGGGCGCCGTCGAGCGGTTCCAGCGGCGTGGTGCCGTACATCCGGGTGATCTGGCCCAGGCCGTTGGCGATCACGTCATCCCAGGAGCGGGCGTCGCCGGCCATCTGGTTCTGCAGCGGCGCCACGGAGTCGCCGTCCGTGGACGCGTTCACCCATACACCCGCCAGCTGCGCGAGCTTCTCCTCCAGCGTCATCTCGGCGATGAGGTGCTCGACGGCGTCCGGCCCGGCGGCGCGGGGGAGTGCTTGTTTCTCGGCGGCACCGCTCACGGGCGTCTCCTCACATAGGAATCAGTTTTTTAGAAACTATCAGAAATTTGTATTTAGTTTCTAGGGTTGAAAACCATTGACTTCACTGCATCATGCTTCTTACGGTTGAAGGGCGGCCGGAAATGCTGCTCGAGAATGTTTCGGAAACTAATGATCCGATCATGAAAGTTTCGGTAGCTCCGGGCGGCCCCAAGAGCGAGCAAGCAAACGACCAGCACCATCCAGTGAAGAACTGCAAAGGCGGAGAATTTTCAGATGCGGACGTACAAAGTGGCCATCGTTGGCACCGGCGGGATCGCCGCGGTCCACGCGGACAACCTGGCCCGGACCAGCGGCCGGGCGGAGCTCGTGGCGGCCTGCGATGTGGACCAGGCCCGGCTGGACGCGTTCGCGGACCAGCATGGCATCGCGGGCCGGTACCTGGGCCTCACCGAGCTGTTGGCGGAGGCCAGGCCGGACATCGTCCACCTGTGCACCCCGCCCCTGATGCACATCGACCAGGCCATCGAGTGCCTGGCGGCCGGCGTCCATGTCCTGTCCGAGAAACCGCCGGCCCTGTCCCTGGCGGACTTCGACCGGCTGGAAACCGCCCAGGCCCAGGGCGGCGCGCAGTTCTCCTGCGTGTTCCAGCACCGCTTCGGCGATGCGTCCGCCGCTGCCCGGGAGCTGATCGGCGGCGGCGGGTTCGGCCGGCCGCTGGTGGCCCGGTGCGACACGCTCTGGTACCGGCCCGACAGCTACTGGGACCTGCCGTGGCGCGGCACCTGGAACGCCGAAGGCGGCGGCCCCACCATGGGCCACGGCATCCACCAGTTCGACCTGCTGCTCCACCTGCTGGGCCCGTGGCAGGAGGTCACCGCCATCGCCTCCCGGCAGGCCCGCGCCACCTCCACCGAGGACCTGTCCGCCGCGCTGGTGCGGTTCGAGAACGGCGCCGTGGCCACCATTATCAACTCGCTGCTCTCCCCGCGGGAGACCTCGGACATCCGGATCGACTGCGAATTCGCCACCGTGGAACTGAGCCACCTGTACGGCTACGCCACGGACAACTGGACCGTCACCCCGGCGCCGGGCCACGAGGATGAGGTCACCGGCGCGTGGGAGGCACAGCCGCTGGAGCGCGGGAGCGGACACTCGGCCCAGTTCCTGGCCATGTATGACGCGCTGGACGCCGGCAGTCCGCTCCCGGCCGGCGCGGACTCCGCGCGGCAGACACTCGAGCTCGCTGCCGCGATCTATGCCTCCGCCTTCACCGGCACATCCGTGCGGCGCGGCGGGATTGAGCCCGGCCACCCCTTCTACGGCGGCATGGACGGCGAGGGCCTGGGAACCCGGGTCCTGGACGCAACGGCAGCCGTCCCCGCAACGGTCTAAGCACCAACCCTTTTACCGACCCACGATTTTTGGAGACACCCATGACCAGTCCCGCAGCAACCACCACAACCGCCACAGTTGAACAGACACAGCTCAGCTATTCCGACGACGGCGCCGCCCTCACCTTTACGGCCGGCGGCCAGCCGATCGCCACCTACACCTACAAGCCCACGGACAGCCAGTACGAAAGCCCGCGGCCCTATTTCCACCCGCTCACCACTCTGGGCGGCGACGAGGTGACCATCTTCCGGCCCTGGGACCACATCTGGCACAAGGGCCTGTCGCTGGCACTGCCGAACGTGGGCAAGGACAACTTCTGGGGCGGTGCCACGTACACACGCGCCACCGGCTACGCCAACCTGGACAACAACGGCGCCATGACCCACGAGGCCTTCACCGCCATTAATGACTCAGGGGCCGGGATCACCGCGGCCGAGGAGCTCGTGTGGAGCTCGCAGGACGGGACGCCTGTGATCGCCGAGAAGCGGCGCTTCAATGTCCAGGTCCTCGATGTCCCGGCAACCCCGGCCTGGGTGCTGCTCTTCGAAACGGAAATCACCAACATCTCGCCGGACGTCATCGAGATCGGCAGCCCCACCACCGAGGGCCGGGACAACGCCGGCTACGGCGGGCTGTTCTGGCGCGGGCCACGGTCGTTCACCGGCGGGCAGTTCCGCTCCGAGGCCGGCACCGGGCAGGACGAGTTCATGGGCACCCGCTCGGAGTGGATCTCCTTCACCGGCCGGCACGACGACAGCTGCCGGTTCTCAACAATCACGTTCGTGGAGGACGGCACCAACCCGGGCGCCCCTAACCAGTGGTTCGCCCGGTCGTCCATGTTCGCGTGCCTGGGCGCCGCACCGTTCTTCAGCGAAGCAGTCCCGCTGCAGGCGGGCCGGCCGCTCACCTACCGCTACGCCGTCGTCATTTCCGACGGTGAGGTGGACGGGCAGTCCGCAGCAGAGCTCGCCGGGGCGGCCAAAACCGCGCTGGAGGCATGGGCCTGAACATGGCAGCCACCACCTTCCCGGGCGCCACCGCCGTGTCCGAGGTCAGCATCTACGACTGGCCCGCCTCGGACGGCGCGGCCGGCGGAACCCCGCACCTGCACACGGCGTCCGCGGAAGCGTACGTGGTGCAGCAGGGGAGGGGACGGCTGGAGACTCTGGATTCGCGCGGCTTCACTTCGACTGCGCTGGAACCGGGGGCGGTGCTGTGGTTCACGCCCGGCACCATCCACCGGGCTGTCAACGATTCGGGTGACCTGCGCGTCCTGGTGGTGATGCAGAACGCGGGCCTGCCGGAGAATGGCGACGCCGTGATGACGTTCCCGCCCGCGCACCTGGCGGACGCTGCGGCGTACGGTCGCGCGGCGGCACTGGAGCCCGGTGATGCCGACGGCGGCGACCCGGGCGCGGAGGCGGCCGCGCGCCGTCGTCGTGATCTGGCGTTGGAGGGGTACTTTGCCCTGAAGGCCGCCGTGCTGGAATCCGGGCCCGGCGCCCTGGCCGGGTTCCATGCGGCGGCGGCCCGGCTGGTCAGTTCCCGGACGCGGGACTGGCAGGCCTTGCTTGCCGAAGGTGCCGAGCGGCAGGCCGCGGCGACACGGCAGCAGTTGCAGTCTCTGGAAATTGCCGAAAGTTTCTATCTGCAGGAAGCGCGGACTACCATGGGGAAACGGAAAACCAGCAGGATTTACGGCATGTGCGGCCGGATCCAGGCGTGGGGACTTTCCGAAAACTCGTAGGGCCGGGGGAGTGCTCCGGCGGGAAAGGTGGGTTCCATGGTCAAGCAGGACACCGGGCGCGCGACGATCAGTGAGATTGCCCGGGAGGCCGGCGTCTCGGTCCCCACCGTATCCAAAGTCCTGAACGGCCACGCCCATGTGGCGGCGGAAACGCGTGCCCGGGTGGAGGAGATCATCGCCCGCCGCGACTACGCGCGCCGCCCGGCGAAACGGCGGCAGAAGGCCGGGCTGATCGACCTGGTGTTCCCCGGCCTGGGGTCGGAGTGGGCGCTGGAGATCATCGAGGGCGTGGAGCGCGTGGCGCAGGACGCCGGGTACGGCACGGTGGTCAGCAGCCTGAACATGGACGGCTCGCGGATCCGGCCGTGGCTGGCGAACGTGGCGGAGCGGAAGTCGGACGGGCTGCTGATGGCCGTGTACCAGCTGGACGCCAAGCAGATCCAGCGGATCAAGTCGCTGGGGATCCCGGTGGTGCTGATTGATCCTGTGGGCCAGCCGGGGCCGGACCTGATGACGGTGGGCGCGGCCAACTGGGACGGCGCGCACTCGGCCACCGAGCACCTGCTGCAGCTGGGGCACCGCCGGATCGGGATGATCGGCGGCCGCGAGGACCTGCAGTGCAGCAGTGCCCGCGAGGACGGCTACATCTCCGCGCTGCGGCGTGCGGGCATCCCGGTGGATCCGGCGCTGATGGTCCCGGGCGACTTTTCCATCGAGGCGGGCGAGGCCGGAACCCGGAAGCTGCTGTCTTTGGACGACCGGCCCACGGCGATTTTCACCGGCAACGACGACCAGGCCATGGGCGCCTACCGGGCGGCACGGACGGCCGGGCTGCGGATCCCGGAGGACCTGTCCATCATCGGCTTTGACGACATCCCGGCGGCGGAGTGGATCGAGCCGGGCCTGACCACCATCCGCCAGCCAGTGGTCCAGATGGCCGAGACCGCCATGCGCGCGCTGCTCCGGCACCTTGAAGGGGACGAGGAACTGCCGCAGCGGATCGAGCTCGGGACCGAACTGGTGGTGCGCGGCTCGACGGCGGCCCCGGCCAAGAAGGCGGCCGCGGCGAAGTAGCCCCCGCCGACCAGGACGCTCGTTACCTTCTTCGTAGCCCCTTTCTGGTGCAGGATGTGGGGTGTGCTGGCCTGCCGGTCCCGGCATGATTGCGACGCTCTGTTGT
>NZ_JAVDWK010000009.1:0-210615 GCF_031457335.1 Arthrobacter sp. BE255 | reverse complement strand
CAATCAATAAAACAATTGGTATCAACAAACTTGGCACACTATTGAGTTCTCAAACAACAGACACACCCGGCACCACCACAACCAAACAAACAGCCGTGGATCGCTCCGGAGCAACCTCTCAAACTTACCCGGCTTCCCGCCCCGATGCAAATCCGTATTTCAGGATCTTCATCGGCAGGAAACGCGTCCCCACCGAATTGAGGCGCTCTCATGAGCTACCAGAATTTGGTCTTGAATTTGGGGGTTTGGCCGCCCGCGGTAACCAGCTCTTCGCTGTCTCCCTCGCGGCGACTTAGAAAACAATACACCCAGTGAACCCCCACGGCAAATCCACTCTTCAGGCGGCCCAAAACCCCGCCGTTCCGGGCTCGTAGGTCCAGTGCCCGGCTAAAGCCGGGTGCCGCCGTCGTACTTCGCTTCTGTGTGCTGCAGCACAGGTGGCCGGCAGGGCGGCATCGCCGGACAGGCTCGACCACCGGACTGGTTCGACCACCGACACCTTGGATCCCCGGACGAGACCGACCGCCGGATGCCTTAAACGCAGAAGGGCCGGCAACCAAATGGTTGCCGGCCCTTCTCAAGCAGCTGGAATCAGCGGTGCTGAATTACCAGGAAGACTTGGTGATGCCCGGAAGCTCACCGCGGTGAGCCATGTCGCGGAAGCGAACACGGGAGATACCGAACTTCTGGAAGGTACCGCGCGGACGGCCGTCGATGATGTCGCGGTTACGCAGACGGATCGGGGAGGCGTTGCGGGGCAGCTTCTGCAGGCCGAGGCGTGCAGCTTCGCGTGCTTCGTCGGTTGCGTTTGCGTCAACCAGGGTCTTCTTCAGTTCGAGGCGCTTGGCAGCGTAACGCTCAACGATGACCTTGCGCTGCTCGTTGCGAGCAATCTTGGACTTCTTAGCCATGGTTTAGCGCTCCTCTCGGAATTCGACGTGCTGGCGGATCTTGGGGTCGTACTTCTTCAGAACCATGCGGTCCGGATCGTTACGACGGTTCTTGCGGGTTACGTAGGTGTAACCCGTTCCCGCGGTCGACTTGAGCTTGATGATCGGACGTACGTCCTTGTCCTTAGCCATTAGAGCTTCACTCCCCGAGCAAGGATGGCGGCGACGACTACGTCGATGCCGCGTACGTCGATGGTCTTGATGCCACGTGCAGAAACCTGCAGCGTGACGTTACGGCGCAGGGACGGAACCCAGTAGCGCTTCTTCTGAATGTTCGGATCGAACCGACGCTTGTTGCGACGGTGCGAGTGCGAAATGCTGTGCCCAAAGCCCGGCTCGGCCCCGGTCACTTGGCAGTGTGCTGCCATGACTTCTCCTCAAGAATTGAATGTAATGATCCGCATATCTGCTGCAGGATCATGCGTCTAAGTGCGACCCAAAGTGATCAGGGTGAACGGTTAGTCACGCAACTTGAGCCCCTAACTACCGGCTACCCTGGAGAAAATTACCGGGCCACCGGAGCAATTGCGCACGCTCCGCGCACTTAGCGCCTACCAAGTCTACGAGTTCAGGCAATTAAAGACCAATCCGGCCGCAGATGGTGTATAGGCGCCGGAGCTGCGGATGGTCCAATTCATTGCTTCCGGGCGGGTAATTTCACAGCTGAATGAAAGCTTCCGCCCGCATCTTTGACTCATGAACACACAGCTTCTGCCGGCTCCTCCGGCGCACAAGAGACCTGATGGCCCCGGGCCGCAGCCGGATTCCGGACGTGGCGCCGGATCTGGCCGCTTCGCTGTCCAGCACCGGCGGCGCATGCTCCGGACGGACCTCCTGACTGTCGCCGCCTGGGCGTCGGCGGCTGCCGCCGTCGCGCTGTGGCTGGCCGACGGCGGCGCTGCCGGAATCAGTTCACCCGCCTCAGCTGTGACTGCGGCCGGGATCGTGGCCGGCCTGGTGGGCATGGACCTGGTCCTGCTGATGCTGCTCCTTGCGGCCCGCATTCCGCTCATCGACCGGACGATCGGCCACGACCGCGCCCTGGAGTTCCACCGGATGCTCGGCAAGCCGTCCCTGTACCTGCTCCTGGCGCACGGGCTCCTGATAGCCGTGGGTTACGGTATGGCAGAGGGCCTGGACCCCATCAGCGAGTCAGTTGCCCTCTGGGTGCTGGTGCCGGACATGTGGCTCGCGTTCGTGTCGATGGGGCTGTTCATCGCCGTGGTGGTGACTTCACTGGTGGCGGTCCGCCGCCGCTTCCCCTACGAGTTCTGGTACGCCGTTCACCTTCTGACCTACGTTGCCGTGGGCACGTCGATCCCGCACCAGTTCAGTGTTGGCGGCCTCTTCGCCGAGGGCACGTGGCAGCGCTGGTACTGGCTGTCCATCTGCGCTGTCACAGGCGCCGCACTGCTGTATTTCCGGGTGGTCCAGCCGCTGGCCGCCACCTCGCGGCACCGGCTGACGGTGAGCCGGGTGGAGAGAATTGCCCCAGGCGTTGTGAACATCGAAATGACCGGGCTTCAGCTCAACCGGCTGACCGGGAACGGGGGCAGGTTCTTCGTCTGGCGGTTCCTGGGCCGCAGGCTGTGGTGGCACTCCCACCCGTTCAGTCTCTCCGCCGAGCCGCTCGCAGCAGGGCCGGACGGTGCGGGCACGCTCCGCATCACGGTCCGCAACCTCGGCCGGGGCTCGGCCCAGCTTGCACGTCTCAGGCCAGGAACAAAAGTGGCCGTGGAAGGGCCACACGGGTTGTTCGGCACGGCTGCACGCAGCCGCGACAAAGTGGTGTTGATCGGCGCCGGAATCGGGATCACCCCCCTGCGTGCGCTGCTGGAAACGACCCCGTTTGCCCACGGTGACGCCACGGTCCTGCTCCGCGGGAGCACGGAGCAGGAGTTGTACCTCAGCGACGAGCTCCTGGAGATCTGCCGCCGCCGCGGTGTGCGCCTCTTCCACCTCGTCGGCCCCCGCGCCCGCTGGGACTCCCGCAGCTGGTTGCCCGCGGAGGCAGCCCGGAGCGGATACAACCTGGCCGCGTACGCACCGGACATCGCGGACGCAGATGTCTTTATCTGTGGCCCATCCCGGTGGGCCGGCAACGTCATCGCCGACGCCCGTGCAGCGGGGGTCCGGCCCGAGCAGATCCATCACGAAAGGTTTGACTGGTGAAAGCACGAGGAGCAGTTTCAGCGGCCCTGGCTTCTGCGGGCATCCTCCTGGCCGGCTGGCAGGCCGGCGCCCAGGTAGTCGAAACCGGCAGTGCCGTCGCGGCATCCGCAGGTACAACAGGCACGGGGACCACAGGGGCGGCCGGCTCCGGTTCGTCGGGAACCGGCGCCGCCGGGTCGTCCTCGAGTTCCGGATCCGGGAGTTCCGGCGCGGCCGGGTCTTCGGGGTCATCCGGCGCGGCGGCAGCGTCTGCCACGTACAAGGGCGCCGTGGTCCAGACCCGGTTCGGCGCCGTACAGGTGCAGATCACCGTCAGCGCCGGCAAGGTTACCGAGGTAACGGCCCTCCAGCTCACCGATGACGACCGCAAGTCCGTCCAGATCAGCAACCGGGCCGCCCCGCTGCTGCGGAGCGAGGTGCTGGCTGCCCAGTCCGCGGACGTCCAGACGATCGGCGGCGCGACGGTCACCAGCGACGCCTATCTCACGTCCCTCCAGGCAGCCCTCGATGCCGCGAATCTCTGACGCAGCATCTCCCCGGCACCACCTGCCCGCGCTGAAGGCCAGCACCTTCCGCTGCATGGGCACCGTGATCAGCCTGACCATGCCGGCCCGGCGCGCTGCAAATGGACCCGCCATGGAAGGGGACACTGCGGAAGAGCACACTGCTGAGGACGAGCTCGCGGCCGCTGCCGCCGTCGTCGAACGGCTCTTCCGGGAACTGGACCAAACCTTCAGCCTGTACCGTCCGGATTCGGAGGCGAGCCGCCTGGCCCGGGGCGAGATCACCCTGCGCGGCGCCTCGGACGCGATGCGCGAACGGTATGCCGAGGCGCTGGAATGGCGGCTCCGCACAGAGGGGGCGTTCACGCCGGAGCGGGCAGACGGCGTGCCGGATCTGTCCGGGCTGATCAAAGGGCACGCCATTCGGGAGGCGGGGACCTCGCTGCTGGCGCTGGGACGGGAGGACTGGTGCCTGAACGCGGGCGGCGACGTGCTGGTCAGCGGCTCCCCGGTTCCCGGCAGCGGGCAGACGTGGCGGGCCGGGATTGTGGATCCGGCGGACCGGCACACCCTGGTGGCCGGTTATCCGCTGGGCAATGGACGACGGCGGCGCCCCGCCTTGGCGACGTCCGGTTCGGCAGAGCGGGGAGACCACATCTGGTCCCCGGCAGGTGCGGCCCCGGCTTTTGTGCAGATATCGGTTGCGGCTGCCGACATCGTGACCGCGGATGTTCTGGCGACCGCCATTATTGCCGGCGGAAGGCCGATGCTTGACCGCGCCACCGACGCCTGGGACGTGGACGTCCTCGCGGTCAGCGCCGACGGGACACTGCTGGCGAGCCCCGGGTTTCGGGGCCAGGGGATTACGCCTGTAGGCGCGTGAGCTGGGCGTATTTCGGTGCCAGCCCGTCGCCGGAGGACTTGCCCGTCACGCGGCGGACCACCCACGGCCCGGCGAATTCCTTGACCCAGCGGGCGTTGGCCCGGAGGGCATCCACGCGGCCGAGTTCGGGCACCGGCGTCATGGGAGGGACCTCGATCGAGTGGTCGTGTTCGAGCACATCGAGGACGCGCCTGGCCATGTTCGCGTGCCCGGCAGCTGACATGTGCATCCGGTCCTGCGCCCACATGCCCCAGTCGTAGTACTCGTTGAAGCGCCAGTAATCCACCAGCAGCGCGCCGTGGTCCCCCGCGATTCCGCGGACCAGCTCGTTGTAGATGGCAGTGCGTCCCCGCATGGTGCTGAAGACTTTGGAGCCTCGGGCGTCGAACCCGGTGAAGAGGACCACCGTGGCGCCGGTGGCGCTCAGTTTGCGGATCCCGTCGTCGTACTCGGCCAGCAGATCGTCAATATCGATCCGGGGTCGGAGGATGTCATTGGCTCCGGCGTAGACGGTCACCAAGGTGGGTTTAAGTTCGACGGCGGCATCCACCTGTTCGGCCATGATCTGGCGGAGCTTCCTGCCGCGGATGGCGAGGTTGGCGTAGCCGAAGCCCGGGTCTGCTGCCCCCAGCTGCTCCGCCACCCGGTCCGCCCAGCCGCGGACACCGTTGGGACGGGCAGCGTCGTCGTCCCCGACGCCTTCCGTGAAGGAGTCACCAAGGGCTACGTACCGGGCCGAAAAATCCATAGCGCCAGTGTGTCATCTGTTGCTGGGAGCAACCAAGTGCTGTTCCCGCGCGCGGTCAGGGCTAGCCTGGCGCCGGCTCAGTTTTCGCGGAGGATCCAGTGGTCGTCGTCGAGGCGGGCCACGATTTTCTCGCCGATCCGCGCCAGGTCCGCCACGTCCCGCTCCGTCAGGGCATCGAGGAACTTCGCGCGCACCGCCTCCACGTGCCCGGGTGCGAGGGCCACCAAAGTGGCCATGCCGGCGTCGGCCAGGTGTGCAGTGGTGACGCGCGCGTCTCCCGGATGCGGCCTCCGCTCCAGCCAGCCGCGCTTCTCCAGCTTGGTGACCACGTGCGACAGCCGCGACAGCGAGGAACTGGTGCGGGCAGCCAGTTCACTCATGGGAAGGAAGCGGCCCTCGGCCTCGGAGAGCATGGCCATCACGTTGTAGTCGAACAGCGACACCTTGCCTGCGGTGTGCAGCTGGTTGTCCAGGGCTGCCGGGAGCATGGTGTTGATGCTCAGGAGGGCCAGCCAGGCACGGCGTTCATCGGCGTTGAGCCAGCGCGGTTCGGTCATGGATTCATTCTAGGAGCAGGCCGTGGTTGAGCGTTCAAGTGACGCACCGGACGTGGTGGCCCCGTCCCGGTAGGCTGGCCCTATGTTTGTTGTGTCGTTGACCTACAAGGTGCCCGAAGACATTGTTGACTTCCACCGCCCCGCGCATATGGCCTGGGTCAAGGAAGAGTTCGACGCCGGCGTGTTCCTCGCGTCCGGACGCAGGGTTCCGGCGGTGGGCGGCGTCCTGCTGTCCGGCGCCGACCGCGCCACCCTGGATGCGTCGCTGGCCCGGGACCCGTTCTTCAGCAACGGCGTGGCCGAGTTCGAGATCATCGAATTCAAGGCCACCAGCGTCGCGGAAGGCTTCGAGAACCTCCTGGACACCTAGAACCAGGCCACGCTGCTCCAGTAGGCGCAGGCTCCGGGGAACTGCCCGGCATCCCCGGCAGTTCCCCGGATGGACCTACTGTTCCAGAACCAGGAGCTGCGCCTTGTCCGGCTCCCAGGCGACGAACAGCTCCCCGCCCGACGCGGGCCGGACCGACGCATCCGAACTGAGTTCGCGGACCTGGAGTTCGTGGCCGCCGGCCGTCAGCCGGTGGCGCACCGTGGCGCCCAGGTTCGTCGAGGAGACCAGCGTTGCGCGGCCACAGTTGTCCGGGCTGGCCTCGGAGCTGAACTTGAGGTGTTCCGGACGGATGGACACGGCATACTTATCGCCGGTGACACCGCGGTCGCGCACCCTTCCTATGCCCAGGCCCCCGAGGTCAACCAGTGCCTCGCCGTCCCTGCGTTCCAGGACGGCGCACGGGATCAGGTTGGTGTCGCCCAGGAAGCTGGCCACCCAGTCCGTGAGCGGGTGGTTGTAGACCTCTTCGGGCGGGCCCGACTGGACGATCCTGCCGTCCTTCATCACCACGATCCGGTCGGACATGGCCATGGCCTCGTCCTGGTCGTGCGTGACGAACAGGACGGAAATGCCCAGGCTTTTCTGAAGCGTCTTGATCTCTTCCTGCATGTGTTCGCGGAGCCGCTTGTCGAGGGCAGCCATGGGCTCGTCCAGGAGCAGCGCGGCGGGGTTGAACACCAGGGCGCGGGCCAGGGCAACGCGCTGCTGCTGGCCGCCGGAGAGCTGGCGGGGCTTGCGGTCGCCCATCGTGCCCAGGCCCACGCGGTCCAGCGCGGTTTCCGCGCGTTGGCGCCGTTCGGCCTTGGGCACCTTGCGCATCCGGAGCGCGAACTCCACGTTTTCGCGGGCGGTCATGTGCGGGAAAAGGGCGTAGTTCTGGAAGACGACGCCGAGGTTCCGGTCCCGGGGCGGCAGCGCATCCACTGGCTTCCCGTCAATCAGGACGCTCCCGGAGGTGTGCTCCTCGAAGCCGGCCACCATCATCATGGTGGTGGTCTTGCCGGATCCGCTGGGTCCCAGCAGGGTGACGAATTCTCCCGGTTCCACCACCAGGTCAAGCTCGTCGACGGCAACCACATCGCCGTACGTCTTGCGGACCTGTCGGAGTTCTATCGAACCTTGCGCGGACGCCGTGGTCCGGGTGTTTGCTGCCGCGGAAATCACTGAAGTAGTCATGGGCCTTCCTTAGTTTGGTGCGGACACGGCCAGCGGCAGCATCCTGGCGGTGGAACGCCGTTTGAGAACGAACATGACCTGGAACAGGAGCCCCAGGGTGGCCACGGTGACCAGCAGTGCCGAGGACACAGCGATCTTGGGGGTCAGGTTGAACTGGATATCCGTGAACATTTTCACGGGCAGGGTCGTGGCGCTGGGCGTCTGCATGAACAGTGACATCACGGTCTCGTCAATGGAGACCGAGAAGGCGAACAGCGCCCCGGAAACCAAGCCCGGCAGGATGACCGGGAGGTAGACGTGCCGGAACACAGACAGCCATCCGGCGCCCAGGCTCTGTGCCGAACGGACCAGCGCCGGGTTCAGGCCTGCGAGGCTGGCCCGGGTGGTCAGGTACACGTACGGGGTGGCAATCACGGCATGGGCCAGGCCAATGGGGAGGATGCTGCCCAGCACGCCGAGCGAGATGAAGAACTGGTAGAACGCCAGGGCCAGCACCACGGTGGGGACGATCATCGGGGCCAGGATCAGCCCGACCACAGCCTGCTGCCCGGGAAACTTGCGCCCGTGCAGGCCGATCGCCGCCGTCGCGCCGAGAAGCACACCTATGACGACGGCGATCGCTGCCGACTGGAGGCTGGCCGTCAGGGCCGAGGTCCAGGCCTTGTCGGCGAAGAAGCCGGCGACGGCCGCGAACGAGATCCCTTCGGGCGGGAAGGTGATGTAGCGGCTGTCGTTGAGCGCAACGGGCACCACGATCGCCGTCGGGACCACCAGGAACAGGAACACCGGGATGGAAAGCAGCGTCAGCAGCCGCTGCCGGGGATTAGTTGTCTGCATGTTGGCCTCCCGCCTTGAGCACACGCTGGTAGATGGCAACGAGGATGCTGACCAGCACCGTCAGGATCACAGCCAGGGCCGCGGCTCCGGAGAAGTCGGTGAGCTGGCGCGCGTAGTAGTCGATCTGGTTGGCGATCATCATGTCCCCGGGTCCGCCCATGACCACCGGAGTGATGAAGAAGCCCGTGCTGATGATGAACACCAGCAGGCCAGCTGCGGAGATGCCGGGCGCACTGAGCGGCAGGGTGATCCGGCGGAAGATCGATGCTTCCTTGGCTCCCAGCGACCGGGCAGCCAGGGCCAGCCGGTCATCGATGGAGGTCAGCGACGAGAAGATCGGGAACACTGCGTACGGGAGCAGGCAGTGCACCATGCCGATGATCACGGCCAGGCGGTTGTGCAGCAGCTCGATGGGGGCATCGGTGAGGCCCACCGCCTGGAGGAAGGAGTTCACGATGCCGTTGTCCTGCAGGAGCACGGCCCACGCGAAGTTCTTCACCAGGATGCCCGTCCAGAACGGCAGGAGTACCACCGCGAACAGGATCACGCGCGTCACCGTGCCTGAATGCCACAGCACCAGTGCGATCACGTAGCCGAGGACCACTGTAACGATGGTCGAAGCCAGGCTGATGCTCAGGGTGTTTACCAGCGACCGGATCACCAGCGGGTCTTCGAGGACCCGCTGGTAGGCGTTGCCGGTGAAGCTCGAGCCCACCAGTTTGCCCAGCGGCGTCAGGAAGAGCAGGACGTCGAACGCCAGGATCGGGGCGAGGAGCAGCCACCAGGCGGTGCGCCGCCGTCGGGGTTTCTCCTGTTCAGGGGCCGGGGCGCGTCCCTCCGGACGCGCCCGCTGCAAGGTTGCGTTGCTCATGTCAGCTGGCCTGCCAGAGCTTGAACTGCTGCTCGGTCTTCTTCAGGTTTTCCGACCACCACTTGTCGTCACGGACCAGGATCTTGTCGGCCAGGCGCGGGCTGGTGGGCAGGGTGTCCGCGACCTCCTTGGGCAGCTTGGACAGCGCCGGCGTGTTGGCCAGGGTCAGGTTGGTGACCTGGTCGAAGGCGGCTCCCGCGTCGGCATCGTTGGACATGAAGTTCATCAGCTTGAACGCGGCTTCCTTGTTTTTGGCCCCCTTCGGCACCACGAAGTAGTCGCCGGCGAGGACGGCGTTCTCCGCGCTGAAGTTCAGCTTGGCGCCGTCGTTCCGGGCAGCGTTGATGCGGTTGTTGAAGCTGGTGGACAGCGAGACCTCGCCGGAGGTGAGCTGCTGGATGGGCTCCTGGTTGGCCGCATGGTAGAGCAGGCGGTCCTTGCCGGGATGGTGGCCCAGCACGCGAAGGGCGCGGTCGACGTCGAGCGGGTAGATCTGGTCGAACGGCACGCCGTCAGCCAGGAGGGCGGCTTCCAGGACGGAGCTGTCAGAGAGCTGGTTGTAGACCGAGCGCTTGGTGTCGTATTTGCCCTGGTCGAAGAACTGCGCCCAGTCCTTGGGAGCCTGCGCGTCCGGGATGGCTTTCTGGTCCCAGGCCATCACGAACAGGAAGCTCAGGTACTTGATGCCGTACTCGGCCTTGGCGTAACCGGGCAGGCCCTTGTCGCTGATGATGTCGTAGTCGAACGGCTCCAGGAGGTCCTCTGCCACGGCCGTTTCGTACTCTGGCGCTGTGATTTCAACAAGGTCCCACTGCACGTCGCCGGACTGCACCTGGGCCTTGAGGGCTGCCAGGCTGGTGTTGGCGAGCAGCGTGGTCTGGATCCCCGACTGTTTGGAGAAGGGGTCCAGGATGGTCTGGGTGAGCTGGTCATTGTAGGAGCCGCCGTAGGACGTGACCGTGACGGTCTTGTTGGCTGCCGCACTGTCCACGGGCTTTGCCCCGCAGCCCGACAGCGCCAGGCCTGCGAACGGGGTCAGGGCTGCTGCTTTCAGGAGCTTCCGGCGGTCAAAATGAAGGGAACTGTCAGTCATCGCGGTGGTGCCTCTCAAGGCTGTGGCCCGCCCGGCGCGCGCCAAATAACGCCGCGTGCCGGAGGGGGCAGGTTGGGGATTCCACGTTCACGCTGGGATCCCGACGGCGGCGGTTCACGCTTCCGTACGGTCCACGCAGCGTTGAGCGGACTTGGACTGACGGATTGAGTCGTCGCCAGTGCCGCAACAGTAACTGTGATGTTGCCCACAAGTCAACAGCTGTTTACGTATTAAATACTTTTGGACTTTCCTACAGTGCAGCGTCCCTGTCCATTAGCTTTTTCAGGCCGCCTTTCCGCGGCACCTTCACGGGCTGGGGCCAGCGCGGACTGAGCGCGTCCCCCAGCGTGATGCCCCTGATTTTCCGGCCGAACAGCGGCAGCACCCAGTCGTTCACCCAGCGGCGCTGCCGTCTCTCCCATTCGCGCAGGCTGAGCCTGGCGGGCGGATCCCAGTTCTTGGGCGTGATTTTGTGTGGAATCCCCAGCTGGTCCAGGACCTGCCCGGCGAGATACTTGTGGCCCGCCTTGGACATATGGAGCCGGTCCGAATCCCACATGCGCCGGTCGTGGAAAGCGTCCAGGCACCAGTAGTCCACCAGCACGGCGCCATACGTGGCGGCGATCTCCCGTACGCGCTGGTTGTATGCCGCGTTCCGTTTCTTCAGCGGCTCCAGCAAGGCCGACACCTTGACGTCGAAACCGGTGAACAGCACCACCGTTGCCCCCGTACCGGCGAGGCTGGCCACCAGGTTTTCGTAGTCGTCCATCAGGGCAGCCATGTCCGTGCCCAGGTCAAGGATGTCGTTCCCGCCGGCGTACAGCGTGACCAGCGTGGGCTTCATGGCCAGCGCCGGTGCGAGCTGTTCACTGATGACGTGCCGGAGCCGCTTGCTCCGAATGGCGAGGTTGGCGTACCTCCAGCCGGACTGGGCTTTCGCCAGCTTCTCCGCTACCCGGTCAGCCCAGCCCCGCACTCCGTTGGGCAGCCGCTCGTCCCGGTCCCCCACGCCCTCGGTAAATGAGTCCCCCAAAGCAACGAATACCCGCCGGCCCTCCCGGTCCGGAACTAAAGGATTGCAACCCATCCAATGAAGGTAAACGCCCAAAGAGACGCCAAGGTAAACGGACCGCAACAGGATGTGCAGAATGGCGACAGCAACAGGCGGAGTCCACGAATCGGGGCCGGATCGGTCCGATCAGCGGCTACTCGGCCGCTGTCATATTTTTGCGGCTGATGGTCACGATCAGGTAACGTTGGCGGCTGGCCCCAATGCAGGGCCCCGGGCGCCCGATCACTGGACCCCCGCTGCGCCCCTTCGGCGCCTGCTAGCTCCGGCCCCGCCAAGGGGCCCCAAGGATGCTTTCCGCACTCGTCAATGTCTCAAGTGCATCAGTAGTTTCTTCCTGCCCTAAGCCCGGAGGTATCTTGTTCAAGAAAATAGCCATCGTCATGACCATGGGTGCCGTGTCCCTGACAGGATGCGGCCTGGCCCCTACGACCAACGGGGCGTCTGAAACATCCTCGGCCGACGGCGCGTCCTCACCTGCCACTCCAGCCCCAACTGCCACGACCACGGCGTCACCGGCCCCCACGGCTTCGAGCACCGAGACTCCCGCTGCGGCGGCGGCAACCGAGGCGGCAGCCGTCACCTCGGCGCCGGCGCCTGCAGCTGCCCCGGCGCCCGCTCCTGCGGCCGCCCAGCCGGTCAGCCAGGCTCTCGCGACGACGGGTGACGGTGCGCAGGCAGCTACCGCCTTCGGTTGGGGCCCGGTCCTGACGGGCGACGAATTCTCCTACACCGGCGCACCGGACCGGACGAAATGGAGTGTTTATAACAGTGCAGGGCATGCAGGCAAAGGTCTGCGCAGTCCCCAGGCCTGGTCGGTTGCCAACGGCGTGGCCACCGTTAGCGGAGACGCAGCCGGCACCACTGGCGGCATGTCGGCAAAGTTCGCGGAACAAAGGTATGGCCGTTGGGAAACGCGCATGAAAACCAATGCGCGGGACCCGAAATACCACCCGGTCCTGATCCTCAACAACAACAGCGCCCCGAACTGCGCCGAGATCGATTATGCCGAGGGCAGCTCAGTCACCTCCGTGATGCGGTTCTTCCTGCACTACGCCTGTGGTGGAGCGGACTTCCAGACCACAGCGGCGACGCCCGTCGATGGCACCCAGTGGCACAACTACGCGGTGGAGTGGACCCCGGCCGGCATCAGCGGATACGTCGACGGAGTCAAGACCTTCACTGACACGAACCCGGCGCACCAGCCCTCTACCGTAATGAAGCAGACATTGCAGCTGGACTGGTTCCCGGACGGCTCCGCCACCAAGCCCTCGCAGATGCAGGTCGATTGGGTCCGCGTCTACAAGTGAGACAGCCCTTTCCGGCCGGGGCTAGAGCTCGGCCTTGCCCCGGCGCCAGTAACCCATGAACGCGACCTGCTTGCGGTCGATTCCGACGTCGCGCACCAGGTACCGGCGCATGTCCTTGATCACGGCGGCTTCCCCGGCGATCCAGGCGTAGAAGGGCATGGCGCCGGCGGGCATGTCGGGGTTCTTGGTGGCCTCGATCTCCGCTGTTTCCATCCGCGCGGGGGTCTCCCAGAGGATGTCCACGTCCACGTTGACGTCTTCGGGCTCCGGGCCGGCGCCGCCGTCGGACGCTTTGATGCCAACCCAGCCAGGTTCAGGAACCGCCGCCCGCACTGCCTGCTGCAGCAGCTCGCCGTGCGGGCGTGAGCGGCCGATCGCCGCGCCGCGGGCCAGCCAGGTGATTTCGACGTCGGCCGGCGAGGTGAGTTCCAGGAAGTCACCGGCCTCGGGGACCTCCAGGAAGGCGTGGCCGGTCATGTAGGACGGCAGGCTTTCCAGGATGGCGGAGATGGCCGGGACGGCTGTTTCGTCGCCGGCAAGCAGGATGCGCTGCGCCATTCCGGGCCGCCATTCGATGCCGCCGTAGATCTCGGCGGTGTAGCACTGGGCGTGGCGGTTGTTGGGGCCGATGATGGTGATCGCATCGCCCGGTTTGGCGTTCCGGGCCCAGTTTGCGGCAGGACCGCCGTGGCCGTCGGCGTCGAAATGCATCACGAAGTCGACGTCGATCTCCGGGTAGACCGAATCCAGCCGTGACTGGCGGACAGTGTAGGTCCGCATGGAGCCCCGTTCGGCGGGGTCCATGGCCAGCCACTCCCGGTACCAGCCGGACTGCGTCATTTCGAAGACCGGCAGCGGAAGCTCCGTGCCGTCCTCCGCCAGTGAGGGGATCATCAGCTTGATCCGCAGGTCAAGGGTTTCGCCGTTCACGCCGAAGTCGCGCAGGCAGTAGCCGCCGAACGTGATGCGGCGGAAGTTGGGGCTCAGCTCCTGCACGGAGGAGACAGTGACCTCGAAGGCCAGGGTCATGGGCTCGGTGGCGGCGATGTCGCGGGTTTTCATGAAACGAGCTCCAGTTCGGTGGCGGTGGTGTGGTGGCGGCCGATGGGAATGATCAGGGGCGTGCCCGAGACCGGGTCGGGTATCACCCGGGACTCAAGGCCGAAGACGGTGCGGACCAGCTTTTCGGTGACTACCGTCGTCGGGTGGCCGAGGGCAACCACCTCGCCGCCCTTCATGGCGATGACGTGGTCCGCGTAGCGGGCGGCAAGGTTGAGGTCGTGCAGGACGATCGCCACGGTGGTGCCGCGCTGGCGGTTCAGGTCCGTGATCAGGTCCAGGACTTCCACCTGGTGCGCCAGGTCCAGGTACGTGGTGGGTTCATCCAGCAGCAGGACGTCCGTCTCCTGGGCCAATGCCATGGCAATCCACACGCGCTGGCGCTGGCCGCCGGAGAGTTCGTCGACGTTCCGCCCGGCGAGTTCCAGCGTTTCCGTCGCTTCCAGCGCGCGCTGCACCGCGGCGTCGTCCTCGGTGCTCCAGCTGCGGAAGAAGCCCTGGTGCGGATAGCGCCCGCGGCCCACGAGGTCGCGGACGGTGATGCCGTCCGGCGCTGTGGGGTGCTGCGGGAGGAGCCCGAGGGTCCGGGCCAGTTCCCGGGCCGGGCGGGAGTGGATATCCTTGCCGTCAAGCGTCACCACGCCGGCCGCCGGTTTGAGGAGGCGGGACAGGCCGCGGAGGAGTGTGGACTTGCCGCAGGCGTTGGCGCCCACGATCATGGTCACCTTGCCCTCCGGGATTTCCGCCGTGAGGCCGTCCACCACGCAGCGCTGGTCGTATTTCAGCGTGAGGTCCTGGGCGCTGAGAACAGCCATGTCAGGCATCCTTTCGGTTGGCCGTGACCAGGAGCCACAGCAGGAACGGGGCACCGAGCGCGCCGGTGATCACGCCGACGGGCAGCACGGTGCCGTCCAGCAGCAAGGGGGCGAGGTTGGCGGCGAAGTAGTCGGCGGCGAGGACGATCAGGACGCCCACCAGGGCCGACGCCGGGAGGCTGGCTTTCCCGGTGAAGCGCCGGGCGATGGGGCCCGCCAGGAAGGCGACGAACGAGACGGGGCCGGCTGCCGCCGTCGCCACCGCGGCGAGTCCGACGGCGGTGATCACCACGGCGAGGCGGGTGAACCCGACCTGGATGCCCAGGCCGGCCGCGGCGTCGTCGCCGAGTTCCAGGATGCGGAGGGGCCCGGCCAGAGCGATGACGGCGGGCACCAGCACCAGGAGCGCCAGGGCAAGCATGCCGGCGCGGTCCCAGTTGGCGGAGTTGAGGGAGCCGTTGAGCCACACGAGCGCATCCGCCGCAGTGCGGATGTCCGCGCGGGTCATCATGAAGTTGACCACCGCATGCAGGGCGGCGGCAATGCCCACCCCTGCAAGGATCAAACGGCTTCCGGCGGCATTGCCCCGGCTGCCGCCGCCCGAGCCCAGTGACGGTCCGCGCGAGATGGCATAGATGAGCGCTGCGATTCCGAGCGCACCGCCCAGTGCCGCGCCGGACACGGCCGGGCCGGTGGCGCCGAAGACCACGATGGCGGTGACCGCGGCCGCGCTGGCACCGTAGCTGATGCCGATCACGTCGGGGCTGGCCAGCGGGTTCCGGAGCATGGTCTGGAACAGGCCGCCGGACAGGCCGAAGGCCACGCCGATCATGGTGCCGATGACTGCCCGGGGCAGCTTGTTCTCCATCACGATGAAGCTGGCCCCCGGAATCCTTTCGCCGCCGGTAAGGTGCGCGATGACGATTTTGAAGAAGTCCGGGATGGTCACGGTGTAGCTGCCCAGGAGGACGCCCGCGGCGAAGAGGAGAACGACGCCGAGGGCCAGGACTGCGGTCCGGTTCAGCAGGGTGCGGCGCAGCAGGGACGCGCGAACGTACAGATCAGACCCTGTTTCGGCGGCTTTCGGGGCATTACCTGTACGTTCGCGCCTGGTGGAGAGGCTCACAGTCCGACTCCCTTGCCGCGGCGGATCAGCCAGACGAAGACCGGCGCGCCCACCAGCGCCGTCATGATGCCGGCAGGAACCTCGCCGGGAAGCAGCACCACGCGGCCGAGGATGTCCGCGCCCAGAAGCAGGGCCGGGGCCAGCACCAGGGAGAACGGCAGGATCCAGCGGTAGTCCGGGCCGGTGAGTGACCGGACGGCGTGCGGTATTACCAGGCCAACGAAACCGATGGGACCGGCCAGCGCCGTCGCGGAACCGCAAAGCAGCACAATGCCGAGGGCCGTGACGCCGCGGGTCAGGCCAACGCGCTGGCCGAGGCCGCGGGCGATGTCGTCACCGAGGGCCAGGCTGTTGAGGATGCGGCCGGTGGCCAGGACGATGAGCGCACCCACGGCCAGGAACGGCAGGCCCGGAAGCACCACGGCCCAGTCGCGGCCGGCGATCCCGCCAACCTGCCAGAAGCGGAAGCGGTCCAGGGTGTCCTGGCTGGAGACGAGGATGACGCTCATCAGCGAATACAGTCCCGCGCTGAGCGCGGCCCCGGCGAGGGCCAGCTTGACCGGCGTCGCGCCGTCCCTGCCCATCGAAGCGACGAGGTAAACCACGACGGCGGCGGCTCCGGCGCCGATGAAGGCGAACCAGATGTAGCCGCTGAGGGAGGTCACGCCGAAAAGGTAGATGCCGGTCACCACGGCCAGCGCGGCTCCGGCGTTGACGCCCATGATGCCCGGGTCGGCCAGCGGGTTGCGGGCGACGCCCTGCATGGCGGCGCCGGCGAGGCCCAGCGCGCCGCCGGCGAGAATGCCCAGGACGGTGCGGGGGATGCGGGCGTGGACCACTGCGTGGTCACCGTTGGCGGCGTCGAAATGCGTCAGTGCCTGCCACACAGTGGCCAGCGAAAGACCGCGGGCACCGACGGCCAGGGACGCAGCGACTAATAAGGCAAGTACGACGACGGCGGCCAGCAGCCAGGCAGCCTGCCTGGTTCCGGCCCTCCCACCGGCGCGAACGTACAGCTGAGGCCCTCCTGGCGACCCGTGCGGGGCCCCAAGTGTACGTTCGCGCTGTCCGGCGCGTGCCGCCGTCGTACTTTCCGTCATGGGACGGTGCTTACTTCACTGCATCCGCTGCGGTGGCCAGCTGCGGCAGGAACGTGTCCAGTGACCACGGCAGGCTCAGCGGGGAGGAAGCCGAGATGGACAGCGTCAGCGTGTTGTCCGAATCGGCAACCAGGGCGCCGGTCTTGATGGCCGGGATCTGGCCGAGCAGCGGGTCCGACTTGATGGAATCGGTGGTGGCGGCGTCCGGAACCCAGGTGACGAAGATGTCGGATTCGAGTTCGTTGGCCTTTTCGGCGGACCACGGGATGAAGAATTCCTTGGAGCCCTTCGAGTTGTCCTCCACAACGGACGCGAGCTTCATGCCGATCTCGCTGAGGAAGCGGGGGCGGTTGTCGTTGGCGGTGTAGACGTTGACGCCCTCAGCCGAAGCGGGCTCCAGGTTGCCGTAGATGAAGCTCTTTCCTTCGATCTGCGGGTACTTGGAGACCTTGTCCTTGATGGTGGTCTCGGTGTCGGCGATGAGTTTGGTGGCTTCGGCTTCCTTGCCCAGCGCCTTGCCGATGATGGACGTTGAATCCTGCCATGAGGTTCCGTAGGCAACCTCAGGGTGGGCCACCACCGGTGCGATCTCGGTGAGCTTCTTGTAGTCCTCTTCGGTCAGGCCGGAGTAGGCGGCCAGGATGACGTCCGGGGTGAGCTTGGCGATCTCGGTGAAGTTGATGCCGTCGGCCTCGGAGAACTGGACCGGAGCCTTGTCCGAGCCGAAGCCTGCGCCGAGTTCCTTCAGGGCTGCGTCCTTCCACGGAGTGGAGCCCTGCTCGTTGCCGCCCCACTCGTTCTTGGGGACGCCCACGGGGACCACTCCGAGGGCGATGGCAACGTCGTCGTTGACCCAGGAGACGGTGACGACGCGCTTGGGCTGTTCCTTGATGGTGGTCTCACCGAACACGTGCTTGATGGTGACCGGGAACTGCGAGCTGCTGGAGCTGGAGGTGCTGGCGTCCGACGTGGAGGACGCGGGTCCCGTGGAGCAGGCGGAGAGGGTGAGTGCCGCTGCGGCCAGAACGGCCGTTGCCTTGCCAGCTGACTTTAACAGCGTGCGGCGGGTGGCACTCGGGCCGGAGAAGAGGGGGGAAGTCACGGAACTCCTTAGGTGAATGAAGCGAACCTAAGTAAGGCTAGCCTACCCTCCGCTGCATTACGCAAGGTTTGCGTAACTTAATTCCCGGACGTGACGAAGCACACAGCCCACCGCCCGAAACGCTCTCTCATTTCCTGCAGGAAAAACACGAATGCTCTTGCACCTGGTGCAAGAGCATTCATGAAAAACCGGCAGGAAGTGAGAGAGGATCGGGATCAGCGGAGCACGATGTCCACGGGGTTGGCCTCGGACCGCCACTCACCCTCCTGGCCCGGCCGGGGCCGGATCACCGGGGCGGTCAGGACGCCGGACCGGTTGGTGCGCTTGTCCCGCAGGATCTCGGTAACGGAACCCAGGTGCCGGGACAGGTCGATCACGTTCTCCGGCGCGGCCAGCAGCAGCTGGAACCCGAATTCGTGCAGCGCCTTGATGCCCGCACCCGCGAACTCCTCGGACGCCAGCACAAACGCTTCATCCATCATCACCGTGCCGTACGTGGTGAACCCCTGTTCGGCGATGCCCAGCTGGTAACTGAGCGCGGCGGCCATGATGAACGCGGTGAAGCGCTGCCGCTCGCCGCCGGACATGGAACCGGTGTCGGCGTGCATGTAGACGTCTGTCCGCCTGCCGCCGCGCGGGCCGGTCACCTCGCGGTGCTCCTTGCACTGGATAAACAGGTGGCCGCGGACGTCCAGCACCTCGGCACGCCAGCGCCTGTCCTCAGGGGTCTGGGAGCCCAGCCGCTTCACGAGCGTTTCGAGGGTCTTGTACCGGGCGGTGAGCTCGGCGTCGTCGGCTTCGGCGTTTTCCGCCCTGACGTGCCGGGTGTGCCGGGCCTTCAGCGCGTTCTGGATGGCGTCCTTGAACTGCTTTGCCGTGGCTGGCAGGGTCTGCTTGATGTCCAGTTCCAGGAAGCTGCCCTCATGGAAGTTGACCTCGGACAGGATGCCGTTGAGCGGCAGGATCCGGCTGGTGATGGACCGCCGTTCCTCGTCCAGCAGGTGCAGCAGCGTGCTGAACGACTCGTGCGTGCGCTGGTTGAAGAACTGCCGGAACTCGGTCTCCTGCGCGGGAAGGCCGTCGCTGACGATGGCATGGTAGCGGGATTCGAACTCCCCCGCCGCGCCGATCGACGTGCCGTGGTCCGCGGAGATTGCAGTTCCCCACTCCCGGACGAAGCCTTCAAAGATGCGCGTCAGCCGTTCGGAAGTTGCCTGGCCGCGTGTCTCGGCGGCGTGCAGTTCCCCCAGCAGTTCCGTCCGGACGCGGTTGGCCAGGTTGTCCAGCTCATGCATCTCGCTGACATCGCCGAAATCCGTGAAGTACGGTTCCAGCGCGGTCACAGTGGCGTCCGACGGCGGCGCCTGCTCCAGCCGGGCCCGCGCGGCTTCCAGCATTGAATCCGCGTTGCTCAGCTGCCGGTCGAGTGCCTTGTATTCACTCTGCAGGACGGCCGCGGCCTCGGTGCTGGCCTGGTGCTTCTGCCGCGCCGCCTCGATGTTGGCGCGCAGCGGTTCCAGGTCGGCCTGGGCGGCCAGGGCGTCCTTGAGCCGCAGTTCGATCCTGGCAAGTTCCTCGGCCGCGACCGCAGCCGATACCTGCTCCCAGGGGCGGTGGTCCTCCGCAATCAGCCGCAGTGCATCGAGCTGCCGACTCATGCCCTGGTGGGACGCTTCGCGGCTTTGGGCCAGCTCGGCAGCCTTGGCCAGTTCCTGCTGCAGGTCCTCCACCTGGGTGGCAACCAGCTCAAGCTTGGCGGCGTTGTCGAAGCCGAGGACGTAGTCCTGGCGGCCCGTGAAACGGTCGTCCTTTTCCACCGTGTGGCGGTTGCGCTTTACCACGCCGCCCAGGCTCAGGCCCTTGTCCAGGGTGGCCAGTTCATCGGGGTCCGCAACGCACGGATAGGCGAAATCGAGGGCGATCCGCTCCCGGATCCATTCCCCGGCTTCCGTCACCGCGCCGCTGGCGAGAATATCCAGCTTGGTGAGGAGGTCGCCGTCGCGCACGTCCTCCACGGCCAGCGCGCCGCCCGCGAGCGGCTTGGACACGTCCACGGCGCGCAGGGCCCCGCGGACCTTGTTGTCGTTCAGGTATCGAGTCACCGCGGCGAAATTTTCGCCGGGGACCAGCAGCGTGGTGGCGAGGTTCCGGAGCGCCCGCTCCGCGGCGGGACGCCACTGCTCCTCCCCCTCGGCGAGGTCGATCAGCTCGCCGCCGAACGGCATCCGGTCCTCAGCGACGCCGGTGGCCGCGGCAATTGCCGCACGGTTCTCAATGCTCGACGGCGGCAGCAGTGACTTGCGTGTCTTCAGCGACACGAGCTCCTGCTGGGCAGCCGCCAGCTCGCGTTTTTTGGTGGCGTGGCCATCAAAGGCCTCGAAACGGAGTTCCTGCAGCGCCTGCGAGTCATCCTTGAGCTCGGCCGACCGGGTGGCCGCCTGCTCGTGTGCCTGCTCCCAGCCCTCGGCGGTCCACTCAAGCTGCAGGCCGGCGTCGAGCAGCGCCTTGCGGGCCGCTTCCTCCACCTGCCGCCCGAGCCTCAGGCCAACCCTCGCGTTCTCCAGCGACTGCTCGATCGCTGAGATCGCGTTGCCGCCCTGGCTGTTGTAGTCGGTCTCCAGCTGCCGCAGTTCCTTGGCCAGCCCGTCACGGACCGAGCGTTCCGCACCCAGCTCCTTGGCCTTGACCTGGGCCAGCTCCTTGAACCGGGCGAGGGTCTTCTGGTGCACGGTGACCGCGAGCCGCTGCCTGTAGGCCTCAAACTCCTCGCCCGCCAGCTCACGGAGCCTGTTCGCGTCAAGGAGCGACTGCGCATAGTCCTTGTTCAGCCCGGGCACCGGCGCCAGCTGGTCCCGCTGCTGCCGCACGTCCTCCAGCCGCTGCCGGATGGACATGAGGTTGCTGAACTCCTCCACCACGTCATCAGCTGCGGCGAGGGTGGCCGGGGCATCCAGGACCTGGTCGCGGAAGAAAGTGTTGACGCTGCCGCCCAGGCCTTTCCCGGCCTGGATCACGCGGAGCAGCGGCAGGGCCTGGTCCGAGTTGATGCCCAGGAGCCGGCGGAAGCGCTCCGCGAAGGCCTTGTGGACGTCGAAGACCTGGGCGTCCGGGAAAATCGCCTCCAGCGCGGCCTTGGTGAAGCGCTTCTCCGCAATGTCCTCGATGGCCGGCAGGTCCAGCGGCTTGGTATCAATCAGGTAGAAGCGCCCGACACTGGACTCCGTGCCGTTCTTCGGCAGGTCGAACAGTGCCGACACCGTCACACGCGTCCCCGCCGCGTTATCAAACGTCAGCGCGACTGCGGACCACGTGGCACCCGGGCGCTGGAACGCACTGGCCGAGCCCTCGCCCACCGCCTTGTCGCCCACCTTGCCGCGCATATACGTGAACGTGGTCCGCTTGTCCTCCACGGCACCGCCGGCACGCTGCGCCGCGGCCTCGTTGGACCGCGGCCGGGCATCGAACACCCGCAGCATGGCATCAAACAGCGTCGACTTGCCCACGCCGGAGTTACCCGTCAGCAGGGTTCCGTTACGGTCCACGTGCATCGTGTGGGCCCCATGGAACGTGCCCCAGTTGACCACCTGCACCAAGGCAAGGCGCATCTGGCCGGGGTTCGTGAGCTCGCCCATCGGCAGCATGGTTGCGATGCTCACTTGGCTTCCTCCTCGATGGCGTTGGGGGACGCCGACGACGATGCCGCCCCCGCCCCTTCGCCGGACGGCACTGTTGCAAGCAACAGGCCGTCCGGCTCCGACAGGCCCGATGCCACCCCCGGGGCGGCATCGCCGTCGTCGTCGTTGGGCGCGTCACCTGCTGCGTCGTCGTCCTCCGCACCAGAGTCTGTGTCGAGCTCTATCAGGGGTTCTGTGCCTGCGGGGTCGGCTGTTGCTGCTACCAGGGCTTCGATTTGGGCAGGGATGTCGCCGATGTTTTCGAACGGCAGGGCCAGCGGGAGGGCGTTGGAGATCGTGTAGACGTCGTCCAGGCCGGTGGTGAGGAGGAGTTGGCGGGCCAGGAGCTTCGTAATGGCGCGGGTGACCACGTCCGAATCCCTCAGGGCGTCCTGCTGGCCGGCGGGCTGGTAGTGGGCCACGAGGTCCGCTATTTCCTCGCGGGTGATGGTGGGATCGGTCTGGGCGGTGACGTGGCGGTCCAACAGCAGGCGCAGGCGAAGCAGCACGATGGTCTCAACCCGGCTCAGCGCACGCTGCTGGCGCAGGATGCTTGAGCGCGAACTGCCGCCGATCGCCTCCGGATCCACCGGGCGCAGGACCGCGATCTTGCGTTCGTGATCCAGCTGGAGCGTCAGGAAGAGCTCGGACAGGCGGCTCCGCAGGATCAGCTGGTTATCCAGGAGCGTGGTCCACAGCTTTTCGTCGCGGCCGCCGTCGACATACGGGCCCTTCAGCAGCTTCACCAGCGCCTGGCGCACCTTCATGGAGAGCACGCCTGTGTCGCCGGGGAACAGTGCCGCACCGTCCACAAAGGTGTCCCTGGGTGTGACTCCCCCGGGGAGTGGAGCACCAAATGCCGGCGCCTCAGGAAGGGGCGCGACCTCCTCAACGGGAGGTGCCGCCGTCGTGGTTTCTTCAGTCATCGTCAATCCTTCTTGAGGGTGACCACCGGCAGGAATGCCTTGCGGGTGGTGCCGTCTATCTGTTCGAAGTCGAGGCCGTCCCAGGCGAGCCGGTCAAAGTCCGCGCCTTCGTGGAGTGCGTGCGACAGGAGTGCCCGGATGGAGTTGATGTGCTGTTCGTCCGGCGGCAGCTGGGCCCAGGCCTCGGCCAGCGTAGAGGCACCGGCGAAGGCCGCCTTGATCGCCTCGGGCCGGGCCTTGCCCGTTCTCGGCGAGCGCACGCGGTCGGAATCGCTGAAGGCGATGGGGTCCGCGAGCCTGGGCGGAACGGCAAACTCGTCGGGATCGTAAAGCTTGACCATGGCCAGCGATTCGAACCCGGCGTTGAACAGCACCGGACCGCGGACCAGGCCGGGCCGTTCCCGTTCGTAGGGCAGCGACCGGATGGCCTGCTCGGCCTCGCGCAGGACTTTCCGGAGGCGGACGGACTGGCGGAAGTCGTCGCTCTGGACGTAGGTGTTCAGGCTTTCGCTGAGCTTGCCGTAGATCCGCTGGATCTGGCTGTGCTGGTGGCGGAGCTCAGCCACCAGGTTCTTCAGGGTTTCCCGGTCCTCCGGCGAGAGGTCGTCGGCGAACTGCCGGCTGAGGACCTCGCCGATCGCGGAACGGAACCGCATCTGCTGCTGCGGGTCCTCCAGGAACGCGGTGAATGACCGGAACGTCCTGCCCTCGGGGCTCTGCCGCAGCCGTTTGTCCGCCTCAAGCACCTGCGCCATGGTGGCGCCCTTGCTGAGCGACTCCTCGATGATCTGGTTGCGCAGCTCGCCCACCAGTTCCTCGATCCGGTCGCGCATTTTCTTGTAGTCCGCGGGCAGGCTCGCGGCCAGGTCCAGGATGTTGCCTGCGGCTTCCACGGCTTCGTCGTCATCGAGCAGGCCGTCAAAGTCGCCCGAACTGATGTCCTGGATCAGCTGCTGCCGCTCCCCGATCTCTTCGGCCAGGGATTCCAGCCGGGCACTCTGGTCCGGGTTCGTCTCGTTGGCCAGCTTCTCCACATCACCCAGGAGCGTGCCCAGCCGGGAACCGTTCAGCGTGGAACGCTCGCTGGAGAGGCTGTCAAGGAAGGCGAGCACACGGGCGGCAGGCTCGGTGACCTCGTAGACAATCTGGCCGGACTGGTTTCGGCGGGTCAGGAAATGCTTGCGCGTCCACTCGTCGCCGAAGGACTTCCCGTTGGCCACGCCACCCAGCCCGGGTTCGTCGCGGCGGAGCTGCTCCAGGAAGGAGTCGACGTCGGCATGGAACTCCTCGAGCGGAAGCTGCGGGCGGGTGCGGGTGAAGGACGCCTGCAGCACGGCGATGACCCAGGGAGCGGAGCGGGTCAGCGCCCACGCCGGTCCTTTGGTAAGGAGTTCGAGGTCCCTGAGCCGGGCGCTGATCGCGTCAGCGGATGACCTGGCGGAGCGGGGCACGCACTCTCCTTCAGCTGCTGGGGTGGTTGGGCAGCGCGGATCGCGAAAACTGCCAACTACAAGGTTAACGCAGGCCCCGCGACGGATTAATCGTTGTAGCCCACTCGCCGGGGGAGCACACTGAATAAATCACCTGAAGGGAGTTTTGACATGCGTGAGAAAGCTGCTCTGGTCACGGTACTGGCGGCTGCGGCGGTGATTCTGGGTGGCGCGACAGTGGCGGTCGCTGCGAGCACCCGCACGGGCGGAGACCAGGACCTGGGCAGGATCGGAGTCAACGTCGACCGGTCTTCGCAGATGTCCACCACCACGGGGTCCAGGCAGGACGACGACGACACCAACCTCGCACCCCTGAACACTGCGGACCGGGACCAGGCCGCGAACGCCGCACTGGCCAGGGTGGGCCAAGGCACTGTCACCGAGGTGGAACGTGAAAATGACGGAAACGTCGCCTACGAGGTTGAAGTCAGGCTGGACAACGGTTCTGAGGTTGAAGTGGGGCTCGGCGCCGACTTCGCGGTCCTGAACCAGGCCGCCCCGGAGTTCGACGACGATTAGGGCAAGCGGGGACAGTGACTTCCGCTACCGCTCCGTGACCTACGGGCCGGTAGCATTGCGATCCCATATCAACCCGTTGCGCCGGCGTGCCGGGTCTGGCTGACGGCGGGCGGCAGCCCCTACGCTCGTGCTACTGATCCAACCGAAGCAACGGCGCAGCAGGGGGAAGCATGCAGTTCGACCTAAGTGCAGTGGAGACGGCCACCATGGTTTTCATAGGAACCCTGGTGTTTGCCCTGGTCCTGGCGGCCTTCGTCGTGGTGGCGGGATTCCTGGCCCTGGTCCTGGTAGGCGTGGGCAAGCTGGGCTGGTTCGTCGCCTCCACCACGTTGCTGGCTGTGGTCCACGGAATCAACCATGGATGGGACCGGCTGGTGCATCATGCGTCCACGGTGGAGATTCCCGGTGACTTCCAGGGCCAGCCATCCCCTAGCACCGGAAGCTACCCGCGGGTAATATTGAGAGACAGCTAAAGGGTTCTCCAACCCGGCGGATCCATGGCTTGAACCGGCCATCCCGGGCAGAGGAGATACCCCATGAGCTCCGCCACTGACAGTCCCGCCGCCAGCTCGCCACTCACCGACGCGCCGGACGCAGATGTCCCCGTCGCGTCGGGCAACATCGGATCCGAAGCCACCGCGGCGGATGCCCGTGCCATAACCGAGGCAGCCCGCCAAACCGACTGGGACCGGCCCAGCTTTGCCAAGGGACTCTACCTGGGCAATTTCGACCTCAGCCTCGTCCACCCCTGGCCCACCGCCAAACCCGATGACGTGGAACGCGGCGAAGCGTTCATGGCCCGCATCGAGGCGTACGCCCGCACCATGTCCGGGCGCGTTATAGAACGTGATGCCATGATCCCGGACGAATACCTCAGGGGCCTGGCTGACCTCGGCGTCTTCGGCATGAAGATCCCGCAGGAGTACGGCGGCCTGGGATTGTCCCTGGTGTACTACGGCCGGGCGCTGGCCCTGCTGGGCAGCGTGCACCCCAGCCTCGGCGCCCTGCTGTCCGCCCACCAGTCCATCGGCGTGCCCGAACCTGTCAAAGTGTTCGGAACACCGGAGCAGAAGAAGGAATACCTGCCCCGCTGCGCCGCCGGCGCCATCACCGCGTTCCTGCTCACGGAACCTGACGTGGGCAGCGATCCGGCCCGGATGGGCAGCACGGCAGTTCCCACGGACGACGGCGGGTCCTACCTTTTGGACGGCGTGAAGCTTTGGACCACCAACGGCGTCATCGCCGAACTGGTGGTGGTGATGGCCCTGGTCCCTGCCCACACTGACGCCGACGGCACAAAGCACAAGGGCGGCATCAGCGCCTTTGTGGTGGAAATGGACTCCCCGGGCATCACCGTGGAGAACCGCAACACGTTCATGGGGCTGCGCGGCATCGAAAACGGCGTGACCCGGTTCCACCAGGTCCGGGTTCCGGCCGCCAACCGCCTGGGGCGCGAAGGGCAAGGCCTGAAGATCGCGCTCACCACCCTGAACACGGGCCGGCTTTCCATTCCGGCGCTGTGCGTCGCGTCCGGCCGCTGGAGCCTGAAGATCGCCCGCGAATGGTCCAACGCCCGCACCCAGTGGGGCCAGCCCGTGGGCAAGCATGAGGCAGTGGGCAAGAAGATCGCCTTCATCGCGGCGTCCGCCTTTGCCCTGGATGCCGTCTTCGAGCTGTCCGCCGAGCTCGCCGACGCCGGGCAGAAGGATGTCCGGATTGAAGCCGCCCTGGCCAAGCTGTGGTCCACGGAAATCAGCTACCGGATCGCCGACGAACTGGTGCAGATCCGCGGCGGCCGGGGCTTCGAGACGGCGGAGTCCCTCCGGGCGCGCGGTGAACGGGCGGTTCCGGCAGAGCAGCAGTTGCGTGATCTCCGGATCAACCGGATCTTTGAGGGGTCGTCGGAAATCATGAAGCTCCTCATCGCCCGCGAAGCGGTGGACGCCCACCTGGCGGCTGCCGGCGACCTCGCTTCGGTGGACGCAAGCCTGCAGGACAAGGCGAGGGCCGCCGTCGGGGCTTCAGGGTTCTACGCCCGGTGGCTGCCCAAACTCGTGGCCGGCGCCGGCATGGACCCCCGCTCCTACAGCGACTTCGGGCGGCTGGCCAAACAGCTGCGCTTCGTGGAGCGGTCCTCGCGCAAGCTGGCCCGACAGACCTTCTACGGGATGGGACGCTGGCAGGCCAGGCTCGAGTACAAGCAGGCGTTCCTGGGCCGGGTGGTTGATATCGGCGCGGAGCTCTATGCCATGGCCGCGTGCTGCTCCCGGGCCGAGATGATGCTCCACACCGCGCCGGAACAGGCTGCCGGCGCCTACGAACTCGCCGAGGCGTACTGCGAGCAGGCCCGGGTCCGCGTCGAGGAGTACTTCGACCAGCTCTGGCGCAACACCGACGACGGCGACCACGACCTCTCCCGCAAGGTCCTGGCCGGCGACTACACCTGGCTTGAGGCCGGGGTCCTGGACCAGTCGGAAGGCACCGGGCCGTGGATCGCGGACGCCACTCCGGGTGCCTCCACGAAGGAAAACCTGCACCGCGACTACCGCTAGCAATTGATAAGCATCCTTGTTATCGCAGGTCACCAGTGGTTGAGTTGACCCATGAGCAACCAAACAGGCCCAGAGGACAGCTTTCCGCGGCGCGCCCGGAATGAGAATCTACGGAGTGAGACTGCTCGTGACGAAGCCTTCGCCGGAGGGGAACCCACACGCGCTTTCGACCGGACCCCGCCGCCCTCCGCCGAGCGGGAGTACCGGGCGGACACCCCGGTGACGGATCCGGCCCCCCCGGACCCGAACGTGACCGACCGGCAGACGGCCGTGGCCCGGGAAAAGGAGCAGTTCGGCGGCATCAAGGTGGGCTCAGCCTTCTTCGGCTGGCTGGCCGCCACCGGCATGGCCGTCCTGCTGACCGCCTTCGTGGCCGCAGCAGGCACCGCCGTCGGGCTGGCCAACAACACCGACGTCAACGACGCCGTCAACCAGGTGGCCACGAACGGCACGGTCGGGCTGGTGGGCATCATCGTCCTGCTGGTGATCCTGTTCGTCTCCTACTATTCGGGCGGCTACGTTGCGGGCCGGATGGCACGGTTCAACGGCGCCAAGCAGGGATTCATGGTGTGGATCTGGGCGCTGATCGCCGCGGTGGTCATCGCCATCGTGGGCCTCATCGCCGGCCAGCAGTTCAACGTCCTGGCCAACCTGAACAGTTTCCCGCGGATCCCCATCAACGAAGGCGAACTGACCATCACCAGCATCATCGCGGCTGTTGTGGTGGCCTTGGTGGCGCTCGTCGGCGCCGTCCTGGGCGGGCTCGCGGGCATGCACTTCCACCGCAAGGTGGACCGGGCCGGCTTCACTCCGGACGAAACGTACAGCGAAGGCTAGGCGAGGAGTACGGCGTCCACGTAGTACCAGCGGCGGTCCTCGCGGACGAAACGGCTGGTTTCGTGGTGGACTCCGCGTCCGCCGTCGTGCCGGAAGTGGGCTTTGAACTCCACGGTCCCCTCGGTATCTAGCGGGCCGCCGCGGCTGGTGGACAGGATGTCCAGGCGCCGCCATTCCATGGCCGGGTCCAGTTCCAGCTCCGACGGCGCCGTGTCCGGATGCCACGTGCGCAGCAAGTATCCGGCGTCGAGCAGGACAAAAGCGCTGTACCGGGACCGCATGAGCTGCTCGGCTGTCGCGGCGTCGGACTGGCCGCTGTGGAACCGTCCGCAGCACTGCGCGTACGCCTCCCCGGACAGGCAGAAGCAACTTCTCTGCGTGGCTGGATTCTCGGACATGGTGCTCCTGTCAGGGTGGTCCGGGGCTGCATTCGAGCCTCCTTCGGGATCTCTGTCCGACTATAGGCGGCCCCGGCGTTGTCATATCCGGTAACAGGTTCGAAACAACCCCGGACGCACCCCACCCACGGTCGGCAGGGCCCAAAAATAGTCCGTAAGGTAGTGGAGGGGCTGTTGCCCGTGGTGATGGGTGCCGGCACGGACTCCGCTGCTGGCAGATTGGAGAGGTGACGTGGGAGATTCAACGACCATCGCTCTTAACCTGACTTTTTTCGGAACCCTGGGCCTGGCGTTCCTGATGTTTTTTGGCCTGTTCCTGCTGGTGGTCGCAACGCTGGTCCTGGCCGGCGTCGGCCGCCTGGTCGCCCTGACAGTCATGGCCCTGTTCGGCAGGCTTCACCGGCAGGAAACCCTTCCCCTGGTCCGCCTGACCGGCCACCCTGCGGGTACCTCGTCGGCTCCGGCCGCGGGCACCGCTCCGGCAGGGCACGACGACGGCGCTGCCGCCCACTCTCCCGCGAAACCACAGCGCGCCGGTGTGCTCCACGCGAAAGCCGGTGCCCTGCGTGCAGACCTGCGGACACGAACCGGCGCCGCGCTGACCACCGTGCGCGCCCACAGCAGCGCCGCCGTCGCCACGCTGACGGCACCCCGCGACTGGCGCAAGGCCCTGCGCGCCGGCCGCGATGCGCTGAAACCGTCTGAATTCAAGCCGCGGTTCCGGTACGCCGTCGAGCACCACCCCCTGCTCACGGCGGCGCGCCGTGAGCCTCCGGTGCTAGCGGAAGGCTGGGCCGCGGCAGTGGCGGAAGCCGACGCCCGTGCCGTCGCGCGTGCACGGGCCGCCGCGCCGGAGATCAGGATCTCCGTACGGGACCTGCCCGATCCCGGCGTGCCCGCGGAGAAGGTGGTGGCAGTCGCCCCGCTCGTTGAGTCGGCGCTGCACCAGGACCACCCGGTGCGGGACGTACCGCGGTCCTTCAAGAAACCCTCCGCTCCCGCACCGCTGTCCCCACTGGACACCGGTTCGCTGATGTCCCTCTCCGGACACGCCAAAGTCCTCAAAGGCAAGCTGCCCGCCGACCGGCACTGACCTTAACAAACCGTCATCACCGGCCGCTGCGTTACCCCGTGCTACGAAAAGCGAAGCACTGTGGCACTTTCCTGCAGCGCATCGCCGAATTTGTGTAGCGTCGTGACGATCCACAGCAATCCGCGTGGGGAATCGATTTGTGAGGAGCCGGGGATGAGCCTCAGCGAACTTCGTGTGTTCGGGCGGTCCGGCACGCCCATCAGCCCGCTGACGCTGGGCACCATGAACTTTGGCGAAGGGCCCGGCGGCGCATCCGGCGGCGCCCCCACCGGAGCGGACGAAAGCATCCGCATCATCCACGCCGCCCTTGATGCCGGCATCACCGCGGTGGACACCGCCGACGTCTATTCGCAGGGTGAGTCCGAGCAGGTGGTGGGCCGTGCACTGCGCGGCCGCCGCGACGACGTTTTCCTGGCCACCAAGTTCCACGGCCAGATGAGCGCCAACCCGGCCCACTCGGGAAACTCCCGCCGCTGGATCATGCAGGCGGTGGAGGGCAGCCTCCGGCGGCTGCAGACGGACCGGATCGACCTGTACCAGGCGCACCGGCCGGACTACAACACTGACGTGCTGGAGACCATCACCGCCCTGAACGACCTCATCCGGCAGGGCAAGATCCTCTACTACGGCACGTCGGTGTTCACCCCCGCGCAGCTCGTGGAGGCGCAGTGGCTTGCCACCACCAACCACCTGATCCCGCCCGTTGGCAACCAGGTCCCGTATTCCATGCTGGTGCGCGCCAACGAACGCGATGTCCTGCCCATATCCCAGCAGTACGGGCTCGGCGTGCTTGCCTACGGGCCCCTGGCCGGCGGCTGGCTCTCCGGCGACTTCGTCCTGGACGCCGGCAAACCGCCCGCACGCGTGCACTCCCTGCCGGGCCGGTACGACATCTCCGGGCCTGCCAGCGAGCGGAAGCTGCTGGCGTCGGATTCCCTCGCCCGGCTCGCGGACAAGCTGGAAATCTCCCTGGTTGACCTCGCAGTGGGGTTCGCCCTGAACCATCCATCCATCAGCAGCGTGATCATCGGCCCGCGCACCGAGGAACACCTGAACGCCTACGTCAAGGCTGCGGACACGCTCCTGGGCGTAACCGTGCTGGACGCGATCGACGAACTGGTGCCGCCGGGGACCAACTTCGTGGAACGCGATGCCGGGGCGATCGTCCCGTCCCTGGAGTACGCGGAGCTCCGCCGCCGCTGACCGCAGGAGCCGGCTGCCGCCGTCGTGGTTTTGGAAAGCCCTTACCGTGAGCCGGCATCTCCGCTAGCGTGAAAACCATGGAATTCAGATACCTCGGAAACAGTGGCTTCAAAGTCTCGGAAATCACGTTCGGCAACTGGCTGACGCACGGCTCACAGGTGGAGAACGACGTCGCCACCCAGTGCGTGCGGGCCGCCTTAGACGCCGGCATCAGCACTTTCGACACGGCGGATGTCTACGCCAACACCGCTGCGGAAACAGTCCTCGGTGAAGCGCTGAAGGGCGAGCGGCGCGAGTCCCTGGAAATCTTCACAAAGGTCTACGGCCCCACCGGCCCCAAGGGCAAAAACGATCTGGGCCTCTCCCGCAAGCACATCATGGACTCGATCAACGGTTCTCTCCGCAGGCTGCAGACGGACTATGTGGACCTCTACCAGGCCCACCGGTACGACTTCGAGACGCCGCTGGAGGAAACCATGCAGGCGTTCGCGGACATTGTCCGGCAGGGCAAGGCCCTCTACATCGGTGTCAGCGAGTGGACCGCGGAGCAGCTGCGCGAAGGCCATGCCCTGTCCAAGGAACTGGGCTTCCAGCTGATCTCCAACCAGCCGCAGTACTCCATGCTGTGGCGCGTCATCGAGGCCGAGGTTGTGCCGGCGTCGGAGGAGCTGGGCGTGTCCCAGATTGTCTGGTCCCCCATGGCGCAGGGCGTCCTGAGCGGAAAGTACCTGCCCGGCCAGCCTGCCCCCGAGGGCAGCCGCGCCACCGATGACAAGGGCGGCGCCAAAATGATCCAGCGCTGGATGCGCGATGACGTGCTGGCCGGCGTGCAGGAGCTCAAGCCGATCGCCGCAGAGGCCGGGCTCACCATGCCGCAGCTCGCGGTGGCCTGGGTCCTGCAGAACCCGAACGTGGCCTCCGCCATCGTGGGCGCGTCACGCCCCGGGCAGATCGCGGACAGCGTTGCCGCCGCGGGCGTGGTCCTGGAGCCTGAGGTCCTGAAGAAGATCGACGACGTGATCGGGTCCCTCGCCGAGCGTGATCCGGCGCAGACCAAGTCGCCCGCCGCCCGCGAAGCCTAGGAGCGCAGCACACCAATTCCACTCGCCAAGCGCGAACGTACAGTTGAGGCCCTGTTTTTCATGGAAAACGGGGCCTCACCTGTACGTTCGCGCCGTTGACGGGGGCGTGCACCGCGGCGTAAACCTGTCAGGAGGAAGACCCGCCCGCGTCATCGAGCAGAATCGCACCCGCCATGAAGCAGATCTACAGGCAACGCCAGTCAGCCCGCACCGCCCCGCCCGCAGGTGTTCCCACGTCGGGGCCCTTGACCCCGGAGGAGCTGCAGCTGGCTGCCCGGAACCATGCCATGCCGCTGGAAGCGCTGCGCCGGGACATCACGCCGCCCGGGCTTCACTACGTCCTCACGCACTTCGACATCCCGGACATTGACGCGTCGTCCTGGCGGCTGCAGGTCAAAGGGGCCGTGGAGCGGTCGCTGGAGCTGAGCCTGGCCGCGCTCAGGAAGGACCCGGCCATCACCATTCCCGTCACCCTGGAATGTGCGGGCAATGGACGGTCCTTGCTCAAACCGCGGCCGCTGAGCCAGCCCTGGGTCCAGGAAGGGGTGGGGACGGCGGAGTGGAAAGGGGTGCCGCTGGCCTACCTGCTCGCGAAGGCCGGCGTCCTGCCCGAAGCTGCCGAGGTGGTCTTCACAGGCGCCGACGCTGGAATCCAGGGCGGCATCCGGCATCCCTATGCGCGGAGCCTGCCGATCCGCGAGGCGATGCGGCCCGACGTCGTGCTTGCCTACCGGATGAACGGCAACGAACTGCCGCCGCAGCACGGCTACCCCGTCCGCCTGGTGGTGCCGGGCTGGTACGGCATGACCAGCGTCAAGTGGCTGGAGTCCATCGACGTGGTGACGCACCCGTTCACCGGGTTCCAGCAGCAGCATGCCTACCGGTACCAGGACAGCGCGGACGACGCCGGCACACCCGTTTCGCGGATCAGGGTCCGCTCGCTGATGGTTCCGCCGGGAGTTCCGGACTTCTTCACCCGCAACCGGGTGCTCCAGCACGGGCCGGTGATGCTCCAGGGCAGGGCCTGGTCCGGCCACGGCGCGGTGACCGGCGTTGAGGTGGGGATCGACGGCGGGTGGGTGGCGGCCCAGCTGGAAAAGCCGGCCGGACCGTTCGCCTGGTGCAAATGGACGCTGCCGTGGGTGGCCGATCCGGGCGAGCATGAGCTCGCCTGCCGCGCCACCGATGCCACCGGTGCTGCCCAGCCCCTGGAGCAGAACTGGAATTACCAGGGGATGGGCAACAACATGGTGCAGCGGGTCCGCGTCACCGTCGAGTAGGCAACTGAGAACCGGGGCGGCAGAACAGGTCCGTCAGGACACTGACGCGGACAGAACCGCTGACCGGGACCGTGAGTCGGGGCCTGAGGCGGCGAGGATCAGTTCGGCCGCCTTCTCGCCGATCATGATCGCCGGCGCGTTGGTGTTGCCGCTGGGCACTGACGGGATGATGGACGCGTCCGCCACGCGCAGGCCCTCGATGCCGTGGACCCGGAGCTCCGGATCCACCACCGACAGGTCGTCAATGCCCATCTTGCAGGTGCCAACCTGGTGGTGGTACGTCCCGGCCGCCTGCCGGACAAACTCCCGCACGCTGTCCCGGCCGGTGATGCCCGACGGCGTGAACTCGGCTTTCCGGTACGGCGCGAAGGCGTCCTGCTGCCCGATCTCGCGGCAGAGTTCCACCGCATCCACGAGGGCTTCGACGTCGTAGTCGTCGGCGAGGATGTTGGGGTCAACCAGCGGCGCCGCCGACGGGTCTGCCGAGGCGAGCCGCAACGATCCGCGGGAGCGGGGACGGACGATGCCCGGCGCGATGGTGTAGCCGTGTTCCGGGGCCGCGCCGCCGTCGGTCGGGTAGGGAAGGTGAAGGAACAGCGGCTGGAGGTCCGGGGCTTGATCGTCCGTCTGGTTACTGTGCGCGTAAAGCTGGCTTTCGAGCAGGTTGTGCCGGCCTGCCGCGAGCGGCTGCCTGGCTTCGTAGATGTTGCCGGCCAGGAGGTGGTCGTGCAGGTTTTCGCCGACGCCGGGGAGATCGGCCACGGGGACGATGCCGAGCTGCTGCAGCTGGTCCCGGGGGCCGATGCCGGAGAGCAGGAGAATCTTCGGCGACCCGATGGCTCCGGCCGAGACGATGATCTCGGCGTCGGCGGCTGCGCGGCGGGCACCGCCGTCGGACTGGTACTCGACTGCGACGGCACGGCCGGCCTCCACCACAATCCTGGTGACCAGCGCACCGGTGGTGACCGTCAGCCTCGGGTGGTGCTGCACCGGCGCCACAAAACTCTGCCACGCGCTGGCACGCTTCCCGTCGCGGGTGGTGGTGTGGTTGAAGCCGACGCCGGCCATCCGGCTGCCGTTGAAATCATCCGTTTCCTGGTGGCCCAGCGCCTTGGCAGCATCCACGAAGGCCTGCGCGGCCGGGTGGCGGTTCGCAATGCGCTCCACATGGAGGGGACCGCCCTGGCCGTGGAACTCGCTGGCGCCGTCCGCGTGGTCCTCGGAACGTTTGAACAGCGGCAACACCTCGTCCCATGACCAGCCCGTTGCGCCGTTGGCTGCCCAGGCGTCGTAGTCGGTGCGGTGGCCGCGGATGTAGATCATGCCGTTGAGGGAGCTGCTGCCGCCGAGGACTTTCCCTCGCGGCCAGTACAGGACGCGGTTGTTGGCGTGCTTCTGCGGGGTGGTCATGACGGCCCAGTCGTTGGCGCCGGTCAGCAGCATCGGCCAGCCCTGCGGGCTGTGGATGTTCGGATCGGTGTCCGCCGAACCTGCCTCCAGGACGTGGACGGAATGGCCGGCGTCGAGCAACCGGCGGGCAATGACGCTTCCGGCCGAGCCTGCTCCGATGACGATGTAATCGCTGGACACGGTGGTGGATGAATTGCTGGTAGCCATGGGTTCCTCCTTGAACGCGGCGTGGGGGCAAGCGGTATGCCTAGAACTCTGCTCCGCCGGGCGCCACTCCGCGTTGGCCGGATGCGCACAGCGCTGTGCCCGAGGCGCAGGAAGGTGATGCAGATCACGCCCGGCAGGGACGCTGTGCCACACTGGAATGAGCCCATCAAGGAGGATTGCGGTGTCTGAACTTGCCCTCTCGCCACGGCGCGAGGTGTTTGATGCGTCCCCGCTGGCCAGTACTGAGCGGTTCGATGCCTGGAAGGACGCAGTGAACGCGGCGTTTGTGCCGCTGTCTGTCGCGAGCGCTGAGCCGGGCAGCTTCAACGGCTCGCTGATCTGCCAGGGCATGGGCACCACCCACGTCAGCGAAGTATCCGGATCGGCCAGCCAGGTGCGGAGGACCTCCCGTGAGATCGCGGACAACGATCCCGGCCTGATCAAGCTCGGGCTGCAGCTGCGCGGCTACTCCGTGGTTGCCCAGGACGGCCGGGAAGCGGCGCTCACCCCAGGCGACTTCGCCATTTACGACACCAGCCGGCCCTACGACCTCTACTTCGACGACAGCTTCCGGATGCTTGTGGTGATGTTCCCGCCCGAGGCACTGCAGCTGAGCCGCCGCGACATCGCCTCGCTGACGGCGTCCCGCGTTTCGGGGCGGCAGGGCCTGGGATCGCTGACGTCCACCCTGCTCGGCGCCATGGGCCAGCAGCTGCACGACGGACAGGTGCCGGCCGCCGCGACCGTATCGGATGCGCTGCTGAGCCTGGTGTCGGCGGCGTTCGCCGAACGCATCGACCTCGGCTCCCCATTGAACTCGCAGCGCTTGGTGCTGCTGGCCCGCGTCCAGGCGTACATCTCATCGCACCTGTGCGACCCCGACCTGACCGTGACGGAAGTGGCAGCGGCCCACCATGTTTCCGTGCGGTACCTGCAGAAACTCTTCGAGGAACACGGCGAGACGGCGAGCGCCTGGATCCGGCGCAAACGGCTGGAAAAGTGCAGGCTTGACCTCCAGAACCCGCAGCTGCGGGACCGCCCGGTGTCCGCCGTCGGAATGCATTGGGGCTTTACGGATGCGTCCAGCTTTTCGCGGGCGTTCAAATCGGCGTTCGGGCAGGCCCCGGCGGAGTACCGCTATTCGTTCAGCCCCGCCGGGGCTTCTGTGTAGCAGCTGCCCGGGCCCACCGGCGGGAGCCGCCGTGCATCGCGTTGACCGCATCCCGGACAATACGCACGCCGTATACTCGGTGCCAGCCATGACAAGCCTTCCTTCCTCCCCCGCCAGCGTCCGCGTCGACGCCTGGCTGTGGGCGATCCGCGCCTACAAGACACGTTCCATGGCCACGGCAGCGTGCCGGGCCGGCCATGTGCGGCTGAACGGCAGCCCCGCCAAAGCCTCCGCCACCCTGGTTACGGGCGACACCGTGGTCGTCCGGATGTCCGGCTATGAACGGATCCTGGAAGTGCGCCGCCTCATCGCCAAACGCGTCGGCGCCGAAGCCGCCTCGCATTGCTTTACCGACCACACGCCGCCCCGGCCCATCGCGCCGGCGCTCGGGCTCCCGCAGCGGGACCGTGGTGCCGGGCGTCCCACCAAAAAGGACCGCCGCGAGATGGAGCGGCTCAAGGGATCGCCATGACGGACCTGATCCTGGCCTCCGTGCGCCAGCCCGGCGAGGACTCCGTCTCAGACCTGCACATTGTGGATGGCGTGGTGGACGGGATCAGTGCCGGCGGCGCAATCCCGCGCGGCGCCCGCGTGGTCAGCCTGGACGGGCGCTACGTCATTCCGGGGCTCTGGGACGAGCACGTCCACATGACCCAGTGGGCGCTGCACTCCAACAGGCTGGACCTGTCCGCCGCCGCATCCGCGCGCGAGGCCGCGGCCGCCGTCGGACATCATGTCCACGACGCCGATCCGTCGGTCACGTCCGTGGGCGTTGGCTTCCGCGACGCCCTGTGGCCGGACGCCCCCACCCTGGAAATGCTGGACGACGCCACCGGCAACCAGCCCACCGCCCTGATCAGCCACGATCTTCATTGCGTGTGGGTAAACAGCGCGGCGGCCAGGCGGTACGGGGTGGAGGTTGGCCCCGGAGGCCTGCTCCGGGAGGAACCTGCTTTTGCGCTGACCCGCGAGCTGGGCAACCTGCCGGACTCTGTGGTGGACGCCTGGGTCGGCGACGCCGCCCGGGCGGCTGCTGCGCGGGGCATCGTGGGCATCGTTGATTTCGAGATGACCTGGAACCGCGACGTCTGGCTGCGGCGCATCGCCGGAAGTTTCGATGCCCTTCGGGTGGACGCCGGCGTCTACCCCGGGGACCTGGAACGGGCCCGCCACGAGGGAATGAGCACGGGCCTGGAGCTCGACGGCGGCAAGGGGCTTCTGCGCGTCGGCCCACTGAAGGTGCTCATTGACGGTTCGCTGAACACGCGGACGGCGTTTTGTTCGGATCCATACCCCAACGGCAGCTACGGGCTGCTGACTGTCAGCGAAGGCGAACTGCTGGCGCTCCTGGAGCAGGCGAAGGCGGTGGGATTTGTCCCGGCGGTCCACGCCATCGGCGACGCCGCCAACCGCGTGGCGCTGGACGCGTTTGAACGTGCCGGGATCGGCGGCCGGATTGAACACGCCCAGTTTGTCCGGACGGAGGATTTCGGCCGCTTTGGTCCGCTGGGCATCACCGCCAGCGTGCAGCCAGTCCACGCCCTCGATGACCGTGACGCGGCGGAGTCCAACTGGGGCGGCCGCACCCACCGGGCGTTTCCGCTGAGGTCGCTGCTGGACGCCGGTGCCACACTGGCGTTGGGTTCGGACGCGCCGGTTGCGCCGCTGGATCCGTGGGCGGCGATGTCGGCCGCCACCACCAGGTCCCGGCAGGACGGCAGAGGGCCCTGGCATCCCGGGGAATGCATCAGCCGGCAGCAAGCACTGGCCGCGTCAGCAAGGGGCCGGAGCCGGATCAGCGTGGGAGACCCTGCGGACCTCGTGGTGCTGGATGCCGACCCGCTGGCCGCGCCGGATGCCGTGTACGCCGCCATGCCGGTTGCGGCAACGCTCGTGGCTGGCCGCTTCACGTACGACGGCGGCCTGGTTTAGTAACCCGCCGCGTTATTTCCTCAACCGCGCCTGGACGAGGTTCGCGAACGGCAGCTTGCCGTGGTCCGCGAGGAAGGCCGCGTGGAGCCGGGCCTCGGTGCCGTTGACCTCCCCAGCCGGGACCTCTTTCCACGCAATGACCAGCGATTCGGACGCCGCCAGCTGCCACACCAGCCTGCCGTCCCAGTGGCCTGGCGGCTTCCCCTTGCCGAAGTCCAGGAATTCCTGGATCTGCCGGCGGAGCCCTCTGTTGCCTTTGCTGCCGGGGCCCGCCTTGCCGAGGTAGAGGACGTCCGCGTCCCCGACCCATTCGGCAACCAATGCCGCTTCGGGCAGCGAGGGGTCCTTCTTTTTGAAGACGCCGGCGGTGCTCTTCTTGAGGAAACGCGGCTCGAAGCCGTCCGGCCGGAGCACGGCGAAGACACCCGTGCCCTGCGGGATCCGCATGATCTCAAGGCTGCCGACGGTCCTGAACCCGGCGAACCGTTCGGCCCTGAGCGATGTCCTGCTGACCATTGGTGTGGTTCCTTCGTTCGGTGGCGTCCGCGGTGTGGGGCCGCCGTACCATTCTTCCGCACCGTGAACTCAAGGGAATGGAATAACTTCCGGCCTGCGCAGCCCCACCTCCAAAAGCGTAGAGTGGCCTAAGACGCCTGATTCTGGACGCCGTGCTGCTGAGGGAGAGATCGTGACGATTGACTGGGACGAAAAAAAGGCCCTGCTACAGGAACCAAACATCGCGGCGGTAACGCAGCTCTGTGACGAACTGATGGAAAAGAAGCCAGGGTCTGTCGTCCCGTACATCGATCCCGTGCACGACGAGGATGAATGCCGGATCGTCAGCCTCCAGGTCAGTCCCGGCAAAGGCACCGAATCCGGGTTCGTCTCCCACAACAACGACGACGAAGCCGCCCGCCGCGCCACCCAGATCTACGAACTCGCTGAACTCGATCCCCGTTACGTGATGCCATGGAACGCGTACCCGTGGGTCCGCGACCCCGATCTTCCCACCGCGCTCAACGTCCAGGAAAAGACCGACGGCTTGCGCCCCTTCCGCCAGTTCCTGAAGATCAATTCCCGCGTTTCGGCCATCATCGCCCACGGCACCGACGCTTCAACGTTCCTCACCCTCTTCGAGAAGACCTACCATTCCTCCCTGAAGAACAGCGGCATCAAAATCTACAAGGCCAGCGCGCTCGGCGGGCGGGCCTTTGCTGTTTCTGAAGCCAAGCAGGAAGAGCTGCTTGCAAAGAGCGTCGAGGTCTACAAGGACGCCATGCAGCGCGCAGGTATCCAGCACCTCTAACTTTCCCCCGCTGACCGACTCTGGGTCAGCCTTCAAGCAGCCTTCGCCGGTGCTTCAGCTCTTTGACCCATGCCCGGGTGACCATCTCCGGGAACGGCGATCCGCCGTCGTCGGTCCGCCCGGAACCTGCCACGCCCGCAAAGGCGGCGTCCGCCTCCAGGTCGGCGATCAGCGGGCCGGAGGCCTTCAGGGCCAGCTCCACCACCTGGGCCGCCGTGCGGGCCGGAAGTCCCTGTTCCTGGGCCCAGCCCAGGAAGTGCCGGCGCGAAATTCCGCTGCGCTTGCCTGCCAGGGTCAGCGCCAGGGTTTTGTCGCCGTAGACCACGGTGGAGGGAATGTCGTAAACCGGGGCGATGGTCCACTCCCCGTGCGGCTGCTGGACCATGGAGACATTCTTGGCGTGCAGGTCGCCGTTGCCGCTCAGCCACGCAAACGCCCCCTGGATGGCCAGGTTCCTTAGTGCCGGCAACGGTGCCGAACAGTAATCCGCCAGAGCATGGCACACCAGGCCGTAGCCCACGTTGTACTTGTCCGCCGGGTAGAGCTTGAGCACCTGCGCCCCGTCCTCCACAGCCAGGCGCCGCACGTCGTCCGGACCTGCACCGGGGACGGGGACCCGGTCGAAGCGCTCGACGAGTAGGCCCGGCCGGCCCGCCACGTCCCGGATCAGCTGGACCCTGCTGAGCGGGATCCGCAGTTTGGCGGCGTATCTGAACATGACAAGCTCGTTTTCCACCACATGCGGAAATTCGGGGGCGTTGAGCTTGAGGATGAACCGCCTCCCGGCGCTGGCCACGGGCAGCGAGATCATGCCGGCCGACAGCTTGTCCTGCACGCCGGCCAGGGCCACGGGGTCGATCAGGTCCGGGTCGCCCAGGAGCTGGTCGAAGTCAACCGGCAGCTTGGGATCCAGCTGGACGGCGTGCTCGTCCGGGTCCAGCGGTTCGCCGTGGCCCACAATCTGCACGTCGCCCACCGGATTGCCGCCGGCCGCGATGAGCAGCGACAGGTCGTCGTCGGCGCTTGTTTTGATGGAACGCCGCAGCGCGTTGAGCCGGCGGCCTTCCGGCAGCAGCCCGGTGAAATAGGGCGGCGCCGCGCCCGCTGCCGACAGGACCGGTTCGCTGGTGAGCGGCAGGGAACTTGCGACGGCGGGTCCCCCGGACGCAAGGTATGCCGGGAGGTAGCTGAACCGGGTGCCGCCGTCGTGCCGTTCAAGGCGCGCAGCCAGGACACCGCCCTTATAGATGTCGGCGATGCGGTGTTTCATGGCGCTGATTCGTGTTGGCTGGCGGGGCCGCCGAGTGCGCGTGCGGCCTGGCTGGTCCTGGTGGCCAGCTGCAGCTCCAGTCCCAGGGTTTCCAGCAGCGCGGTCAGCGAATCCAGCTGAACGCTCGGCTTGCCCTGCTCAACGAACCGGACAAATCGCTCGGATACGCCGGCCATGTCCGCCAGGTCCTGCTGGGTGAGGCCCAAATCAGACCTGCGCGTGCGCACCTCCGCGGCCAGGAGGTCGCTGATGCTTTGGGACATGGCGCTCCAATAGGTACGTTCGTGCCGATTCTCTTGCAGTCCTGAGCCTACGCCGAATCATCATCCGCGGGAAGGGTCGGTTCGGAACGAACGTGCCGATGACTGTCAGCACGTTCGTTCCCTGGTTGCACGATGCGTCCATAACCGCCGCTGCCAATTGACACCGCGTGTGACCCGTGCCATATTTTAAGCGTGAACCTGTCAGACAGCCGGACAGCAGGACAGCCTGCCGAGTCCGCCGCGGACCCGACCGCCGACGGCCAGACCCCGGCCCAGCGCGCTCCGCAGCCGCTTGCCCGGCTCAGCGCCGCCGAGGCGGTGTTCAAGGCCATCCGGACCGACATCGAATCCGGACAGATCCCTGTCGGCGGCAAACTCAGTTCCGAGGCGATGCTCTCCCAGAGCTACGGCGTCAGCCGCTCTGTCATCCGCGAAGCCCTCCGCTCGTGCACCGCCCTGGGCCTGACCGTCACCAAAACCGGCAAGGGCACGTTCGTTGTGGCCGACAAAGTAGCCAACGACCTCACACTGGGCCAGTACTCCGCCCGGGACCTCACCGAGGCGCGTCCCCACATCGAGGTCCCCGCAGCAGGATTGGCCGCGGAGCGCCGGACCGATGAAGAACTGGAGACGCTGCGCCACATCGTCGCCGCCATGACCACGGAAACGGACCCCGAATCCTGGGTTGCCCTGGACTCCAGCTTCCACGCCGCGATCGCCCGCGCCAGCGGCAACAAAGTGTTCGCCAGCGTGGTCGCGGATATCCGGGGCGCCCTGGCCTTCCAGTCAGAAACCCTGAACATGGTGGCCGACCGGCAGCACGCCTCGGACATCGAGCACCAGCAGATCCTCGCCGCCATCGAGGCCGGCTCCGCGGACGCCGCGAGCAAAGCCATGGCCGAACACTTGCGCGCCGTCGGCGTTGCCCTCGACTCCATCCTCAACAAGTAACCCCACCCCTAGGACTCCATGCCAGCCCCTGCCATGCCCGCTGCCCAAGACGCTGCCCCCGGCACCTCCGCAGCCGAATCCGCGACGCTCCCGCAGCACGCACCCCTGGTGGTCGCCACCCGCGACGGCCTCGTGGAAAGCGTCCACTACGGCTCGGCCATCGCCACGGCACCGGATGGCTCAACCCTGGCAACGGCCGGCGACCCTCTGGCGCCGTTCTACCCGCGCTCTTCACTCAAGCCGCTGCAGGCCGTGGCCTTGGTCCGCGCCGGCCTGAACCTCCCCGCCGACCTGCTGGCCTTGACCGCCGCCAGCCACTCCGGCGGAGCCAAGCACCGCGGCGGCACCCAGCGCATCCTCGCCATGCACGGCCTCACCGCCGCCGACCTCGAGAACAGCACCGACCTCCCATACGGCACCACCGAGCGAGAGGACTGGCTGCGCTCCGGTTTCCACGCCACCCAGGTGACGCAGAACTGTTCCGGCAAGCACGCCGCCATGGCTGCCACCTGCGTCATCAACGGCTGGCCGGTCAAGGGCTACCTGGACCCCGCCCATCCGCTCCAGCGGCTCGTGGCCGCCACCATCACCGAGCTGACCGGCGAGGAACCGTTTGCCCTCAGCACGGACGGCTGCGGAACACCGCTCTTCGCCCTGACCCTCCGCGGCATGGCCCGTGCCTTCGGCCGCATCGCCATCGCCGCCGGGAACGCCGCAGGCAGCACCTCCGACGACGGCGGAAGCGTCCCGCCGTCTGCGGAAGCCGCCGTCGGACTCGCCATGCGGCAGCACCCGGACATGGTTGCCGGCGAACGCCGAGACGTCACCGACCTGATGCGGCTGCTCCCCGGGGCTGTGGCGAAGGACGGTTTTGAAGGTGTGCAGCTGGTGGGCCTGCCGGATGGTCGCGCAGTGGCCGTCAAAATCTCCGACGGCGGCGACCGCGCCCGGATGCCCGCCACCGTCCGCCTGCTCGAATCCCTCAGCGTGGACACCGCACCGCTCGCCGGCATCGCCACCGCCCCCGTCCTGGGCGGCGGCCGCAAAGTGGGGCTGCTTCAGCCCACAGACTTCCTCTCCACGCCCATCCCCACCCAGTAACTCCCCAGCCCCGAACGCCCAACCTCAACAACCAGTCCCAGACCGCCCGACCGCTCCGAAGGACACCCTCATGACGAATCCCCCCATCCCTGACCACCTGATCGACGGCGGCCATGCGCACGCCAGTGAGTCGTCGCTGCACGCGGAGGACAAGGGCTATCACAAGAACCTCAAACCGCGGCAGATCCAGATGATCGCGATCGGCGGTGCGATCGGCACCGGCCTGTTCCTGGGCGCCGGCGGCCGGCTCAACGCCGCGGGCCCGTCACTGGTCATCGCGTACGCCGTCTGCGGTTTCTTCGCGTTCCTGATCCTGCGGGCCCTGGGCGAACTGGTCCTGCACCGGCCCTCGTCGGGCTCGTTCGTCTCCTACGCCCGTGAATTCTTCGGCGAGAAAGCCGCGTTCGTCTCCGGCTGGTTCTACTGGATCAACTGGGCCACCACCACCATCGTGGACATCACCGCCGCCGCCCTGTACATGAACTTCTTCGGCCACTACATCCCCTGGATGGCGGCCGTCCCGCAATGGGCCTGGGCCCTGATCGCCCTGCTCGTGGTCCTCGCCCTGAACCTCGTCTCGGTCAAGGTCTTCGGCGAACTCGAATTCTGGTTCGCCCTGATCAAAGTCGCCGCCCTGGTCGTCTTCCTCATCGTGGGCACCTACTTCGTCATCTTCGGCACCCCCGTCGACGGCCAGCCAGTAGGCATCAGCCTGCTCACCGACAACGGCGGGATCTTCCCCAACGGCCTGCTGCCCATGATCATCCTCATGCAGGGCGTCCTGTTCGCCTACGCCTCCATCGAACTGGTCGGCACCGCCGCCGGCGAAACCGAAAACCCCGAAAAAATCATGCCCAAAGCCATCAACTCCGTGGTCTTCCGCATCGCCGTGTTCTACGTCGGCTCCGTCATCCTCCTGGCCCTGCTGCTGCCCTACACCTCCTACGAAAAAGGCGTCAGCCCCTTCGTGACGTTCTTCGGCTCCATCGGCATCCAGGGCGTGGACGTCATCATGAACCTCGTGGTCCTCACCGCCGCACTCTCCTCCCTCAACGCCGGCCTGTACTCCACCGGCCGGATCCTCCGCTCCATGTCCGTGAACGGCTCCGCCCCCAAATTCGCCTCCCGCATGAACAAAGCCGGCGTCCCCTACGGCGGCATCGCCATCACCGCCGGCGTATCCCTGCTCGGCGTCCCGCTGAACTACCTCGTCCCCGCCCAGGCCTTCGAAATCGTCCTGAACATCGCCTCCGTCGGCATCATCATGACCTGGGCAACCATCGTCCTGTGCCAAATCCAACTCAAACGCTGGGCCGACAAAGGCTGGCTCACCCGCCCCTCCTTCCGCATGTTCGGCGCCCCCTACACCGGCTACCTCTCCCTGCTCTTCCTCCTCAGCGTCCTGATCATGGTCTTCATCGACTCACCCCTGACCATGCTCGTCACCGCCATCGCCTCCGCCCTCATGGTCGCCGGCTGGTACGCCTGCCGCCAACGCATCCGCGACATCGCCGAAACCCGCGAAGGCTTCACCGGCACCGCCCCCGTCATCGCCAACCCGCCCGCGGAAACCTTCAAGAAGTAGCCTCCCGCCAGCCGGGAGAAACGGCCCGACGGCGGCACCCCAGGTTCTGTTTGCGCGGAACCGGGGGTGCCGCCGTCGAACGTTAACAGGGCATTGACCGCCCCACTGCGCAGGCGTAGTTTACGAAGAGGCGGGCCCGCTGCAGTGCCCGGCTCCCGGCTGCCGTCACGCAGCCTGACTGTCATGAAGCACGCCACGGTGGAGCGTGGTGCACCGGTCTCGCAACTTCTCAATCGGGCATGGCCAGCTGGCGGGGCCGTTGTGCCTGGACACCAAGCAGACAGCTTCGGAGTTCACCATGAACAGCAGTTCGCTGCAGTCCCTGCAGGAAAAAGTACGCGGGCCCCTCATCACGGCAGACCACGCCGGCTACGACACAGCCCGCGCCGTTTACAACGGGATGATCAACAAACGGCCAGCCGCCGTCCTGCAGGTTTCCCAAGTGGCCGATGTGATGGCGGCCGTGAATTTCGCCCGGGACGCGGGCATGGATGTGGCCCTCCGCGGCGGCGGACACAGCGCCCCCGGCTTCGGCACCTGCGAGGGCGGCCTGGTGATCGATTTCGTCAACCGCCGCGGGGTTCGGGTGGACCCGTCCACCGTCACAGCACGGGCTGAGGCCGGCGCCACGTGGGCGGACTTCAACCACGCAACCAACGCCTTCGGCTTGGCCACTACCGGCGGCATCATCGGTTCCACCGGGGTGACCGGCCTGACCCTGGGTGGCGGCATCGGCTACCTCGCGCGGAAATACGGACTGTCCTGCGACAACCTGACGTCCGCGGACGTGGTCACCGCCGACGGGAAATTCCGCATCGCCAGCGCCACGGAAAACGACGACCTCTTCTGGGCCCTGCGCGGCGGAACCGGCAACTTCGGGGTGGTGACTTCCCTGGAATTCGACCTGCATCCGGTGGACGTCATCTACGGCGGCGTGGTCATTTACCTGCTCGAACACGCCGAGGCCGTGGGGCAGCTCTACCGGGAAACCCTCGCGTCGGCACCCGAAGACCTGGGCATCTTCCTCGGCGTCCACCAGGGCCCTGAAGTACCCTTCCTGCCGGCCGAACACCACGGACGTCCCGTGGTGGTCATCGTGGGCGGCTGGACAGGCCCGCAGGACGAGGGAGCGCGGCAGTGGCAGCCGTTCCTGGACGTCGCCCCCGTGGCAGGCTCCTTTGTAGGGCCGCTCCCCTACCCCGTCCTCAACACGCTGTTCGACGAGTCCCTGCCCAAAGGGCTGCAGGCGTACTGGAAGGCCGAATTCCTGCCCACCATGAGCGATGAGGTCATCAAAGTGGCCAAGCAGTTCGGCGAAGGTGTGCCCAGCCAGCAGACGGCCAACCACTTCTACGCCATCAACGGCGCAGTACAGAGGGTGCCAAAGGACGCCACGGCCTTCCCGTACCGCGATGCCGACATCGCAGCCGTCATAGCCGGCATGTGGGAGGACCCTGCCGACAATGACGCGAACGTCAAATGGGTGCGCGACTACAGCGCCGGGCTCCACGCGTACAGCGCCGGCGGCGCGTACATCAACTTCATGGACGCCGATGACCAGTCCAGGATCAAGGACAACTACGCCGGAAACTACGGCCGGCTGGCCAGCATCAAGGCGAAGTACGATCCGGACAACCTCTTCCACATCAACCAGAACATCCGGCCAGCCGCCTGAGGCGTCCGGACCCTGCTGTCATGCAACGCTCCCGCAACCCTGTGCCGCGGGCTGATCGCCTATGCTCAGCAGAGTGCTTCACCACGCTGCTGAGCCGTTAAGGTCCACAGCCAGACGACGCAGTTCAACGACGAACCACCCGGGAGACACGGCATGACCAACTGGCGGATCAGGGATTTCCACTCGGCGGACCTGGACGGGATCCTGCATCTCTGGGAATCCCTCAAGGCCACGAACGTGGAGCCCGTCTATGCACTCTCCGAGGTCCTGGCGTCGTGCGAAAAGGACCACGCGGTGGTGGCGGTCCAGGGCGACATGGTGGTGGGCGCCGCCGTCGGCCGCGCGGCCCACGACCAGGGCTGGATCGTTTTCCTGGCCACGTTGCCTGAGTACCGGGGCCGGGGGATCGGCACGTCGCTGCTCGCCGCCGTCGAAAACCGGATGGCCCCGCACGGGCTCAATAAACTGTCCGCACTGATGCCTGAGTCCGAAACCCGGGTGGAGGCGTTCCTCAGCCGCGGCTTCGCGCTGAAGAAGAACCTGCGGTACTTCGAGCGGACCATTCCCGTGCAGCGCCAGGAACTGGGGGCCCTGGGCCAGCTCGGCGGCCGCATCCTGGCCCGGGACCTGTGGGAGAACGTTGCCGGGATGCGGAACGAGAAGGAGCTGCTGGAGCGGCGGCTGGTGCTTCCCCTGGCCGAAGCCGACCTCGCTGATGAGTACGGCGTGGTGCCGCCGCGCGCAGTTGTGCTTTTTGGTCCTCCCGGAACGGGCAAGACCACCTTCGCGAAGGCGATCGCGTCCCGGCTTGAATGGCCGTTCGTGGAGGTTTTCCCGTCCCGGCTGGCCTCAGACCCCAAGGGCCTCGCCGGTGCGCTGCGCGAGACATTCCTGGAGATCGCCGAGCTGGAGCACGCCGTGGTGTTCATCGACGAGGTGGAGGAGATCGCGTCGCAGCGGTCGGGCGAGCCGCCGTCGCCCCTGCAGGGCGTGACGAACGAGCTCCTGAAGATCATCCCGGCGTTCCGCGAACAGCCCGGCCGCCTGCTGGTGTGCGCCACCAACTTCATCCGCGCCCTGGACACGGCGTTCCTTCGCCACGGCCGGTTCGACTACGTCATTCCCATCGGCCTGCCCGACCGCCAGGCCCGCGAAGCCATGTGGCAGCGCTTCATCCCGGCTACCGTGGTGGACGATGTTGACGTGGAGCTCCTGGTGGAACGGACCGAGGGCTTCTCCCCCGCGGACATTGAGTACGCCGCCCGCAGCGCCTCCCAGCGTGCGCTGGAAAAGGCAGTGTACGACGACGGCGGCGCGGCTTCCGGCGGCAGCGTTTCCGTCCGCGAGGCGGTCCGGAAGGGGCCCTCCACCCAGGACTACCTGGACGCGATCGGGGAAACCCGGACTACCGTCAGCGTTGAGGTCCACCAGCAGTTCCTCGAGGACATCGACGCGCTCGGCCGGGTCTGACCCCCGGCCCAAGGGCGCCGGACGCGGCTCCGACACAGTGGAGCCGGGACCTCGCCGACGGTACGTTTGAACCATGTCCTCAAACCCACTTCGGCATGCCTTCTCCCGCATGGGCGGCCGGGATCCGCATGAGAAGCACCGTGCAGCCACGCCGCTGGAACTCTTCTTCGACCTGACGTTCGTCATTGCCTTTGGCGTGGCCGGCAGCCAGTTCGCGCACGAGATCGCAGAAGCCCACTTCGGTGCCGGGCTGCTGGGCTTTTCCTTCGCGATGTTCGCGGTGATCTGGGCTTGGATCAACTTCACCTGGTTCGCTAGCGCCTACGACACCGACGACTGGGTATTCCGCGTCGTCACCATGGTCCAGATAGTCGGCGTCCTGATCCTGGCGATGGGTATTGAACCCATGTTTCACTCCATCGTTGAAGGTGACCACGTCGACAACAGGGTGATTGTCGGCGGCTATGTGCTCATGCGCCTGGCCTTGGTGACGCAGTGGGTGCGGGCGTCCAGGCAGGACCCTGCCCGCCGCGACACCTGCCTGCGCTACGCGAAGTACCTGGCCGTGGTTCAGCTTGGCTGGATCGTGGTGCTGATCATCGAGGCGGACGTCGCCACCACGTTCCTCATGACAGTGCCCTTGGTGGTACTGGAGATGGCCACGCCATACGCCGCCGAACGCAAGGCCAGGACGCCCTGGCACGCGCACCATATCGCCGAGCGGTACGGCCTCCTGGCCATCATCGCGTTGGGCGAGTGCCTCATCGGCGCCATCGAAACCCTCCGCGCCGTCGTTGCCCACCATGGCTGGAGCGTCGATGCGGCGCTCGTGGGATTCGGCGGCACAGCCCTGGCCTTCGGCATGTGGTGGATCTACTTCATGCTTCCCGCGGGGCGCGCACTGCACCTGCGCCGGCACCGGTCATACCTCTTCGGCTACGGTCACATCCCCGTCTTCGCTGCCATCGCCGCAACCGGCGCCGGACTGCACGTGGCGGCCTACTACATCGACCACGAAGCCCACATCAGCGCCGCCGTGGCCGTGGCAACTATTGCCGTCCCAGTCGCGTTGTTCAAACTCTCGCTGACGTGGCTTTACAGCGTGATGGTCGGCGCCGACCGCACCATTATCACCGTGGCCGCAGGGGTGCTGGTGGCGCTGGCTGGCTCAATCGGCCTGGCGGCAGCCGGTGCCTCAATGCCCGCGTGCCTGCTGGTCATCGTGCTGGCCCTCGCCGTTTCGATCATCATCGATGAGCGCCGTGGCGCTGAACGGCTGCATCAGGCACTCGAAAAACTTGAGGCCGGGACTACCGCTCCGCGTCCCTAGCACTGTCTGCCGGCTCTGGTGTCTGGAACAGTTCGACCACCGGGGCAGTCCCGGCCACCGGGGCGTCGTCGTAGGCCAGGTTCTCGTAGTCGGTGTCGTCCTCGTCATCCAGTCTGTCGTCCAGTTCCTCCAGCAGCCAGGGATTTACCCGCGCCAGGATCTTGCGGATTTCCTCCACCTCGACGGCGGCATAAAGCACCGGACGGGCATCACGGTACTTCGTGACGGGTGGCTTGTCCGGCCACTTCTCCGCCAGCGCTTTGACCCGCTCGGGCAGTGAGTTGTGGGCGTTGTCTGCGATCTTGACCAGCGCGGCGTCGTGGTCCTCGGCGATTTCCAGGATTCCGGAGGCGTAGTCGTCAGGATTCTCGTGCAGCCGGTTGGTAACCCGCTCAATGATCCCCACGGCACGCTCGGAGACGCCCATGTCCAGCAACGCCTGCCGGGTAATGGGAGTGTCTTCGGCGATGTCGTGCAGGTACCCGGCGATCCGGATGTCGTCGTCGAAATCAGCCAGCGCATCCCCCACCGCGATCACATGGTCCCGGTACGGCCGCTTGAGCTTGTCCTTCTGGCGGTTATGGGCCACTTCCGCCAGGACCTTGGCGGTCTCAACGGTGAATCTGGGCGCGGAGCTGTGCTCCGTGGGGTGCTGGTCTGACATCCCTCAAGCCTACGCGCCCGGCCAGACCCAGGCCTCCCGGGGGAGGCTGTCCGGGCGGAACGCGGCGAGTGCCTGATCCAGCGTTCCGGCCGGCAGCCCGAGGGACGCCAGAAGGTGGTCCCGAACGCGGGCGACAGATACGCCGGCGAGTGCGAGGTCGCCCAGCGTGACCGCGCCGTCGCGCTTGGCCAGCCGGACGCCGTCGGCATTGACCACCAGCGGAACGTGGACATATTCCGGAACGGGCATATCCAGCAGCGAAGCGAGATATGCCTGCCGCGGCGTGGACGGCAGGAGGTCGTCCCCGCGGACCACCTGGTCAATGCCCTGGGCGGCGTCATCGACCACCACAGCCAGGTTGTACGCCGTCACGCCGTCGTTGCGGCGGAGGACAAAGTCGTCCACAATGCCGGTGAACGCGCCGTGGAGAATGTCGCTCACGGTGTATTCCGTGACTCCGGACCGGAGCCTCACGGCGGCCGGCCTCATGGACCGCTTGAACGCGACCTCTGCGGGGTCGAGGTTCCGGCATGTTCCCGGATAGGCGCCCTGGGGGGCGTGCGGAGCCGACGGCGCCTCCTGGATCTCCCGGCGGGTACAGAAACACTCATAGGTCAGGCCTGCATCCGTCAACCGCCCGATCGCGTCGGCGTAGCCGGCACCGCGGTCGGTCTGTCGTACGACGCCGCCGTCCCAGTTAACGCCGACTGCCCCAAGGTCGCGGAGCTGCCCGGCCTCTGCCCCGGCCCGCGCGCGGTCCAGGTCCTCGACCCGCAGCAGGAAATTGCGGCCGGTGGACCGGGCGAACAGCCAGGCGAGCATTGCCGTGCGGAGGTTGCCTACGTGCAGTTCACCGGAAGGGCTGGGGGCAAAGCGGCCGGCGGAAGTCATGGATCAACCCTATGCCGGACAACACAAAAGCCCCTCAGCTACCGACGACGTCGCAGGATCCGACGTCGGGGGCTCAGGGGCTCTTGCCGTGTTTGCTTCAATGACCGTGGTGTGAACAAGTGTCAATCAGCGGCGGCCTCCTTGCGGGAGGCGGTGTCCAGTTGCCGGGTGGTGTGCCGGGAGCCTGTAGCCTGCGGGGATCGGCGGTAGCCTCTGCCCTTGTTGCCACAATTTGAACAGAAGCCATACAGTTGGCACAACCGGCAGGCGGTCGGTTGGACAATCTGACTAAGAGCCGCCACCCGAACCGACAGGAACTGATCAGATTGCAGCAACTGGACGCCACCGATAAGCGGATCCTCAATGCCCTCGACGAGGACCCGCGCGTTCCCATCATGGTTCTGGCCCAGCGGCTTGGCCTGGCGCGCGGGACGGTACAGTCGCGCCTGGAGCGGATGACGGCGTCGGGAGCCCTCCGGCCCAACAGCAGCCGGGTACTCCCGTCAGCCCTGGGGAGGGGCGTGGCGGCAGCCGTGAGCGCGGAACTGGACCAAAGCCACCTCAATGAAGCCATCGCTGCCCTCCGGGAAATTCCCGAGGTCCTGGAGTGCCACGCCCCTGCCGGTGACACCGACCTGCTGATCCGGGTGGTGGCCACCAGCCCTGACGATCTCTACCGGGTCTCCGAGGAAATCCGGCTGTGCCCGGGAATCGTGCGCACCTCCACCAGCATGTTCCTGCGCGAGGTCATCCCGTACCGGACCACCGGGCTGCTGCGGGACTGACCGGACCGTTCAGCGCCGGGCACCCACCCTGCACGGGGAGCTCTCCCCATCGCCCTCCCCGACCCAACGCAGCTAGGCTGGCACGGGAATCCATTCAGGGGGAAACATGGCGGGGAACTTTTACGGCGGCGACGTGGCCCAGCTGCGGCGGCTTGCCAAGGACCTGGCAGGCGGTGCCAACAGGCTGACCCTGCTCGGCCAGCAGCTCAGCGGTGCCATCAGCACCGGCGCCTGGAAAGGGCACGACGCCGAGCGGTTCCGCAGCGACTGGACGTCATCGCATATGAAACTGCTGAAGTCCGCGACGGCGGGGCTGGAGGCGGCATCCAAGACGCTTTTCGCCAATGCCGACGAGCAGGAAAAAGCCAGCAGCGGCGGCGGTTCGGGCGGCAGCGGCCCGGGGGGCGGCGGAAATGGCGGCAACGGCAGCGGCCCGGCAGAAGGCGCCGCCCAGGACCTGACGGACCGGCTGAACAGCATGAGCGCCGAAGAACGCCTGGAGTATCTCGGCAGCGACGAATTCAAGCAATGGGCCGCGGACAACCCTGAGGGCGCCAAAGCCGCCATGGACGCCGCCGCCGACTCCGGCCTGATCGGGAAGAACTCAGAAGAATACGCGGATTTCCTCAATTCCTATTGGAACAACCAGGCCATGCTGGACATGGGCATCGACCCTTCCAGCTGGGACACGTCCAAGGGGACAGAGCACAACTGGGAGACCATCAAGAAGGTCTACGACTTTTACGGCCAGGCCTACCTGTCCAACCCGGACCTGCAGTGGGCCGGGATGGCCAACATGATCGGCCCGTCCTTCGCCGGCGGCTTCAAGGACATGGCCATGCTGCGGGACCTCGCGCAGCAGATCGCGGACAATCCGGCCTCGGACGTCCCGCTTCCCATCCTGGACCAGATCGAACAGCTCGCCGGAATGACCGACGCGGAGATCCGTTACTACGAAACCAGCATGCTGGACATGAACAAGGAGATTTTCCTCGACCAGGCCCGCCAGCACGAGGCCTACATGAACGGCGGAATCGACGAGATCAACCGGCTGCAGGACTCCGGCGCCATTGATTCCAAGACTGCGGAGGCCTGGACCAAGATCGATTCCGGCGATCCCGACCTTATCCGGGAGGGAAACACCTCCCTGCTGTACCGCGAGCAGAACGAGATCATCGCGGACGACTACGACAACATGCGAAACCACCCTGGCGGGGAAGCCGTGACGTACCTGGTCACCCTGGCCGGCGAGCCGTCCATTCCCGGGGCGAAGAGCTACGCGGAGGTCTTCCCCTACAGCTTCAGCGTGGAGAGCCCCGGGCCGGAAAACGTCCCGTTCACCAACTGGGACAACCCCACCCAGTTCCGCACCGACTTCACCACCGGGTTCCCGGACGGGAACATCTCCAACGCCGACCAGCGCTGGGAACTCATCCGGCAGGACACCCTTCCGGCCTACCAGGACCTGCTGGCGACGGATCCCGCACGGGCTGAGCAGATTATCGCCTCCGACTTCAACGACCGCGTGGACCAGCACCGGCCAACCAACAACATCCCCGGGATCATGGACCGCTTTGTGGATGGCTTCGGCGCGGAGGTGCACCAGTGACGTCCGCAACCGCATCCTCGCGCCTGGGGCGGCAGGCCGCCGTCGTACTTCTTGCACTGTCAGCTTGCCTCGCCATGCCCGGCTGCCAGATCAGCGGCACCACCACCGAACCGACCTCTCAAGGGAGCACCATGAGCACCTCGGAATTCTCCACCCTCGACGCCGCCGGAGTGGCCGCCATCCGGGAGGCCAAGAACGCACGGCTGGACATGAGCTCGGGACGGCTGGAAAAGGCGGCCGTACGGGTCACCGAAGACAGCTACGGACCGGAGATCAACACCCGGGACTCAGGAAAGATCAAATTCACCATCGTTGCGCCGACCGGCGAGATCAGCGGGGAAACGGACCGGATCCGGTTCAACACCACTGACAAACGTCCGGACTTCAGCGAGGTCACCTACTTCCTCACCGCTGGCTCGGCGGACGAGTACTTCGGGCTCATCCGGGACGGCGTGGAGCGGTACGGGATCGACGCCGACTCCGCAGAACGCTGGATCGCCGGCGCCCAGCGGGACCCGGAACGAAAGAGCGACTTCTCCATCACCTCCGGCACCGCCACCGGGCTGGAAGTGAACTACGACCTCCGCTTCGACGGCACCAAGGACACCCAGGTGATCATCGTGCATGTCAGTCCTGCGGCGTAGCTAAAGCGGCGCGGCTAAACCGGCGGGCCGGCGTTGGACTTCAGGTTCTTCATCACCAGGGTGGACGTCAGCCGCTCAACACCCGGCAATGATGTGAGCTCGGCGTCGTAAAAGCGCTGGTACGCCGGCAGATCCTCGGCGATGACTTTCAGCAGGTAGTCCGGCGAACCGAACAGCCGCTGCGCCTCCACAATGTTGGGGTTGTCCGCCACCCGGTTCTCGAAGATCTCCATGGTGGGGCGGTCCACCTGACGCAGCGTCACGAACACAATCGCCTCGAACCCCAGCCCCACGGCCGCCGGATCAATGTCCGCCTTATAACCGCGGATCACGCCCGAGGACTCCAAATCGCGCAGCCGCCGGTGGCACGGGGCGACGGTCAGGCCCACCTTTGCGGCGAGGGCCGTGGCAGTCATCCTGCCGTCCTCTTTGAGGTAACGCAAAATACTTCTGTCAATGTGGTCAATCACGCAATAACCTTACCGAACCGGCCCCTTCCTGCGAGAAAAAGGGGAGCACTTATGGCATCAAAGTTCATAGGGTTTGTCCTGTAGCCATCTGACAGGAGTAACCCGTGAACGCCCAACTGTTTTTCGCCTTTATCGTGGTGGCTGTCGCCCTCGCCTGCACGCCCGGCGTTGACTGGGCATACTCCATTACCGCGGGCCTGCGGCAGCGCAGCTTTGTGCCGGCAGTGGCCGGACTCTGCGGCGGTTACGTGCTCCACACCCTCCTGATGGTGGCGGGCCTGGCGGCCCTGCTGGCCGGCATGCCTGGAGTCCTGGGCTGGATCACGGTAGCCGGCGCCGGCTACCTCCTGTGGCTTGGCGTCAGCACCCTCCGCTCGTGGCGCGGCGCCTCCTTCACTGCGGCAGACGCCGTCGGAAGCCCCTCCGCCAACCAGTTCCGGACGTTCCTCCAGGGCATGGGGACCAGCGGCATCAACCCCAAGGGCCTGCTGTTTTACGTGGCCCTGGTGCCGCAGTTCGTCAGCCCGGACGCGTCGCTGCCCGTACCCGTGCAGTCGGGGCTGCTGGGCCTGACGTTTGTGCTCCTCGCCGGCATTGTCTACACGTGCGTGGCACTCCTTGCCCGCAAACTCCTGCAATCCCGGCCGGGTGCAGCACGCAAGGTAACGCTCGCCAGCGGCGTGATCATGGTTGTCCTTGGCGTGGTGCTCCTGTCCGAGCAGCTGGTCCCGCTGTTCATCTCCTGACCCGCAACCGGTGCGGCTCCGGAATGCTACGGGCGGCGCTCCATGAACCACTCCGTAAACTCCGAGGCCCGCCCGTCGGGAACCAGCCGGATGACCCACAGGTTGTCATAGCTGGGCCTGTCCCCCAGGTAATGCGTGTACCCCTGCACGAAGGCCAGGTCGCCGTCGGAGCCCAGCAGCGTCCACTCGAACGTCCACTCGTCAGGCTCATCGCGGGCAGCCAGCCAGCGTTCCACAATCTGCTCGCGCCCGGTCCACGGGTCCCTGTCGTGCGGGCGGGTGGCGTAGACGGCGTCCTCGGTGAACAATGCCCGGATGTCGTCGGGCCCGTTCGTGGTCCATGCGCTGATGTACTTTTTCATCCAGGACCGGGCTGCGTCGCTCATTTCTCCGTTGTACTCCCGCCCGGGTCGCCCCACAAGGGCGCCGCCGCGGAACGGCTTATTCGCCGTCGAGTTTCTCCCACTCCTGTTCCCACAGCCGGCGCTCCTCCACGTCCTTGCGGATGACTTCGAAGGTTTCGAGCTCGGCCGGCCTGCCCCGCAGCCAGTCCCGCGGATTGAGGGATTTCATGCCGTTGTCCAGCAGCAGGAAGGCGCGGTCGGTCATGGCGTCGTTTCGCAGCATCATGTCGGTTTTCCGGCGGCGAAGGACTTCCCCCAGGGTCTCCTCAGACTTGGTCCGGGCACCCAGGCGCCGAAGCGCGCGGGCACGTATCAGCAGCAGGGCGGCGGAAAGGTCATCGGAGTTGAGCAGTCCCTCAGTCCAGATCACCACCTGCTTGTCCCGGCCCAGCGCAAACGCCGCCGAACAGCGTGCCAGGGCAGCAGGCAGTGACGGCGGCAGCTGGGCAGAGGTCTGCAGGGCGGCTTCCTGCTGGCCCGTTTCCCGCAGGCAATGCGCGAGTGCCAGGAATACTGCTTCCTCGCTGAACAGAACGGGAACCTCGACGCGTTCGGCGACTTCGACCCTGGTGACCACCCGGGCAAGGTAGACAGTGGCGTACTGGTTGGCGTCGTCGCCGTTCCTGATGGACAGCCCGCGCTGCAGGAGCTCGGAGGCGCGCAGGTAGCCGCCGTGCTTGTAGGCCAGCAGCCCGGCCATGAGGTAGCAGAGTCCGGCCCACGTGGGATATGTGCGGGCCAGCGCGATAAGCCGCTCGGGCTGCCTGGCCCCGAAGATGGCTTCGTGGACCGCCTTGGCCGTCTTTCCGGAGAGCATTTTGAGCCGTGGAACGTTGCCGTCAACGGAAAGGAACGCCTGGTTCCGGACGCCGAGGACGCTCTGCAGGATCCCGCCGACTCCGTCAGCCAGGTCACGGACCGCCGTACGCAACTGGACCGGTCCGAAGGGCGTCAGGTCCCGGGTGTCCCGATAGATCGGTGTTAAAGCATCCCCCGCGGTCATTTCTCCATGCTAGCCGGGAGCTGCGGCCGGCCGGGGAACCAGCGGCACCCGTCAGGAGGTGGCCACGGAAACCCAGAGCCCGATCACCCACGTGCTCGCCGCCAGGCAGGCCAGCCCGAACTCCACCAGCATGCCCAGCCCGGTGGCCTTGAGGGCCGCCCAGCTGGTGGTGGTGGCAGTGCCGAAGTTCCGCGTGCGGACCAGTTCGCTGAGCAGCAGGCCGGCGGCGAAACCCACAAACAGCCCCACCACAGGAATGATGAACATGCCGGCAACGCCGGCCACCAGGCCGATCACCACACTCCGGCTGGGGATGCGGTGTTCCCGGAGCTTGCGTCCGGTCAGCACGGCACTCGCCGCCATTCCTGCAAGGACAAAGACCAGGCCAATGCCAAAAACCACCCAGCCGGCCGTTCCCGCCCCGCCCCAGATGGCCCACGCCAGCAGGCTGAGCCCGATCAGGATGCTGCCGGGAAGAACCGGGATGATGGTGCCGGCCACGCCTACCAGGATTGCCAGGCCGCACAGGATGGTCACCACGGTTTCCGAGTTCATGCCCCTCAGTCTAGGGCGGCCGCCCTGCCGGCCCGGACCGGCGGTCTTAACCCCCGACGGCGGCACTTCTCCCGGGAGGGGAGGCACCGCCGTCGAACGTTATGGCAGGCTGCGGCTGCGGCGGTTACTCCGCTTCCACTGCCGCGGCGACAGCTGCGGTCACTGCCGGGGCCACGCGCGGGTCCAGCGGGCTGGGCACGATGTAGTCCGCCGACAGGTCATCTTCGGCCAGTTCCGCGATGGCGCGGGCCGCTGCGATCTTCATGGCGGGCGTGATCCGGCGGGCGCCGGCGTCCAGTGCCCCGCGGAAGATTCCGGGGAAGGCGAGCACGTTGTTGATCTGGTTGGGGAAGTCGCTGCGGCCGGTGGCCACTACGGCTGCGTACTTGGCGGCAACCTCGGGCAGCACTTCGGGGTCCGGGTTGGAGAGCGCGAACACGATGGAGTCGGCGTTCATCAGCTTCAGGTGCTCTTCGTCCAGCTTGGAGGAGGAGACGCCCACGAAGACGTCGGCGCCAAGCAGGGCGTCGCCGGGGCCGCCGTTGATGCCGCGAGGGTTGGTGCGCTGCGCGAGCTGGGCCTTCTTGCTGGCCGGGTCGGCGGCGATGTCCGCACGGTCGCGGTTGATAACGCCCTTGGAGTCGAGCAGGACCACGTCCTGGATGCCGGCGGCGAGGAAGATTTCGGCAACGGCGATGCCGGCGGCTCCGGCGCCGGAGACCACCACGCGGAGGCTTTCCAGTTCGCGGCCGGTCACTTTGGCTGCGTTGGTCAGCGCGGCCAGGGCCACCACGGCGGTACCGTGCTGGTCATCGTGCATGACCGGGCAGTCCAGCGCCTCGATGAGCTTTTCCTCGAGTTCGAAGCAGCGGGGCGCGGAGATGTCCTCGAGGTTGACGGCGCCGAAGCTGGGGCGCAGCCGGACCAGCGTCTCAACGATCTCGTCCACGTCGGTGGTGTTCAGCACCAGTGGGATGGAATCGAGGTCGCCGAACGTCTTGAACAGCGCGGACTTGCCCTCCATGACCGGCAGGGAAGCGCTGGCGCCGATGTTGCCCAGGCCCAGCACAGCGGTGCCATCGCTGACCACAACCACCAGGCGCTGGGCCCAGGTCAGGGTCTTGGCCAGTTCCGGGTTGGCGTGGATGGCGCGGCTGACCTCAGCCACTCCGGGCGTGTAGGCGATCGAAAGGTCGCGCTTGTTGGACAGCGGGACGGTGCTGGTGATCGAGAGCTTTCCGCCCTGGTGGGCGTCGAAGATCTCCGCTTCGGTCAGGGCCGTTGCTGCGGAATTGTCGGTGGATGCGATTGCGTCAATGGACACGTCGTTGTCTCCTGGGGCTAGCCGTGGGCGCACGGCGCAGAAAGGCTCAAGCACATGGAGGCTCGAGGTGGTGGATTCGGCGCTTCGCGGGCCCAAGGGTGGCGGGCCCGGGGTGAAGCCCTTGCAGGTGCGGGTTGCCAGCCACTCCGGTTCTGCAATGGTAAACACGCTGAGCCGGCCGAAATTGCCGCGCAATCCTGTCCGCGGCATGACAAAACGATTATTCAGCCAGATTTGTGATCCGGATCACGCCAATAAGGCTGATTTAAGCCCACATTGGTCTAGACCGGTTACGCGGATTTGTGCACGGAATACGACCCGGACGACGCGGGAACCACCAGTGAGCAGGCCTTCTTCAGGTCTTCTTCGGCTTCAAAGAGGGACAAGCGCCGGTTCCGGACGGACTGGACCAGACCAGTGACAGTCAGCAGCAGGACCCGGGCCGCGGTGTCGTTGCTGGCCGTCGCCACGGCTTCCTGGCTCAGCGCGTCAATCTCCCGCAACAGCACCGTGGTGTCCCGGTCCTTGAGGTATACGCCGCGGGTGAGGCACTGCTCCACCGCCGGCTGCATCACGCGCATGTGGAAGATCTCCATCACCACACCGGACACGGCGCGCCCCCGGAAGCGGGCCGATTCGCTTCGCGTGCCGGCCTGGAGCTCGTCCAGCTGGTGGCGGTACAGGGCCAGCATCAGGTGGGTGGCGGACGGAAAATACCGGTAGAGCGTGCCGAGCGGCACGTCTGCCTTGGCTGCAACTTCGGACAGCTCCACTGCATCCAGCCCTTTGCGGGCGAAGCCGCCGGCGGCTTCCAGGATCCTGGCGTAACGCAGTTTCTGGCGCGGGGCAGAGGGCCTTGCGGCCATGGGCGGATGGTCTGAAATGGTCTCGGGCATCAGGATTCCGGGGTTGTGTTCCTATGGTGAATCAGCAGGGAGCGTCCCCATCCCGTGCCGCCTGCAGTCCGCTCCAACTATACGGATATGCCCGAGGGGTGGCTAGCCGGTTCGATCGTTGGAGTGAGACGATATGGATGCCATGATGTCTGGGGATTTAATGGCGGGCCCCGGTGACCTTATGAAACGGGACCGTGCGGAACACCGGTTCTTCTGTCGGGGAACTCCAAGGGCTGGTGCGAAGGATCCTGGATGCCGGTGCAGGCTGGAGTGCACCCGTTACCAGGAGCTGCTGGAGTCTTTATCACCGGCGGCTGCAGCTACTTTTCAAAACTGAAAATGAGGTCTCAGAATGAGCAGCATCATAAGTGCGAAATGGGCAGCACGCCTGCTGTCCGGCGCAGCCGTGGCAATTGCGGCCGCTTTCGCCGTTTCCGGAGCGGCCAACGCCAACAATGACCCGGATAATCCCGTGATCAACGGGCAGCCTTTCGTCGGATCAACCCTGACAGTGGAGATCGACCCGACGTCCTACCGGGGCTGCGGGGCAGCCGCCGGTCCGGACTACCGCATCTATTGGACCCGCGACGGCGAGATCATGCCAAGCCACGGAACGTGGTGGTTTTACCATCTGAGCGAAGAGGATCGTGGCAGCAAGATCGAAGCGCACGTGGCCAGCAACTACCCCTGCGAGCCCATGGTTGTCCACAGCGGGCCAACGCCTGCGATAGCGGCCTCCAACCGTGCCAACGGATTCACGGGCCGTGGCGCATCTGAACTCCTGGCCCGCACGTCCAGCGGCACGCTGAACTTGTATTCAAAGGTGAACGGCGCCTGGGAAGCGCCACGGACAGTCGGATGGGGCTGGGACGTATTCACGCAGCTCCTCTCCCCTGGCGACTTCGACGCTGACGGCAACAGCGACGTTCTCGCCCGCGACGGCGCGGGCCGGCTTTTCCTGTACGGCGGAACGGGCGACGGCGGGATGTTTCCAGGGGAGCAGATCGGCAGCGGCTGGAACGTGTTCGAATCAATATTCAGCCCAGGAGACTTCAACGGCGACGGCACCAACGACGTCCTTGCCACCGGCTTCGATGGAACACTTTATTTGTATCCCGGAGACGGAGCCGGGGGCTGGCTGCCGCCATCGGTAGTGGGCAGTGGGTGGGGTGTGATGGACGCCATTCTCACCCCAGGCGATTTCGACGGCAACGGCACCGTGGACTTGGCTGCCCGCGACGGAAGCGGCGCGCTGCATCTGTACAACACGGACGGGACGGGCGGCTGGGGCGGCATCAGCACCATCGGCCAAGGGTGGGATGTCATGCGCATCATTGGCGGCGCCGGAGACTTCAATGTCGATGCAACCAACGACGTTTTCGCCATCGGCTCAGACGGACGCCTGTTTGCCTACTATGGCAACGGCGCTGGTGGCTGGACAGGCGTTGAAGCCATAGGACAGGGGTGGCAGGTCTTTACGGCAGTCTTCTAGCGAACCTGCTGGCCTACTGTAAGCAATTCAAGGGGATTCAATGGTTTACTGCGGCTCATGGGTTAAAGGACGTTCACCACGCAAGGGCCGCGCACGGCTCCGCGAAGGACCGTCACGCGGCACTGTACGAGGCACGACGGCGGCGCTGCTCTGCGCGCTTTTGATCGCCTTCGCCCTGGTCCCGCTGACGCCGGCTGCAGCCCTGGCGAGACCTGTGCTGACGCACTTCGAGCGCACCTCCCCGGACACCATCAACGCCGGGGATACCCTGACCATCGAGTTCAGCACTGATATCCCGGTGGCCTCCGGGACCCTGAAACTGTCTAACGGGCTGTACCCTCACCGGGACTTCAATTGGGGAAACGAAGAAGGGCCCGAACTGACTCAGCACGTCATCATCGTGCCCACCGATGCCGGCTCGTGGCTGGGCCGCCGCTATCTGGTGGAATCCTTGTCGTTCCGGTATAGCGACACGCATCTGGGTGCAACGATTCACCGGAGCCATCCTGGGGGCGAGTCGTTCGCCGCCGCAGATTTCACCGTCATCAATTCCGAGCTCACTGCAGACCGGCCCGAGCTGGCTGAAGTCGAGGTCACCTCGGACTACGTGCTCGCTCCGGGTGAGGCCGCGGTTGTTGCTTTCGGCCTCACGGCACCCGCTCAGAGCGTCAAACTCCATTACAAGGACGAGTCCTTGCTGAACAGCAAGGTCCTCGAATGGACGGGGAGTCCCGGACCCGGCCCGTTTACGGGCGAGGTGAGCATGCCCATCGAGGCCGGCTTCTTCGAGAGTGAATATGAGCTCCATTCTGTTCAGGTGTTCTACCTTGGCGGCCAGGCCCAATACAGTTTCGCCCGGGAGTCCTGGCCAATTGGGGGTGGAGACTTTTTCGTGGTGAACCCCGATAATCCGCTGCAAACCTTCGAGAATCTCACTCCCCCTGAGATTTCGATTAATGATCCCGCGAACGCCGAAAACCGCTTGGAATTCACCCTCGGTCATACATCAGGCACCTGGTCAAAGACGCCGACATCATCGTTTGGCAGGTGGCGACGGGATGGCGCATATCACTGCGGTTCCATGTTTTGTAATAGCGCCTATTATGTGACATCGGCCAGCGACCTGGGATCGGTAGTGGACTTCGAACTGACCGTGATGCTGGAAGGTCACAAGGCGTTGACGGTCCTGTCGAATCCGATGTACTTCTCCCGTACGGGGCCCGCAACTGTCGTCGGCAGCAACCGCGTCGGGAGTGAGCTCAGGGCCAGCTTCGATCCTTCGACCGTCACCCCTATGCCCGAGGGGGCGGCCCGTGCGGTCGTGTTCGAATGGAAGGATGCCGCGGACCCGGCGAACGTCCTGGCCACGGGCGACACCTACCAGCCGACCCTGGCGGACGTCGGACGCACCGTCCATGCCGTGGCCGTCGTCGAGTTCGATGGCCAGACCGTCGCCCGGGTGGTCAGCAACAATATTGGCCCGATTGCACAGGCATCGCGGCTCAGCGACTTCAATAACGACGGATCCAACGATCTTTTTGCTGTGGCCCAGAACGGTGTCATGCGGATGTATGGGGCCAGCGCGTCCGGCTGGGCATCTCCTGCGGAGGTCGGCTGGGGCTGGGACATTTTTAGTCTCGTCTTCTCACCGGGTGACTTCAACGGCGACGGCAACGTCGACGTGATGGCACGGGACTCCGGCGGCGATCTGTTGCTCTATGAGGGAGATGGCCGCGGCGGCTGGCTGCTGCAGGCCTCAGTCGTGGGAACAGGCTGGTCCGTGATGACGGACATCATGGGCCCCGGAGATTTCAACGGGGACGGGACAAGCGATGTCCTCGCCAAAGACAGGGACGGCAGGTTGCTGCTGTATCCGGGAAACGGCGATGGCGGCTGGCTCGCCCCCAGCCAAGTGGGTTACGGGTGGAACATCTTCAACAAGGTCTTCGCCCCCGGCGATTTCGACGGCGACGGCGGACCTGACGTCATGGCACGCGACGGCAAGGGCGACCTGGTCCTGTACCAAAATGACGGAAACGGGAACTTTGTTGGCCTCTACACCATCGGAACAGGCTGGGACGCGCTGGCCACTTTCGGGAGCATCGGCGACACCGATGGCGACGGCTGGCTCGATCTCTACGCCATCGACCATGGTGGACTCCTGATGGCCTATCACCACAACGCCACCGGCTGGGAAGGCCCTCATCCCATCGGCCCTGGCTGGAACACCCTGAAGTTCGTTTTCTAGCTAGCCGCCGGCAAACAGCGGTGTCTTTCGCTACAGGGTGTCAGTCATGGGGCGCTCTGCATCAGTCAACGCCCTTAATCTTCACCACAAAGACCGCGCCGAGCAGGCCGATCACGGCGGCCGTGACGAACAGCGTGAGGTACCCGCCGAAGTACGTCACGGCAAGGAAGGCCAGCACCGGGGCGAACACCTGCGGAAGGGAGTTCGCAACGTTGATAATGCCCATGTCCTTGCCCCTGTCGGCGGCCTCTGGAAGGACCTGCGTCAGCAGCGCAAAGTCCACTGCCAGATAGGCGCCGAACCCCACACCCAGGATGCCGGCGCCCACGAGCGCGCCGGTCCAGACCGGGAAGAATGCCATGGTCAGTCCCGCCGCGGCAATGATGGCGGAGGACCCGATGACAAACGGCTTCCGCCGGCCCAGCCGGTCGCTCCAGGGCCCCGCCAGCACCGCAGTGATCATCACCATCACCGCATAGATGCCGGTCAGGGTCAGGACTCCCAGGGCCGGGTCGTCGTGCTTGAGGACGTCCCGGAGGAAAAAGAGCAGGTACACAATGGTCATCTGGTTGCATACATTGACCAGGAAGCGGGTGAGCCAGGCCCAGGCGAAGTCCGGGTGGCGGACGGGGCTGATCCAGAAGCTCCGGACAAATTCACCCAGCCGGAAGGGAACCTTCTGCGACTCCGGCAGCCGGGGATCATTGCTGTGGAACAGATAAGGCAGGACCGAGACTATGAGCGCCGCGGCGCACAGGGCATACCCCACCATGTAGTTGCCGCTGACCACGGCACCGAACACGGCACCGATCAGGATTCCCACCGTCTGGCCCATGGCAGCCAGGCCGCCCACTCCGCCGCGCTGCAGGACGGGGACACGGTCCGGGACAGCAGCCGTGATGGCGGCGTAGGCGGCGTTGGCCCCCAGCTGCACCAGGCACCAGAACAGCACCATCAGGGCTACCGTCGTGGCGCCCGACAGGGCCAGGAGCGCAGCCGTTGCCAGGATTGCACCGGCCAGGACCCACGGTGACCGGCGGCCGAAGCGCGAGGTGGTGCGGTCCGAAAGAGCGCCAAACAACGGATTGGCCACCAGGGACACCGCGGCGCCGCAACCCGTGACGAGGGACAGGATGGCTTCCTTGTTGGCCTCGTCAATGCCGATGGCCTGCTGGCCGATAAAAACGTTGATGGGCCCAAAGAAGGCGGCGTTAATGCCAACGTTGACCAGCACCAGCCCGGTGACCCAGCGGGCGGTGACCTTTGTCGTGGGCTCGGCGAGCGCCGCCGTCGTGCCGTCCGCCGCAGCGCCGGGATCCGGCGGTGCGGGTGTGTTGGACAGGCTCATGGCTGGTTCCCCCTGAACGGTTGGCGATTCTGAAAATCAGACTATCGTGGGCATCATCGCCCCGCTTGTCGTACGGCAAACTTCCTGCCGATACAGCCGGAAACCCCCGAGGAGAACGCATGACTACAGCCCCAGGAAACCAGGCCGGCCAGGCCGTCAACACGGCCGATCTTTATGACGAGCGCGGGGAGGAACTCGCCTCAATATCGCTCCAGTTCCAGCCCCTCGGCGGCCGCTCCCACTTCAGCGGACAGGTCCGGACCATCCGCTGCTTCCAGGACAACGCCCTGGTGAAGTCGACCCTGGCCACCCCCGGACACGGCAATGTCCTGGTGGTGGACGGCGGGGGTTCCCTGGCCACGGCGCTGATGGGGGACATGATCGCCGAAAGCGCCGTGGCAAACGGCTGGGCCGGCGTCGTGATCAACGGCGCCATCCGCGACCGGGAGGCCATCGCCCAACTGGACCTCGGCGTAAAAGCCCTGGGCAGCAACCCGCGAAAGAGCTCGAAGGCCGGTGCCGGCGAAGTTGACGTGGACGTGGTGATCGACGGCGTGACCATCCGGACCGGTGCCATGATCTGGTGCGATCCGGACGGCATCCTCGTGGAGCAATAACGCCCGTCGCGGACATGACTGCAAAAGAAATCTGTGGCCCGGGGAATGAAACGGGACGTAACATAGTTACCGAAAGCAACTATCAAGCTTGATCCCATTTCTTCCCTGGAGCAGTCATGTCCAAAACAACCGCCGTGCGAGCCGCCGGCGAAACCCTGACACAGCGTCAGATCGTCACCGTCATGGTGGGACTCATGCTGGGCATGTTCCTGGCATCCCTGGACCAGACCATCGTGTCCACCTCGATCTACACCATCGCCAACGACCTGGACGGGCTCTCGCTCCAGGCGTGGGCCACCACCGCGTACCTCATCACCTCCACGGTCAGCACCCCGCTGTACGGCAAGCTGAGCGACATCTTCGGCCGCCGTCCGCTGTACCTGATCGCGATCGTGATCTTCCTGGCCGGTTCGCTGTACGCCGGCTCCGTCCACTCCATGACGGAACTGGCCATCGCCCGCGGCGTCCAGGGCCTGGGTGCCGGCGGGCTGCTGGCCCTCGCGCTGACCATCATCGGCGACATCGTGTCCCTGAAGGAGCGGGCCAAGTACCAGGGCTACTTCATGTCCGTGTTCGGCATCTCCTCCGTGCTCGGCCCCGTGGTGGGCGGCGCGTTCGCCGGCTCGGCCAACATCCTGGGCTTTGACGGCTGGCGCTGGGTGTTCTTCATCAACCTGCCCATCGGTCTGGCCGCACTGACCGTGGTCTTCCTGTTCCTGCACCTGCCGGCCAAGCACGTAAAGCAGAAGATCGACTACTTCGGCGCCGCCGCCATCACCCTGGCCATCGTCCCGCTGCTGCTGGTGGCGGAACAGGGCCGCAGCTGGGGCTGGGCCTCCATGAACTCCTTCCTCTGCTACGGGCTGGGCGTTGCGGGCATCGTCTGGTTCCTGCTGGCCGAAAAACGTGCCGGCGACTACGCCCTGATCCCGCTGCGGCTCTTCCGGAACGCCACGTTCGGCCTGTCCTCGCTGCTGAACTTCATCATCGGCATCGGCATGTTTGGCGCCATCGCCATGCTCCCGATGTACCTGCAGCTGGTGAAGGGCCTCACGCCCACCGAAGCGGGCCTGATGATGATCACCTTCACCCTCGGCATCCTGACCGGCTCCATCACCGCCGGCCGCACCATCTCGTCGTCGGGCACGTACCGGGTCTTCCCCATCATGGGCACCGCCATCCTGACCGCCGCGGCGCTGGTCATGGGCCTGTCCCTCGGCGTCGACACCGGCCTCTGGGTTCCCGGCGTGATCGCCGTGTTCTTCGGCATGGGGCTGGGTTTCTGCATGCAGCCGCTCACCCTGGCCATGCAGGTGTCCGTGCCGCCAAAGGACATGGGCGTGGGCACGTCCTCCGCCGCCTTCTTCCGTTCCATGGGCGGCGCGGTGGGCACGGCAGTGTTCATCTCCATGCTGTTCAGCGTGGCCGCGGGCCGGATCGCGGACGGCATGAAATCGGCTATGGGGAGCGCCGACTACCAGGCAGTCCTCAAGGACCCTGCCGTCGCAGGTGATCCGGCCAACGCCAAGCTCTACGAGTTCTTCCAGAACGGCGCCTCGAACGATTCGCTGAACGACACCAGCTGGCTGCACTCCGCCAACAGCGTGCTCACCCGGCCCATCACGGAGGGCTTCGCCTACGCGATCGACACCGTGATGCTCACCGCCGCTGTGCTCACCGGCATCGCCTTCCTCATCAGCTTCGCGCTGCCGAACAAGAAGCTGACCGATCCGAAAGCCGCTAAAGAGCCGGTAGCGGCCCACTAAGGTCCCCGGCTCTGAAACAGAGGACGACGACGGCGGCGCACCCGCCGTCGTCGTCTTTCTGTTTCAGGGGGCAAAGGCCCTGAGTGGAACCGCGGGCGGTGACGTGCCACACTGTGTAGCGCGTGTGCGCCGGCCGTCTGGGCCGGTACCGCAGCCGACGACGTCCGCACCGCATCCAACCAAACCCCAAACCCAGGGAGCACCATGTCCACCGCCAAGGAGCAGACAACCGCCAAAATCCCGCAGCGGGTGATCTGGCTGGCACTCGCAGGCGCGGTGGGTGGCTTCCTGTTCGGCTTCGACTCCTCCGTGGTAAACGGCGCAGTCGATGCCATCAAGGACGAATTCGCACTCTCTGAGGCCGTCACCGGCTTCGCCGTGGCCATCGCCCTGCTGGGCTGCGCCGCGGGCGCCTTCCTCGCCGGCAAGGTTGCCGACCGCTACGGCCGCATCCCTGCCATGAAGCTCGGTGCGCTGCTGTTCCTGGTCAGCGCCATCGGCACCGGCTTCGCGTTCGGCGTCTGGGACCTGATCTTCTGGCGCCTGGTGGGCGGCCTGGGCATCGGCCTGGCCTCGGTGATCGCGCCGGCCTATATTTCCGAGATCTCGCCGCGCCAGGTCCGCGGCCGGCTGGCCTCGCTGCAGCAGCTCGCCATCACTACGGGTATCTTCGCCGCGCTCCTGTCCGACGCCCTGTTCGCCACCAGCGCCGGCGGCGCGGACCAGGCCTTCTGGCTGGGCCTCGAAGCCTGGCGCTGGATGTTCCTCGCTGCAGCTGTCCCGGCCGTGGTTTACGGCTGGATCGCCTACACCCTGCCGGAATCCCCGCGGTTCCTGGTGTTCCAGGGCAAGGAGGACGAAGCACGCACGGTGTTCGACTCCATCGCCCCGTCCGAGGACACCGACCGGCACATCCGCGAGATCCAGGACGCGATCGAGGAGGACAAGCTGGCCGGCCAGAAGGGCTCGCTCCGCGGCAGGACCTTCGGCCTGCAGGCAGTGGTCTGGATCGGCATCATCCTCTCCGTCCTGCAGCAGTTCGTGGGCATCAACGTGATCTTCTACTACTCCACCACCCTGTGGAAGGCCGTCGGGTTCCAGGAAAAGGACTCGCTCACCATCTCCGTGGCAACCTCCATCACCAACATCCTGGTGACCCTCGTGGCCATCGCCCTGGTGGACCGGATCGGCCGCCGCCCCATCCTGCTGGCCGGCTCCATCGGCATGGCCGTCTCGCTGGGCACCATGGCCGTGGCATTCTCCTCCGCTGTGGGCTCAGGCTCCGAGATCTCCCTGCCGGGCGCCTGGGGCCCGGTGGCTTTGGTTGCCGCCAACATCTTCGTGGTCAGCTTCGGCGCGTCCTGGGGCCCGCTGGTCTGGGTGCTGCTTGGCGAGATCTTCCCGTCCCGGATCCGTGCCCGCGCCCTGGGCCTGGCCGCAGCAGCGCAGTGGGTGGCCAACTTTGCCATCACGCTCAGCTTCCCCGTGATGGCCGCGGCTTCCTTGCCCCTGACCTATGCCATGTACGCGCTGTTCGCGGCGGCGTCGTTCTTCTTTGTGATGTTCAAGGTGCCGGAGACCAACGGCATGTCCCTGGAGCAGGCCGAGACGCTGTTCGTGCGCAAGGGCTCCGCCGCCTGACCCGACCCTCTCTCACTTTCTGCAGGTTTTTACCGGACGCTCTTTCACTTTCTGCAGAGAAACGGCAAACCCTCCTTCACTCGCTGATGTGAAGGAGGGTTTGCTGTTCCGGCGGCACTGCGCCCGGTTACACGAGGTGCGGCTCGTGCGCTATCAGGTACTTCCGGCCACCCAGCACAATGCCGATGGCAGCCACCATCGCCAGCGCCCCGCCAAAGAACGGGACCTGCGGACCGAGATGCTCGCCCAGCTGCGCCGCGGCAAACGGGGCCAGCGCCCCGCCCATCCAGCGCACAAAGTTGTAGCCTGCTGAGGCCACGGGCCGCGGCGAGTCAGAAACACCCATGGCGAGTTCGGTGTAGATGGTGTTGTTGATGCCCAGCAGCGCCCCGGACACAATCACCAGAACGACGACGGCGGGCACCGAGTGCCCCGCGGCCAGTCCCAGCCCGATCAGGTCCAGCATGAGGACCAGCAGGGTTCCGGTCAGGACCCGGGTGGCCCCAAAGCGGTTCTGCAGCGCGGGCGCCACGAACACGGAGAAGACCGCCACGGCAACGCCCCAGCCAAAGAACACGCCGCCGATCCCGTAGGCATCCATCCCAAGGATGAACGGGGTGAACGCCAGGATGGTGAAAAAGCCGTAGTTGTAGAAGAGCCCGCTGGCCGCGGTGGTGCGCAGTCCCCTGTGTCCCAGTGCCAGCAACGGATCCCGCAGCCGGACCTTGCGCGCGGGGAGCGCAGTTTTGGGAAGCAGCACCACGAGCGCCACAAAGGCCGCGGCCATGAGAGCGGCGGTTCCGAAGAACGGTGCGCGCCACTGCCAGCCGCCCAGCAGGGCACCCAGGAGCGGGCCGAGGGAGATGCCCAGCCCCAGCGCTGCCTCATACAGGATGATCGCCGTGCCGGCCCCGCCGCTGGCCACGCCGACAATGACCGCCAGGGCGGTGGCCACAAACAGGGCATTGCCCAGGCCCCAGCCGGCGCGGAACCCTACGAGCTGGTCGACGCTGCCCGACAATCCGGAGAGCGAGGCGAAGACGACAATGACGGCGAGGCCAATCAGGAGCGTTTTCTTGCCGCCGATGCGCGAGGAGACGAATCCGGTGATCAGCATGGCCACCGCCGTCACCAGGAAGTAGCTGGTGAAGAGCAGGGAAACCTCGCTGGGGGTGGCATCCAGGTTCAGCGCGATCGCGGGCAGGATGGGATCCACCAGCCCTATTCCCATAAAGGCGAACACCGCCGCCAGGGCCGTTGCCCAGACGGCTTTGGGCTGCCTGAGCAGCGAAGCCTTTTCAGCCTCGAGGGTTGCTTCTGCCGGCAGTGTCTCTGCGAGCTGGCCGTTCATGGAGGATGCTCCTAAGTGAGTGCTTGATCAGTTCTGGATGGTGGCGTTGATCTTGTCGATGACGGGCAGGGCGGCCGCCAGAGCGGCGCGGTCAGCGTCGCTGAGGGAGCTGAGGATGCCCGCCATCACAGCGTTGCGGTTCTTGTTGGCGGCAGTGACGGCGGCCCGGCCATCGGCGGTGAGCACCACACGGACGGCCCGCGAGTCCTTGGGGTCAGGTTCGCGCCGGGCAAGGCCTGCCCGCTCCAGCTTGATGATCTGCTCCGTTGCGCTGGGCACCCTGACGCCCAGGTTCCGCGCGATCTCCCCCACCCGGACGCCGTCGTCCAACAGCATTTTCAGTGTGCTGAGCTGGGCTGCGCTGAGTTCGCCGTCGGAGTCGAGCCGCCGGACAAGGTAGACACTGTGGCGGAGGGCCTCGCGGAAATCGCTTGCAAGGGCCTGGAGTGCGTCATCATTTTGGGTCTTCATCGTTAGGTAGCCTAACAGTTAGGCTACCTAACGGTCAAAGATCAGAGCGTGAGCTTCATCCCCTCGTGGCTGGCATCAAACCCGAGCCGCTCGTAGAACCGGTGGGCCGCGGTCCGGGATTTGTGGGTGGTCAGCTGCATCATTGAACAGCCGCGCCGCCGGGACTCATCGATGGCCCATTGCACCATCACGTTGCCAATGCCCTGACCACGAAGGCTGCCCGCCACCCGCACACCCTCGATCTGCGAGCGCCACGATCCTTGCCGCGAGATGCCGGGGAGGAAACTCAGCTGGAACGTGGCAACCACGGGACCTACGGCATCCCCGGATGTCGCCAACTCGCCCACCACCAGAAGATGGGACGGGTCGGCCTCGATCGCTTCAAAGGCGCGCTCGTACGGTGCCATGTCCTCGCCGCGTTCACGGCCGGCACCCAGCGAATCGTCGGCAAGCAGGCCCACGATGGCTGGCAGATCGGCGGGCGAGGCGAGGCGGAGACGGAAGGTCCCGACGTCGACGTCGGCAGTCAGCAAAAGGGGCAGGGCACCTGGGTTCCGGGTCACCCCACCAGCATTCCACAGCCCTGCAGGCGTGCGTGTACGGTGGAAAAGCTGATTTTGTAACCGCCGTCACCCAATCCGGCGGACCACTCGAAGGATTTTGCACATGTCTGAGCAGACCACCACGGGGCAGAGAACTGCCTCCAGCCGGGACAGCGAGCCCCACCTTTCACGTTCGCTGAGCAACCGGCACATCCAGCTTCTGGCCATCGGCGGTGCGATCGGCACCGGCCTGTTCATGGGCTCCGGCAAGACCATCTCGGTGGCCGGGCCGTCCGTGATCTTTGTGTACATGATCATCGGCTTCATGCTGTTCTTCGTGATGCGGGCCATGGGGCAGCTGCTGCTGTCCAACCTGGACTACAAGTCCTTCAGCGACTTCGCCGGTGACCTGCTGGGTCCCTGGGCGGGCTTCTTCACCGGCTGGACCTACTGGTTCTGCTGGGTGGTGACGGGCGTGGCCGACGTGATCGCGATCGCCGGTTACGCCAACGAGCTGTGGCCTGGGATCCAGCTCTGGATCCCAGGCATCGCCACGATCGTGATCCTGCTTCTCCTGAACCTGCCCACCGTGAAAGCCTTCGGGGAGACCGAGTTCTGGTTCGCCCTCATCAAGATCGTGGCCATCGTGGCGCTGATCGCGGTGGGCCTGGTCATGATCTTCACCGGCTTCACGTCGGACGCAGGCACGGCGAGCTTCACCAACCTGTGGAGCCACGGCGGGTTCTTCCCCAAGGAGTTCATGGGCTTCGTGGCGGGCTTCCAGATCGCCGTGTTCGCATTTGTGGGCATCGAACTGGTGGGCACCGCCGCCGCCGAAACCAAGAACCCGGAGCACAACCTGCCCCGGGCCATCAACGCCATTCCCCTGCGCGTCATGCTCTTCTACGTAGGCGCCCTCATCATCCTCATGTCCGTCACCCCGTGGAGCGAGTTCCAGGCCGGCCACAGCCCGTTCATCGGCATGTTCTCGCTGGCGGGCCTCGGCATGGCCGCGATGGTGGTCAACCTGGTGGTCCTGACGTCCGCGATGTCCTCCGCCAACTCAGGGATCTACTCCACCTCGCGCATGGTCTTCGGCCTGGCGAACGACGGCGACGCCCCCAAACTGTTCGGCCGCCTCTCCAGCCGCAAGGTCCCGCAGAACGCCCTGTTCCTCTCCTGCGTGCTGCTGCTTGCCGGTGTGGCCCTGCTCTACGCGGGCAAGGACGTGGGCGTGGCCTTCGACATGGTGACCACTGTGTCCGCCGTCTGCTTTATGTTCGTCTGGTCCATCATCCTGGCCAGCTACCTGGTGTTCCGGAAGCGCCGGCCCCAGCTGCACAAGGACTCGTCATTCAAGATGCCGGGCGGCATTCCCATGGTGTGGGTGGTTTTCGCGTTCTTCGCGTTCCTCGTCTGGGCGCTGACAACTCAGCCTGACACGCTCACTGCCCTGCTGGTGACGCCGGCCTGGTTCGCGGTGCTGGGAGTTGCGTACGCCGTGGTCCGGAAGTCGCCGCTGCACCAGGCCCGGGTTGCTGAATGGAAAGCAATGGCCGACGCCGAAACGTCCTCGGTCTCCACGTCCGCCTGATCCAGCACCCCAAACGCTCTATCACTTTCTGTGGCTTTTGCCCGAACCCTCTCTCACCTCATGTGAGGTGGGGGGAAGGTTTCGCCTTTCCTGCCCGGCCGCGGGGGCGTTCCTTGTGCGCCGCGGAAAGCCGTGCTTGGCTGAAGTGCCGGTGTTGGCAAGAAGAAACTCAATTGGGGGAGGGTCCGGAATGGATCAGAACGCCGTCTCAGGCTTATCGAGGACAACCCTGCGGGCGGGGATCATTGTGGGCGCCATCGGGGCGTTCTCGGTCATCCTTGCTCCGCAGGTCATGCAGTCGCTGCAGTTCGGACCGGCTTATTCCCAGGCCCTAGGCTTCGTCCTGCACGTGGCATTCCAGCTGGTCACACTGTTTTTCCTGCCGTTTTCAGCCGCCCTCGTGGCCGCTTCCCTGGTGATGCGCCATCTGGACTTTACGCTGGCGCGGGCAGGTGCGGCCCCCTCCGCCGGCCGGCAGCCCCCGCGGGACTAAGCGGGCCCCTGCCGCAACGCACGACGCCGGCACTCGGGGTGAGTGCCGGCGTCGTGATTGCAGGGTGGTTCCGGAAAAAGCCGCAGGATCTGCGAGAGGGTTCCCGGAAAACCCGCAGGTAGTGAGAGAGCGTCGCGGGGTGGGTCAGGCGGGGGCCTTCGCCCCTTCCGCCTGGCGCTCCTCGACCAGGGTGGAGACGGCGTCGAACAGCGGATGGTCGGGAGCGAGCCCCGTGATCCGGGCGGTGGCGTCGGCCGGTGCGGAGGATGCCAGGATCTGGGCGAGCTCGGTGGCCTCGGCGTCGCTGGGGTCGGTGAAGCGCAGCGCCGCGGCGATCGCGCCCAGCAGCGCTTCGGGCACGATCCCGCGCTCGGCCAGCTCCGCGGCCGGGCCGATGAACCGTTCGTGCCGGCTGAGCTTGCGCAGCGGGGCGCGCCCCACCCGGTTCACGGTATCCGGCAGGTGCGGGTTGGAGAACCGGACCAGGATCTTCTGGACGTAGGCCTCCTGCTCGTCGTTGCTGAAGCCGTGCTTTGCCACGAGGAGCTGCTTGGTTTCCTCCAGGACCGCGCGGACGTCCTCCGCCACGTCCTGGTCGGCCATGGCGTCGGAGATCTTTTCCAGGCCGGCCTCAAAGCCGAAGTACGCCGCTGAGGCATGCCCCGTGTTGACCGTGAACAGCTTCCGTTCGATGTAAGGCGAAAGCTCGTCCACGAAGGTGGCCCCAGGAATTACCGGTGCCGCGCCGCCGAACGCCGTCCGGTCGATGACCCACTCGTAGAATGTCTCCACTGTGACGTCCAGGCCCTGTCCGGGCTCCTGGTTGGGCACGATCCGGTCCACGGCGGTGTTCGCGAACACCGCCGCGGAGTCGAGGGAGCCGGCGGCGTTGTCCCAGAGCGCGGCGACCTCATCGCGCAGGATGTCCGTGGCGTTGATGGCGTTCTCGCAGGCCATGACCTGCAGCGGCGCCAACCCGGCTTCCCGCGACGCGATGCCCCTGGTGATGGCGGGCGCCACGAACTTCAGGATGTGCGGCCCCACGGCGGTGGTGACGATGTCCGCCGTCGCGATCTCCCGGACCAGTTCCGCGTCCTGCGTGCCGGAGTTCAGCGCCCGGAAGTTGTCAACGGTCCGCACCGTGGGGTTCTCCCCCACCTCGTGGACGTTGTAGCTGTCCGCTGCTGCCAGCTGGCCGATGAGGTCCTCGGCAACGTCCGCGAACACCACCTCATACCCGGCCTGGTGCAGCAGCAGCCCGACAAAGCCGCGGCCGATGTTTCCGGCTCCGAAATGTACTGCCTTCACTATGCGTTGACCTTTCCGAACAGCTCCAGCACTTCATCCACGGACGTTGCGGCCTCCAGCTGGGCCACCTGGGCCTTGTTGGTGAAGACCTTCGCAATCGAGGACAGGATGTGGAGGTGTTCGTTGTTGATTCCGGCGACGCCCACCACGAACTTGACCTGCTTGCCGTTCCAGTCGATGCCCTCGGGGTAGCGGATCACGGAGACGGCGGACTTCATGATGTGGTCCTTGGCGGCGTTGGTGCCGTGCGGGATGGCCAGGTAGCTGCCCATGTAGGTGGACACCGACTCTTCACGCTCGTGCATTGCGGTGATGTACCCCTCGTCGACGGCGCCGCGGGCCAGCAGGAGCCGTCCGGCTTCGTCGATGGCGGCATCGCGGGTGGTGGCGGTGCCGTTGAGGATGACGCTGTCCGCAACCAGGATGTCGGACGGCACGACGGCGGCGGGCGCCGCGGGCGCTCCGGCGCCTTGGGCGGTGTCCGCCGGAGTCCCGGCAGCGGATGCTTCCGGAGCGTTGCTCTTCTTGACCAGCTCAACAATCTCGTCGTACCGCGGGCTGCTCATGAAGTTGTCAACGGAGTAGTGCACGGCGCTCGACGTCGCAGGCGTGGCCCGCTCCGTCAGGTCCTGGTGCGTGATCACGACGTCGTAGGTGTCGCTCAGGTTGGCGATGGCGGCGTTGGTGACCTTGACGTCCGGGAAGCCGGCCGCCTTGATCTTGTTCCGCAGCACCGAGGCGCCCATGGCACTGGAGCCCATGCCGGCGTCGCACGCGAACACAATGTTCCTGACCGGACCGGCCAGCACGGCAGTTCCCACCCCGGCACCGGCCGCGCCGGCGCCCGTCAGTGTGGAAGCGACGGAGCTCTTCTTGCCCTTCATCGCCTCCATCCGGGCGGTTGCATCGGTGAGGTCCGTTTCGTCGCTGTGCTTGGTGGTCTTAAGGATCACCGACGCGACCACGAAGGAAACTGCTGTGGCGAGCAGGACCGCGAGGATCACGCCGATGTAGCTGTCGCGGGCGGTCTGGGCCAGCACCGCGATGATGGACCCGGGAGCGGACGGCGCCACGAGGCCGGAGTTGGTGATGGCCAGGGTGGCAATGCCCGTCATGCCGCCTGCGATAGCTGCCAGGATCAGCAGCGGGCGCATCAGGACGTACGGGAAGTAGATTTCGTGGATGCCGCCGAGGAAGTGGATGATGGCCGCACCCGGGGCGGACGCTTTCGCAGCACCGCGGCCGAAGAACATGTAGGCGAGCAGGATGCCGAAGCCCGGGCCGGGGTTGGCCTCCAGCAGGAACAGGATGGACTTGCCCTGTTCCAGCGACTGCTGGATGCCCAGCGGGGTCAGCACACCGTGGTTGATGGCGTTGTTCAGGAACAGCACCTTGGCCGGCTCAATGAAGATGCTGGTCAGTGGCAGGAGGCCGTTGCTGACCAGGAACTGGACCACGTTGCCGGCGGCCGTGCTGAAGGCGGTGACCAGCGGGGAGATCCCGTAGAAGCCCAGCATGGCCAGCAAACCGCCCCAGATGCCGGCGGAGAAGTTGTTCACCAGCATCTCGAAGCCGGGGCGGATCTTGCCGTCCCAGAGCGCATCGATCTTCTTCATGGTCCAGCCGCCCAGGGGGCCCATGATCATGGCGCCGATGAACATCGGGATGCCGGCGCCCACGATCACGCCCATGGTGCCGATGGCACCCACCACGCCGCCGCGGACGTCATAGACCATCCGGCCGCCCGTGTAGGCGATCAGGAGGGGCAGCAGGTAGGTGATCATGGGGCCAACGAGGCCAGCATAGGGAACACCCTCGGCATTGGCGCCGAAGCCGCCCAGTGCAGGGACGGGGATCCAGCCCTTCTCGATGAAGAGAGCCGTGATGAGGCCCCAGGCGATGAACGCCCCGATGTTGGGCATGATCATCCCGGACAGGAACGTCCCGAACTTCTGGACGCCAACCCGCACGCTGGTGCGGGGTTTTGCAACTGTCTGCGTTGCCATGTGATTTCCTAACCGTGATTCCTGCTGCTCCGCAGGATGGTCCGATATTTCGACGACGGTACTGCCTGTGCAAAGGGTGGTGCAGTGTGGCTTGGGACCCGCTAGCTGCTGGTGGAGATCCGGTGAAGCCATTCGAGGAAGAGTTTGAGTTCCGAGCTTGAGAGCTGGTCTGAGTGCGATGCCTGAAGTGCGGCATTCAGGGCAATCGCTGCCACCACCACCGAGGACTTCCCGGAGTCATCAGGACTGCCGCCGGCAGCCTGGTCCGCGGACACCGCAAAAATCATGGCGTCCCGCGTCATGGTGGACAATTCAAGGTTCCGTTCGGCGGCAGGCTCCGCAATGAGCATGAGGGTCACCCCCACGTTGGCGGCCAGGATGGACCTGGCTGCTTCCCGCGGCTGGACGTTCAGCTGGCCTGCCACTGCTGCCTTGTTCAGCATCTCCTCCATCAGGGCCTCGGCATCGGCAACGATGGCGGGGCGGCTTTCAGGACGGATATTGCCGAACATCACCAGGTACAGCTCCGGCTGGTTAAGCCCGAACTGGACGTGGTTGTCCCACATCCGCCGGATGTCCTCCAGCGGGTGCCCGGACGGGGCGAAATCCCTCTCACCCGCGACATATTCTTCAAATCCCGCGGCGACAACGGCGTCGAAAAGACCTTCCTTGTCACCGAAGTGGTGGTACAGCGTGGGCGCGGTGACGCCTGCCAGCTGCGTGATCTGGCGGGTGGACACCGGTGAGCCCGCAGAGTTTGCCAGCAATTCGGCCGCCGCACGCAACAGTCGCATTTTGGGGGGAAGCTGGCCATCCAAACTCATAACCGCTACCCTATCACCTATAGCATTGCTATATGAACTGAATCACATACAATTTTTTCAGGCACGTTTCGCGCCACCTGACGTAGCAGTCACGGCGCCCCCGGCATGGCGCCGGGAACCTTGGCGGGCCTGGCTATCGGCAGAGAATGAGGACCTTCAGTGCAGAACTTCCCAGGAGTTGGCGTCAGCCCCGGCCGCATCATCGGCACCGTCCGGCAGATGCCTAAACCGATCAGCGAACCCCCGGCAGGCGAACAGCTGGGTGCGGGGACCTCTGCGGAGGACGCCACGGCGGCCCTCAAGGCAGCCTCGCAGGCCGTCCACGACGAACTCAAGGCCCGGGCAGCGCACGCCACGGGAGACGGCAAGGCCGTCCTGGAAGCCACTGCGCTGATGGCCAAGGACACCATGCTGATCAAGGGCGCCGCCAAGCTCGTGGCCCGCGGCCTCTCAACCGAGCGTGCCATCTGGGAGTCCGGTTCCTCCGTCTCGGAAATGCTCCATAACCTGGGCGGCTACATGGCCGAACGCGCCACCGACGTCCTGGACGTCCGTGCCCGGATTGTGGCCGAACTTCGCGGCGTGCCCGCCCCCGGCATCCCCACCTCCAGCACGCCGTTTGTGCTGGTGGCCGAGGACCTGGCCCCGGCCGACACCGCCACCCTGGACCCCAACAAAGTCCTGGCACTCGTGACAGCGGGCGGCGGACCGCAGTCCCATACGGCCATCATCGCGCGTTCGCTGGGCCTGCCGGCCGTCGTGGCTGCCGTGGGAGTGGACGAACTCGCGGACGGCACGGAAGTCTACGTTGACGGCGCCGCGGGCAACATCACCTCCGACCCCGACGACTCGCTGCGTGCCGCAGCTGATGCCTGGGCGGCCACGGCTTCCCTGCTGGCCGAGTTCAGCGGCACGGGCACGACGGCGGACGGCCACCTGGTGCCGCTGCTCGCCAACGTCGGCGGCGGCAAGGATGCCGAGGCGGCCGCGAAACTGGGCGCCCAGGGCGTGGGCCTTTTCCGGACCGAGTTCTGCTTCCTGGAGCGGGACTCCGAGCCCTCCGTGGAGGAGCAGGCCGCGGCCTACAAGAGCGTTTTTGATGCGTTCCCGGGAAAGAAGGTGGTCCTGCGCACGCTCGACGCCGGCGCCGACAAGCCGCTTCCGTTCCTGACGGATTCCACGGAGCCCAACCCGGCCCTGGGCGTCCGCGGCTACCGCACGGACTTCACTACGCCCGGCGTCCTGGACCGCCAACTGGAGGCCATCGCCCTGGCCGAGCAGCAGTCCGAAGCCGATGTGTGGGTCATGGCCCCGATGATTTCGACGGCGGAGGAAGCCGCCCGCTTCGCGTCAATGTGCGCCGACGCCGGCATCAAAACGCCCGGGGTGATGGTGGAGGTCCCGTCCGCCGCGCTCACCGCCGAGGCCATCCTGCGCGAGGTGGGCTTCGCCAGCCTGGGCACCAACGACCTCACCCAGTACGCCATGGCCGCGGACCGCCAGCTCGGCCCGCTCGCCAACCTGAACACGCCGTGGCAGCCCGCCGTGCTGCGCCTGGTGGGGCTCACGGTGGAAGGCTCCCGCGCGGAAGGCCACAACAAACCTGTGGGCGTCTGCGGCGAGGCGGCCGCCGACCCCGCCCTCGCCGTCGTCCTTACCGGCCTGGGTGTGACCACCCTGTCCATGACTGCGCGGTCGCTGGCTGCCGTGGCAGCTGTCCTGAAGACTGTGACCCTCGCCGAGGCACAGCAGCTGGCCAAGCTGGCGCTGTCCGCACCCAGCGCCACCGAAGCGCGCGCCTGGGTCCGCGAAAAGCTGCCCGTACTCGAAGAACTCGGACTCTGACGCGGTTCCCCGCGCCAACACCTACAGGAGAAACAATGCCCGAACGCATCGCCACCATCGCCAGCCGCTCCGGCCTGCACGCCCGTCCGGCCGCTCTTTTCGCCGAGGCGGCCGGCGACGTGGGAGTGGAAGTCACCATCGCCATGCAGGGCGAACCCGCGGATGAGGCACTGGATGCCTCCAGCATCCTCTCGCTGATGACGCTGGGCGCGGCCAAGGGCGACGTGGTGGTTCTGCGCGCCGAAGGGGACGGGGCCGACGCCGCGCTCGATTCCCTGGTCAAGCTTCTGGAAACGGACCTCGACGCCGAATAGGGCCGGACGCAGTACCGTCAGGGGAAGTACCGTCAGGCCGGAACGCCGAAGCCATCTGCGGCGCGGACCCAGCCGCTGATCGCCGCGGCGGTGGCCTCCGATGCCGTGTGCTGCAGAACGTGGCCCGCCCCGGGGATCTCCGCGAAGCTGCCTTGCGGCGCCAGCGCAGCGAGCCGTTCGCACCACGGGCGGCGCGCCACCGGGTCACCGCTTCCGCGCATCACCAGCACCGGCTGGCTGACCCCCTGGATCCTGGCGTCGATGGGATATTCCATCATGACGGGCAGCTGGGTCAGGTACCAGCGCGGACCGGCCCGGAAGTAGTCTCCGAAGACGATGGCGTTCGAGGACGGGGATTCGCTGAACAGGGCGTCACGGGTCAGTGCCAGCGCCTGGCGCGGCACCGACTTCCTGGTGCTGTCCACCACCGGGCCCATCAGGACCAGGCCTGCCACCAGTCCGCGCTCCTGGAGGCCCAGCTCCACAGCGTACTGGGTGCCCATGGAGTGCCCGATCACCACACAGGACCGGACTCCGGCGTCGGCCAGCACGCTGTTCACAAAGGCCGCGTACTCCCCCACGGCCACCTGGCGGCCGGGCCGCGGGGCGTCACCGAAGCCGGGCAGGTCGAAAGTGTAGACATCCGCCTCCAAGGCCGGCTCGCGGTGCAGCCGTGCGAAATAGCGGTGCGAGACGCCGATGCCGTGCAGCAGCACGTACGTGCGGCGGCTGCCGCCCCTGCTGTCCCGCGGCGGCGCCGAGGCGTAGACCCGCCCGGTCAGGCCGCCCGACGTTACGTCCAGGCCATCACCAAGTTTCATCAGGCGAGCTTACCGCCACTGCTTCGGCGGGACAGGGTTAGGCTGTTGCCCATGGCACTGATAGCTCCCCGGATGACCGCCGGCCTGCCGGTTGAGGATGCAGAGAAACTGCAGCGTGCGCTGGAGGGCAGCCATGACATCACTGTTTTTGTGGACGGCACCGTCCACCGGCTGCCTCCGCAGGCGCGGGACGCCGTCGTTGATCTGCTCAGCCGCTTCAGCCGCGGCGAGGCAGTGGCCGTCAGCAGCGTGGAGGAAGTGCTCACTACCTCCCAGGCGGCGGAGCTTGCCGGAATCTCCCACACATTTCTGCGCAACATGACCGACCGCGGCGAAATACCGGTGGAGTACCGCGGCACGCACCGCAGGATCAGGCGGGCGGCGATCACGGCCTGGCTGGAGCAGCAACGGAAGACGGAGCAGGCGAAGCAGCGGGCAAGCGAAAATGACGGTTCCGCCGCCGCTGAATGACGGAGTGATAAGGATCAAGCAACGATCTCGGCCAGGCCTTAAGACAGGCAAGCGAGCGGGGTTAGGCTTGAATTGTGGCGAAATTCAGAGGGTTGCACGTGGTGGCGGGCATTGCCGCCATGCTGGTTGCCGCCATGCTGGGATCAGCCATGCGGCTGAACAACACAGCCGTGGTGATGTCCAGCTGCGTCGTGTTCGTGGCCGTTGCCATGTGGGCCGACAGTGCCATCTCCAAGCGACGCCGTGAAGCGTCGAGCCTGTCCGAAACCCTGACCCTGCAGCAGGCAGCCTCCCTTGACCAGGCCACCTCGCTGGAACCCGGCCACGAAGCAGCTCCGGCCAGCCGCCAGGACATTCCACAACGAGGGACCCAGGATCAATCCCTGGCGCCCGGGGAGCCGTCCAAACATGAAGGAAACGCCGCCTAGGTTCCGGGTCCGTGGGTTCCGGGTCGCCTCAGTCCTGGGTCCCTAAATCCTGGGCCGTGCCGCCCAACGGCGCATCTTCAGGGCGGCATGCAGCTCAAGCCTGGGCATGCCCTTGAGCGGATCCACCCCCAGCAGGGCGCGGATGCGGCCGAGGCGGTTGTAGATGCTGCTGCGGTGAAGGTGAAGTTTGGTGGCCACGTCCTGCACCGCCCCGTCGTTGTCATACAGCAGTTCCAGGACAGGAATGAGTTCACCGTTCCGGTCGTGGTCCTCGAGCATGCGGAAATAGACCGACCCGGAATCCGCCCAGGCGCCCGCACCGCCGCCGGCCGAAGCCAGCAGCTGATAAACCCCGGTGGCCCGGCAGTCCACCAGCTCGCCCAACTGCGGATCCACCGCTGCGGCCTGTGCGGCCTGCTTGGATTGCCGGTACGCCTCGGCGAAATCACGCGTCCTTGCGAAGCCCTCGCTGATTCCCAGGATGATGCGGTGCACCGGACGGCCGGATCGTTTGGCCAGTTCCAGCTGATAGTGGACCAGCACCTGGGCGTGGTTGGCCCGGCCGGTGGACTCCTTGAACAACACCACGGAATGCGTCTCGGTCCCCGCGCTGAACAGTGCCGGGTCCACCCCGATCGTGGCCTGCAGGGCTGCCGACCGGTGGATCAGCGTGGACGCGATGGGGTCCGGCCCTCCCGCCCAGCCGTCAGCGTCCAGGATCGTGATCATCTGCCACGGCCCCTTGCCCTGGATTTCCTTCCACCCGGCAATGGCCGCCACGGCGTTGGCTTCACCGGAACAGGCCGCCAGGAATTCCCGCTCACGGCCGCGGCGGAACTCCGATTCCGCAGTGTTGGAGTCCAGCAGCAGCCCGGAGAGCAGCTCGATCTCGTGGTTCACTTCCGGCAGCTGGGTGAGGATCGCCGTCGGGTTTTCCTCTGCCGAGTCCTGCTGGACCCACAGATAACCCACCCGGAAGCCGCGCACCATCAGCGGGACGCAGACGCGGCCCAGCATGCCAAGCTCCGGGTTGGCGGGGATGACGACGGGGCGGACCGCCGTCGCGATGCCGTGTGACAGCTGCCAGGCGCTGACGTCCACGGGGACTCGTTTGCTCAGCAGGAAGTTGACCCGGACCCGGTCCGCGTGGGACTGGTTGGAGCTGTAGGCGAGCAGCAGGCCGTCCAGGTCCTCCAGCGAAAGTCCCCGTCCAAGCTTCTGCGCCACCCGCTCCACAAGCTGTTCCACATCCTGCTGCTGCATGGGCCAACAGTACTGCCGGGGTGTGCGATTCCGCGAACGGACACGAGGCGACACCTGACGCTTGCACGCTGGACAAATGTCGAGGCGACTTTCCTAAAATCCGCGAAATGACGCGGCCGGGCTGGCGGCGGCTTTGGGGTTTCATGTCGCGTGCCTCACAACCGGATTTATTCTGGAATCACAACTTCCCCCGCAATGCAAGGGCCTTTCGGGGCCCGTGAAAATGGAGCCCAGAATGATTATCGGTGTCCCCAAAGAGATCAAGAACAACGAATTCCGCGTGGCCATCACCGCGGCCGGCGTGAACGAATTCCGCACCCACGGCCACACCGTCCTGGTGGAGCGCGGCGCGGGCCTGGGCTCAGGCATCACGGACGAGGAATACGCGATCGCCGGGGCCGAAATCGTCGCCGACGCCGACGACGTCTGGGCACGCGCCGACATGGTCATGAAGGTCAAGGAACCCATCAAGGCGGAATACCACCGCTTCCGCAAGGGCCTGATCCTCTTCACCTACCTCCACCTCGCAGCCGAGCCCGAACTCACCCGGGAACTGATCAACTCCGGCGTTACGGCCATCGCCTACGAAACCGTCCAGGAAGGCCGGACCCTGCCGCTGCTGGCCCCGATGTCCGAGGTCGCAGGCCGGCTCTCCGTACAGGTGGGCGCCACGTCGCTGATGGCCCCTGCAGGCGGCAAAGGTGTGCTGCTCGGCGGCGTTCCCGGCGTCCGCCCGGCGAAGGTCGTTGTGCTGGGCGCCGGCGTGGCAGGCACCAACGCCGCAGCCATGGCCCTGGGCCTTGGCGCCGACGTCACCATCCTGGACATCAACATCAACCGCCTGCGCGAACTGGATGCCCAGTACCAGGGCCGCCTGAAGACGGTCGCGTCGAACAAGTACGAGATCGAGAAGTCCGTGGTGGACGCGGACCTGGTGATCGGTTCCGTCCTGATTCCGGGCGCCAAGGCTCCCAAGCTGGTCAGCAACGAACTCGTGGCCCGGATGAAACCCGGCTCCGTGCTGGTGGACATCGCCGTGGACCAGGGCGGCTGCTTCGAGGACACCCACCCCACCACGCACCAGGAACCTACGTACAAGGTCCACAACACGATCTTCTACTGCGTGGCCAACATGCCCGGTGCCGTCCCGAACACGTCCACCTACGCCCTGACCAACGTCACCCTGCGGTACGCAGTCTCCCTGGCCAACCTGGGCGTCAAGGCAGCCTTCGACCGGGACCCCGCCCTCGCCGCCGGCCTCAACATCGCCGCCGGCCACGTGGCGCACCACTCCGTGTCCGAGGCACACAACCTGCCGCTCGTAGCGGACTGGCACGAACTGGTTTCCGCGTAATCCGCTAGGTTGCCGTCTGAACGGCAGTCATCCAACGCGTGCTGGCTCCTTCGTCGCCTCTGACGCACGCTTTCTGGATGGCTGCCGTTCAGACGTTAAATGCCGTACTGGGCGGAAGCCAGTTCGCGTGCTTTTTCTATTAGTTTGAGGACTTCTACTGGTCCTGCCGGGTCTACTGGCACGGGGAGGGACGAGGTGGCGCCGCCGTCGAGGAGCTTGTCTGCCAGCAGCCGGTAGAACTCGGGGTAGGCGCCTCGTTCCGTGGGCAGCGGGTCCAGGTGCCCGTCACGGCCCAGGACGCCTGCCCACTCCGGCGCCTCGACGCCGAACTCCGCGTCCAGCGGGCTGCCGCCGGCCACGATGTACGGCTCCTGGGGGTCGATCCCATGCTTGGTGAACGCGCCGGTGGATCCGAGGATACGGAAGCGCGGACCCTGCTGGGCGCAGACCATGTTCATGCTCAGGTGGCTGGTCACCCCGGAATCGTGGGTGAGGACCAGGAACACGTCATCATCCACCTTCTCGTGCGGACGCCGCGCCTGCAGTTCCGCGTGGGTCACGGTGGCCGGTCCGAACAGCAAAAGTGCCTGGTCGATCAGGTGCGTGCCCATGTCGAACAGCACGCCGCCGCCGTCCGCTGCGGTGGCCTGGGCCTTCCACGCCTTTGAAATATCGGGGGACCAGCGTTCAAAGCTGGACTCGAAGCGGGTCACGCTTCCCAGCGCTTCACTTGCCAGCAACTTCCGGACAGTCAGGAAATCGCCGTCCCAGCGCCGGTTCTGGAAAACGGTCAGCACCCGCCCCAGCCGCTCGGCAAGGGCGATCAGTTCCTGGCCTTCGGCGGACCGCACCGCAAAGGGCTTGTCCACCACAACGTCCAGCCCCGCCTCGAGGGCGGCTTTGGCCAGCGGATAGTGCGTCGCGGGAGGCGTGCCCAGCACCACGAGGTCAAGGTCCCCGGCCAGCGCAAGGACGGCGTCGCCGTCGGCCACTGTTTCGACGCCCGGATACCGCTCGACGGCTGCGGTCTGCCGGCCGGCGTCGGATGTTGCGATGACGTCCAGCGAGTAGCGGCTGTCCGCCGCGATAAATGGCGCGTGAAAGACGCTCCCCGAAAGTCCATAGCCGACGACGGCGGTGCGGATGGTGCGTTCAGCAACAGTTCCGGTCATAAGGGCTAGGCTACCCCCGCGCACCCTCTCTCACTTCCTGCGGGTTAAGACCAAACGCTCTCTCACTCACGGCCGATGACTGCGGCCGAAAGTGAGAGAGCGTTGGCGAAAAACCTGCAACAAATGAGAGAGCGTTACAGGGGAGGGGCTACTTCTTGACCCAGCCCAGCGTGGTCCAGTCCGGAACCTGCGAGAGGCTCTGGAACAGGGACGGGCCGTAGTTGGCCAGGCCCGTGCGGACGAAGGAGATCTGCGGGCCGTTCATGACGACACCCATGGAGAAGTACTTCGCCATGTGCTCCTTCTCAACTTCCATTGCTGCCTTGTTGCGCTCGGCGTTGTCCTCGATGGAGGCGAGGTCGGCGATCTTCTTGTCCAGCTCGGCGTCGCCCAGGCCGTTCTCATTGACCTTGGAGTCGTAGTACTGCTTGACGGCGTCGGTGGCGTCCGGACCAACGGTGTAGCCGGAGACGCTCATGTCGAAGTCGCGGCCGCCGATGACCTTGCCGAAGTCGGCGGAGGCACGCTGGTCGATGCCAACATCCATGCCGCCGGCCTGGAGCTGCTTCTGCAGGGTCTGCGTGAAGGCCAGGGTGGTGGGATCGTCACCGAAGTTGCTGATCTTGAAAGCAGCGGGAACGCCGCCCTTCTCCATGATTCCGGCAGCGTTCGGGGCGTAGCCGGCGTCGGTCAGGACCTTCTTGGCAGCGTCCGGGCCGGTTTCCTTCACCGGGTAGTTGTCCTGGTAGTACTCCGAGAACGGCAGGACCATCATGGAGCCGGAGCTGGGCTCTTCCCAGTTCAGGCCGTTGAAGCGGACCTTGCGGAGGGCCTCGCGGTCCACGGCGGCGAAGATGGCCTTGCGGACCGCCACATCCGTGATCTTCTGGGCGTTGATGTTCATGCCGCCGGCGAAGAGGCGCTGGCCGCGGCGGACTTCGGAGTCCTTGGTGCCCTCGAGCTGCTTGTAGAGGGAGATGGTGTTGGCGGACATGCCGTCAATTTCACCGTTCTTGAAGGCCGCGATCTGGGCGCTGGTTTCCAGCTGGCGGAAGACCACGCTGTCCAGGACCGGCTTGGTGCCCCACCACTTCTCGTTGGGGACGAGGGTCACGGTCTTGGCTGCGGCGTCGTACTGGTCCAGCTTGAAGGGACCGGCCATCCATTCCGGATGCATGTTGCCCACGAATCCTTCGTTGAAGATTGCCGGCGTGTTGACAGCCGGGTGGATCAGGCCGAAGAAGAGCGAATCCACCGGGTAGACCGGCTGGCTGGTCTTGACGATGATTTCCTTGTCGCTGCTGCCCGCTTCGACGGACTCCACGAATTCGTAGGCACCGGAGCTGACGATGTCGTAGCCGGCATCAGGGCTCTTGAGGATGTTCCAGGTGTTCTGGAACGCCTTGATGTCGATGGGTGTGCCGTCGTTGTAGGTGGCTTTGTCATTGACCTTGATGGTGACGGTCTGCTTGCCGTCCACCACCTTGCTGTCCACTGACTCGCAGAAGTCCTTGTTCGGCGTGGCCTTGCCGACGAAGTCCACCTTCCAGCAGCCGCCAATGCCGCCGCTCGTAACCGCAACCGGATTGATGGGTGCCATCAATGCGGAGTTGTCTGAGCTGTTGCCGTTGTTGGAGAAACCATTGAAGTCCGGCCCGATGCTGCCCAGCGGCAGGGTGACCTTGCCGCCCTTCTCAAGATCCGCGACCGGCTTCTCATTGATGCTGATGAGCTTGGAGAGGTCGCTGCCTGCCTCCTGGCCCTTTGCCGTTTCGGGTCCGGTGGACGTGCCTCCACCGCCGCAGGCAGTCAGCGTCAAAGCAGCCGCAATGGCCGCCGCTCCGCCGATCTTGGTCAGATTCTTCATGGTGTTCCCTTCATTCGTGCGAGTGGTGGTGCTTGTGATGGGTCGAAAAAATCTAGGGTGCATGGGGTTCCGCCGTTCCGTGGACCACCAGCATGTCCTCGTCCAGCTCCCCGTCCGGGAAGAAACACGCGAACTGCTGGTCGGGCGGGTCTACCCGGCCAGACTCCAGGGCCTGTGCCGCGGCCGACGCCGGAACGGTTTCCAGCGGCGGTTCAAGGGTCAGGCATTTCTCCTGCTTCGCCGCGGGAAGCGCCGCGAAAACGGGGCAGCGGGTGGCGAAGTTGCAGCCCTGGGGAGCATCAAGGGGCGAGGGCAGGTCGCCCTTAAGGATGATGCGCTCCCTGGTGCGCTCCACCTGTGGATCGGGCACCGGGATGGCCGACAGCAGCGCCCGCGTGTACGGATGGCGTGGGTTGTCAAAGACCCGGTCCACCTCGCCGATCTCCACGATCTTGCCCAGGTACATCACGGCCACCCGGTTGGAAATGTGCCGGACCACCGAGAGGTCATGGGCAACCATCAGGTAGCTGAGGCCCAGCTCGGCGCGCAGCTGGTCCAGCAGGTTGATGACGCCGGCCTGGACCGAAACGTCCAGGGCGGACACCGGCTCGTCGAGGACCACAAGCTTCGGGTTCACGGCCAGGGCACGGGCAATGCCCACGCGTTGCCGCTGGCCGCCGGAGAACTGGTTGGGGAACCGGTTGACGTGGTCGGGCTGCAGGCCCACCAGCTTCATCAGTTCCATGATCCGCTTCCTGATGGCCTGTTTATCCAGGCCGGCATTCTGCAGCGGTTCGGCCAGGACCTCGTACACCGTGAACCGGGGATCCAGTGCCCCGGTGGGGTCCTGGAACACCATCTGCAGCTCCCGGCGCATGGCGCTCCTGGCCTTGCCGGTGGTGGCTTCCTTGTTGCTCAGGCCGCCGATGACCACCTCGCCGTCCTGGTCCTTGTGGAATTCCATGATTTCCAGGAGTGTGGTGGTTTTCCCGGAGCCGGACTCCCCCACGATGGAAAAGCACTCGCCCTCGCGGATGTCGAAGCTCAGGCCGTCCACGGCCTTGACGGTGCCGATGCGCCGCTTCAGCAGGGCGCCCTTGGTCAGCGGGAAGTGCTTGCGTACGTCCTTGAGCTCCAACACTGTGGCGCGCTCCCCGCGGGGGATGGCGTCGAAACGGGACACCGGCACCGGGGGTGCGGAGAAGATTTCCAGGACGTCCGCGTCCGAGCCCAGCGCCTCGGACTTGATACAGGCAGCCTTGTGTCCCGGCTGGCCGCCGGCGGGAAGCAGTTCCGGCTCGCCGTCCCTGCAGGCATCCGTGACCAGCGGGCACCGCGGCGCGAACGAGCAGCCGGTTGGTGTGTAGATGAGGTTGGGCGGGATGCCGTCGATGGGCACCAGTGAAGTCTTCTCCGCCACATCCACGCGCGGCACCGCCCCGAGCAGGCCCATCGTGTACGGCATCCTCGGGTCGTAGTAGATGTCATCCACCTGCCCGGTCTCCACGGGCCTGCCGGCGTACATCACCATGATGTCGTCGGCGATGCCCGCCACCACGCCCAGATCGTGGGTGATCATCACGACGGCGGCGCCGGTCTCCTCCTGCGCCGTGTGAAGCACCTCCAGCACCTGGGCCTGGATGGTGACGTCCAGTGCCGTCGTCGGCTCATCCGCGATCAGCACGCGCGGGTTGTTGGCGATGGCGATGGCGATCATGACGCGCTGGCGCATGCCGCCGGAGAACTCATGCGGAAAAGCCTTGAGCCTGTCCTTCGGGCTGGGAATCCCCACCATTGCCAGGAGTTCGACGGCGCGGGCTTCTTTCGCCTGCTTGCTCATCGTCGGGTTGTGGATGGTGAGGGCCTCGGTGATCTGGGTGCCAACCGTAAAGACGGGCGTCAGGGACGAGAGGGGGTCCTGGAACACCATGGCGATGTCGTTGCCCCGGTACGCGCACATCGCCTTGTCATTGAGGCCCAGCAGTTCCTTGCCCATCAGCCGCACGGATCCGGCGATTTCCGCCGTCGGCGGCAGCAGGCCCATGATGGCCAGTGAGGTGACGGACTTTCCGGAGCCCGATTCGCCCACGATGCCCAGGGTCTTGCCCGGCATCAGGTCGAAGTCGACTCCGCGGACGGCGTGCACCACTCCGTTCTCGGAGTTGAACCGGACGTTCAGGTCCCGGACTGACAGGACGGCGTCCGACGGCGAATAGAGGCCCGCGACCTGAAGCCGTTCGGCGGCCGAGTGTGATGTGGGGTCCGCCGGTTCGAGGTACGTTCCGCTGCTCATTTCGCCGGCTCCTTAGCGCTGCTTTTCTTCTTGGCTTTGCCGGCGGAACTGGAGCTGGGGTCGAACGCGTCCCGCAGGCCGTCGTTCATCATGGCCAGGGAGCCGGTGAGCAGGAACATCACCGTCAGGGGGACCCAGAACATCCACGGGAAGGTCTGGACCTGTGACGTGGCGCCGCCGATGAGCACCCCCAGGCTGACGTCCGGGACCTTGATGCCGATGCCGATGAAGGAGAAGGCGACTTCGGCCAGGATGGCGCCGGTGACGCCGCGGGTGATGTCGAGGACCAGCAGGGATCCGATGTTGGGTACCAGGTGGCGCCAGACAATCCTGCGGGGCGGGACGCCCATGTACTGGGCAGCCTTGACGAAGTCCCGCTGCATCAGCGACATGGACAGGGAACGGATGAGGCGGGCGGTGCCCATCCAGCTGAAAACCAGGAGCACGATGATCAGGAGGAGCCAGCTGGGCAGGTTCTTCTTGAGCCCGTCCCCGCCGCCGCTGGTGGCCACCGCCACCACGAGAAGGGCAGGCATCATGATGAGCGCCTCGAGGACAAAGAGCATGACCTTGTCCACTTTGCCGCCGAAGTAGGCCATGGTGCAGCCGTAGACCGCGGCGATGAGGACGGAGACCAGGCCGACGATCAGGCCGATCAGGATGGAGATCCGGGTGCCCTCCACGGTCATGGCAAACAGGTCGATTCCGGCCTGGGAGGTGCCCAGGTAGTGGTCGGCGGAGGGCGGCATACCGATGTTGAACGGGTCGATGGTCTCCTTGTCCCAGGGGGTCAAGTACCCGCCGACAAACGAGAAGAGGGTCAGGCCGAGGAAAATGAGGAGGCCGGCTACGGCGGTCCTGTTCCGCATGAACCTGCGGAAGATGATGGTGGATTTGCCGATGATGACGTCGGCGCTTTCCAGGTGCGCGTCCTGGGCCACGGCTGCCGGGTCAACGGCGTTGAGGTTGGTCATGGCTACTGCACCCTCACTCTCGGGTCAACAAGCGTGGTGGCGAAGTCGGCCAGGATGGCGCCCAGGGCGAAGATGACCGAGCCGTACGCCAGCGTGGCCGTGGCCGCGTTGACGTCCTGCAGCGAGATGGCGTCGATGCTCCAGCTGCCGACGCCGGGCCAGGCGAAGATCTTTTCCGCGAAGAAGCCGCCCGCGAAGATGGCAGGGATGGTGAAGGCGATGCTTTGGGCCACGGGGATGAAGGAGACGCGGAGGGCGTGCCGGGAGATGGCCTGGTTCCGGGTCAGGCCCTTGGCGCGGGCCGTGCGGACGAAATCCGCGTTGACGTTGTCCAGCAGGTATTGCCGCTGCGCGATCTGGTACGAGCCCCAGCCCACCAGCGTGATGGCCACGGTAGGTACTGCGTAGTGTGCCAGCATGTCCAGGGACTGGGCCCAGCCCGGTTCCATTCCGGGCGTCGAGATGCCCGTGACGAAGAAAATCCGCTCACCAACGGTTTCGTTGATGTTGATGGCACCCAGCTGCACCAGGAAGTAGGCGATGGGTGCAGGCACGATATAGGCGAGGTAGCTGTACGACGTGATGACCCGGTCCTGGAACTTGTACTGGCGGGCCGCCGAGTACACGCCGAGGGCGACGCCGATCACGAGCGTCAGGATGATCGAGGCGAGGAACAGCCGGGTGGAGATCCAGACGCGGTCGCCAAACTCGGCGTTGATGAAGGCGCCGTTGGGGCTGCGGCCCCAGTCCCACCGGGTCACGATGCCCGTCAGCCATTCCAGGTAGCGTTCCCACGGGCTAAGGTCCGGGTCCAGCCCCTTGAGGCGCATGGAGTTCGCGACCTGCTCGGGAGTGGGGCGGGGAATCCGCTCCTGCTCCAGCAGCGCGGGCTTGAGGGAGCTGACCGCCAGGAAGTATCCGGCCGAAGTGGTCAGGAAGATCATAAAAACATACGTGATTCCGCGCTTGGCGAGGTACCGGAGCATGTGGCAGCTACTTCTGAATCGCCGCTGCCAGGTGCTCATCCTGAAGTATCAGGGGACGCCGGGGCGTTGGTTCCGGGGCGTTCGCCGTAAGTGCAATCACGAGCTTGATCCTTCCGTCGTCCCCGGCCAGGCAGGGGATGCGCCGCCACTTCCGGGTTCTTCACCAGCGGGTAGCTGGCTTCCCGCAGCCGTTGCCGGCCAGGCCCTGGTGGACTATGTTGCGGGTCACATTCCAGAGGAAACTACCACATGGAATGGGACAAAAACCGGGCAATGCCGCGGAAACCACGCGCCCCGTATCAGATCGTTATGAATAATTCTGTGGAATTGATTTGACTGGACGATTGCATGGCCTGAGGCGTAATCTACGCCCCGCGCACCACCCGTGTGACTAGTTCCCGCCAGGATTCGGCCAGCCGCCCGGGTTCGATGCCATGGATCCGGACCGCATGCAGCAGCCGCTCCGGGTCCAGCGTGGCACTGAGGGCCATGGCCATCAGGCGGGGGTCCGCGTCCATGCCTTCCTCACGGAGCAGCAGCTCGATATGGCGGTGCCACAGGACGGCGGCCGGAACGTCAAAGCGGTTGTGGGCAGACTCGTCGGCGGCGCGGGCAAGTTCCCCGTATTCCAGCACGTAGGCAATGCGGGCCGCGCCGAAGGCGACGAGCCGCTCGAGGCCCGGAGCGCCCGGGCCCAATGGCGGCGGGCCGAACATAAACCGGGACTGGAACTCTGCCTCGGCGTCACTGAGGAGTGTCATCATGAGGCCGGCCCTGCTGCCGAACCGGCGGAAGACGGTCCCCTTGCCCACGCCGGCACGCTCGGCGAGCCTGTCCATGGTGAGCCCGTCGGCGCCGCATTCCTCGATCAGTTCGCGCGCGGCCCCCAGCAGGCGCTCACGGTTCCGGGCGGCGTCGCTGCGCTCGGTGACCGGTCCGGACAGGGATCCGGGGCGCAATGGGATGAAGCTCACATCCCACATTCTAGACCCCGGGAATAATATCCGGACCGTAGTCCGTTTAGACGGTGAAGGCCTCAACAGCCTGAGTTTCCGAACCAGCCTGCGGACCTGCCGCAGCCCAGACCCAGGAGCCACCATGTCACAGAGCACCGTCCTTACCCTCGTCGGCAGCCTCCGCGCCGAATCCACCAACCAGAAGCTCGCCGAGGCCATCGCGCTGAACGCGCCGGAGCACGTTGACGTGGTCATCCACGAAAGCCTCGGCAATATCCCGTTCTACAACGAGGACATCGACGTGGAAGGCCAGGTCCCCGCCGCAGCCGCCGCACTGCGCGCCGCCGCCAACGAAGCCGACACCCTCCTGCTCGTCACTCCTGAGCACAACGGCACCGTGCCGGCGTCCCTGAAGAACGCCATCGACTGGCTGTCCCGCCCCTTCGGCGCCGGCGCCCTGGCAGGCAAGCCCACCGCCGTCGTCGGTACCGCCTTTGGCCAGTTCGGCGGAGTGTGGGCCCAGGACGAGGCCCGCAAGGCTGTCGGCATCGCCGGCGCCCAGGTGCTTCAGGACGTCAAGCTGGCGGTTCCGGGCTCCATGGTCCGCTTCGCTGAGCTGCACCCGAAGGATGACGCTGAGGTTGTGGAGCAGATCAAGGGTGTCTTTGAGGCCCTCGACGCTGCACGCACCGCCGCTGCCGCCGCCTAACACTGATACCGAAAGCCCCGCATGTCGCAAGGTGTGCGGGGCTTTCGTTATGGCTCCGTGAACCGCAGGCCCCAGCGGTGTGGCCGCGTGACCAACTCTTGACCCAACCGGTACCGCACCGGCATTCCCTGTCCTGCGGGGCCGCCGTAACGTTAAATGCACGGAACTTTCCGGACGGAATCGCGGTGCTGGGATGGCAAGCAGGCGAAGCGCCACACAACGGGCGGCGGCGGCAGCGCTGGCCCTGGTGCTTCCGCTGTGGCTGGGGTCCTGCGCCGCCGGCACTGACTTCCCGGCCGGAACGGCCGCCAGCGAACGGACAGCCGCGCCGGACGAGCCACTGAGCCCCGCCCCCCAGCCGCAGGCCGCACCACCGGCCGGGTCACTTGGAAGCGCCGGCCCAACGGCGAGTCCGGCGCCTTCCGGCGGCGCACCGGCCGGCGCCCCTTCGGACGGGGCGGGCACACAGCCGGGGAACACGCCGTCCGCAGGCTCGTCGGGCCCGGCCGCCGGTTCCGGCAGCGCCGGCCAGGCCCAGACCACCGTCCCGGGAACGGGGCCCGCAAAGGGTCCGACGCCGTCCAGCCAAACTCCTGCTCCCGACGATCCTCCGCGCGGCAATGCGGCCGGAACCCAGGCAGTCACGGCCTACTACGTCCTCCTTGACGACGGCGGCAGCAGTGGCGTCAGGTTCGGCTGCAACGACAGCCTGGTGGGCGTCAGGCGCGCCAACGCGGAGTCCGCCAGCCCGCTCCCGGCGGCGATCGGCGCGCTGCTGGACGGATCCGCGCCACCCATCGCGGATGTCTACAACTCACTGTCCGGCTCCGCCCTGGACTTCCTTTCCGGCAGCTTCGATGGCACCACGGTCACGGTGTATCTGGCAGGAACCATCCGGCCCGGCGGAGTCTGCGACATTCCGCGGATCGAAGCACAGCTGACCCAGACTGCGGTTTCGGCTGTCGGCGCCATCCGGGCTGAGATCTACGTCAACGGCGTGGGACTGGCCGAAGCCCTGAGCCTGAAGTAGGACCGCGCCATCCCGGACTATCCGCCGAACAGGGCGTCCATGGCCGCGTGGCTGCGCGCCCCGGCCAGCCCCGACCAGTTCCCGTCGCCCAGTACCTCCCCGGCTACCCGGGACACCGTTGCATAGGCCGCCTTCGCGGTGTTGCCGCCGATGCTGATCCGCTGCACGCCGGCGTCGTGCAGCTCACCCACCGACGGCGCCCCGACACCGGCGAGCGCGTTCAGCGGCGCATCAATGCGGCGCGACAGTTCATGCAGCACGTGCAGGTCTGTTACGCCGGGAACAAAGATTCCGCTCGCGCCGGCGGCGAGATAAGCCTCGGCCCTGCTGACCGTCTCCTCAAAAGCCTGTTCCGGATAGGCGCCGGAAAGGTACGTGTCCGTCCGGGCATTGATGAAGAGGTCGACGCCGGCAGCCTGGGCGGTCTCCCGGACCACGTTCAGGCGGCGGCACTGTTCGCCGACATCCGTGAGCGGGTCATCTCCCGAGTCCTCGAAGTTGATGCCGACGGCGCCCGCGTCCAGCACCGCCAGGATGGTGTCCCGGAGCCGGCGGTGGTCATAGCCCAGGCCGTCACCCGCATAGCCCGTTTCGACGTCGGCCGTGACCGGCAGCGACGTGGCCGAGACGATCCGCGCCAGTGCTGCCATTGCCAGTCCTGCCGGGATCCTGTTGCCGTCGGGAAAGCCCATGCTCCAGGAAATGGCTGAGCTTGAGGTGGCAATCGCCGTGGCCCCGGCTTCCTCCACGAGTTTCGCGGACGCCGCATCCCAGACATTGACCAGGACCAGCGGCTCGCGGCCGTGGTGGAGTGACCTGAATGCTGCGGCCAGCGGTATGGACTGCGGGGGTGTCGTCATCCGTCTATTCCAGCCCTTCCGCCCCCGGACGTAAAGCTTCCGCCTGCTCATCGTGGCTCATTGATAAACAAGTGTTGCCTTATCAGCAACTGTCGGCTGTATCCTGAAGGTGTGACCCACGAAACACTTGATGCCGCAGCAGCGCTGCTGCCAGCAGAAGCCATTGACGCTATCGAACGCGCGGCCACGTCCGCACACCGCCACGAGGACCTGTTCTCGGAGCGCGCCGCCAACATCAAGCAATCCGCTGTCCGCGACGTTTTTGACATCTCGATGCGGCCCGGACTGGTCTCCCTCGCCGGCGGGAGCCCCTACCTGCAGTCGCTGCCCCTGGAACGGCTGGCCCGCACTGCGGCTGGCATCATCGCCGAGGATGGCCTTACCGCCCTGCAGTACGGCGGAGGCCAGGGCATGGAGGAACTGCGCGGACAGATCTGCGAAGTGATGGCGGCCGAAGGCATCCTCGATGCCCTGCCGGAGAACGTGGTGATCACGGCGGGCTCGCAGTCGGCCCAGGACGTGGCCACCAAGGTCTTCTGCAACCCTGGGGACGTAGTCCTGGTGGAGAACCCCACGTACGTCGGCGCGCTGAATACCTTTGAGGCATACCAGGTCCAGGTGGAAACCGTGGAGATGGATGATCACGGACTGGTCCCCGAACTGCTGGGGGCGAGGATCGCGGCGCTGCAGACCGCGGGAAAGAACATCAAGTTCCTGTACACCATTCCCAATTTCAACAACCCGTCCGGGATCACGCTCGCGCAGGACCGCCGGCAGCAGATCGTGGATATATGCCGCAAAGCGAATATTCTGGTGCTGGAGGACAATCCGTACGGGCTGCTGCGGTTCGACGGCGAGCCGCTGGCACCCCTGCGCGCGGCCAACCCGGCCGATGTCATCTACATGGGCTCGTTCTCAAAAATCTTCGCCCCCGGCCTCCGCATCGGCTGGGCACTGGTACCCGAGCACCTGCAGCGGCGCTATTACCTCGCCTCGGAGGCCGTCACACTGTGCCCGCCGACGCTGAACCAGATGCTCGTGTCCGCATACCTCCGCGACTACGACTGGAAGGGCCAGATCCAGACCTACCGGGTGCTCTACGCCGAACGATGCCAGGCGATGCTCGCGGCCCTGGCCGAGCACATGCCCGACGGCGCAAGCTGGACCAGCCCGGAGGGCGGCTTCTTCGTCTGGGTGACGCTCCCCGACGGCGTGGACACCTACCCCCTGCTGAAGAAGGCGATCGACGCCGGCGTCGTCTTTATCCCCGGCGCCGCCTTCACCCCGTCCGATGAGCCATCCAACAAACTAAGGCTGGCGTTCAGCGCCGTCCCGCCCGACGCGATTACTGAAGGTGTCCGCCGTTTGGCCCCCGTACTGCGGGAAGCCATCGCCGCGCTGTAGCCTTGGCCAGACTGGATCAGGCGCCACTTACCGAAGCAAAGGAGCAAAGATGAGCGGAATTATTGTTGTTGGGGTTGACGGCAGCGGAACTGCCAAGAAGGCCGCAGAGGCCGCAAGGGACCTCGCGGCCGCCGTGGGCGCGTCACTTCACGTGGTCTCCGCGTTCGACAGTGACCGCACCGAAGTGTTCGGCAGCGGCAGCGACCAGTGGATCGTCTCGGATGCAGACGGCGCGGAGAACGTGGCCCGGACGGTGGCGGACTCTCTCGCCGGCGACGTCAAGGTGACATACTCGGCCGCCCGCGGAAAGCCTGCCGAAGCACTCATCAAGGAAGCCGAGCGCCTGAGTGCCCGGATGATCGTGGTGGGCAACCGGCGGATGCGCGGAATCGGCCGGGTCCTGGGCAGCGTGGCCAACAGCGTGGCACATAACGCCACGTGCGATGTCTACATCGCCAACACCTACGACGCCGACTGACCCGAGCACCGAATCGGGACACCACGCACCGCCCGTACGGTGGCGTGCGTGGTGTCCCTTCTCACCCTCGGAACGCCGTTTCCGCTGCGCAGCCGACGATAAAATTGAAGGGCCCCCAAAGGTGCGGACAACCACCAACCACACCACTTAAGGGGTCCCCTTGATCACTCTCCAGCGCCGCCAGCTTGTTGGCCACGACATCCTCCTGGCCCGGCACGGCAACCACATCTGCTCCATGCGGGTGGACCGTGGAAACGGCCGCGTTGTGGCCCTGCTGGACGACGGGACCGTGGACAGCGCCCCCAACCTCATCTCCCCGGGGCTGCGCCTCCCGGAAACCTTCCGCAGTGTGGTCCGCGAGGACTGGAAGTTCTTTGCGGCGCTCTCGGCGATCGGCACCGGCGTGGGCGGGCTCATCATGGCAGTTGCCTGGAACTTCAGCGCCACGGCCATCAGCCCTGAGACCATCCAGCTGATGTCCACCTACGCGTCCTACTGACCGACTGGCCGGCGGCGGCGCTCCGGCGGCTAGACCAGCCAGCCCTGCAGCAGCCACCAGAAGCCCGACATCACCAGCCCGCCCACGAGCGACCCGGCCACCACCTGGCCCGCGGTGTGGGCCCGGAGGACCACCCGGGACCAGCCCACCGCAGGTATCAGGACCAGCAGCGGCAGCCAGGCCGGCCCAAGCATCAGCACGGTGATAACGGCCGACGACGATATCGCCGCAGCGTGTCCGCTGATCTTCCAGAAGGGGCTCACCGCCCCGATCACCACAATGCCGCCGACGATGGCCAGCACCATCACCACAACACTCCGCGGCGCACCGGTCACGTCAAGAACCAGAAGTCCTGCCAGCACGGACGCGAGTGCCATCAACAACACGGGCGCCCGCTGCCTGCGGTCGCTGACATGGTGGTCCGTGACCTTGCCCAGCTTCACCAGGACCAGCAGCAGCACCAGGGGCAGGACGCACACGAACAGCGCAGCCAGGGCCCCGTAGCCGATCGTTCCCGGGAAACCGGGTTCGGTGAGGGGGCTGACCAGCAGCTGGACCGACACCACCACCGGGGGCTGGAGAACCTCGGTCAGCCAGCGGGCCGTCCGGTTTTTGATGCGTAATGCTGAATCGGCCAACGGGCCTCGTTGGTTGGTCTGCTGCTCCTGCATCGTGGTTTTAGTCCAGCAGGAGCGCCGGCTCCTCAAGGATGGCGGCGACGTCGGCCATAAAGCGGGCGGACAGGTCACCGTCCACCACGCGGTGGTCGAAGGACCCGCCCAGGGTGGTGATCCAGCGCGGGATGACTTCGCCGTCCAGCACCCACGGCTTCTGCTTGATGGTTCCGAAGGCGACGATGGCCACCTCGCCGGGGTTGATGATGGGCGTCCCCGTGTCGATGCCCAGGGCGCCGATGTTGGTGATGGTCAGGGTGCCGCCCTGCATTTCGGCCGGCTGGGTCTTTCCGGCCCGGGCCGTGGTGGCCAGGTTGTTCAGCGCCAGGGCCAGTTCCTTGAGCGAGAGGTCCTGGGCATCCTTGATGTTGGGCACCATGAGTCCACGCGGGGTGGCGGCGGCGATGCCCAGGTTCATGTAGTGCTTGACGTGGATCTCCGCCGCGTCGGTGCCGCCGGCGTTGTCCACCCAGGTGGCGTTGACGCTCGGGTTACGGGCCGCGGCCCAGATGACGGCCTTGGCGAGGATCAGCAGCGGCGAAACCCTGATCCCTTCGAAGTCACGGGAGGCCTTGAGCCGCTTGACGAACTCCATGGTCCGGCTGGCGTCGACGTCCACGAAGATGCTCACGTGCGGCGCGGCAAAGGCGGACTCCACCATGGCCTTGGCGGTGGCCTTGCGGACGCCCTTGACCGGGATCCGTTCAATCCTCTGGTCCTGCGGCTTCCCTGCCTTGCCCCAGAAGCCGTCTGCCTTGTCCAGTTCGGCATCCCGCTGTGCCTGGTAGCTCACCAGGTCTTCGCGTGTGACTTCGCCGCGGGAGCCGGTGGCCACCACGTCGGCCAGGTCGATGCCCAGGTCGCGGGCAATCTTTCGCACAGGAGGCTTGGCCAGGACCCGGTTCACCAGGCCGGTGATGGTGTCGCCCAGCGTGGGCCGGTCATCGACGCCGTTGGCGATGGAGGCTGGCGGCGTCACTTGGGCTACAGTGCGGGCCTCGACGGGCTCGGCCACCGGGACCGGGGCTGAGACGGCCGGCGCGGCAGGTGCGGCCTTGCGCGCGCGGCGCTTGACGGCGTCGGCCTTGGGACCGGAGCCCACCAGCGGACCGCCGGCCAGGGCACCGTCCGAAGTGTCGGCGTCGGACGCAGGCAGCTTGCCGTACAGCGGCTGCACCGGCAGGGCGGGCGCCGGGACGTCCGCCGGGGTGGGGTCACCGGACACGGAATCGGAGACGCTGATAATGGCGGTCCCGACGTCGATGGTGATCCCCTCGGGGACCAGCAGCTCTGTGACGGTCCCGGCGAAGGGCGACGGAAGCTCCACGAGGGACTTGGCCGTTTCGATCTCACACAGGACGTCGTTGATGGCGACAGTGTCACCCGGCTTGACCTTCCAGGAGACGATTTCCGCTTCGGTCAGGCCTTCGCCCACGTCAGGGAGATTGAACTTGTTCACAGTCATGGTGTCCTCGGTTTCGGGAGCTCAGGTCCTTGTCTCCTGGCCAGGAGACGGGGCGGCAAGTCTGGGAAGGGTATGGCGGACGCCTAGTAGGCCAGTGCCCGGTCCAGCGCCTCAAGGATCCTGTCGATATCGGGAAGGTAGTCTTCCTCGACCTTGGCGACGGGGTACGGCATGTGGAAGCCGCCAACACGGATGACGGGGGCTTCGAGGGACAGGAACGCGCGTTCGCTGATCCGGGCCGCGATCTCGCCGCCGATGCCGCCGAAGGTGGGTGCCTCGTGGGCCACCACCAGGCGTCCGGTCTTTTTGACTGACGCTTCCACGGTGTCGAAATCGATCGGCGAGATGGAGCGGAGGTCAATGACCTCCACGCTGCGGCCGTCCTCAACCGCGGCGTGCGCGGCGGCGAGGGCAACGGGCACCAGCGGGCCGTACGCCACGATGGTGGCATCTGTGCCCTCCCGCAGCACATGCGCTTTGAAGGGGTCCTGCGCCGTGCCGGCGGCTTCGACATCGACCTCGCCCTTGAGCCAGTAACGGCGCTTGGGTTCAAAGACGATGACGGGATCCTGGCACTCGACAGCCTGCTGGATCATCCAGTACGCGTCATGCGGGTTGGACGGCGTGATGATGCGCAGCCCCGCGGTGTGGGCGAACAGCGCCTCGGGGGACTCGGAGTGGTGCTCCACGGAGCCGATGCCGCCGCCATACGGGATGCGGATGACGACCGGCACTGTGAGGTTGCCGTTGCTGCGGGCGTGCATCTTGGCCAGCTGCGTGGTGATCTGGTTGAAGCCGGGGAACACAAACCCGTCGAACTGGATTTCGCAGACGGGGCTGTAGCCCCGCAGCGCGAGCCCGATGGCCGTGCCGATGATGCCGGACTCTGCCAGCGGTGTGTCCACCACCCGCTCCGGGCCGAATTCGGCAATCAGGCCGTCAGTGACGCGGTAGACGCCGCCGAGGGGCCCGATGTCTTCACCCATCAGCAGGGATTTGGGGTGGTTGGTCAGGGCTGCGCGGAGGCCTTCATTGATGGCCTTGGCGATTGTCATGGTGGTCATCAGTGGCCTGCCTCTGTTTCTGCCTGTCCGGCCGGTTCCTCGCCGGCAAACCCTGCGCTGTATTCCTCGAACCAGGCCAGCTCCTCCGCAACCAGCGGGTGGGCCTCGACATAGGTGGTCGCGAACGCGGTGCGGATGTCCGGGGTCTCCAGGTCGTGGGTGGTGCGCCGGACGTACGCGGCGAGTTCGTCGCCGTCGGCCTTGACCTTGTCAAAGAATGCGTCATCCGCGAGGCCCTCGGCCCGCAGGTACTTCTCCAGCCGGGCCAGCGGGTCCTTGGCCCGCCACGCATCCTCTTCGGCCGACTCCCTGTATTTGGTGGGGTCATCGGCGGTGGTGTGGGCGCCAACGCGGTAGGTGAAGGCCTCGATCAGTACCGGCCCCTTGCCCTGGCGTGCGTGGTCGAGGGCCCATTCGGTGACCGCGTGCACGGCGATGACGTCGTTGCCGTCCACCCGGATGCCCGGGAAGCCGTAGCCCTTGGCGCGGTTGGACAGCGGAATGCGGGTCTGCACCGTGCTGGGCACAGAGATGGCCCAGTGGTTGTTCTGGCAGAAAAAGACCACCGGGGCGTTGTACGAGGAGGCGAAGACCATGGATTCGTGGACATCGCCCTCCGAGCTGGCGCCGTCGCCGAAGTAGGCCATGACCGCTGCCGGCGGCTCCGTGCCCACGGGGTCCGAGGCCGCGGCCGACTTCTGGTCCCGCTGGATGCCCATGGCGTAGCCCACCGCGTGGAGGGTCTGGGCCGCCAGGACGAGCGTGTAGAGGTGGAAGTTGGTGTCCTTGGGGTTCCAGCCGCCGTTGGAGACACCGCGGAACTGGCGCAGCAGTTCCGCAAGGTCCACATTCCGGGTGAGGGCGACGCCGTGCTCGCGGTAAGTCGGGAAGATGTAGTCCTGGGGCTGGCTTGCACGGCCGGAACCGATCTGGGCGGCTTCCTGGCCGGTCAGCGGAACCCAGAGGGCAAGCTGCCCCTGGCGCTGGAGCGCGGTGGCCTCCACGTCAAAGCGGCGGATGGCAGCCATGTCGGCGAAGAGCCCGCGCAGCTTTTCCGCGTCAAGTTTTTCGGCGTACGTGCTGTAGACGGGATCGGTTACAAGCTTCCCGTCCGGTCCCAGCAGCTGGACCATCTGCGCCGGGGGCACGCCCATGGCGGCCTCGGCATCAGCCTCAAGCTGGTCGTCTACCGCTGTTCCGTCGAACTCGGTGGAGGGCAGATGTGTGGCGCCCATACCGTCTCCTTGCTTGCCGCATGCGGATGCGTTGCAATGTCGCTGGGATATATGCCGCTGAGGGAATGCATTCCGCAGCTGGCATATATATTGGCTTACTGATCCTAACTTTATCTTCAGTAGGTAGCGCGCTGGCTACATGTTAAGCGCTAGGAACGGCGCGGCGGCTTTGTATAGTCTGCACACAGCCGCAGGAACCGGGTGTTCGCTTCCACCTCGCCGATGCTCACACGCACACCCTCGTTGCCGAATGCACGCACGGAAAGGGCCTGCGCCCCCGCCAGCTCGGCGAATTCCCCGCTGTTGGCGCCCAGGTCCAGCCAGACGAAGTTGCCCTGCGCCTCGGGTACGAACCAGCCAAGGTCCCGCAGTCCGGCCGTGACCCGGTCCCGTTCATCGACCAAGCTTTGTACCCTTTCTACAACCTGGGGGTAATTCTGCAGCGACACAATTGCTGCCTGCTCGGCGATCTGAGACACGGCAAAGGGCGTGGCCGCCACCCGGAGGTGCTGCGTGAGTTCCGGATTCGAAACGCTGTACCCCACCCGGAGCCCGGCGAGGCCGTGGGCCTTGGAGAACGTCCGGAGCACCACAACGTTGGGGTATTTGCGGTACATGGCGATCCCGTCCACAGCGTCCTGGGCCCGGACGAATTCCTGGTACGCCTCATCGATCACCACCACGACGTCGGTGGGTACGGCCTGGATGAACCGCTCCGTTTCCGCCGTGGTCAGGATGGGACCGGTGGGGTTGTTGGGGGTGCACAGGAGGATGACCCTGGTGCGGACGGTGACCGCCGCCGCCATGGCGTCCAGGTCATGGCGCCCGTCCGCAGTCAGGGGGATCCGCACGCTTTCAGCGCCGGCCAGGCCGACGCTGATGGGGTACGCCTCAAAGGACCGCCACGCGTAGATCACCTCGTCGGCCTTGCCGTCGTCATTCTGGCCGGCGAACGTGGTGAGCAGCTGGTTGAGGGCGCCAAGGCTTCCGGCGCCCGTCACGATGTCTTCCGCGGGGACGTCGAGGAACTCGGCGAGCGCAGCCCGGAGCTTGCTGCTGAGGGGATCCGGGTAGCGGTTGAAGTCGCTCTGGCGTGCGATGGCCTCCATGACGGCGGGGATCGGCGGCAGCGGGTTCTCGTTCGAAGACAGTTTGTAGCTGGCCAGTCCGTCAACGGCGACGGGGGGCTTGCCGGCGGCGTAGCGGGGAAGCCGGCCCACCACAGGGCGCGGCCTGATTCCCCCGGCCAGGGTCTCTGATGAAGTCATGCCAACTAGCCTACTTCTCCCGGCAGGGGCGCCGAAGGCGCCTGCAGGCGGAAGGTTTGGGCTCCGGCTTGCCAGCCAGGGCCGCCCCGGGACCGTCGCTCAGGGCAGTGTGACAGCATGGGCTCATGCGCTCTTTCATCATGCGGGTCCTGATTAACGGACTGGCCCTCTGGATCGCCAGCTGGATCCTGCCTGGCCTGGACATCTCCACGGCGGCCACGACGAACGCCGTGGCCGAATCCGGTGTCACGCAAGGCACGGACGCCATCGGGATCACGCTCGCCTATCTTTTCGTGGGGCTGATTTTCGGCGTTGTGAACGCGTTCGTCCGGCCCCTGGTCAGCTTCCTTTCATTGCCCATCACCATCCTGACGCTTGGGCTGTTCACCGTCGTCATCAATGCCGCCATGCTGTACCTGACGTCCTGGATCAGCGGCTACACACCGGTGCGCTTCACGATCGATTCCTTCTTCTGGACCGCAGTGTTCGCGGCGATCATCATCAGCGTGATCTCCGTGGTGGCAGGGCGGCTGCCGGGCGCGCGCAGGCGCTGACCGTCAAATCACGGCGCCCGATCAATCTGAGACGGCCGCGGAGGCGCTTGCGGCATGGGCGTCGGGACTGGTCCGCGTGCGGGCTGCGGCTCGGGGGGCTTTGAACGCGTCAGCGCGAAACGGGTGGCCGAAGCCGTTCCGCCTGCTCCAAGCACCCCTCCCAGGACAGCGGTTGACGCCACGAGGGAAGGATCGTCGCTCGCTGCAACGAGGCGCGCGCCGTCCTGATAGTTAGTCAGGTTGTGGCCGGGACCAAGGCCGCCATCTTCACCTGTCGGCGTCCGTACAGGCTGGTTCAGCGTGACCGTCACCCTGTCCCGGGTGTCTGGGCCGGGCGTGGCGTCCCCTCCGGGGACCCAGTCCTGCCGGTGCTCCAGGTGAAGGGTGCTGACGCCGGCCGCCGGAGGGATGCCGCCAACCGGGGAACCAGCTGTCAGCACGTACTTCACGTCGTACTCCTTGAGGAACAGTTCATCGGCGGCAAGGTTCATCGCATGGATGCCGCCCTGGCTGTACCCCACAGCCACGACGGGCGCCCCTCTTTCTGCGCCGGCCTCCTGCAGGGCCCGCAGCACGGCCTTGTTGATTTCGGCGGAGTCATGACCCAGCCCTTCAGCGATGCCTGCCTCATCGAAGGGATTATCTCCCCCCATATCGTCGCCTGCGGGCTGCGTGCCGGGAACGACCACCACGTAGGCTTTCTGTCCCCCGTTATCCACCTCGATGACTTCCATATAGCCCTCACCCCGCTCATTGATGATCCGCGTCCGTTCCAGGAGTGCAGCCGGTGAACCATCAAACTCAATGGGCAGCGTCTCCTGCCGCTCCAACGCGACAGGGCGCGGCTTCAGGATTCTGATGGACCGCCCGCCCAGGCCAGTGAGCAAAGGAACGGCCGCCGCGATGTGCCTCCCGGCCGCCAGATCGGCTCCAATTGCCATGAAGAAGCGTTCAGGCGAAAGTGCCAGCAGCGCGCCCATGGCAAGCGGGCCTGTGACGAGTTCGGCGACTTCCCTGTTGGGAACCCTCCCCAGCCATGCGTCTCCTGCCTGGCGCGCCAGGGTCTCAGGGTTGGCCAGCCCTGCGCCCATTCCGCGGGAGAGGCCCGCCCACGCCTCCGCGGCTTCGTAGTCCGTTTTGCACTCCCGTACCTGCCGGCTGATGCGCTGCAGCTCCGTACGGACGGCCTGCACGCCCCACTGGGCCTCCCCGACGTCCATCAGGGCAGCCGTGCCGGTGGGACGCGGTTCGTTCTGGTAGGGGCACAGGTCTTCCCAGATGCGGCGGACCTCCACTTCCACGGCAGCCAACTCGTCCGCAGCAGCGTCGAGCTTCTCGGCGCCGCCGATCAGTTCCTCCAGCTGAAAACTGATGCCACCCACACCACCGCGAATCTCCAGGGAACCGTCCACGGCCGGCCCGGTCAGGTGGATGGGTCCGCCGCTGCCGGAAGGGGTCACCTCGGCCATCAGAAGCGCCCCGCCGGGTTGCCGGCCGAAGCGGCCACGGCCTGCGCGTGGCGCCTCACCGAAGCCAAGGCTTCCTCGAGCCGTACGCGCGCCTTTCCCAGCGCCACCTCCTGGAGGGCCACCGAATTCCGGTACGCCCGTCCCGCCGGTGACTGCCAGTCCAGGAGCTGGATTTCGCGGAACCCGGCGAGGACCTTCTCCACCCTCGCAAGACACAGGTCAACCCCGCCCGCCAACTGCTGAACCTCATAACTGCGGGACATGCATGCCGCCATATCGGCTGCCGTCACGTCACTGCCCATCTCCGTTCCTTTCCCAACTGCACACAGGAATGCCTGGTCCCTGAGCCGCCACCGCCCTGAACCCCGACGCTACGGAACGGTGCCCGGGCTACGGAAGCACCGCCGTCGGCTATGTGGACAACTGGTGCCGGCTGTTCATACGAGCAGTCCGCTTAAGCGGCGGTGGGGAGTTCGTGAAAGAATCAGCACATGCCTGAAACTGCCGCCACAGCTGATACCCGCACGCCCTCCGGACGCCTGGCCCTTGCCGCGTCACCGGACCAGATCGCCCTGGGCCCGCTGGACGGCCGCTACCAGTCCGCCGTCGCACCCCTCGTTGACTACCTGTCCGAGGCGGCCCTCAACCGCGACCGCGTGGCCGTCGAGGTCGAATGGCTCATCCACCTGACCAGCAACAACGTCCTCCCCGGCGCGGGCCCGCTCACGCCGGAACAGCAGGACCGGCTCCGCGCCATCGTCACGGAGTTTGACTCCGCATCGGTCTCCGAACTCGCCGAAATCGAAGCCGTGACCGTCCACGACGTGAAGGCCGTGGAGTACTACATCGGCCGCCGGCTGCCGGCCATCGGCATCGAACACCTCACCGCCATGGTCCACTTCGGCTGCACGTCCGAGGACATCAACAACCTCTCCTACGCCCTGGGCGTCAAGGGGGCTGTGGAGGATGTGTGGCTGCCGGCCGCACGCGCCCTCGTGGCCCAGATCAGCAAGATGGCCGAGGACAACCGGGCGGTCCCCATGCTGTCCCGCACGCACGGCCAGCCGGCCACGCCCACCACCCTGGGCAAGGAACTTGCCGTCATCGCGCACCGCCTGACCCGCCAGCTGGACCGCGTCGCCAAGACCGAATACCTCGGCAAGATCAACGGCGCCACCGGCACCTACGCCGCCCACGTGGCCTCAGTCCCCGGCGCCGACTGGCAGCAGGTCGCCAAGTCCTTCGTCGAGGGCCTGGACCTGACCTGGAACCCGCTGACCACCCAGATCGAAAGCCACGACTGGCAGGCCGAGCTGTACGCCGACGTCGCCCGGTTCAACCGGATCCTGCACAACGTCTGCACGGACATCTGGAGCTACATCTCGATCGGCTACTTCGCCCAGATCCCCGTAGCCGGCGCCACCGGATCCTCCACCATGCCGCACAAGGTCAACCCGATCCGGTTCGAGAACGCCGAAGCCAACCTCGAGATCTCCTCGGGCCTCCTGGACGTCCTAGGCTCCACGCTGGTCACCTCCCGCTGGCAGCGCGACCTCACCGACTCCTCCAGCCAGCGCAACATCGGCGTGGCGTTCGGCCACTCCCTGCTGGCCATCTCCAACGTCGCCAAGGGCCTGGACCGCCTCGACGTTGCCGAAGACGTTCTCGCCGGCGATCTGGACACCAACTGGGAAGTCCTGGGCGAGGCCATCCAGATGGTCATGCGCGCCGAGGCGATCGCCGGCGTCGAAGGCATGGAAAACCCGTACGAGCGGCTTAAGGACCTCACCCGCGGACAGCGTGTGGACGCCGCCCGCATGCAGGAGTTCGTCCAGTCGCTGGGACTCTCCACCGAGGCCGAGGCGCGGCTGCTCGCCCTCACACCCGGCAAGTACACCGGCATCGCGGACCAGCTGGTGGACCACCTCAAGTAGAACCTGAATCAGTACGACGGCGGCGCCGGGCTCCTGCGGGGGCCCGGCGCCTTCGTTTTGGGCCTCTGTATCCGGGGCCGGTTCGTTCCCGCCCAGTTGCTGGCCCGGGCGCCGGGCGAATCGTGGTGACACGCCGTGTCCGGCCACCCAGAGGCATCACAAACCGGGAGGGAACGCACGACGGCGGCCGGGCCAGCCAGGCGCCCGGTATTGCCGCAAGGTGCGAAACTGGGAGCATGAAGTTGCTGCTCATCCGCCACGGACAAACCCCCGGTAACGTACTCGGCCAGCTGGACACGGCCCATCCGGGGCCCGGGCTCACGGAGCTGGGAGAGCGGCAGGCTGAAGCCATGGCACGGTCACTGGCCGATGAGCCGATCGCCGCCCTGTACGCCTCAACCCTGCTCCGCACGCAGATCACCGCGGCACCGCTGGCCCGGGTCCATGGCCTGGAAGTCGAGGTCCTGGACGGGCTGCACGAGATCGAAGCCGGGGCGCTTGAGAAACTGACCGACCACGAATCGCACATGCGGTACATGGGCACGGTGTTCGCGTGGGCTGCCGGAGACCTGGACCGCCGCATGCCGGCCGGGCCGGACGGCCACGAATTCTTCGAGCGGTTCGACGGCGCCATCACCAGGATTGCCGAACGCGCGGCCAACAACGGGGGTTCCGCCGCCGCTGCCGTGGTCAGCCACGGCGCCGCCATCCGCACCTGGGCCGGCCTCCGCGCTGCCGACGCGGACCATGAATTCGCTGCCAAGCATGTCCTGTCCAATACGGGCATCGTGGCCCTGGAAGGGGATCCGGACACAGGCTGGAGGCTGATCCACTGGGACGGCAGCCCCGTGGGTGGCCTTGCCATGGCCGACCCGACTGCCGAGGACCCGACGGGCGGGACCACGTAGCTGACCCGTTGGACCGCTGCCCGGTTGGCCGGCTTTACGCCGGCCGGGTGAGGGGAATTCTGCGGGCAGACCGTAGGGACAACAAGTGCGCCCGGCGCCGCCGGCCGGGTGGAACAAGCCTCGACGCCAAGGCTGCGGCTTCTGCGGCCGTGGGCCTGCCGGCGCCGTCCATGGCAGTGGCAGCGGCCAGGAGTTCGGACCAGCCGCGGCCCAGCATGCGTGGGATCTCGGGACTGCGCAGGGTTCGGGCCACCAGGGATTCCACTGCCGTGCCGGGATATGCCTTCCTCCCGGTCAGCAGCTCCAGCAGGACGAGCCCCAGGGCGTAGACGTCCCAGGACGGATGAACTGGCTCACCCGACGCCTGTTCGGGACTCATATAGTGGACCGTCCCTGAGGAGATCCCCGGTTCGGGTAAGGTCCCCGCGGGCGCAGCAATGCCAAAGTCGACGATTCTTACCGGGCTCCGCCGCAGTCCGCTGAGCATCAGGTTCGCAGGTTTGATGTCGCGGTGGACGAGGCCAACACCGTGCAGGTGGCTGATTCCGTCAAAGAGGTCCGTGGCCCAGGCGGCGACGTCGGCCCGGCGTGGCTCAGCACTCCGGAGGGTTTCCGAAAGGCTGGTGCCGAAGGCCAGTTCCTCGATCAGGAACGGCCGTCCGGCGCGGGCGCCGCCGGGGATGATGCCTTCCCCGACAAAGCCGACAATTGCGCGATGGTCGAGGGCAGCAAGGATTTTGGCCTCATTGCGGATCCTGTCACGCTGCTTGGCGCCGGCGTCCGCCGCAATCTTGACGGCGACGTCGCGTCCTCCGGCGACGTCGGTGGCACGATACACCTCCGCGAGTGAACCGCGGCCCAGCCGTTCCCGTAACCGGTAGCGTCCAAGGATGAGGTCACGTCCGCCCGCAACCCCGGATTCGCGGGACTCCACCGGCACTACGGCCAGCCCCGTCATGGCGTCAGGGCAGAAACAGGATCCGTGACAGTTGAGTAGCTGGCCAAGTACGTGGAATCCCAGGCGTCCAGCTGGAAGCCGCAGCCGCAGCGCCAGACAGGTGGCAGCCGGACGGGCTCGACAGGGGGACCGAAACTGTACCCGGTGGCAAGCCGGCCGGCTGCGGGCGTGCCGAGTTCCATGGGGCTGCCGCAGTGGACCGGCACTTCGGCCCCGGCGACGGACCCGACCGAGCCAACAATGGATTCCGGCTCACAGAATCCGGCAAGACTTACCAACGCACTCACGGCTCCTTTACACCCACGACCCGGGGACTAATCGTAAGCATACATATAACTAGGCAGGCTAGCTAATTTCAGGAGACGTCGTTTGCTCGCCAAGGGCGGAGGCCATGTGGCTGAGGAACTGCACCACGATGCGGGCTTCCTCGGCGCTGAGGTCTTCTGCAACCGCCATCATCCGCCGGTGCATGGCACCGAGGGTAACTTTCACTTCCTGGTCGGATTCGACGGTGGGAACAACGATCACCGAGCGGCGGTCCGTGGGGTGCGCCTCGCGTCGCACGTGTCCACTGGCCACCAGCCGGTCGATGAGCGACGTCGTTGACGCGCTGGTGATACCAAGGATCCGGCTCAGATCCTTTGGCACCACTGTCTCGCCGGAAGCCTGGGCCCTGAGGAGGAAGCGGAGGGCAAGGAGGTCCGTTTCGCCCATCCCCATGGAATCCCGGGTGGAACGCCGGATGGACTGTTCGGCCGTCCGGTAGTCGCGGAGCGCCTTCAGTACGGCCGCTCCGCTGTCCAGCTGGCCGCCGGGGCCGTACCAGTATCCGGATCCGTCACTCTGGGGTAAAACCATCAGATAATCCTAGTTCAACTGGTATCTCGACAGGCTTGCCATCTTCCCGGGATGCGGGTGACTCCGGACTAACCGGCCCAATCGCATCCACATGCACTGGACGGCACCCGCCCCTCCGGCCATGATGAAGGGTAGGCGCGGGGAGCGTTATCCCGGTAGCTCAGCGCGCGGTGGAGGCGCAGTGGCATGGCACGGACATCTGAACAGACTCCCGCAGATCCGCTGGAGCCGGACGCGGATTTCATTACCGCCTACTATGCCCACGTGGCGGCCGAGGACCTGCACAATTACGATCCCCTGACCCTTCGCGCCAGGGCAGCCCACCACCTGGAACTGGCGTCCCGGCGGCATCCCGGAGAGGCCGCCGTCGGGATCCTGAGCGAGCTGGACACCAGCGTGGTGGCGGTGGTCGCCGAAGACCTTCCGTACCTGGTCCAGTCGGTCACTGCTGAGCTCACCCGTGAAGACACACCGATCCGCCAGCTGGTCCACCCCACGTTCCAGGTCCGCCGCGACCCGGCTTCCCATGCGTTGCTGGAGGTCCTCCCGGGCCAGGTGCGGGAAGGCCTGGCTTCCGGCGCCGCCGCTCCAGAGGGCGCAACACAGGAGGTCTGGATCGGCATGGAAATCGGGCGGCTCGCCGATGCTGCCGCCGCCCGCGATCTAACGGAAAGGCTGCAGGCTGTCGTGGCGGACGTGCGGGCGGTGGCCCTCGACGAGGCTGCCATCCACGGCAAGCTGGCCGAGGCCCGGGCCGCCGCCGAAAATGCACCACCCCACGCTGTACCGACAGCCCGGCAGCTCCGTGACCTGCTCCGCTGGCTGGCGGAGGGCAACTTCGTGTTCCTGGGATACAGCCGGCATGGATTGACGACGGCGGATGGCCCGGAAAAGCTCGCCATCCGCCCGGGCTCGGGGCTAGGACTGCGGCGGCGGCCGCGTGCCTCCGCCGCAGCAGGTACGGAAACCGGTCCCGGCCGCGGGGAATCCGTCATGACCGAACCCCGGGTCCTGACGCTGGCCACGTCCGATGTGCGGTCCACGGTCCTGCGGGGCTCATACCTGGACGAGATCCGGCTGCAGACTTTCGACCCGGCAGGGAAAGCCAACGGGGAACACCGGTTCCTTGGTCTCTTCACACCCAGCGCCGAGCACCAGTCCGTCCGGCGGATTCCGGTGATCCGGGAAAAACTGGAGGAAGTCAGGGACCGGCTCGGGGCGGCGCCGGGTTCGCAGCAGGCCAGGGACCTGGTCACCGCCCTGGAGGCAATCCCGCGCGAGGTTCTCTTCCAGATCAGCATCGCTGACCTCAGCCGGCTGGCACGTGAAATCATGCGCGCCGAGCAGCTCCGCCAGACCAGGCTGTTCCTGCGGACCGACACCCTGGGCAAATTCGTGCTGGCGCTCGTTTTCTTCCCGCGCAGGCGCTACAGCACCGCAGTCCGGCTGCTGATGGAACAGGAATTCACGCACGCGTTCACGGCGGCTTCCATCGAATTCGAGGTGCGGCTGTCCGAATCCCCGATGGCACGGATCTTCTTCCGCATCGGGACTGAACGTACCCCCGCCGACGAATCTGCCGCGAAGGTGCGGGCGGCACCCGGCGGTCCGGCCGGCGTCGACCCTGCCCAGCTGGAGCGGGACCTGATCGCTGCCACCCGTTCGTGGCCGGAAGGCCTCGACGAACTCATCCGGGACCGCTTCCCGGCAACCGAGGCCGCGAGGATCTCCCGGCTGTGGTCCGATGCGTTTCCGCCGGCATACCGGGCGGACTACCGGCTGGAGGACGCGGTCCGGGACATCACCAACTTCGAGGCCTTCGACCTGGACGGCACCGGCGGCCGCCCGTACGGCGATCCGCTCCTGAGGGTGTCCCGGTCAGGGGGCGCCCCGGGGGAGGCCCGGATCCGGCTCTACCTGACGAGACCGCGCAGCCTGACCCAGATCCTGCCGTTCCTGCACAACCTGGGCCTGGAGGTCCTGGACCAGCGGCCATTCGAGATCCGGCGCGGGACCGCCCATGACCTGTTCCTGTACGACCTGGGCGTGCGGTACCCCGCCGGCGTGGACCCCGAAGCCACGAGCCAGCTGCTGGCCGATGCCTTCCGCGCCGCGATGCGCGGGGATATCGAGTCGGACGCCATAGACGCCCTGGTCATCAGGGAAGGCGTGGAATGGCGGCAGGCGGCAATCCTGCGCAGCTACGCGAAGTACCTCCAGCAGCTGGGAACCACCAATTCCTACGGCTTCATCGCGGACACGTTGAAAACCAATGTGCGGGCGACGCACGCGCTCCTCGCCCTGTTCCAGGCAAAGTTTGATCCCGCCCTGGACTCTGCCGCCCGCTTCCGGGAAACGGCCGCGGCGCGCACCGAAGTCCTGGCGGCCATCGAGGCCGTGCCTGTATTGGATGCCGACCGGCTGCTGCGAACGTTCATGAACCTCGTGGAATCCACCCTCCGCACCAACTTCTTCCAGGACAAGCCGCACCTGAGCTTCAAACTGACACCGGCCGCCATCATCAACGCCCCGTTCCCCCGGCCGAAGTATGAGATCTGGGTCTACTCACCCCGCGTCGAAGGGGTCCACCTGCGCTTCGGCGAACTGGCCCGCGGCGGGCTGCGCTGGTCCGAGCGGAGCGAAGATTTCCGCACGGAGGTGCTGGGCCTGGTCAAAGCGCAGAACCTGAAAAACTCCGTCATTGTCCCCACCGGCGCGAAGGGCGGTTTCTTCCCCAAGCGGCTGCCGGACCCCGCCGTGGACCGTGCGGGCTGGCTGGCGGAGGGGACCGAGTGCTACCGGATTTTCATCCGTGGGCTGCTGGACCTCACCGATAACCTTGTGGCCTCACAGGCCGGTGAAAAAATAGTGACGCCGCCCCGGGTGGTCCGCCATGACGGGGAGGACTACTACCTCGTTGTGGCGGCTGACAAGGGAACTGCCGCCTTTTCCGATACGGCGAACGCCGTGGCGCACGAATATGGTTTCTGGCTGGGGGACGCCTTCGCCTCAGGAGGCTCCGTGGGTTATGACCACAAGAAAATGGGCATCACGGCCCGCGGGGCCTGGGAATCGGCGAAGCAGCACTTCCGGGCATTGGGCATGGACCCGCAGTCCCAGGACTTCACCGTGGCCGGCGTCGGGGACATGAGCGGTGACGTGTTCGGGAACGGCATGCTGCTCTCCCGCCACATCAGGCTGGTGGCGGCCTTTGACCACCGCCATATCTTCCTCGACCCCACGCCCGACGCCGAAGCCTCCTTCCGCGAGCGCCAACGGCTTTTTGGCCTGGCCCGATCGTCCTGGGCTGACTACGATCCGTCTCTGATCAGCGAGGGCGGCGGCGTCCACCCACGGACTGCGAAGGCGATCGGCATCACCGAGCAGGTCCGGGCCTGCCTCGGCCTGCCCGCCGGCACATCAGCCCTCCCGCCGCACGCCCTCCTGCAGGCCATCCTGCGGGCGCCCGTTGACCTGCTCTATAACGGCGGGATCGGAACCTATGTCAAGGCGTCCTTCGAACGGCACCAGGACGTGGGCGACAAAGCCAATGACCCCATCAGGATCGACGGCAGCCAGGTACGCGCCCGGGTCATCGTTGAAGGCGGCAACCTGGGCATCACCCAGCGTGGCCGGATCGAGGCCGCCCTCACCGGGACGCTGCTGAACACGGATGCCATCGACAACTCCGCCGGCGTGGACTGTTCGGACCACGAGGTCAACATCAAAATCTTCATCGACCGAATGATCGCCGCGGGGCGCATGCCGGCAGCCGAACGCGGCGAGTACCTGCACTCCCTCACGGATGAAGTGTCCCGGCTGGTGCTCGCCAATAATGCGGACCAGAACATCCTCCTGCTCAACGACAGGCACCTGGTGCTCGAATGGAGTCCCGGGTTTGAGCGGCACATGGACTGGCTCGAGAACGCCTCGGAACTGGACCGCGAACAGGAAGCCCTCCCCAGCACCTGGCAGCTGCGCGAACGGCTCCGGTCCGGCAAGGGGCTGACCGCACCGGAGCTGTCCGTCCTTGCCGGCTACGCGAAGATCGAGCTGGCCAAGGAACTGACGTCCAGCGACCTGGCCGACGACCCGTGGTTCAAGGGAACGCTGCGCAGCTACTTCCCGCGCCAGGTATCGGAGCGTTTCGAAGCAGAGCTGGACTCGCATCCGCTCCGCCGCCAGATCATCTGCACTGTGGTGGCGAACGACATGATCAACCTCGGCGGAATCACCTTCGCCTTCCGGGCAAAGGAGGAAACCACCGCCACGGCCGCCGCGGTGGCACGGGCATTCGTGGTGGCACGCGAGGCCTACGACCTGCCCTGGATCATGGAGCGGCTTGCGGCCCTGCCGCCGGATTTCCCCAGCGACCAGGCTGCGGAAGTAGCCATCCACATGCGCCGGGTCCTTGACCGGGCCACCCGCTGGTACGTCACACACGACCACCGTGACCAGCCCATCGCGGCGGCCCTGGCCAGGATCATGCCCAGCCTGGAGCTGCTGCGCACGCGGACGTCGGATTACCTGCGGGGCTCAGACATCGACCGGGTGCAGGGGCGGCTCTCGCACTGGGACAGCGTGGGACTGCCCCACGACCTGGGCGCCCGCGCCTCGGATCTGCTGGAGAGCTTCGGCCTCCTGGACATCTCCCTGGTGTCCGAACAGGTCCACGAGCCGGTCCCCGCCATCGCCGACCTGTACTACACGGTCTTCCAAAGGATCGACGCCGCCGGCCTGCTCCTGCGCATCACGGACCTGCCGCGCCAAAGCCGCTGGGAGACGCTCGCCCGGGCAGCGCTGCGGGACGACGTCTATTCGGCCGTGGCCGACATGACAGTCTCGGTCATGCAAGCCAGTCCGGCGCCCGGGGCAGGCGGACCGGACGCGGTGGAACGCATCGTCGCGTGGGAGCGCGGACACCAGGAGCAGCTGGCACGGATCAAGGACACCTTTGCCGAGGTGACCGGGCCCGGGCAGGTGGACATCGCGTCCATCTCCGTGGCGCTGAAGCTCCTGCGCACCCTCGTGCGGCAGTAGCCACGCTTCAGAGGCGCCCACGCAGATGAACTGCGGCACCGCCGACTGTTCTCTGCACGCTTACGCGAAGGAAACACCGCGGTAACCGTGCCCTCCTAGGCTTATCAGGCATAACCCTTCGGCGAAACGAGGCAGCCATGCAGACCAATCCCCGACTCAACATCAGGCAGGTCACCTGGTCGAACCCCGTAGGTGCCGACCTGCGCAGGGCCCAGCAGGCGGAACTGGACGCCCGCTTTGGCACCCCTGACCACGAACCCGGCCCGCCGCCGTCGTCCGCTGACTGCGCCGTGTTCCTTGTGGCGTACGACAAGGGTTCCGGGCAGCCGGTGGGCTGTGGCGGCCTGAGGCTGCTGGACTCCACCACGGCGGAAATCAAGCGGCTGTACGTCCTGCCGTACACCCGGGGTTCGGGGGTGGCCAGCTCCATCCTCGCTGCGCTCGAGGCCGAGGCCTACAAGCAGGGGATCACGCGGATCAAGGCCGAGGCCGGGTCTGCGCAGCCGGACGGCCGGAACTTCTACGAAAACTCCGGTTTTGAGGGTGTGCCCAACTTCGGCCCGTACATCGGCGTGGCGCATTCCTACTGCTACGCGAAGACCATCGACTCGCACAGCGCCGCGCACACGGCCATGGCCTGACCGGCGGTGCGCCACGAGGCGGGGCGGCACCAGGCGGCCGGCGTCACACTGCGCCGGCCAGTGCGTTCCGCCCGCCGCCGTCGGCTAACCTCACCGTATGGAATCAGCAGACATCACTTTCCGGACGCGCAAATGGGTCCGGCCGGAGGACCTTAACGCCAATGGGACGCTGTTCGGCGGCAGCCTGCTGAAATGGATCGACGAGGAAGCGGCGATCTATGCCATCCTCCAGCTCGGCAACGGCCGCGCGGTGACAAAGTACATCTCCGAAATCAACTTCGTCAGCTCCGCTGTCCAGGGCGACCTGATCGAAATGGGCCTGACCGCCACCCGCTTCGGCCGCACCTCACTGACCATGCGGGCGGAGGTCCGCAACATGATCACGCGCCAGAGCATCCTCACCATCGAGGAAATCGTCTTTGTGAACCTCAGCCCGTCCGGCAAGCCCGAGCCGCACGGCTACACCGAGATCACCTACGACCGGGACAGGATCCCGACGCACCACCTCACGGAGACGCTCGCCCAGGACTGACGACGGCGGCACGCACCTTAGGCGGTCAGCCGGCGGAACCGCTGCCGACGGCGGCACGCACCTTAGGCGGTCAGCCGGCGGAACCGCTGCCGACGGCGGCACGTCCGTTGCGTCGTCGGGCAACGCTGAGCAGGCGGTCCCGCAGAGGCTGGGCGGCCTCCGCAAACGCGACGCGTCCCAGCGCCGCGGCCGCCAGGCTCAGTGCCCGGGTCCGCAGCCGCCGCTGCCGGTCGTAGGCACGCAGCGCCTGGTCTTCGGGCAGCGTGTTGAGGAGGCCGGCCAGTGTCACCGCGTCCACCAACGACTCGCACGCGCCACGGCCGAGAGTGGGGAGCATCGCGTGCGCGGCGTCGCCCACCAGGACAGTCCTGCCGCGGACGAAGGAACCAAGGTATGGGGTTGTCCAGATGCGCTGCGCGAGGGAGCCCGAGGCAGTGGCGGCAGCCAGCACCTGGCGTATGGCCGGCGCGTGCCCGGCGTAGCGCTCCCGTGCCTGTTCCAGGGCTGAGCCCACGTCGATGCCGTAGGGGCCCAGCCCGGACCGGTAGCTGGCGTACCAGAAGAACCCGTCCAGCGAGGGAACGATGCCGAACAGGTCGCCACGGCCCCAGTATTCGCCCAAGTGGTCCGGGTCGACCGGGGAAGGCACGGCCCCGCGCAAGGCAAAGTATGGGGTCAGCCGTGCGGCGGTGCGGGCACCCCAGGCCTCGCGGCGGACCACGCTGTGCACGCCGTCGGCCCCCACCACCAGGCTGCCGTTGGCCGGAATGTCCCTAACATGGCTGGTCATCCGGCGGACCGTCCCGGGCACGGCGGCATCGAGAAGCCGAAGCAGGTCAATCCGCGAAATACCGAACATCTCCCCGGCGTCGACGGTGACCCACGGCTCACCCCCGGCGTTCCGGACCGACGCGCTGCCAAGCACCGGGCTTGCCGCGCGCGCCTCCTCCAGGACCCCCAGCCGCGCCAGCGCCCGCTGGGCGTTAGGCCACATCCCCAGCGCGGTGCCGACGGTGGGCAGTTCCGGCCGCTTTTCGTAAACGGTCACGTGGAACCGCGCCGGGTCCAGGGAGGCAGCCAGTGCCAGCCCGGCAATTCCTCCACCAACGATCGAGATCGCTTCCATGGGCGCCATCCTACTACTTTTGTAGTGGACGGAAAAGGTCACTTACACTGGGCCCATGCCTGACCGCCGGACCCAACTCCTGGACGCCGCCTTGACCGTGGTGGCGGACAAGGGGATGAAGGGCCTCACCCACCGGGCCGTGGACGCCGCGGCGCAGCTGCCCCAGGGAACGACGTCGAACTACTACCGGAACCGCGCCGACCTCGTCGAAGCGGTACTGGACCGCCTGCTGGAGCTTGACGCCGCACTCCTGGCGGAACAGGGGCCCGCCGGTCCGCCGAAGGACGTTGAGGAGCTGGCAGCCCAACTGGCTGCCATGCTGCTGGCGCTGGCCGGGCAGCACGCGGGTCTCACCCGTGCCCGCCTGGCCCTGTCGCTGGACAAGCCCGAGGCGGTGACTGCCGGCCATTTCCGGCTGGTGGGAGGCCTGGAGCAGGCGCTGGCCGCCTTGGGCGTTGCAGACGCAGCGGGCCGGGCACGGGACTTGGCCGACTATGGCGACGGCGCGCTGCTCCACCTGCTCACCGTCAGGCGGGACGAGCAGCCGGATGCTGCGGCCATCGCTGCGGCCATCCGGCGGCTGCTGGCCCCCTGACGGGCGGGCCCGCTGCTACCGGGCGCCGGGCCAGCCGGTGTACGCCTCGGCCAGGTAGGCCATACCGTGCCGGGAGGAGACCACGGAGTTCAGTTCGCCGAGCTGGCGGGCGCGGGAGAAGTCGTCCGCGTCCACCGGCGTGTGCAGCATGGTGGTCATCCAGTAGGAGAACTGCTGGGCCTTCCACACCCGCTCCAGGGCACGGTCGCTGAAAGTGTCCAGGAGGTGGGTGGAGCCGGAGTTGTAGTAGCTGTCCAGTCCTTCGAAGAGCACCTTGACGTCGTGGATGGCCAGGTTCAGGCCCTTGGCGCCGGTGGGCGGAACGGTGTGCGCGGCGTCGCCGGCCAGGAACAGGTTGCCGTGGCGCATGGGGGTGTGCACAAAGCTGCGGAACGGCAGGACCATCTTGTCGATGACCGGGCCCTCCTTGAGTTCAAAGCCGTTGCCGTTGACCCGGCTGCGGAATTCCGCCCAGATCCTGTCGTCGTCCCAGTCGGCCACGTTCTCCTTGGGATCGCACTGGAAGTACATCCGCTGCACGGTCTCGGTCCGCTGGCTGATCAGGGCGAAGCCGTTGGCGGAGTTGGCATAGATCAGCTCATCGGCACTGTGCGGGGCCTCGGCCAGGATGCCGAACCAGGCGAACGGGTACTCGTGGAAGTACCACTTCCGGTTGGCTTCGGGGATCTGGAAGCGGCAGTGGCTGCGGGAACCGTCGGCACCCACCACGAATTCGGCCTGGATCTCGTATTCCACGCCCTCGGCGTCGGTGAACCACACCTTCGGCTTGCCTTCGAGGTCATGGACGCTGGTGTCCGTGACGCTGTAGCGGACGTCGCCGCCGTCGGACTTCCGGCGGGCGGCCAGGTCCAGGAAGACGTCCGTCTGCGGGTAGAGCCAGACGGACTCCCCCACGAGGTCCTTGAAGTCGACGCGGTGGCTTTCGCCGTTGAACCGCAGCTCGATGCCGTCGTGCCGGTCGCCGTCACGGAGCACGCGGTCCGAGACTCCGCTGTCCACCAGCATGTTGACCGTGCCGTGCTCCAGGATTCCGGCGCGGACTGTTTCGGAGATGTCCTTGTGGCTGCGGACCTCGATCACGGTGGAGTCGATGCCGGCCTTGGCCAGCAGGTGGGAAAGCATCAGCCCGGCGGGACCGGCCCCCATGATGGCCACCTGGGTGGTGATGATTGTGCGTGCTGCCATGGCGTGTTCTCGCTTCGTTGCGGGGCCCTTGGTGGTTGCGGGCCTGGTGGGTGCGTCTGGCTATCAGTGTGCAACCGGAGGCGTGACAGGCGTAACACCAATTCCATTCAACGGAAGATGGGCTTGGTATGTTTTAGTCACCCAGGCGCCGGGCGATGCCCCGCGCGGCAGTCTGCAGCGCGGGAACCAGGGCCTGCAGACGCATCTCCCGCAAAGGGACCACGACGCCGAGCGCCGCCACCGCACGCTGCCTCCCGTCAAGCACCGGCACGGCAATGCCCCACGTGTCCGGATCCACCACGCCGGCCAGCTGCGCGAAGCCCTGGAGTGCAGTTTCGCTGAGCAGTCCGCGCAACGCATCCCGGGTTACTTTTCCGGCCGGGTCCGAAAACTGGTCCAGGTATTCACCCTGCAGCGTTTTCCCCTGGTGGGCCATCAGGGCGAGCCCGGCGGAGGAGATGTGGACGGGCATCCTTCCGGCCACCCTGGCCCGGTTGGCCACGGATCCGCGGTGCGACAGCCGTTCCACAAAGAGCGCTTCCCAGCCGTCCAGGACGGCCAGGTTCACGTTCTGGTTCAGGACCTGCTGGATGTCCTCCATGAATGGCATGGCGGCCTGCCTGAGCGCCAACGTGGGTGAGTTGCGGTTCACCAGCTCCCAAAGCCGCAGCCCCAGCCGGACGGTTCCGCCAGCCCCGGTCTCGAGCAGGCCGTGGGCGGCCAGCTGCCGGACCAGCCGGTGCGCGGTGGTGAGCGGGAGCTCCGCGCGGGCGGCCAGATCGGACAGCTGGAGGCTGCTGACCCCCTCGGGGAAGGCGGAGATCACCCGCACCACACGGTCCACCACGGAATCCCCCGAGACTGAATTGGCCATGATCCATCGCTTCCATTGAATGGTGAAACTTGTTCCAGATTACACTCCCCGGTGATACAACTCTCAGTGAAGGTTGCACTGCCGCGCCCCGCGGCCCGGGTGCCGCCACGATTTTCCATCCACGATGTACCGAGGTTTGCAATGCCAATGACGCCAGTTCAACACCGCTCCCAATGGCCCGTGTGGCTTTGCTGGCTGGCCATGGTCCTTGACGGCTTCGACCTTGTGGTCCTGGGCACCGTCATCCCCACGCTGATCAAAACCCAGGACCTGGGCTTCGACGCCGTGGGCGCCACCTATGCCGCAACCATCTCACTGGTGGGTGTGGGAATCGGGGCGCTCTTCATCGCTCCGCTGTCCGACCGGTTCGGCCGGCGCCGGCTCCTGGTGGCCTGTGTCCTCTGGTTCTCCATCTTCACCATCGCGGTGGTGTTCGCCCCCAACGTTGCCGCCTTCGGCATTTTCCGTCTTCTGGCCGGGCTGGGCCTGGGCGCCTGCCTGCCGGCAGCACTTGCCTACATGAACGACTACGCCCCGGCAGGCAACGCCGGCAAGTCCACCACCCGCACCATGACCGGCTACCACGTGGGCGCCGTGGCGACGGCGTTCCTGGCCATCCTGGTGGTGCCGGACTGGCGGATCATGTTTGTGGTGGGCGGCCTGGCCGGCTTCGCCCTGGTGCCGTTCCTCTGGTTCAAGCTCCCCGAAACCCTGCCCCCGGTGCACGCCCACGCGGCGGCCAAGTCCCCCGGGGAAGCGGCGCAGGAACAGCCAGCGGAACCCGCCGCGGCCGAACAGCGCGCAAGCTTCCGCGACCTCGCCAAAAAGCCCTACCCGCTGGTGGCCGTGGCCATCGCCGTTGCCTCCTTCATGGGACTCCTGCTTGTGTACGGCCTGAACACCTGGCTGCCGCAGCTGATGGCCGCCGCAGGCTACACCGTCAGCACCGGCCTGGTGCTGCTGCTGGTCCTGAACGTTGGCGCCGTGGTTGGCCTCGTGGTGGCCGGCATCCTCGCGGACAAGCACGGCACCAAAAAGATCGTCCTGCTGTGGTTCGGCCTCTCCGCCGTGCTGCTGGCCATCCTCAGCGTCAGGATCCAGAGCGAACTGCGGCTCAACGCCGCAGTGTTCGTCACCGGCGTGTTTGTGTTCAGCTCCCAGGTGCTGGTCTACGCCTGGGTCAGCCAGCTGTTCCCGGCCCGGCTGCGAGCTACCGCCCTGGGCTTCGCGGCCGGTGTGGGCAGGTTCGGCGCCATCATGGGTCCGGCCGTCACCGGAACGCTGGTTGCCGCGGGCATCGCCTACCCCTGGGGGTTCTACGCCTTCGCCGCCGCGGCCGTCATCGCCGCTGTGGCGCTGGTGACCGTCCCCCACACCATCACCCCGGCACCCGCCCGGGCCGCCGCCGTCGGGCAGTCCGCGGACCTGCCGGGCAAGTAGCCGGGCGTCACGCCCGCCGGAGCCGCCGCCAGAGGGTCGGAGCCACCACTACGGCAATGCCGACGGCGGCTCCGATGACGGTCTCGATGATGCGGTCCCGGAGCAGGATGGCCGGGGAAGCCGGAACCACCAGCAGCGTGGAAATCAGGGCCAGCGGCGTGATGAAGACCTGCGCCACCAGGTATTGGCGGATGATGAACATTTCGGCGCCGAACTGGCAGAGTGCCATGACCAGTACGGTCTGCCACGGCTCGAGGCTGAGGAGAAGGATTCCGGCCAGGACCACCAGGCCCAGGACCGTGCCGATGATTCTCTGCACGCCGCGGCGGACGCGGTGCCGGGTGGTGTGGCCCACCAACGGGACGACCGCGGCCACCATCGCCCAGTAGTTATGGCCGAATCCCAGCCACTGCCCGGCCCACGTGGCGAGGGTTCCGGCCAGTCCGGCAGCCACCAGGTAGCCGGCGCCTTCCAGCCACGCCGCCCGACGCTCGTCGGGAGTGCGGCGAAGCGGGCGCGGCCAGGCCCAGGGCGTGCGGTGGCCGGGCAGCACCCGTGACGAGAAGCCGATCAGCAGGCACAACGCGGTGACCAGCACAGCCACCAGCATGCCTTCGGCGAGCGGCGGCTGGTTGGGGATGGAGGCGATGGCGGCGAACGCGAAGATGTGGAACAAGGAGCCCGCGGGCCGAAGCCGGAACCAGGAGATGGCCACCGAGCAGCCGCCCGCCACCAGCGTGGTGGCCAGGACCAGGAGCCACGTCGTGCCGGACTCATCCAGGCCCAGGGCTTCGCCTGCACGGGCGGCGAGCGATGCGAGCAGGATAACCAGCAGCATCAGCAGTCCGGCACGGAGCTGGAGTGCAAAGCGTGTGCCGTGCGGTTCGCCGCGGCCGTAGATTCCGGTGAAGGCGCCGAAGGACGCGAAAATAGCGAGGTCCAGGCGTCCCAGCAGCACCAGCGTGAGGAGCGGAACAAACACACCTACGGCGCACCGGAGGGCCGGGTGGTGGTCCTTGTTGCCGGGAGCGATGCTGAACATCTCCGCGATCATCTTCACGTGGTTAGGGCGCCTTCCTGCAGTCTGCATCTGACGGGCGGCCGCGCTGACGTCCACGTAAATCCTACGTGGCGGACCGTTCCCACGATCGGAATGGCGGGGCAACACCCCGAAACAGCACCACGTGATCCTTGAGAGATGAAGCCCACCGCAAGCAACCCTGCCGCGGCTGATTTGAGCTGCGAAGTCTGCGGCCTGATGCCGGAACCGACCAAGGCCCGCCTTACGGTGGCGAATATCGCCGTGATGCTTCCCATCGAGCTTCTCGTCCACGCCCTGGTGGTGGGGACCCATCTGCCTTATCTGGCCAAGGTGCTGGTGCTCACCCTCACGGCCACCGTCCTGGTGATCTGGGTGGCCGAGCCGTCCGCTGCCCGCGTCCTGCGGGGCTGGCTGCACGCACCGGCCCTGCGCCACCGCAGGAAGCTGGGCAAAGCCCCGTCGCTGTGGCGGGCGCGCACTGTGCTGCAGGACCAGCCGGGCTCGCTGCAGAAAATCACCCGGGCGCTGGCCCGCCTGGATACCAACATCCTGAGCATCCACGTACACCCCGTGGCCGGCGGCGTGCTGGACGAGTTTGTGCTCTCCGCGCCCGGGAACCTCAGCGAGCGCCAGCTGCTGGATGCGCTGCACGACGGCGGCGGAACCCGCTCGCACGTATGGCCCACCACGGCACTGGCCATGGCAGATGGCCAGACGAAGGCGCTGAGCCTGGCAGCCAGGATCGCCGACGCACCGGACGAGCTTCCGCTGGCGGTGGCCGAACTGCTGCGCGCCCGGATCCTCACCCCGGCGGAGGCGGTCCTGGAAAAGCACGACGCCGGGACCCGCCTGAAGGTCCCCACCGCCTGGCACGGACCCCTCACCTTTGTCCGGCCCGGCGAACCGTTCACGCCCGCCGAGTCAGCACGGGCACACCGGCTCGCGGAGCTCGCCGAAATCCTGGCGCACCGGCCTTCCGCTGGCAGCAAGCACTAGCCCAGCCAGTCACAATCCGTTTTTAGGGTCCTCCGCGGCGCAATTGCCGAAAACCCTTGACAGTGGCGCGGGTCACTCCTAACTTTGATTTTGGGATCCCAACACGGGATCCCAAATATGCAACACGCTTTCCGGCGCTCCCCAACGCGCCATCCGAAGCCCCGCTCTTCAATCCCCGCCCACCCCGCGGGCCTTATTTCCCATCCCGGATCCCTCCCCATCCGTAACTTCCCCGTGAAGGAGAAGCTGTGTCCATTCCGAACACCGAAACAGCACCCGCTGACGACACCCTGAATCCCGAGACCGGCACCGAACAGCAGAAGGACGGCGTGCAACGGCGCACCAACGTCCGCTGGAAGCTGTTCCTGCTGTTGCTGGTCCTCGTCGCCGTCAATTACATCGACCGCGGCTCCATCTCCGTGGCACTGCCCATCATCCAAAAGGAATTCAACCTGGCCCCGGAGCTCGTGGGCCTCCTGCTGTCCGCCTTCTTCTGGACCTACGCCCTGATGCAGATCCCGGTCGGCCTGCTGATCGACAAGTTCGGCCCGCGCAAGGTCATGACGGCCTCGTGCGTCGGCTGGGGCGCCGCAACCGCAGCCTCAGGCATGGCCGGAGGCTTCCTGAGCATGTTCATCGCCCGGCTCGGCATCGGCGTCACCGAGGCAGGCGTCATGCCCGCCGGCGGCAAGCTCAACGCCATCTGGATGCACAAGTCCGAGCGCGGCCGCGGTGCCACCATCCTGGACGCCGGCGCCCCGCTCGGCGCAGGACTGGGCGGCATCCTCATCGCCGGACTCATCGCCGCCACCGGCAGCTGGCGCAGTTCCTTCGTCATCGCCGGCGCGGCCACCGTGCTTATGGGCCTCGCGGTCTGGTGGTATGTCCGCGACAATCCGCGCCAGCACCGCGCCGTCAACGCCGCCGAGGCCGAGTACATCGAGGCTTCCCACGCCGCCGAGGACGCCGAGGCCGAACTCGACGGCAGCAAGGGCAAGCGTGCCCTGCTTCCCTACCTGAAGTTCCGTTCGTTCTGGGCCATGTGCTTCGGCTGGCTGGGCTTCAACGGCGTGTTCTACGGCCTGCTCACCTGGGGCCCGCTCTACCTCGCCCAGGCCAAGGGCTTTGACCTGAAGACCATCGGCTGGTCCACGTTCGTGATCTTCGGCGCCGGTTTCGTCGGCGAAATCATCGGCGGCCACATCGCCGACAAGTGGCGCAACTCCGGCGCCTCGGCCAACCTGGTCATGCGCACCCTGTTGGGCATCTCCAGCGTTGTGGTCATTGGCGGCCTGGTGGGCGTCACCATCGTGTCGGATCCGACGACGGCGGTTGTGCTGCTGTCCACGGTCATGTTCTTCCTCCGCTGGGTGGGCCTCTTCTGGAGCATCCCCTCCATCCTGGGCGGCCGGACGAACGCCGGGGTCCTGGGTGGCGCCATGAACTTCAGCGGCAACATCGCCGGTTTCGTCACCCCGATCGTGGTGGGCCTGATTGTCGGGGCCACCGGCTCCTACACGTGGGCGCTGCTGTACTTTGTTGGGTCCGCGATCATCATGGGCGCCTCCGTGCTGACCCTGAACTACAACAAGCGCCTCCCCGTCTAGCCCCGGACAAGCGCCAGGCGCCAGCACCACGCCGCGATTCCGATTTGGGATCCCAAAACCATTGACATGGACCTGTCCACGATCTACCGTCATATTTGGGATCCCAAATCAGCACTCGGTGGAGAATTCCTCACTTCCCACCCCACTTCCCACCCGGTTCTGTATCACCGACTCACCGCCCAGGAGGGCTAAATGTCGATCAACTCCCAAACCAAAGGTTCCGTTTCCGACGCCCCGGCGAAGGGCGGCGGGAACTCAATGAAGAGGGTCGTCGCCGCGAGCTTCGTCGGCACCACCCTTGAGTACTACGACTTCTTCGCATACAGCACAGCAGCAGCAATCGTCTTCCCCATCCTGTTCTTTCCGGGCTCAGAGCCCGCCACGGGCCTGCTGCTGGCCCTGGCCACGTATGCCGTGGGCTACGTCGTCCGTCCCCTCGGCGCAGCCATCTTCGGCCACTTCGGCGACAAGATCGGCCGGAAGAACGTCCTGGTCACCACGCTGCTGCTGATGGGCCTTGCGAGTGCCGCCGTCGGGCTCCTGCCCACGTACGAGAACATCGGCGTCTGGGCCCCCGTCCTCCTGGTTTCCCTCCGCTTCCTGCAGGGCATCGGCATCGGCGGCGAATGGGGCGGAGCCGCCCTCATGGTCACCGAGTCGGACAAGAGCGGCCGCCGCGGCTTCTTCGGCAGCCTGGTCCAGAGCGCGGCCCCCACCGGCCTGCTGCTGGCCACCGGCATCTTCACCCTGATGACCTCGGTGCTCGCCAAGGACGCCTTCCTGTCCTGGGGCTGGCGCATCCCGTTCCTGATCAGCTTCCTGCTGGTTGCCATCGGCCTCTACATCCGGATGAAGCTCGCCGAATCACCCGTCTTCGAAGCTGCAGAGAAGAAGGCCGACGAGAAAAAGCAGGAAGAGGTCAAGGCCCCGCTGCTCTACGTCTTCAAGCACTATAAGAAGGCCCTGGCCCTGGCCGTCGGCGCCCGGATCGGCAGCGACATCGCGTTCTACATCTTCGCCCTGTTCGTCCTCGTCTACGGCACCGAACACCTGGGCCTGCCCAAGAGCCTGGCGCTTGCGGCCTCCACCGTGTCCGCCGTCGCGCAGATGATCGCCATCCCGCTGTTCGGTGCGCTCTCAGACAAGGTTGGCCGCCGCCCGGTGATGATTGGCGGTGCCGTAGCCGGCATCATCTACAGCTTCGTGTTCATCGCAATGCTCAACTCCAGGGATCCGTTCCTGGTGATGATCGCCCCCGCCATCGGCCTGGTGATCGTGGCCGCGATGTACGCCCCCGTGGCGTCCTTCATCCCCGAGCTGTTCCCCACCAAGGTCCGCTACACCGGTGCGGCCGTCGGCTTCCAGCTGGCGGGCGTCTTCGGCGGCGGCTTCGCCCCGCTGATCGCCATCCAGCTGATCACCCTCACCAGCACCGGTTTCTCCGTGGCCGGGTACCTCTCCGCGGCCCTGCTGCTGATGGTCTACTGCGTCTTTGTTGCCAAGGAAACATCGAAGATCGCCATGACCGACGCCGGCAAGCTCACCGCCCCGGCAAAGTAGGGGTCCGCAAATGAACAACACCGTCCTGCCTCCCGCAGAACCCGCGAGCGAACAGCTGACCGGCCTGTCCATGGTCGAATGGGCCGCCGCCCTGCGGGAACGCCGGCTGACCGCCGTCGACTGCCTGGAACTGCACCTTGAGCGGATCGCCCAGGCGAATCCCGGCCTGAATGCCGTGGTCACCCTCAACCCGCTGGCCCGTGAAGAGGCCGAGGCTGCCGATGAGGCAGCGTCCGTGGGCCGGTTCCTTGGCCCGCTGCACGGGGTCCCGTTCACGGTGAAGGACACGCTGGCCACCAGGGGTTTGCGGACGACGGCGGGAAGTCCCCTTCTGGGGGACTACGTTCCGGAGCAGTCCGCGACGGCGGTCCGCCGCCTTCAGGAGGCGGGTGCGGTGTTGTTGGGCAAGGGCAACTGTTCGGAATTCGCGGTGGAAACGCACAGCCGCAACCCGGTCTTCGGAGACACCTGGAACCCCTGGGACACCCGCCTCACCTCGGGCGGTTCCACGGGCGGGGACAGCGCGGCCGTCGCCTCGGGCATGAGTGCCTTCGGGCTCGGCACCGACTTCGGCGGCTCCATCCGCTGGCCGGCGCACTGCACCGGCATCACCAGCCTGCGCCCCACCCCGGGCCTGGTCCCGGAGACCGGGCTGCTGCCCTATATTCCGCCGGCGGACGGCAGCCTTCCCGCCCCAAACTCGATGTCCGCCCTGCACCGGCTGGGCACCGTGGCCTGGCTGGCCCGCAGCGTGGATGACCTGGGCGTGCTGCTGGGCATCCTCGCCGGGCCGGACGGCGTCGATCCCTCCACCGTGCCGGTGCCCCTGGGCGGTCCGGTGGATTCCCTGGCCGGCATCACCGCAGCCTGGTTCGAGGACGAGGGCACCTTCCCCGTCCGGGACGATCTCGTGGCCGCTGTCCGCGGCGCAGCGGAGGTTCTCGAAGGCCTCGGCGTTCCCGTGACGCACGGCCGGCCGCCGGGCCTCGAGCGGGCAGCAGCTGCCTTCGTGGCGCTCCGCACAGCCGAGGGAATGCCCGAGGTCGTGAAGCTCGCCACGGACCGCGAGGACCAGTTGGGCAGCAACCTCCGCACGTCCCTGCTGGGTGGCACACCGGGCACGGTGGTTCAGTACCGCCGGGCCGCCGCGGAACGCGATGACATCCGCACCCAGGTCCTGGGCTTCATGGAAGAGCACAACATCCTGCTCCTCCCGGTGGCAAGCGTGCCGGCGTCGGATCCCCGGATCGGAAGCTTCACCGTCAAGGGCAAGGACATTCCCTGGACCGAACTGGGATCGTGCTGCCGGGCCATCAGCGTCCTCGGCTTCCCGGTGGCCGTGGTCCCGTGCGGGGTGTCCGAAGAAGGGCTGCCGGTGGGCATCCAGGTGGTGGGCCGGCCTTACCGCGACCGCGAGGTCCTGGCCGTGGCCGCGGCACTGGAACGGTCGTTTGGCCGCTTCAGCCCTCCCCAGTTCAGTTACCGGCGGGCGGACTGAACAGAAATGGATGCCGCCGAGGACGTAGAGTCACTCAAAAACCACGAATGGAGCAAAGATGCTGGCTGCACCTGAGAACCCCAACACGGACCGCCCCCTGCGGGAAGCCGTGCGCGATACCCTGCGCACCAGGATCTTCGAAGGGCATTACGCGCCCGGCACCCGGCTCGTGGAACGCGACCTTGCCGCGGAATTCAACGTCTCCCGGCTCCCGGTCAGGGAAGCCCTCCGGATGCTCCGCCAGGAAGGCCTCATCCGGGACCGCGCCTCCCGGGGCATGGAAGTCAGCGGACTGAGCGCCAAAGACGTCGAAGACCTCTTTGACGTCCGCCAGTCCCTCGAGGTCCTCGCCTGCCGCCTGGCCGCAGCCCGCGCCACCGAGGCAGACCTTGCCCAGCTCCAGGGCCTCCTGGACGAGGCGGACCGCTGCCTCGCCAAGGGCGCCATCATGGATGCCCACCGCGCCAACAGCGAATTCCACGATGCCATCACCCGCATCGCCAACAACGACTTCCTGCGTTCGGCACTGGAACCCCTCCAGGGCCGTATGCACTGGCTCTTCCGCCATGTCAGCGATCTCCCGGAACTGATCCAGGAACACCGTGAGCTCTACGGTGCCATCGCCAGCGGCGACCCGGAACGCGCAGCCGTCCAATCGGCGTCGCACATCGGCAAGTACCGCGAGCAGTTCCCCGAAGACTCCCCCGCAGCCGAACTCACCCTCCAACGGAAACGAACATGAAACTCCTCGTCATCAACCCCAACATCAGCAACGACGTCACCGCCCTGATCGAGGCCGAAGCCCTGCGCTCGGCCGGACCTGACACCGAGTTGGTCGTACGGACCGCCGGGCACGGCGTCGAGTACATCGAAACCCGCTTTGAATCCCTGATCGCCGCCGGCGCCGTCGCCGAGATCATCGCCGAGTATCACGGCCAGGTGGACGGCATCGTCGTAGCCGCCTTCGGCGATCCAGGGATGCCGGCCCTCAAGGAACTGGTGGACGTTCCGGTTATCGGCATCACCGAGGCCGCCCTCTGTGCCGCCGCCCTGCAGGGCCAGCGCTTCTCCATCATCGCCATCTCCGACCGCATCACCGCCTGGTACCGGGACTGCGTTGAACATTTCGGCCTCGGCGGCCGGCTGGCCTCCATCCGGTCCATCAACCAGAGCCTGAACTCGATCGGTTCCGTCCAGGCCGACTTCAAGGACACCCTCCTGGCACTCAGCCGGCAGGCCGTCGAGGAGGACGGCGCCGACGTCGTGATCCTTGCAGGTGCCCCGCTCGCCGGACTGGCCCGTGACCTTGAGGGGCAGATCCCCGTTCCCGTGGTGGACGGAATCTCCGCCGGCATCCGGATGACCGAAGCCGTCGTGGCCCTGCAGTCCGGCTTCCACCGGCAGGGCGCGTTCGCCCCGCCGCCCGTCAAGCGCCGCAGCGGACTCTCCCAAAACCTCGACGCCGCCCTGGCCGCCGCGCAGGCCAACGTCACTGCCACCGCCACCGCCACGCAGAAGTAGGAGGACAACGATGTCCCACACGCCAGATCTCGTCATCGCCCACGGCACCGTGGTCAACAGTTTCGGCCGGCAGGCTGCCCACGTGGTGGTCGACGGCGGCCGCATCGTGCAGCTCGTCGACGCCGCCGAACCCGTCCCCGCAGCCACCCGCACCGTGGACGCCAGCGGCCAGCTGGTGATCCCGGGCGGCGTTGACGCCCACTGCCACGTGGCCCAGGTGACCGGCCGCTTCCGCACCCTGGACGACTACTGCACCACCTCCACGGCCGCCCTGTGGGGCGGCACCACCACCATCATCGACTTCGGCATCCCCCGCGACGCCCAGGAAACCCCGCTGGACGCCGTGCTGAACAAGAAGCGGCTGGCCACCGAATCGCGCTGCGACGTGGCCCTGCACGGCTCCGTGGTCAGCTGGGACGAAACCGTGCCCTGGCAGCTGGAGCAGCTCGCCGCCGAAGGTGTGCGCTCCGTGAAGATGTACACCACCAACCGCGGCTCCACCATGGCAGACGGCGACACCATCCTGAAGGTCATGCGTGAAATGGTCCGCCTGGACGGCCTCACCTACATCCACGCCGAACACGATGCCATCATTGCCGACTGCACCGAGCAGCACGCCGCGGACGGCCGGATCGGGATCGAACACCTGCACCGCACCCGGCCGGAGCTGGCCGAGGAAACCTCCGTCAAGGAAACCCTCGCCATGGCCGAATACACCGGAGCGCCCGTGTACTTCGTGCACCAGTCAACGCCCGGGGCCGTGGACCTGGTCACCGAAGCCCGCGGGCGCGGCCAGGAAGCCTATTCCGAGACCTGCCCGCACTACCTGACCCTCGACGACACCGTCTACGGCGGCGCCTTCCCGGAGTGGTACGCCTGCTGCCCGCCCATTCGCAGCGCCGAAACAGTCGCCGCCCTCAAGGAACGCCTCGCCGCCGGGGCCATCCACACCGTGGCCTCGGACCACTCCTGCTACGACCTCTCGCAGAAACGCGAGCGCACGGACGACGTCCGCTTCATGCCGCACGGCCTGCCCGGCGTCGAGACCCGCATGCCCGTGACCTTCACGGCGCTCGTCTCCGAAGCGGGCGGTTCCGTGGAGGACTTCGTGGAGGTCTTCTCCGCGGGCCCGGCCCGGATCAACGCGGTGCCGCGCAAGGGCGCCATCGTGGAAGGGTTCGACGCCGACCTGGTGATCTTCGATCCCGCCACGGAACGCGCCGTCGACGGCGGTGCCCTGCACATGGGAACTGATTTCTCGCCGTTCGAGGGGAAGGCGCTCACCGGCTGGCCCGCCGCCGTCGTCTCCGCCGGGCGCGTGGTGGTGGACGATGCCGGCTTCCAGGATCCCGGCCCCGTGGGCCGCTTCGTGGCCCGCAACGGGTTCACCGAACACCGCGACGCGCTGTCGCCGCTGACCCCCGCATCACCCGCCACCGCCGTCGAATCCGCTATTACTCTCTAGGAGCCCCATGCCAACCGCAGCACGCAAGACCCGCATCGGCATGATCGTGCCGTCCTCCAATACCTGCCTGGAGCCGCAGAGCTACCGCATCCTGGGCGACCGGGACGACGTCACCATCCACTTCACCCGGATTCCCGTCACCCGGATCGCCCTGGATGACTCCTCGGACAAGCAGTTCGACCCCGCCGTCATGCGCACCGCCGCCGAGCTGCTGGCAACGGCCGACGTGGACGTCATCGCCTGGAACGGCACGTCCGGCTCGTGGCTCGGCGCGGACCACGACCGGGAGCTGGTCGCCGAAATCGTGGATGCGACGGGCATCCCCGCCACCACCTCCACGCTCGCCTACCTGGAGGCTTTCGAGTCCTTCGGCACGGAGCGGATCGGGCTTTTCACGCCATACACGGAGGACGTCAACCGCGCGGTCATGGACTCCTACCAGCGGGACGGAATCAAAACCATCGGCCACCGCGCCCTGGGACTCAGCGACAACGAGTCCTTCGCCCGGGTCACGGACGACGAGATGCGGCCGGGGTCGCTGGAGCTGGCCGCCGCCCGGCCGGATGCCCTGGTCTACCTCTGCACCAACCTGTACGGCGCCAACATCGCCGCGGACGTGGAGGCAGAGACCGGCGTTCCGGTGCTGGACTCCGTGGCCGTGACGCTGTGGCACTGCCTCAAACTTGCCGGGTCCCCCTTGCTCGCACCGAGGTGGGGCAGGCTGCTGGCCGGCTAAACGCCCGGCAAACTGCGGCTCAGCGGCCTGCAGTTCCAGCAGCCCAGTCAAGAACCGACGGCGGCCCGCCCACTGGGAGCGGGCCGCCGTCGAAACCCTTTAACGCCTGTGCCCGGGCTATCTGGGCCCGGGCTGCCGGAGTTCCGGCGGCCGGCTGGGTTACAGCCGGATCGTGAGGGCGGACGGCTCCAGGGTCATCAGGACATGCTTGCCCTCGCCCTCGTGGTCGCCGTCGAGCTGGTAATCGTCGTTGTGCTCCAGCGTGATCTCCACGGATTTGCCCTGGAAGTATTCAACGGACGTGTCCTTGCCCTTCCCCTTGCCGATCATGCCGGCGATCACGGAGAACCAGCCGAGCTTGCCCCGGGGCGCCAGGACCACCACGTCGAGGAGGCCATCGTCCACCTTGGCGTCGGGGAAGATCTCCAGGCCGCCCTGGACCTTGCCGCAGTTGCCCACCATGACGCTGCGGACCCGGCGGTGGACCACGGGCTCGCCGTCGATCTGGATGGTGGCCTTGACCGGCTTGCCCGGCAGGTTCCGGATGCCGGCGTCCACGTAGGCCAGCCAGCCCACCTTGTCCTTGAGGTCCTCGTTGGTGTCCGCCATGATGGTGGCGTCGTACCCCACGCCGGCCATTACCAGGAACAGCTGCTCCTTGTCGGGGTCGTTCCGGCGGGCGCGGACGACGTCGATTTTCCGCTCGGTTCCCGCCAGCGCACCGGCCATGGCGCCGTCGAAGTCCGTGACGTCCATGCCCAGGTTGCGGGCCAGCAGGTTCCCCGTGCCGAACGGGAGCAGCCCCATGGGCACGTCCCCGCCGGCAAGGACCTCGGCCACGCACCGCACGGTGCCGTCGCCGCCGGCGGCAATAACGACGGCGGCGCCCTGCTCAAGCGCGTCCTTCGCCTGTCCGACGCCCGGGTCCTCCTTGGTGGTCTCCAGCCAGATGGGCTCGCCCCACCCGTTCGCCGAGCAGTGCTTCGCTGCCAGGGCGCGCACGTCCACGTCCACCGGCTTGGCAGGATTGATGATGATCGCCGCGCGTTTGGGGGCTTCGGAGCTGTTGGCTGTCATGATGTCCTTCGGTGACGTGGAAAGTGGCTGGCGGTGTTAGAGGCGGTTTTCTGTTTCCCGGGCACGGGCTTCCTGGTTCCGGGCGTTAATCCGGGACGACCGCACGATGGTGAAGACACCGATGGCATCAACCACGGCGATGACGGCGATCATCCAGAACAGCCCCTGGCCAGCCACCAGGACCATGCCGATGACTCCGGTGACCACCGTCATGATGACCGGCATCAGCCAGACGGGACGGGCCGGCCGGGCTGCGGTAGCCGCGCCGGGCGGGGTCTGCGGGTTGGTCATGGGGATGGCTCCTCGTGAAAAGTCGGGGTAGGTATCACTGTTGATCCTACGGTCCGCGGGCTACAGCGCCTTCACCGCGCCCAGCACCTTGGCCAGGGAATCCTTGGCGTCGCCAAAGAGCAGTGAGGTGTGCGGTTCGTACAGCAGCTCATTCTCGATGCCGGCGAATCCCGGCCGCATGGAGCGCTTCAGGAAAATCACCTGGCGGGCATCGGACACCTCCAGGATGGGCATGCCGTAGATCGGCGACCCGGAGGACGTCTTCGCGGCCGGGTTCACGACGTCGTTGGCGCCCACCACCAGCGCCACGTCAGCAGTGCGGAACTCGGAGTTGATCTCGCCCATCTCCTTGAGCGACTCGTACGGCACATTGGCCTCGGCCAGGAGCACGTTCATGTGCCCCGGCATCCGGCCGGCCACGGGGTGGATCGCGAAGTCCACCTCGATGCCGCGGGCTTCGAGGGCCAGCGCCAGTTCGGCGGCGGTGTGCTGCCCCTGCGCCACGGCCAGGCCGTAGCCGGGCACGATGATCACCCGCTGCGCGTAGCCCAGCAGCACCGCCACGTCTTCTGCGCTGGAGGACCTGACGGGACGTTCGCTCACGGCGGTGGATCCCGCCGTCGAACCTCCCCGGAAGGCGCCGAACAGGATGCCGGCCACGCTTCGGCCCATCGCCGCGGCCATGGCCCGGGTGAGGATGGTACCGGAGGCGCCCACCAGGGTTCCGGCCACCACCAGCAGGACGTTGCCCAGGACCACGCCGGACGCCGCCACCGCCAGGCCGGTGAACGCGTTCAGGAGCGAGATGACGATCGGTACGTCCGCGCCGCCCACCGGGAGCACCAGCAGCACGCCGGCCGCGAGGCCCAGGACCAACAGCAGCACCGCCAGCGGCAGGGAACCGGTGAGGACGACGGCGACGGCGGCACCCACCGCAGCAAGCAGCACCACCGCCATCACCACCGGCAATCCGGGGAAAACGACGGGGCGGGTGGTCATCAGCTCCTGGAGCTTGGCGAAGGTGACCCCGGATCCGGCGAAGGACACGGCGCCCACCAGGAGGGTGAAGACAATGGCGAGGCGCACCCACGGGTCCGCCGTATGGCCGAGCTCCAGCAGCGCCACCAGGGCCGCGGCGCCGCCGCCTACACCGTTGAAGAGCGCCACGAGCTGGGGCATCTGGGTCATCTGCACCCGCCGGGCCACGGGTGCGGCCACCGCGGTTCCCACCGCGATGGCGCCGATGATCCAGGGAATGTTGTCCAGACGGGCGGACAGAAAGACGGTAATGACGGCCAGCAGCGCTCCGAAGGCGCCCACCAGGTTCCCGCGGCGCGCGGTGCGGGGGGAGCTGAGGCCGCGCAGGGCAAGGATGAAGAATACGGCGGCTATGAGGTAGAGCAGGGAGGTCCAGACCGGATCGAGGAGGGTCATTGTCCCTCCCCCTTGCCCGCGGATGCCTTGCCGGCGGCTTCCTTCCGGCCATGGAACATGTGCAGCATCCGGTCGGTCACCACGAAGCCGCCCACCAGGTTGGCGGTGGCCAGCACCACGGCGAGCAGCGCCACGGCCAGGATCACCGGGTCGGCCGCCTGGCCCGCCACGATGATGGCGCCTACCAGGATGATGCCGTGGATGGCGTTCGCCCCGGACATCAGCGGGGTGTGCAGGGTGCTGGAGACCTTGGAGACCACTTCGAAGCCAACAAAAACGGCCAGCACGGTGACGGTCAGCAGGCTCATGCCGTCCATCAGATTCCCCCCTCGCCGTGGACACTGTCGACGTGGACGCCGTCGGCCTGGACCGTCGGTGAGTGGTCGGGCAGCGCCGGGATGAGCGCGGCGAGGGCCTCCGCCGTGGGCAGGTGCCGCACCGCGCCGTCGTGCGTGAGGCAGGCGCCGGCCACCACCTCGTCGTCGAAATCGGGTGCAACCACCCCGTCCCGGGTCATCAGGGCGAGCAGGTTGGCCACGTTCTTGGCGTAGAGGCGGGACGCGTCCGAGGCCATCGCTGACGGCGCGTCCTTCAACCCCACCAGCGTGATGTAGCCCTGCCCGTCCGCGGTGGGCACCAGGATGTCCTCGCCGGGAACGGATCCCTCCACGTTGCCGCCGGTCTCCGCGGCGAGGTCGACGACGACGGAACCGGGCCGCATGGCCTGCACCATCTGGCGGCTCACGAGGAGCGGCGCGCGCCTGCCGGGGACCGCCGCCGTCGTAATCAGGACATCCGCCTGGCCGACGTGCGGTGCGAGAAGTTCACGCTGGAGGGCGCCGCGGTCGGCGCTGAGTTCGCGGGCGTAGCCGCCGGAGGCTTCGGCGGTTTCGAGGTCGAGCCTGATGAAGGTGCCGCCCATGGATGCGACCTCATCCGCGGAGGCCGGGCGGATGTCGTTGGCGGAGACCCGGGCTCCGAGCCGTTTTGCAGTGCCGATGGCCTGCAGCCCGGCCACCCCGGCGCCGAGCACCAGCACCCGGGCGGGCGGCACCGTTCCGGCGGCGGTCATGTAGAGGGGGAAAAATCGCGGCAGGCGGATGGCGGCTTCCAGGACGCAGCGGTAGCCGGCCACGAGGGCCTGGGAGCTGAGCGCGTCCATGGACTGGGCGCGGGAGATGCGGGGCACCAGTTCCAGGGCGAAGGAGGTGACTCCGGCGTCAGCGAGCGCCTGGACGGTGGCCAGCTGGGACGACGGCGAGGCCATTCCCACGGTGACGGCGCCGGGTTTCAGCGACTTGGCCGTCGCCGGATCCAGCGGGCGGACGTGGATGAGGATGTCCAGGCCGCGGGTGTCGAGGGACGGGACTATCCGGGCCCCGGCGTGGATGTATTCATGGTCGCTGTGGCCTGCTGCGTCGCCGGCCCCCGCCTCGATCAGCACGTCCAGGCCCAGTCCGGTCAGTTGCTGGACGGTTTCCGGGGTGGCGGCCACGCGCCGTTCACCCTCATGCCGTTCCCGCGGTATGCCCAGTTGCACGGCCACTCCCCTCACAAACGTGTGCGGCAGCGCCTCGAGGTCCAGGTCCGTCCGTTTGACCGGCGGGAACTTCGCGGAGCGGCACTGCTGCACGTAGTTGGCTAGAGTCTATGGCCCCCTGCGCGAACTGGCAGCTAATTCCCGCAGATTCGTGTTTTGGGGGTATTACCTGCCTGTTCGCGTGTTACCCCCGGGCGGTCAGGTCCGCCGAGATGAGCTTCGCCGTAGCCACGATCTCCTGCGCCACCGAGGCGAGGTACGCCTCAGGGTCCGGCCGGGCAGCGACGGACTGGGCCTGCAGGGAAACGTTCACCGCCGCCACCACCTTGGGTCCGTCATGGACCGGGGCCGCCACGGACATCAGCCCCAGCTCCAGCTCCTGGTCCAGCAGGCACCAGCCCTGGGCGCGGACGGTATCCAGGACTGCGAGCAGCTCCTGGGGAGTGCCCAGTGCGCGGGGCGTGAGCGGCTTGATCTCGGCTGAGGCCAGGTAGGCCTTGAGTTCGGCCGGCGGCAGGGCCGCCAGCAGTACCCTGCCCATGGAGGTGGCATGCGCCGGGAAGCGGGTGCCCACGGTGATGCCCACGTTCATGATCCGGCGGGTGGTCACCCGGGCGATGTAGGCGATGTCCGTGCCGTCCAGCACCGCGGCGGACGTGGACTCACCCAGCTTCAGCGACAGTTCCTCCAGGTGCGGCTGGGCCAGCTGCGGCAGCGACAGCCCGGAAAGGTAGGCGTAGCCGAGCTGGAGCACCTTGGCCGTCAGCGCGAAGGTCTTGCCGTCGGTGCGGACGTAGCCCAGTTCCACCAGCGTGTGCAGGAAGCGCCGCGCGGTGGCCCGGGTCAGGTCCGTACGGGCGGCGACTTCGGTGAGGGTCATCAGGGGGTGGTCGGTATCGAAGGCACGGATCACGGCCAGACCCCGCGCCAGCGACTGCACGTACTGGTCGCCCGCCTGCGGAGCGGCCTGCGTGTCTGCTGGTGCGTGGGTCATGGTTACCAATCCTATTCGGCGCGAACGTACACTTGCGGCCCCAGAACCGCGGCCCGCAGGGGCCCCAAGTGTACGTTCGCGCCGGGCGTGGGGGTGTTTAAGGCGCGACGGCGGGGGCTGCTGTGAGCGGGACCGGCACCAGTTCCTGGAGCTCCTCCAGGGTGCAGCCGAAGGTTTCGCGGACCTGGACGCCGCCGGGTCCGGTGAGGAAGACGGCCTTGTCGGTGTACACGCGGGTGACGCAGCCGACGCCGGTGAGCGGGTAGGTGCAGGCCTCCACGATCTTGGAGGCGCCCTCCCGGGTCAGGAGCGTCATCATCACGAACACGTCCTTGGCGCCGGTGGCGAGATCCATCGCGCCGCCCACGGCCGGGATGGCGTCAGGGGCACCGGTGTGCCAGTTGGCGAGGTCACCGGTGGCCGAGACCTGGAACGCGCCGAGCACGCAGATGTCCAGGTGTCCCCCGCGCATGATCGCGAAGGAGTCGGCGTGGTGGAAGTAGGACGCCCCCGGGAGTTCGGTGACCGGGATCTTGCCGGCGTTGATGAGGTCGCCGTCGATCTGCTCGCCCTTGGCTTCCGGGCCCATGCCCAGCATGCCGTTCTCGGTGTGCAGGGTGATGTCCTGGTCCGCGGTGAGGTAGTTGGACACCAGTGTGGGTTGGCCGATGCCGAGGTTCACGAACGAGCCTGGCTGGATGTCCTTGGCCACGAGCCGGGCGAGGTCGTCGCGGCCCAGCGGCGTCTCGGACGTCTGGATGGAAGTTGCAATGCTCATCTCAGGCCACCTTCACAATGGTGTTGACGTAGATTCCGGGGGTGACGACGGTTTCCGGGTCCAGTGCCCCGGTGGGGACGATTTCGGAGACCTGGACGATGCTCTGCTTCGCGGCCGCGGCCATGATGGGGCCGAAGTTGCGCGCGGTCTTGCGGTACACGAGGTTGCCCTTGCCGTCGGCTTTGAGGGCCTTGATCAGGGCGACATCGGCGTGGATGGGCGTCTCGAAGACCTGGCCGCGGCCGTCGATGATGCGGGTTTCCTTGCCCTCGGCCAGCATGGTGCCGTAGCCGGTGGGGGTGAAGAACCCGCCGATGCCGGCTCCGGCGGCGCGGATCCGCTCGGCAAGGTTGCCCTGCGGCACCAGCTCCAGCTCGATCTCCCCGGCCTTGTACTTGGCGTCGAAGTGCCAGGAGTCGGACTGCCGCGGGAAGGAGCAGATCATCTTCTTCACCCGGCCTTCCTTGATCAGCAGCGCGAGGCCCTGGTCGCCCTGGCCGGCGTTGTTGTTCACCACTGTCAGCTCGCGGGCTCCGCAGTCCATCAGCGCGTCGATCAGTTCGAACGGCTGCCCGGCGTTGCCGAACCCGCCGATCATCACGGTGGAACCGTCCTTGATCCCGGCCACGGCATCGGCCACGGTGTCTACAAAATTCAGCATCTCTCTTAGCCCTGTCTGTTATGCCGAAGCACCGGTAGTTACGTTTTCGAGGACAACAGCCAGGCCCTGGCCCACGCCGATGCAGATCGCAGCGACACCCCAGCGCTGCCCGGAGGCCTGCAGGGACCGGGCGAGGGTGCCCAGGATCCGGGTGCCGGACGCGCCGAGCGGGTGGCCCATGGCAATCGCGCCACCGTGCCGGTTCACGATCGAGGAGTCAATGCCCCAGGCGTTGATGCATGCCAGGGACTGCGCGGCAAACGCTTCGTTAAGTTCGACGGCGCCCACCTGGTCCCAGCCGATGCCCGCCTTCGCGAGGGCCTTGTTCGCCGCCTCCACCGGGGCGTAGCCGAAGTACTGCGGGTCGTTGCCGTGCGCGCCGCGGCCGGCGATCCGTGCCAGCGGTTCGAGCCCCAGCAGCCCGGCGGCATTTTCGCTGCCGATCCAGGCCGCGGAGGCGCCGTCGGACAACGGCGACGCGTTACCGGCAGTGACGGTGCCGTTCTCCGTCCGGAACACCGTCTTGAGGCCGGCGAGCTTCTCGGCCGAGGACCCGGCGCGGATGCCTTCGTCGCGGATCAGGTCAGTGCCCGGCACCGGGGCCACGAGGTTGTCGTAGAAACCCTCGTCCCATGCAGCGGCGGACAGGTTGTGCGAGTTCGCTGCGAACTCGTCCTGCTGCTCCCGGGTCACGCCGTACTTCTCGCGCAGCCGCTCTGTGGCCTCGCCCAGGGAGATGGTCCACTCCTTCGGCATGGCCTTGTTCACCAGGCGCCAGCCCAGCGTGGTGGACGCCAGGGTCATATCCCCTGCCGGGTAGGGCTTCTCGGTCTTGGGCAGCACCCACGGGGCGCGGGACATCGACTCCGCGCCGCCCACCAGCATCAGCTCGGCGTCGCCGGCGTTAATCTGGCGTGAGGCGATGATCGCGGCGTCCAGCGAGGAACCGCAGAGCCGGTTCACCGTGGTGCCCGGGATGGAGACAGGCAGGCCTGCCAGCAACGTGCCCATCCGGGCAATGTTGCGGTTTTCCTCGCCCGCGCCGTTGGCGTTGCCGAACACGACCTCGTCGATCCGTTCGGGGTCAAGGCCGGGGGCCCGCTTCACGGATTCGGTGATCACGTGCGCCGCCAAGTCATCCGGGCGGACCGCCGCGAGACCGGAGCCGAACTTACCGAAAGGCGTGCGAACGGCGTCGTACACAAAAGCCTGGTTCATGAGTTGTTGTCCATTTCCTTAAAAACCTGCTGGGCGGTCTTGAACGCTGTGTTGGCGGAGGGGACTCCGCAGTAGATGGCGGTCTGCAGCAGGATTTCCTTGATCTCATCCCGGCTCAGGCCGTTGGTGATGGCCGCGCGGATGTGCATGGCCAGCTCTTCCCAGTGCCCGTGCGCCACCATCGCGGTGATGGTCACGGCAGAGCGCATCTGCCGCGGAAGGCCCGGGCGGGTCCAGATGCCACCCCACGCGATTCGCGTGATCATGTCCTGGAAGTCTTCGGTGAATTCGTCCTTGTTGGCGTTGGCCCGGTCCACATGTTCGGCGCCCAGCACCTCGCGGCGGACCACCATGCCGCCGTCGTAGATCTCCTGGCTGGTGGCATCCGGCTGGACGACGCCGTTCCGTGCGCCTGGAAGGTTAATGCTGCTCATTTGGCTGCCTCCTGGGATTCGGTCCATGAGATGAGGTTGCGGAGCAGGTCGGCCACGTGGCCGGGTGCCTCGAACGGGGCAAGGTGGGCCACACCGCCCAGCGTCACGGCGTTGGCAGTGCCCCCGCCGGCGCTGATGCCCGCCGCCACTTCCTCCGCGAACGACGGCGGCGCAACAGTGTCCTCCGCACCGGCCAGTGCCTGCGTGGGGACGCTGATGCTGCCGAGGTCACCGCGGACGTCAAAGGATGCCAGTGCTTCGCAGCAGAAGGCGTAGCTGAAGCGGTCGGCGTCGCGCAGGGCGTGCAGGAGGCGGCTGCTCCGGGCGGGTTCGCGGTCCATGAAGCCCGGCGCGAACCAGCGCTGCGCGGAGCCCTGGATCATCACGGGGGTTCCCTGGGCGCGCACGGTTTCAGCGCGTTCCAGCCATCCTTCCGGGGTGCCCAGCTTGGCGCCGCTGCACTGGACCGAGAGGCTCTTGAGGCGTTCGCCGTGCTTGATCCCCAGCTGCAGGCCGGTGGCGCCGCCGAGGGAAACCCCGGCGTAGTGGAAGCCGGCGCCGGGCGCGATGGTGTCCACGAGGTCCACCACCGCGTCCGCGAGGTCGGCCACATCAAAGCCTTCGGTGGCCGCAGGCGAGACGCCGTGGCCGGGCAGGTCCCAGGCCACCACGTCGTAGTCGGTGCCGAGCAGTGTTGCCGCCTCGGTCCACAGGAGGGTGGACGTGCCCAGGGACGGTCCGGCTACGAGCAGGGGCCTGTCTCCCAGCGGGCGCTGGGGCGAAAGCAGCACTGCCTTCAGGGTCGGTTTAGCCACGGTTGGCTCCGTTCGCGTCGTTGGGTGCTGAAGTGTTGGAAGAATCTGTGGCGGACAGGGCAAAGTCCGGGAACGCTGCGAGGATCCGCCGGGAGATCCCGGCGGCCTGGCCCAGGTAACTGGCCGGATCCAGGAGCTCTTCCAGCCGAAGATCAGTGACCTGGCCGGCCGGGACAGCCTCGCGGAGCAGCCGCCGGTACGTGCCGGCCTGGTCCGCTGCCGGCACCTCAAGGGTCCGGTCCACCACGGCCTGGAGCTGCTGTTTGCCGGTGGCGCCGTCCTTTTCCTCCAAGAGCGGTGCGACGGCTGCCCCTACCCCTTCAGCCAGCAGTAAGGGACCGGCGAGGTCCAGGTTGCGGCGCATGGCCACCGGGAAAACCTGCAGGCCTTCCGTCAGCTCCTTCACGTGGCCGGCCGCGGCCAGGGCCAGGCTGAGGAGACCGCGGAGGGCAGGCCATTCGGTGTGCCAGGCCCCGTCGGGGCGTTCGTCGTTGAAGTTGGCGGCCGCCAGGTGCAGCTGGGCCGCGAGCTGCGGCGCCTGCAGGGCGGCGCTGCGGACCAGGACGGCGAGCACGGGGTTCTGTTTCTGCGGCATGGCCGAGGACACGCCCCTGCCCGCGGCCCGCGGCTCGGCCAGCTCGGCCACCTCGGGTCGGCTGAGGAACAGGACGTCGGCGGCGAGCTTGCCGTACGCGTCCAGCACCGAAGCCAGGGCATTACCGAGGGACGTGATGGCCAGGCGGTTGGTGTGCCACGGTGCGGGCGCCGCGGCGAGTCCAAGCTGGGCGGCCAGCGAATCCGCCAGGCCAAAGGGGGTGGACGCCGTCCCGGAGGTCAGCACGGTGCCGGCGGCCAAGGTGCCTGCCGCGCCGCCGAACTGCACCGGCAGCTGCACCTGCTCCAACTGCCGGCCTGCCGCTGCCACGCCGTGGAACCACTGCGCGGCGCGGAGCCCGAAGGTGAACGGCAACGAGTGCTGGGTCAGGCTCCTGCCCACGCACAGCGTGTCCGCATGCTGTTCCGCGAGGGCGGCGAGCACCGCCGTCGTGCTTTTCAGGTCAGCCAGCAGGGCCTCAACGGTGTTGCGCGCCAGCAGCATCAGGGCCGTGTCCAGCACGTCCTGGCTGGTCAGTGACGTGTGGACCGCTTTCACGGCGCCCACGCTGGAGGTGTCCCGCGCCTGGACCTGCTTCCGCAGGTCGGCCAGCAGCGGGATCACGGGGTTGCCGCCACCCTGGGCGCGGAACGCGATGTCCGCCACGTCGTAGCGGCCCGCCTCGGCGGCGGAGGCCACGACGGCGGCGGATCCGGACGGCGCCAGGCCGGCCTTCTCCAGCACGGCGGCCCAGCCGGACTCGACGGCGAGGATCGCCGCCAGCACCGCGCGGTCCCCCGTCAGCGCGCCCACCAGGGGCGACGCCGACACGGGGCTCAGCAGGCCGGCGTCGCCGTCGGCCGCGCTTCCGGAAAGGCCCAGGGCGGCGTTGTTCACTGGAAGTCCAGGAAGACTGTTTCGCCCTCACCCTGCAGGCGGATGTCCCAGGTCAGTCCGCCGTCGGGATCGCGGCGGGCGATCAGGGTCTTCCGGCGTTCCGGGTCCAGGGAGCTGAGAAGCGGGTCCGCGGCGAGGGCTTCCCCGTTCTCCGGCAGGTAGATGCGGGTGAACAGGCGGTTCGTCAGGCCGCGGGCAAAGATGGCCACCGAAATGAACGGCGCCGCCCCCGGTTCGGTGGGGCCGGGGTTGACCGTGGTGAAGGTAAACACGCCGGAGTAGCCCACAGAGCCGCGGCCCCAGCCTGTGAAGGTGTAGCCGTCGCGGACCAGCGAACCGGTCTTCTGGACGATCTTGCCGTCGGCGTCGGGCTGCCAGATTTCCAGGATGGCGTCCGGGACAGTTTCCCCTGCGCCGTCGTACACGGTGCCCTGGAGGCGGATGGAGCCCGGCGAGCCGGGGGCCAGGAGTTCGTTGTCCTTCTCGAACGGCAGGGCGTAGCCGTAGAACGGGCCGACGGTCTGGCCGGGGGTGGGAACAAGCTTGGTGGTCTGGTTGCTCATGTGCCTATCTGCCTGCCTATTCACTCTCGTCGCCTGCTGTACCTAGTGCTTCGTTTTCGGTCCAGGTCCGCTTCGGGCCGGTCAGGACGATGTCCCAGTTGTAGCCCAGGGCCCACTCGGGTTCGGTCAGGTCGTGGTCGTACTTGGCTACCAGGCGGTCCCGGGCGTCCGGGTCCACGATGGTCTGGTAGATGGGGTCCAGCGGGAAGAGCTGGTCGCCCGGGAAGTACATCTGCGTGATGATGCGCTGGGTGAACTCGGTGCCGAACATCGAGAAGTGGATGTGGGCGGGGCGCCAGGCGTTGAGGTGGTTTTTCCACGGGTAGGCGCCGGGCTTGATGGTGGTGAAACGGTAGGAGCCGTCCGGCCCGGTGATGCAGCGGCCGATGCCGGTGAAGTTGGGGTCCAGCGGTGCCGGGTGCTGGTCGCGCTTGTGCATGTAGCGGCCGGCGGCGTTGGCCTGCCAGATTTCCACGAGCTGGCCGGCAACGGGGCGGCCGTCGCCGTCGAGGACCTTGCCTGCGACGATGATGCGCTCACCCTGGGGTTCGCCGTTGTGCTGGATGGTCAGGTCCGACTCCAGGGCGTGCACGTCCTGGTGTCCGAAGGCCGGGGAGTACAGCTCGATGGTCTCCGGGTCTGCGTGCTGCAGGCTCTTGGTGGGGTGCCGCAGGATGCTGCTGCGGTAGGGCGGGTAGTCCAAACGGGGCTGGGTCTCGGCGGGGGTGCCGTCCTTGAGCGCCCGGGCGTATGCCTCGCCCATGGCGTTGATCTCTGCACTGAGATCGGCCTGGGTCTCGATGGCGCGGTCCAGGGGCTGGTGCCCGGCATGGGGTTCGGCGGCCGGTACGAGCTCGTCGGTGTCAAGCTGTTCGGTAGTGATGTGCTGCGGCACGGCTGGCTCCTTTCGTGGTTGCGTTGCTGTTGTTAAAGGTGCTGGGATTCAGGCGGGCGGGTCAGGTGCGGTGCAGGAGGTCGTACTGGACTGCGTGCCGGACGGGCGCGTTGGGGGCGCCGTAGCCGTCATAGTTTCCGCGGCGTTCCACCATTTCGAAGAACACACTGCCCACGGTGGCGGTGTAGAAATGCAGGAACTCGCCGTCGGCGTCACGGTCGTACAGGAGGTTCAGTTCCTGCAGCGTGGCCAGGAAGTCCGGCGCCAGCCCAAACCGGGTGTCCAGGTCCTCGTAGTAGTTCGCCGGGATCTCCAGGAACTCCAGGCCGCGGGCCTTGCAGTCCCGTGCGGTGGCCACGAGGTCGTCCACGGCGAAGGCGATGTGTTCCTGGTAGGTCCTGCGCGCACCGGTGCCCGCGCCGTCAGAATTCGCAGCGCCGGAATCAACCGACGCTCCGTCCTGCTGGATGAGCGGGGCGAGGTTCAGCACGAGCCGCACGGCGCGGTTTTCGGTGAGCATCACCTGCGAGCGGACCAGGCCGGTGGGGCTGGGAACCTCGGCGAAAGGCTGCGCTTCCAGGGCCAGGGCGCTGGTGTAGAAGAGGACTGCCTCGTCAAAGTGCTGCCAGGGCTGGGCCAGGTTCACGTGGTCGATCACGGCGGAGGCGCCAGCGGCGGGCACTTCCAGCCCCTCGCCGAATTCGCTGGTCCAGGCCGCGGTCCCGTCCGGGCTGCCCTGGCACAGGAAGATCTCCGTGGAGTCCGGGGCGGCGAAGCCCTGGAACACCTCCTCGTTCGCCTGGCTCTTGCGGGGCACCGCCGGGGCCTTGAGCTGCTGGGCGCGGGCGGAGGCAATCACGGGTGAATCGACGTCGAAACCAAGGGCCGCGATCGTGGGCGTTGTGTCCCCGGCGTCGGGGCCGGCCTCGTTGATGATGACCCGGGCGTGGCCCATGGTCCACAGCTGGACGTCCTTGGTGCGGTGGCGGCCGTTGAACTCGAAGCCCAGCTGGCCCAGGACTTTTTCCAGCCCGGCGGTGTCAGCAGCCTTGACCTCGGCGAAGTTGAAGCCTGCCGGTTCGGCCACCTGCGGGAGCGTGGCAAGCTCCATCGGATAACGACGGCGGCCCGCGGCGTGGGTGCCCAGGCCGGTGCCCGGCGCGGCGCCGGACAGCACCGGTGCGTTGGCGTCCAGCCATTTGGCGCTCTGTTCCTCCAGCCAGATCAGCGAGCGCATGCCATCGACGGCGGTGCGCTCCACGTCCGACTGGCGGAAGACGTCATTGAAGATCTCAAGCGACACGGGGCCCGCATAGCCGGCGCGGACCACGTGGCCCATGAACTTGGCGAGCTCGAACTGGCCTTCGCCCGGGAAGACCCGGTAGTGCCGGCTCCAGGACAGCACGTCCATGGACAGCTTGGGTGCGTCCGCCACCTGGACGAAGAAGATCTTCTCCGGGTTGAACGCCTCGATGGGTGCTGTGTTCCAGTCGCGGGACAGGATGTGGAAGGAGTCCAAACAGGTGCCCAGGTTGGGGTGGTCCACTGCCTCCACCAGCCGGTGCGCGTGCTCGTAGTCGCTGACGTACTTGCCCCAGGCCAGGGCCTCGTAGGCCACCTTGACGCCGTGCTCGCCGGCCAGTTCGGCCAGGCGGCCCAGCTGTTCGGTCCGGAGGTCGTCGCTGTCGATGCTGGCGGTGGCCACGTTGGAGCAGACCAGGATGGTGTCCATGCCCAGCCGGGCCATAAGCCTGAACTTGGCTTCGGCGCGGCGGAGGTTGGCGGCGAGAAGGTCCTCGGACACGCTGTCAAAGTCGCGGAAGGGCTGGTAGAGGTCAAGGGTCAGGCCCAGGTCTGCCGCCATCTTGCGGACGTCCTCGGGCGTCAGGGGCGAGGTGACCAGGTCCTGCTCGAAGATCTCGATGCCGTCGAAGCCTGCGATGGCGCAGGCCTGCATCTTCTCCTTCAGGGTGCCTGAAAGGCAGACGGTGGCGATTCCGGTGCGCATCAGGCGGCCACCTCTTCCGCGGCCACAAGTTCCAGGAAGTGCGAACGCATCCTGTCAGCGTCGGCTGTCAGCCCGGTGAAGATCCGGAACGCGTCCGCCGCCTGGCCCACGGCCATCCGGCCGCCGTCCAGGACGTCGCAGCCTTTGGCGCGTGCGCCGCGGACCAGTTCGGTGTCGATGGGGCGGTAGACGATGTCCGCAACCCAGTGCCGGGGCTCCAGCAGGTCCAGGTCCAGCGGGACGCCGGGGTGGGCGGCCATTCCCACGGGGGTGCAGTGGACGAGGCCGTCAGCGAGGGGCAAAAGCTGCGGCAGCTCCGCCGTCGTCCGGGCCGTGACGGTGCTCTGCGGGAAGAAGCCAGCCAGTTCCGCAGCCTTCGCGGCACAGCGGGCGGGATCCACGTCCACCAGGTCCAGGGCCTTGACGCCAGCGGTGAGCAGGGCGTAGGCGACGGCGGAACCGGCGCCGCCGGCGCCCAGCTGGACCACGCGGTCCAGCTCCGCGGAGGGGAGGCCGGCGGCCAGGGCCGCGGCAAAGCCGGAGAAATCTGTGTTGTGGCCGATGAAACGGCCGTCCTCGATCACCACGGTGTTGACGGCGCCCAGCCTGAGGGCGTCCGGGGAGATTTCATCCAGGTGCTCCAGTACCAGCTGCTTGCAGGGGTGGGTGATGTTCAGGCCGTTGAAGCCAAGGCTGCGGGCGCTCTGGAGCAGGTGGCCGACGGATTCGCCGGGGAGGCCGAGCTCCAGCAGGTCGATGGGGCGGTAGAGATAGCGCAGGCCCTGCACGTCGCCTTCGCGTTCGTGCATGTGGGGGGTGAGTGACGGCATCACGCCGTCCCCGACCAGTCCCACCAAGTAGGACTCAGTTCGATTACTCATCCGTGCAGCTCCTTTGGTAACGGCACCGGGCGGCCTGCGCAGGCCTTGGCGGGCGCGGCGGGTCCGGTGTTAGGGATTACAGTACAGCACATGTTCACATATCGCACTCTTGTTCGAGATGCGAACATGGATTGGGTTTGGGTCAGTAAATGCCAAGGCCCGCCGCATTTTTCACGGCGAGGGTCAGCGCTGCGGGAGGCGGGCAGACAGCTCAGCCGCCGCCTCCTGCAGGACGGGAACGTGGGCGATCAGGGCTTCCAGGCTCAGGCGAAAAACCGGGACCGCTGTGGCCAGGGAGGCGAAGGCGTAGCCCTGGGAGTTGAAAAGCGGGACGGCCACGGCGCGCATGCCGGTCTCGTTCTCCTCATCCATGACGGCGAACCCCTCGCGCCGGACCTTGTCGATTTCGGCGCGGAAGGCATCCCTGTCGGTAATGGAGTGCTCCGTCAGGGGATCCAGCTCCAGCTCAGCCAGGAGGCGTTCCCGCTCCGAGTCCTCGGCGAACGCCACCAGCGCCTTGCCCACCGCGGTGGTATGCAAAGAGCCGAGGTGGCCGGGGTCACTGGTCACCCGGAACATCTGCGGGCCGTCCACCTTGTTGACCGTCAGGTGGTGGTGGCCGTCCCTGACGCTGAGGATGGTGGCCTCACCCGTCTGCTCCGTCACGCGGCGGAGAACCGGCATTGCCGTGCCGGCAAAGCCGTGGTGGTTGGACACCCGCTGGCCCAGCTGGAAGATGCGCAGGCCCAGGTGGTAGCGGCGGCCATCCGGTTCGTAATCCACAAAACCGTCCCGCGTGAGCGAGCCCAGCAGGCGGTACGTGGTGCTGAAGGGCAGGTCTGCGCGGCGGGAGATTTCCGCGGCACTGGCGCCGCGGGGCTCGTCCCCGAGGAGGACAAGGAGGCCCAGGGCCTTGCCCACCATGTCCGTCCGGTCACCTTTGGCCGCCTTTGGCTCGGGGGTTACGTCGTCGACCTCTGTGGCTTGGTTCACACTCATAAGTCGATATTGCCACATCGTGGCAACTATTTCTAGATGGTGATTATTTTCTTGACAAGTGACTGTACTCACAGCCATCATTGCTATATCGCACAAGTAGCTCCCACCATGTGGCTACTGTCCGGGTTCCCCCGCACCTCCAGCCGTGCCGCGCCAAGCCTTACCCCAGGCAAGCGCCGGCTGCGAGCCCCTGATCCATCCGCGACAAAGTCGTCACACCAAAGGAATTCCATGAGCCAGAAACTTCCGTCCGCCGAGCCAGGCATCGCTGCCCCGGCCGGGACGCCGAAGAAGGCAGCCCTCGCAAGCTTCCTGGGCAGCGCCGTCGAATACTACGACTTCTTCATCTTCGGTTCCGCCGCCGCCCTGATCTTCCCCACGGTCTTCTTCCCGAATGCTGACGCGAACGCGGCCATCATGTCCTTCGCCACCTTCGGCTTTGCCTACGTGGCGCGGCCGGTGGGCGCCGTCATCCTGGGCCACTTCGGAGACCGGGTGGGCCGGCGGAAGGTCCTGATGTTCACGCTAATCCTGATGGGTGCCTCCACCTTCCTGATCGGCTGCCTGCCGGACTTCAACACCGTTGGCTGGTGGGCTCCTGCCCTGCTGGTGCTCGCAAGGCTCTGCCAGGGCCTCTCGGCCGCTGGCGAACAGGCCGGCGCCTCCTCCATGACCCTGGAGCACGCTCCGGACAACCGCCGTTCCTTCTTCACCTCCTGGACCCTGACCGGAACCCAGGGTGGCCAGATCCTCGCCGCCCTCGCCTTCATCCCCGTCCTGGCCCTCCCGGACGACATCAAGTACGGCATCGGCTGGCGCGTCCCGTTCTGGCTCAGCGCCGTCGTCGTGATGGTTGCGTTCTTCATCCGCCGCACGCTGCACGAACCCCCGGCCTTCGAGGAAGCCCAGAAGAATGCCGAGATCTCCAAGCTCCCCGTGGCCGACCTGCTCAAGAGCCACTGGCGCGACGTCCTCCGCGTGGTCTGCTGCGCGTTCATCGCCGCCGTCTCCACCGTGTTCGGCACCCTGGCCATCAGCTACGCCAAGACCGTTGCCGGCGTCGACGGCACCACCACCCTGTGGCTGGTGGTGGGCGCCAACCTCGTAGCCCTGGGCACGCAGCCGCTCTTCGGTAAGCTCGCCGACAGGATCGGCCGCAAGCCCGTCTTCATCTACGGCGCACTCTCCAGCGCCATCCTCACCCCGGTGTTCCTCCTCAGCCTGGAATCCGGCAGCGTCCCGCTGATGTTCCTCGCAGCCATCGGCTTCTTCTCCTGCGGTTACGCCGCTTCCAACGCCGTCTGGCCGTCCTTTTACGCCGAGATGTTCAGCACCAAGGTCCGGTTCTCCGGCCTGGCCATCGGCACGCAGTTGGGCTTCCTGATGGCAGGCTTCGCCCCGGCGATCGTGGCAGCCATGGGCGGCATCAAGCCCGGCGGCTGGGTCCAGATCAGCATCTTCACCGCCATCATCTGCTCCATCGCGGCTATCTCCGCGCTGACGGCCAAGGAAACCTTCAGGGTCCCCACCAAGCAGCTCGGCCTGAAGTAACGCACCAGCCCGGTTTTGGGACCGGAAAGCCCGCCATTCCCCCGAATGGCGGGCTTTTCCCGTTGAAAAATGGGCTATTCCGGCAGCAACCCAAAAGTACGACGGCGGACGGCCGGGTTGCTAGGGCCGCCCGGTCTCGAGCACGGAGGCCAGGTCGAAGTTCACCGGCTCCTCCAGCTGTTCGTAGGTGCATGATTCCGGGTCCCGGTCCGGCCGCCAGCGGTTGAACTGGGCGGTGTGGCGGAAGCGGTCGCCCTCCATGTGGTCGTACCTGACCTCCACCACCAGCTCCGGCCGCAGCGGCACGAAGGACAGGTCCTTTCCGGCGCTCCAGCGGCTGCCTTCGGCGTTCCGCGGCGTCCGGTCGCCTTCCTCCTGCTTGGCCCACGCCCACGGGTGCCCGTCGAAGTCGGTGACCAGCTGCTGCAGTTCGGCAAACAGTTCCTGCCGGCGCTTCATCGGGAACGCGCCGATCACGCCCACGCTGGCCAGGACGCCGTCGTCCTTGTACAGGCCGAGCAGGAGCGAGCCGATCACGTCCGGGCCGCTCTTGTGCACGCGGTAGCCGGCCACCACGCAGTCGGCAGTGCGTTCGTGCTTGACCTTGAACATCACGCGTTTGTCCGGCTGGTAGGAGCCATCCAGCGGTTTGGCCACGATCCCGTCCAGGCCGGCGCCCTCAAACTGCCGGAACCACTGCTCGGCGGTGTCCTTGTCCCGGGTGGCGGCCGTGAGGTGGACCGGCGCCTGGCTGCCGGCGAGCGCCTGCTCCAGTGCGGCCCGCCGCTCGGAAAAGGGCCGGCCGGTGTAGTCCTCGTCCCCGAGGGCCAGCAGGTCAAAGGCCACAAACTTCGCCGGCGTCTGCTCCGCCAGCAGCTTCACCCGGCTGGCAGCAGGATGGATGCGCTGCTGCAGGGCGTCGAAGTCCAGCCGGTCCCCTGATCGGCCCACCAGGACAATCTCGCCGTCCAGCACGCAGCGCGGCGGCAGGTTCGCCTTCAGCGCTTCCACGACCTCCGGGAAGTACCGCGTCATGGGTTTCTCGTTGCGGCTTCCGATCTCCACCTCGTCGCCGTCGCGGAAGATGATGGACCGGAAGCCATCCCACTTGGGCTCATAGCTCAGTGCGCCGTCCGGCATTCCACTGACAGCCTTGGCGAGCATCGGCGAAACGGGCGGCATCACGGGAAGTTTCATAGGCCCCATTCTTGCCCGGCTGCCGCGCCGGCGGTAGGGCCCGGATCCGCAAGTCCGGCCGAAAGGCCTCGACACCGCCGTCCACGGGCCTGTAGACCTTAACGATGGTCACCGTCGGCTTTCACGCCTCGCATGAGCAGATCAGTCCCGCACAGCTTCTCAAGGACGTCCGGCACGCCGAGCGGGCGGGTTTTGACGCCGCCATGTGCTCGGACCACATTGAACCGTGGTCAGCCCGGCAGGGACACTCCGGTTTCGCCTGGTCCTGGCTGGGCGCCGCGCTGGCCACCACCGGCCTCCGCTTCGGCGTGGTGACGGCCCCGGGACAGCGCTACCACCCGGCCATCACCGCCCACGCCTCCGCCACCCTGGCCGGCATGTTCCCGGGCCGGTTCTGGCTGGCGCCGGGCAGCGGCGAAAACATGAACGAGCACATCACAGGCGACGCCTGGCCGCCCAAGGAAACACGGCAGCGGCGGCTTGAGGAGTGCGTGGACATCATCCGCCGCCTGCACCGCGGCGAGGACGTCACGCACCACGGCCTGGTAACGGTGGAGCAGGCCCGGATCTGGGACCTGCCGGAACCCCCTCCCCCGCTGATCGCCCCGGCCATCAGCGTGGACACCGCCCGCCGGTCAGCCGCCTGGGCGGACGGCCTGGTGACGGTCAACCAGCCGCCGGACAAGCTGAAGCATATGCTGGCCGCGTACCGGGACAACGGCGGCCAGGGCCACGCCATCCTGCAGGTGCACCTGTCCTGGGCGCCGCGCGAGGAGGATGCCGTGGCCACGGCGCTGGACCAGTGGCGGACCAACACCTTCGCCCCTCCGGTGCCCTGGGACCTGCCCACCGCGGCCCATTTCGACGGCGTCAGCGGCCACGTGGGCGAGGGCCAGGTCCGGAAAGCGGTGAACATCTCCGCCAGCCTGGACCGGCACGCCGAGTGGCTGGCAGGGTACGCGGCCCTGGGCTTCGACGAGCTGTACCTGCACTTTGTGGGCCAGGACCAGGCCCCGTTCATCGAGGCGTTCGGCGCTGACGTGCTGCCCCAACTGCGTCCGGCGCCGGTTCCGGACACACGAGCGGAAGGGGCAACACCGTGAGGATCGCGGAGACCTCGGACCTGTGGTGGAAGAACGCCGTCATCTACTGCCTGGACGTGGAGACGTTCTTCGATGACGACGGCGACGGCACCGGCGATTTCGCCGGCCTCACCCAGCGCGTCGACTACCTCGCGGCGTTGGGTGTCACGTGCATCTGGCTGATGCCGTTCTACCCGTCGCCGGACCGCGATGACGGCTACGACGTCACGGATTTCTTCACCGTGGATCCGCGGCTGGGCACCATGGGCGACCTCGTGGAGTTTGTCCGCAGCGCCAAGGACCGGGGGATGCGGGTGATTGCGGACTTCGTGGTCAACCACACGTCCAACCAGCATCCGTGGTTCGTGGAGGCACGGAAATCGAAGGACAACCCGTACCGGGACTACTACGTGTGGCGGGCGGACACTCCTCCGGACACCTCCTCGGAGGTGGTCTTCCCCGGCGAGCAGACGTCCCTGTGGACGAAGGATGACGCCACCGGCGAGTGGTACCTGCACATGTTCGCCGAGCACCAGCCGGACCTGAACGTGACGCATCCCAACGTCCGGAACGAAATCGCCAAGGCGATGGGGCTCTGGCTGGAGCTCGGGCTGGACGGTTTCCGGCTGGACGCCGTGCCGTTCTTCCTGGAAACCCGGGGCCAGCCCAAGGACGAGGCCGCCAACCTGGACCCGCATGAATACCTGAGCGCGCTGCGCAGCTTCCTGGGCCGCCGCAACGGCAGCGCCGTGATGCTCGGCGAGGTCAACCTGCCCTACAAGGAACAGCTGGAATACTTCGGCGGCGCCGAGGGCAACGAGCTGAACATGCAGTTCGACTTTATGACCATGCAGCATCTCTACCTTTCCCTGGCCCGCCAGGACGCCCGGCCGCTGGCCGAGAACCTGAAGAGCCGCCCGCCGCTGCACCCCGACAACCAATGGGCCATGTTCGTCCGCAACCACGATGAACTCACGCTGGACAAGCTCAGCGACGCCGAACGGCAGGAGGTGTTCGCTGCCTTCGGCCCGGAGAAGAACATGCAGATCTACGGACGTGGCCTCCGCCGCAGGCTGCCGCCAATGCTCGGCGGGGACGCCGAACGGATCCGGATGGTGTACTCGCTGATGTTCTCGCTCCCCGGCACTCCGGTCCTGTTCTATGGCGAGGAAATCGGCATGGGCGAGGACCTGCGGCAGAAGAGCAGGGCCGCCGTCCGCACCCCCATGCAGTGGAACAGCACGAAGAACGGCGGATTCTCCAGTGCGAAGGCGTCCGATCTGGTGGTCCCGCTGGCCCGCGGCGACTACGGTCCGGCCAACGTCAACGCGGCCGCCGCCAAACGCGACCCGGATTCGCTTTGGAACTTTATGGCCAGGCTGATCCAGCGCTACCGCGAGTCCCCCGAATTGGGCTGGGGCGAGTTCGCCGTGATCGACCAACCCGAACCAACGGTCCTCGCGCACACGTGCACCTCGGACGGAGCCACCATGGTGCTGCTGCACAACTTCGGCACGAGGAAGGTGAAGGTCACCGGCAAGGTGGGCGGTGAGGATGCGCCGAAACGGGCCTACAGGGGTGCCACCCTGCTGGACGTGCTCGACGGCGGCGACGTGCCTTTGGAGCCCGACGGCGGCTTCACCGTTGAGCTGGGCCGTTACGGTTACCGGTGGTTCCGCGTGCAGCAGCCGGGCGACCGGCTGGCGCCCTGACCGGCCGGCACCGCAGCCTCCCCCTACCGGCGCCGGCTTACACGTCCCGGCGCAGAACCCGCACTTCCCACGGCCGGAGGTCCGTGCCGCCGTCGGACGGGTAATTCCCCAGCACCTGGGCGGCGCCCGCCCAGGCGGGATCGCCGACGTCAGCTTTCTGGACTGAACCGGAGAAATTGCCCAGCACCAGCAGTTCCGCGTCGGGCAGCGAGCGGGTGAAGGCGTAGACGTGCTCGTCGTCGGGAAGCAGCATGGTGAAGTCGCCGTAGGCCACCACCGGATCCGTGTGGCGCAGTTCGATGACCCGGCGGTAGAAGCTGTAGACGGAGTCCGGGTCATCCACCTGCGCAGCCGCGTTGATGGTGTTGGCATTCGGATTGACAGCGATCCACGGCGCACCGGTGGTGAAGCCGCCATGGCGGCTGGCGTCCCACTGCACCGGGGTGCGGGCGTTGTCCCGGTTGAGCGGGGCCAGCGCGGCCAGGACTTCGGCGTCGGTGTGGCCGAGGTGGGTGGTGGCTTCCCGGTGGTGGTTGAGGACCTCGATGTCCCGGTAGTCGCTGATGGCGCCGAAGGTCATGTTGGTCATGCCCAGTTCCTCGCCCTGGTAGACGTAGGGCGTGCCGCGGTGCAGGTGCAGGACCGCGGCCAGCATCTTGGCGGACAGCTCGCGGTACTGGCCGTCGTCGCCGAACCGGGACACGGCCCGGGCCTGGTCGTGGTTGCCCCAGTAGAGGCTGTTCCAGCCGTGCTCCCCCAGCGCATCCTGCCAGCGGCCCAGGGACTTCTTCAGGTCGGTAAGCAGGAGCTTCCGGGGCCGCCACTTGTTGCCGCCCTCCTGGTCCAGGGCCACGTGCTCGAACTGGAACACCATGTCCACCTCCTCCCTGGCGGGGTCGGTGAACAGCACGGCGTCCTCGACGGTGACGCCGGGCATTTCGCCGACGGTGAGCAGGTCCTTGTCCCGGCCGGCCAAGACTTCCTGGTGCATCTCCTGGAGGAACTCGTGGATCCGGGGACCGCAGATATAGTGCGGGCCGCCGTCGCCGAAAAGCATCCCGTCGGACCGCGGGCCGTCCGGCAGGGACTGGTCCTTGGAGATGAAATTGATGACGTCCATCCGGAAGCCGTCCACGCCGCGGTCCAGCCACCAGTTCATCATGTCGTAGACGGCGGCCCGGACCTCCGGGTTTTCCCAGTTCAGGTCGGGCTGCTTCTTCGAGAACAGGTGCAGGTAGTACTCGCCGCTGGCGGCGTCGTACTCCCAGGCCGGGCCGGAGAACGCGGAGCCCCAGTTGTTCGGTTCCGCCCCGGGCGCGCCCGGCTCCACACCGTCCCGCGGAGCGCGCCACCAGTACCAGTCCCGTTTGGGGCTGTCCCTGGACGAGCGGGATTCGACGAACCACGGATGCTCGTCCGAGGTGTGGTTGACCACGAGGTCCATCACCAGCTTCATGCCGCGGCTGTGCAGGCCGGCGAGCAGTTCGTCCAGCGTGCCGAGGTCGCCGAAGACCGGGTCGATGTCCCGGTAGTCGCTGATGTCGTAGCCGTTGTCGTCCTGCGGCGAGCGGTAGACCGGGGACAGCCAGACGACGTCGACCCCCAGGTTCCGGAGGTAGTCCAGCCGGCCGAGGATCCCGCGGAGGTCGCCCACGCCGTCGCCGTCGGAATCGGCAAAGCTGCGGGGATAGATCTGGTAGACCACGGCGCTTTTGAACCATTCCCGGCCCGCGCGGCGGGCTGTTTCCGGCTGGGTTTCCTGGCTGGTCATGGCTTCCTCCTGGGACACGGCGCGGCGGGATGCAGGCTCAGTGAAAGTCTGGTTCCCGCGGGTACTGCGGTCAATGGCCCCTGCTGTGAAAAGATCAACCATGCGCGCTATGCAACACTCCAGCAAACTCCAGAACGTCCGGTACGAACTCCGCGGGCCCATCCTCCAGGCGGCCAAGAACATGGAGGCCGAGGGCCACCGGATCCTCAAGATGAACCTCGGGGATACCGCGCCGTTCGGCATGGAAGCGCCGGAGTCCGTGGTGGTGGACATGATCCACCACTTGCGGGGCGCCCAGGGCTACAGCGATTCCAAGGGCATCTTCTCCGCCCGGACCGCCATCTCGCAGTACTACCAGACGCGCGGGCTCATGCAGATCGGCGTGGAGGACATCTTCATCGGCAACGGCGTCAGCGAACTGATCTCGATGTGCCTGCAGGCGTTTATGGAAAACGGCGACGAGATCCTGGTCCCGGCGCCCGACTACCCCCTCTGGACGGCCGCGGTGACCCTGACCGGCGGCAAGCCAGTGCACTACCTCTGCGACGAGGCGGAGCACTGGTGGCCGGACATGGCCGACGTCGAGTCAAAGATCACCAGCCGCACCAAGGGGATCGTGATCATCAACCCCAACAATCCCACGGGTGCGGTGTACCCGCGGCACATCCTGGAACAGTTCGCCACGCTGGCACGGAAGCACAACCTGGTCCTGTTCTCTGACGAGATCTACGAGAAGGTGCTGTACGAGGAAGCCACGCACATCCACACAGCCTCCGTGGCTGAAGACGTGTGCTGCCTGACGTTCAGCGGCCTGTCCAAGGCCTACCGGATGCCCGGATACCGGGCAGGCTGGGTGGCAGTCACCGGCCCCCTCGCCGCCACCGCCGCCTACCGCGAAGGACTCGAACTCCTGGCGTCGCTGCGCCTGTGCCCCAACGTCCCGGCCCAGCATGCAATCCAGACCTGCCTGGGCGGCTACCAGAGCATCGAGGCGCTGGTGCGGCCCGGCGGCAGGCTGCGCGACCAGCGCGACCTCGCGTACAAGCTCCTGACGGCCATTCCCGGCGTTACGTGCGTCCCCGCCGCCGGAGCGATGTACCTGTTCCCACGCCTTGACCCGGAGCTTTACCCAATCAGGAGTGACGAGCAGTTCGTCCTTGACCTCCTCCAGGACCAGAAGATCCTGGTCTCCCACGGCTCGGCCTTCAACTGGCCGGCGCCGGACCACTTCCGCTTCGTGATCCTCCCGTCGGTCCTGGACATCGAGGAAGCCGTACGGAGGATCTCCACGTTCCTGGCGACGTACCGCAGCAGCGTCGCGGACTGACCTGCATCCCGGGCGCCGAGATCTAACCGGCCCCTAACCGTCAGGAAACGCGGGCGCAACAATGCCCCGCCACACTGGAACTGCCGGCAAGCGCAGGCGCCCAGCTCCAGTCCAGGAGGCCCCAGCCATGTTGAAGGAAGTCAAAGCCCATGTAACCCGGGTCCGCGCCCTGGACCAGCTCCACCGCGGCGACGAAATCGAAGCGCGCCTCTCAGTGGGGCCAAGCTACGACGACGTCGTGATCCGGCGCGGAAGCGTCCAGGAGACCGCCCCGGGCATCGGCGTCGTCTGGATCATGGACCGCCACACAGGAATGCGCAAGGCAATCAATACGGACGAATGCAGCGTGTGGCGCATCGCCTGACAGGGCAACCTGCGTTCCACACACCATCAGCACCACGACGGCGGGCGTAGTCAGTCAGGACTGCCCGCCGTTTTGGAGCCGCCCGGCTTAGCCGCCGGCCACCGACTGGATGATCAGCACTTCCTGGCCGTCCGACACTTCAGTTTCGAGGCCCTGGAGCCTGCGCACTTCTTCGCCGTCCACGTAGATATTCACGTAGCGGCGCAGCGCACCGGTCTCGTCCCGCAGGCGCCTGGCCAGCACCGGGTAACCCCCGGTCACAGAATCCAGGAGCTTCCCCACCGTCACCGGCCCGTCAGCGGGCGCAGTCAGGATGGACTGCCCGCCGGCCAGCGGCTGCAGGATGCTTGGCAGCACCACGCTGATATCAGGCACCCTGGGCCGCCGCCGTTTCCGGAATGCGCGGCTCCGGCAGCCCCGCCCCCGCGACGACGGCGGCGCGGACACACAAAACGTCCGGGAGATGGCTGACCACTTCAGCAAACGTCTCCCCCTCATCCGCGCTGGCGTACACCGTGCCGCCGCGGGTGCCAAAGTACACTCCGGCCGGCTCGGCGGAATCCACGCCCGCGGCGTCGCGGAGCACGCTGTTGTACTCCCCCTCAGGCAGGCCCGTCGCCAGGCGCTTCCAGGTGGCCCCGGCGTCGTCCGTGCGGTGCACGGCGAGCTTTCCCTCCGGAGGGATGCGTTCGCCGTCGGCCTTCAGCGGAACCACCCAGGCAGTCCCTTCCCGCCGGGGATGGGTGAGCATCACAAAGCCGAAGTCCGCGGGGAGCCCGTCAGCGATCGATTCCCAGTGCTCGCCGTTGTCGTCCGTGCGGTAGACACCGTGGTGGTTCTGCGCGTAGAGGCGGCCTTCGACGGCGGCATCCGCGGCGATCTTGTGCACGCACTGGCCGAATTCGGGGTAGGGATCCGGATTGAAGCGGGCCGAAATCCCCTTGTTCCTGGCTTCCCAGGAGGTGCCGCCGTCGAGCGAGCGGTACACCCCGCCGGTGCTCATGGCGATGTGCACGTTGTCGCCTGCCGGGTTGACCACGATCGAATGGGCGGCGGCGCCGCCGTAACCGGCACCCCACTCGCTCCGGTGCGGGTGGTCCCACAGTCCGCGGTTCAGTTCGAAATGCTCGCCGCCGTCGGTGGATTTCCACACCGAAATGGGTTCGGCGCCCGCCCACACCACGCCGGGCCGCGACTCTGCGTCCGGGTAGATCTGCCAGATGCGCTCCACGGCGGCTCCGGTGTCTTCGGGAAACGTGATGGCTCCCTGTTCGGGCTCGGTCCACGTCGCGCCAAGGTCATCGGAGTGGGCCACGGTGGGCCCCCAGTGCTCGGACCTGACGCCCACCATGATCCGAGTCCGGCCGTCGCGGGTATCTATGCCAATGCTGGGAATCTCGCTCATCAGGAAGTGCGGACCGGAGAAAGACCACTGTTTCCGGTCCGAGCTGGTGGCCAGCCAAAGGCCTTTTTTGGTTCCGATCGCCAGGACAAAACTCTCTGTGGTTGCCATGCACCCCATGCAACCACTCAGGCCGGAAGGCCGCAACGGTCAGTCGGGCAGCGAAGGCTTACGGCCCGCTTACTCCCAGCCGCCTAGTCGACGAATTCCGACTGGGTCTCAATGAAATCCCAGTCCGCCTCCGTGAGGACCGCGACGGGATTCTCAGGGTGGGGTCCGCCCGCCTCGGCGATCCCCTGCAGCACCGGGAGGGGCAGTTCCTCGGCCCGCAGGTTTTCCCGGAGCCATTCCTTGGATGCCAAATCCAGGTCCAGCCACCACATGTAGATTTCCATGCCCGTCACGCCCTTTCGTATGACTCAACGTTAGGCGCGGCCATGTCCACGTTCAAGGGTCCCGGCGTTGGGGGCCGGCTGCCTGTTGGCGGAACAAGTAGTGCTCCCCCGTTTCCGCGTAGGAGCAGGTATCGCCGCAGTTCAGCGGCTTCCAAAGTCGAGTACCTGCTACTCGCGACTGCCTCTTAAGGCCGCCCTAGCCTGAAGTGACATGCAAGCTGACCGTGCTGCTGGGGCACCTAGAGTCATCGCTACTCTCCCTCATCATGGTCCGTTTCAAACTACTGGGGAGAAGAAAACAATGAAACGTACCTTTGCCACACTGGGGGTCATGGGGCTGGGGCTGATCACTCTGACAGCACCGGCCATGGCTGCTCCTAATCAGGTGGTCGTCTGCCATGCCGGCGGAACAGGCGCAACCGTGTGGGATGCAATTGCATTCAACGTGAACGGCCTGAGCGGCCACGCCGGGCATCCCGGTGACATCATTCCGCCGAACTCGTCCTTGCCCGACGGCCTGAACTGGACGAACGACGGGAAGATCACCTACATCGCCAACTGCGCCCCGCTGCCTCCGGGCGAAACCCCACCGATCTACCCACCGGTGGAGCCGCCAGTTGTGGTGGTGGACCCGCCCGTCGTGGTACCACCCGTCGAACCCGTCGTTGTAGTACCACCCGTCGAACCGGTCGTTGTAGTACCACCCGTCGAACCGGTCGTTGTAGTACCACCGGCCGAACAAACCGTGGTCCCGCCGGCCGCTGTGGAAGCACCGGTGGTGCAGTCACCGGTCGTGGTCCAGGCACCGGCGACGACGGCCACCACAGGCAGGACGCCGGCCGCCACGGGGGCAGTCGCTGTCAGCCAGGGCACCAACCAGGGTTTCAATGCGCAGACTGCCGTGGGAGGAAGTGAGAGTGCCCCCACCTGGCTCGCGGGCCTGGGCGTGATGCTCGGTGCGGGTGCAGTGGTTGCGATCCGCCGCAGGTCCCTGGAACCACAGGCAGACTAAGGGCACAGTTCGGACTGGGCCGAACTGACACGCAGGGCGCCCCGCCAGCTCACGGCGGGGCGCCCTTCCTGTAAGCACACTTTCCAAAACGCCTGAGGAGCATCGTGGCAAAGCAAACCGGACGGCACGAAGTGCCCAGGCGGCGCCGCGGCCTAAACCGCGCAGACGTTGCCATCCTTGCCTGCGGCCTCATGGGTTTCCTGTCCTTCACGTTTGGTGGCCCGCTGCTGGACCAGCACGGGGCCCCAACGCCGGGAACAAACACGGCCGCCTATTCCGCCGGGACGTCGTCGGTCTTCGAACTGCCGTTGCCCTTGGCGGTTTCGGGCGTCCCTCCCACCCCGGCGGCGTCCGCGCCGGCCGCGGTACCGGTATCCGCCGCGCCGGTCCTTCCGGAGGCTTCGGCCCCGCAGCGCATCATCTACGCGAAAGCTGCCATGGACACGGCCGTCCATCCGCTGGAACCGGACAGCACCGCCGTCGAAAACCAGACCATCGTGCCGCCCACCACCAAGGACGGCTACTGGCTGACGCCGTTCGGTGTTCCGGGGAACGGCTCGAAGAACACCACCTACGTCATCGGCCACAGCTGGGAGGGCCAGGATGCCCCGTTCAACCACCTCAGCTCCGCAGCGGCCGCCGGCGACGAATTCGACGTCGTCACCGCCACCGGCACCATCCGATACCGCGTGGACAGCGTGACCACCTACCTCAAGGCCGCACTCAAGGACAGCCCCATCTGGGACATGGTGCCCAGCCGGCTTGTCCTGATCAGTTGCTATACGGAAGACCCGTGGGGGAAGAACGTGGTGGTCTCCGCCTCACCGGCATAACGAAGCCCCAGCTCAAGGGCCTGTTCAAGCACGCCTGCGGGGCAGAGAATGAGCTATGACTCCAGAACGATTCACCGGGCCGCCTCCACTGTTGGTTGGTGTGATGCCTGATCAACACCCCGAGGTCCTCCGAACGGCAACGCAGCTGGCCGCGCGGCTCTCCGCCCCGATGCTCTGCGCCTACGTTGATGAGGCGAGCTACCTGGTGGAATGGGATCCTGCCCGCTCCGCGCACAGATTGTCCCTTCATCCCGAGAAGGATGACGAGGACGTCCGTGCCGTGACGATGGGAATCCGGGCGGTCATTGAGGACGCCGTCGGCACCGCCGGAGACCCCGCCATCAGCTGGACCCTCCGCACCCTGGCCGGGGATCCTGCCCGCGCCCTCGCCCGGCTTGCGGCGGAGACCAACGCTCCCATGATCATTGTGGGAACCTCGGAACGGGGGCTGGCACACCGGCTCTCCGAGGCGCTCAACGGCTCAGTTGGTGCCTGGCTCAGCCATCACCAGAGCCGGCCCGTCCTGGTGGTTCCGTACCGGATGCCTGCGCACGAGGACGCCGGCTGAGGCCGCAGATGCCGCAAAAGCCATGCCCAAGGTGCCTCGAAATAATAAAGCGAAAGTAGTTATTCGAGGTGGTGGCGGACGGCTCTACCGGCAAGTAAGCTGATTCAAGCAGGACGATCCAGGCCGATGGAGTGGATCGCTAATCTGCCCCAAATACTGCTCCGGAGTGCGTATCCCCCAATAACGCACTCCGGAGCTTTTTAATGCCCAATTCCAGGCACGCCGGCTTCCGGGCGGCGGCGCCGCAAGCCGGTTCCTGCCCTGGCCAGGTTTGAACCGATACCCCCAGGGGGTACTTGCGGGATACCCCCATGGGGTATATGTTGGCACTATGAATGCACCGGAAGACGCTGTTTTGGAGCCGGCCCACGGCCCAGGCTCCCCGCCTGAGCATGGCTACACTGGAAACAAAGACGCTTACCTGCGCCGGCTCAAACGCATTGAGGGCCAGGTCCGTGGCATTGCCCGCATGGTTGACGAGGACAAGTACTGCATCGACATCCTGACCCAGGTTTCGGCCGTCACCAAGGCCCTGCACGCCGTCAGCCTTGGGCTCGTGGAGGAGCACATCGGCCATTGTGTCGTCGGAGCCGCCTCTGAGCCCGATCCCGCACTCCGGGCCGAAGCCATCGACGTCAAGGTCAAGGAGGCGGCCGATGCCATCGGCCGCCTGCTTCGCTAAACCACCCATTCGCCGGCATCGCGCCGGCCCCCCACAAAGGAGCCAGCCATGAGCACCACCTCCACCACTGTCAGCGTTTCGGGCATGACCTGCGGCCACTGCATCTCGTCGGTCAGCGAAGAGCTTGAATCACTCGCCGGCGTCGAGGCGGTCGAGGTCGACCTCAATGCCGGCGGCGTCTCCACGGTCACCATCACTTCCAGCCAGGAACTCTCACCCTCCGAGATCGGCGAGGCCGTAGCCGAGGCCGGGTACCTCGTAGTGGCCAACGAGGCCTGAACCTTCCACCGAACAGAGGAAACGCCGTGAGCACTGAGCATCTCCATCCTGCCGGGAGCCGGGTGGTTGACCTGGATATCGAGGGCATGACCTGCGCCTCCTGCGTGAACCGGGTAGAGAAGAAGCTCGGCAAGCTCGACGGCGTGGAAGCCACGGTCAACCTCCCCCTGGAATCCGCCCACGTAAAAGTCCCCGCAGGAATCACGGACCAGCAACTGGTGGACACGGTAAACGCCGCGGGTTACAAGGCAAGGCTCCGTGGAATTGACGCACGAAGCGGTGCCGGGGATATGCGGCAGCATGCGTCTAAGCGAGGCACGAGCGAGCATGCAGAGCATGTCTCCGGCACCGCACCCACGCACGAGGACCACATGGCACACGGCGGCGCGGCACAGCAGCTGCGGCCGCGTCTCATCGTGGCTGCCGTCCTCACGGTGCCGGTCTTCCTGATCTCCATGGTCCCTGCCTTCCAGTTTGCAAACTGGGGCTGGGTGGCAGGGGCTCTCGCGTTGCCCGTGGTTAGCTGGGCGGCATGGCCGTTCCATCGGGCAGCGGCCATCAATGCCCGCCACCTGGCATCCACCATGGACACGCTGGTCTCCATCGGAGTGATTGCCGCTTACGTCTTCTCGGCCTGGCAGCTGTCCAGCAACCCCCGAATGACCGAACACCCGGGAATGGAGGGGATGGAACCGGGCGGACTCTACTTTGAGGTGGCTGCCGTCGTCACCACATTCCTGCTTCTTGGCCGTTTCCTGGAGGCCAATGCCAAGCAGAAAGCCGGCGACGCCCTCAGGGCACTGCTGAACCTGGGCGCGAAGGACGCCACGGTCCTGCGCAGCGGCAACGAAACCAAGATCCCGGCCGAAGATCTCCAGGTGGGTGACGTCATCGTGGTCCGGCCCGGCGAAAAGATCGCGACGGACGGTGTGGTGATCGAGGGCAACTCTGCGGTGGACGCGTCCCTGGTCACCGGCGAGTCGGTGCCCGTGGAGGTAGGCCCGGACAGCAAGGTCACCGGAGCCACCATTAACACCTCGGGCCGGCTGCTGGTCCGCGCCAGCCGTGTGGGTTCCGAAACCACCCTGGCACAGATGGCCCGGCTGGTTTCCCAGGCCCAGACAGGCAAGGCACCAATCGCCCGCCTCGCCGACCGGGTCAGCGCCGTGTTCGTGCCGGTGGTCCTGGTCATCGCCGGCCTGACCTTCGCGGCATGGCTGCTCACGGCGGGCCCCGACGTCAGCGAAGCCGAGCTGCGCGCCGCCTTCACCGCCGCCGTCGCCGTACTGGTCATCGCCTGCCCCTGCGCGCTGGGACTGGCAACTCCGGTGGGGCTGCTCACCGGAACCGGCCGCGGCGCCCAACTGGGCATCCTGATCAAAGGCCCGCAGGTGCTCGAGGACACCCGCACCGTGGACACCATCCTGCTGGACAAGACCGGCACGGTCACCACCGGCCGGCTCGCCGTTGACGATGCCGTGGCTTTTGAGGGGTTCAGCGCGTCCGAGGTCCTGCGCCTCGCCGGCGCCGTGGAGGCAGCCTCGGAGCACCCCATCGCCCACGCGATTGCCGCGTCCGCCCTCGCCCAGATCAGTGAACCGGCGACCCTGACGGCGCGTCGGAGCGGGGACGGTCAGAACGACGACGGCGGGCGGCTTCCCGCCGTCGGGCAGTTCCGCTCGGCACCCGGAGGGGGCGTTGCCGGCACCGTTGAAGGCCGCCCGGTGCTGGCCGGCCGCAGCGGCTGGCTGCAGGAGAACGGCGTCCACATCTCCACCGAACAGCAGGAGGCCCTCCGGGCCGCCGAGGCATCCGGAGCCACGGCCATCTGGGTGGCTCTGGACGGAACCGCGGCGGGCATCATCAGCCTCCGGGACACCCTCAAGCCGGGATCCGCGGAAGCCATCTCACGGCTCAAGGCCCTGGGGCTCCGGCCCATCCTGCTGACGGGTGACAACTCCGCTGTCGCCGCGCAGGTGGCAGACACCGTCGGCATTGCACCGGAGGACGTGTATGCCGGAGTCCTGCCGGCCGGGAAAGTGGATGCTGTCCGGAGGCTGCAGGCCAATGGAGCCATTGTGGCCATGGCGGGGGACGGCGTGAACGACGCCGCCGCCCTGGCACAGGCGGACCTCGGAATCGCCATGGGTTCGGGCACCGATGTGGCCATCGAGGCCGCGGACCTCACCGTGATGGGCAACGACCTGGGACAGGTGGCTCAGGCAATCGAATTGTCCCGCAAGACACTGGCCACGATCAGGACCAACCTGTTCTGGGCCTTTTTCTACAACGCGGTGGGCATCCCCGTGGCTGCTTTGGGCCTCCTGAACCCGATGATCGCGGGGGCCGCCATGGCCGCGAGCTCGGTCCTGGTGGTGGCGAATTCACTCCGGCTGCGCAGCTTCGGCAGGTAACAGCCTCCGGCGGGTGTCGCCGCCGGCAAGCCGTCAGGCAGTTCCGAAGCGCACAGCAGCCCTCGCCCTTGCTTTGGCGGCCTCCTCCTCGCGGTCCTTGGCCGGCGCGTGGCTGACCAGGGAGTCCAGGAGGTGCTGGGTGATGTGGGCTATCTCGTGCACGGCCTCGGCGAAAGCTTCCTCGTTGGCCTTCGACGGCTTGGTGCTGCCGCTGATTTTGCGCACGTACTGCAGGGCGGCGGCGTGCACCTCCTCGGAGGTGGCGTGCGGTTCAAAGTTGTGGAGGGTTCTGATATTCCGGCACATAAGGCCATGCTAGGCTCTGGAACGCCTGGGATCGACCCCCTGCTTCGTGCTGTTGGAGGCCCCCCGCCCATGGGCAGTGGTGCATGGGCAGCGGTCCCCATCGACAGTGTTTTGGGGCCGGGATAGGTTCTAGGTAATGGATCTTCCGGATCAGCCGGGGGCCGCTGGGGATGCCGATCTGGATCGGATCCAAGACTAAGGAGAATACTCATGGCTTTGTGGGGCGCAGATGTAGAACAGCTCAGGACTCTTGGCACCAAGCTGCAGCATGGTGCAAACGAGATCGAGCAGCAGAAGAACAACCTGAACAACCTGCTGAATTCCACGCAGTGGCTGGGCCCGGACGCGGACGCCTTCAAGCAGCAGTGGAGCGGTGAGCACATGACGCAGCTGACCCGGGTCGCTGAATCCCTCAAGGAAGCCAGCCAGAAGGCCACGCGGAACGCCCAGGAGCAGTCGGACGCTTCACTCTAGCCACAGCAGCATTAACCACGGGCCCGGACACAGCACAGTGTCCGGGCCCGTTGGCGTTTACGCAGCAGCCGGCGCTGTTGGAGGCGGACCGACTGTCAGGGGACGGGTTCGACGTCGTTCGCGTGCTCCAGCGGTGAGGGCGCCTTCCGCCGGGGTGCTCCGCCGTCCATCACCGGGGTGATGGCCTGGCCCCGCAGTTCATCGAGCCTGACCAGGATGACGCCGCCAACAATAAGCGCTCCGCCCAGGAGCTGGATGGCCCCCGGCAGTTCCCCGAGGAGCAGCCATGCCCAGACCACGGCAAACAGCACCTCGGTCAGCGAAACGAATGATGCCACCTTGGAGCCGAGGGCACGGGCGGCCATGATTCCGGAGACGTAGGCCAGGACTGTTGCCAGCACCACCAGGCCGCCCAGTGAGACCCACCACGGGGTGGTCCAGGGACCAAGTTTGGTGTCCGCCGTGCTGAAGGCCATGGGAAGCAGGCCGGTGGCGGCCGCCAGCCACATCACGGCCGCTCCCACCATGAGGCCGCCGGAGGCAAGGACGATCGGTGGCAGGGAGTCGTTCTCCTTGGCGGTGATGAAGAAGTACATGGCCAGGCACACCGCAGCCGCAATCCCCCAGAACACACCGACCACATCGATCTTGACGGTGCCGGTGAGGTCAAGAACCAGCACGAGTCCGGCAAGGGAAAGCAGCGTCCCGCCGAAGGTCAGTGCGCGCGGCCGTTTCCGGCTGGCTGCCCAGAGCCAGAGAACAATGATCACCGGGGCCAGATACTCCAGGAGCAGGGCCACTCCGACCGACAGGCGGGCCACCGCGTTGAAGTAGAACAGCTGGCACGCGGCCACGCCGATGAGGCCAAACAGCACGATCGTGACCCAGTTGTCGCGCAGTTGGTGCCATTTGCCGCGCAGGGCGGGGATGGCCGGAATTGCGAGGATCAGGGCGGCGCCGGTGAGGCGCGCGGTTACGGCGGCGCCCGGGGACCAGCCGGTTTCCAGGAGCGCCTTGGCGAAGGACCCGGAGAGGCCGAAGACGGCGGAGGAGAACAGCGCAATTCCAAGGCCCGAGGCCATAAAGCCGCGGCTGGCCGTGATGTGGGTGCCGGTCGGGTTGGTGGCGGCAGGCATTGTCGCCTCCTGTCAGGAGTAAAGTGGGGTTATGGTCATGACATTACGCCCGGCCCTGTAAGGAGTCAAGATGGTTTTTGCCCCTGACACTGAGGTGGCGCTGCGCACCGTGGTGCATCTGATCAACAGCGCCTCGAACGGCACGGAATCCCTGGGCACAGTTGCGGACCTGGACCGCTTCCTTGAAGCCGAAGGGTTCACCGGGGCCAGGGCGCGCGACGCGGCGGAACTGGCCAGCGTCCATAAACTGCGCAGCGAGCTCGCCGGCGTGTGGACCTCGGATGAGGATTCAGCGGTGGAATCCGTGAACCGCCTGCTGCGCGATGCCAGGGCACTGCCGCAGCTGATGAAGCACGACCAGTGGGACTGGCACCTGCATGCGACCACCCGCGAGGCGCCGCTGGCGGACAGGATGGGCACCGAGGCGGCCATGGCCCTGGTGGACGTGATCCGGAGCAAGGAGATGGACCGCATGCTGGTGTGCGAAGGGGATGACTGTGATGCGGTGGTCCTGGATCTCACCCGCAACCGTTCGAAGCGGTACTGCGACACCGGCAACTGTGCCAACAGGGCACACGTCGCGGCCTACCGCGCCCGCCAGGCAAAGGCCGGCTAGGGCAAACCGCCTAGGGCAGGAGCGGGCTTAGCGCCCGGCCGGCCCGTCGGCGTCGGGGGTGCCAGGCTCGGAAGTGCCGGGCCGGGAACCATCCTGGCCCTCGCGGCCGGACTGCCGAGGCGTGCCGCCGAACCCGTGGGAAGGCTTGCGGGCGGAGCTCAGGTTCACACCCGAACCTTTGCCAAGGTGCTCGGCGTTGTCCTTGTAGCTCATCGAGAGCATGGCGGCGATGACCAGCGTGACAATGAATGCGATTCCGGCGCCGGTGAAGGCCAAATCGAAGCGCGGGGCGCGTGCGCTGCCGCCGGAAGCGAAAATGAGGACGGCAAAAAAGGCGATGACGGCCCAGAACGCGGAGAACATCAGCGGCCCCTTCACCGAGGTCCGCATCTTGCGCGGTTTTCCTGGTTGCTGGTCTGCCAAGGTGGTTCCTCCCCTGCGGGCACGGCGCGGAGGCCTGCCCGGTTCGAATGGTGCGTTGGGTCTGTACGGCGAAACTTCTACGCTGGGTAGAACCGTACGCTTCTAGTTTACGGCTTCACGACGGCGGCCCGGGCATCGTGCCGCAGGGTCAGCGCGGACAGCACCCAGAGCACGCCGGCAATGATGGCGCCGCCGCCAGCGACGCCCAGCAGGGCGTGGGCCCCGAGGCCAATGAGGAACGGGATGGCCACGGCTGTTCCGATGCCAATGACGCCGGAGGCCAGCCAGTCCCTGGCCAGCACATGGCTGCGGCGGTTCCGGAGTCCGCAAAGCACCTCGATCACGCCTGCCAGGCCCAAGCCCAGCGATGCGATGATGCCGAAGGGCAGGTCGCCCTGAAGCAGCGGCAGCGCCACGCCGGTTCCCGCAAGGATCAGGCCTGCGGCTGAAAACAGCTTTCCGGGCCCGTCGCCGCGCCGGAAGCCTGCCCTGGGGACACTCCGGAGCACCAGGATCCCGGTAGCCAGCAGGTAGATTCCGCCGGCCCACGCCATGACCTCCACGGACGGTGCAGCCCAGAAGATCGTCACGGCCCCGAACACCAGGGCAACAATGGCACGCAGCAGCACGGGTTTCCACAGATCCTTCTGGGGGGCGGTACCGTGGGCGGCTTCAGCTGGCGTCAATGGGCGGGTCACCGGTCCAGTTTAGTGGGCGCGCGTGCTACGTCGAACCGAGCACCATCCACCGGTCGGACCTGGCGCGCGCCCCGAGGGTCACGGCGCGTGCTGCCATGTAGCCCAGGGCGAAGGCCGCCCACAGCCACCCCAGCCCCGGCACGCCGGAGGCGCCCGAGCCGGCGACCGCCAGGAGCAGCGGAACGTACACGGCAAGGTTGACGACGCCGGCAATTGCGAGGTACTTCGCATCGCCGGCGCCGATCAGCACCCCGTCGAGGACAAACACATAACCTGCGATCGGCTGCCCTGCGGCGAGCACCCACAGCGCAACGGTCAGCGCGGAGTGGACGCCGGCGTCGGACGTGAACAGGAGCCCCACCCAGGGCGCGGCCACCGCGAGGAGGACACCGGTAATTACGCCAAAGCCGATGCCCCACCTGATCATGATGGTGGTGAGAAGCCGCGCCTTGGCGGGGTTGGAGGCCCCCAGTTCCTTGCCGATGAGGGCCTGCGCGGCGATGGCCAGGGCATCCAGGGCGAAGGCGAGGAACGAGAAAATGGTCATGGCGAGCTGGTGCGCTGCCAGGTTGACGGGCCCCTGGGCCGTCACCACCAGAACCGTGGCCAGAATGGCGATGCGCAGGCTGAGCGTGCGCAGCATCAGCCATGATCCGATCCGCGTCATGGCGCGGATGCCCCGCCAGTCGGGGAGCAGGCTGACGCCGTGCCGGGAGGCGTTGCGCTGGACCATCACGAGGTAGACGGCGGCCATGGCCCATTGCGCGATGCTGGTGCCAACAGCAGAGCCGGTGACCGACCAGCCAAGGCCGTAGACGAGCCAGAGGTTCAGGACGATATTCAGGGCGAACCCGGCCGTCGCGACCACCAGCGGCGTGCGGGTGTCCTGGAGCCCGCGGAGGACGCCCGTGCCGGCAAAAATGAGCAACATGGCTACAAGTCCCGGCATGGACCAGCGGAGGTAGTCGGCAGCAAAGACCCGGACAGCGCCGTCCGCGCCCATGAGCCCCACCAGCGGATCGGCCGCAATGAAGCCTGCAGCAGCCAGGAGAACGCCCAGCAGCAGCGCCAGCCACACGCCGTCGCGCCCGGCGGCCAGCGCCTTGCCCAGCTGGCCGTCGCCGAGTGCCCGTGCCACGGCCGGTGTGGTGGAGTACGCGAGGAATACCATCAGGCCAACGGCGGTGTGCAGCACGGCGGACGCAAGGCCCACTCCCGCCAGCTGGGCCACCCCCAAGTGCCCGACGATGGCGGAATCCGCCAGCAGGAACAGCGGTTCGGCAATCAGGGCGCCGAACGCGGGGACGGCGAGACGCAGGATTTCCCGGGAGTGGCCGGCGGTTGTTTTTGTGGCAGCAGGGGCGGATTGGTGTGGCACGGTTTCCAGCCTATCGGGGCGCCGGGACATGCTGCCCGACGTCAGCGCCGGGGATCCCCACGCGGGCTCCGTCGCGCCATGATAAACAACACATCCTGACACAATTTGTTGACACTTCAAGTATTGGTTTGGAAGACTTGGGACTTCAAGCTTCAACGCTGCGATCCGGCCCGCTTGTACGCAAACAGCCCCGACCGACATCCGAAACGGTGAAACTCTCATGAACCAGACCCCGCTTACCACCACCGCAGTAACCATCCTGCGCGTCATCCTCGGCTTCCTCTTCGCCGCCCATGGCTGGCAGAAGTTCAACGAATGGACCATCGCCGGCACCCAGGCCGCCTTCGCGAAGATGGGTGTTCCCGCTGCCGAAATCGCCGCTCCGGCAGTGGCCGTCCTCGAACTGGCCGGCGGAGTTGCCCTCATTCTGGGCATCCTGACCCGGATCGTCGCACTCCTGCTGGCCCTTGACATGCTGGGCGCCCTTTTCCTGGTGCATGCCTCAGCCGGCGTGTTCGCGGCAACCGGCGGCTACGAACTGGTGCTGCTCCTGGCAGCAGCCGCATTGGCCGTAGCCCTCACGGGCGCCGGCCGCATCTCCGTGGACCGCGCCCTCTTTGGCCGCGCGAACTCCAAGCTGGCCATTCTGGCCTGACAGCTCACAGAGCAGCGAACGACGGCGGCGGGGCACTCAGGTGCCCCGCCGCCGTCGTTTTTTGGTGCCTTCCCGCGCCTACCGGACGGTCAGCCAGTGACGCCCGTCAGCTCGTTAGGTACACGGTCAAGGTCTGCACTCCTCGCCACCTTGCCGGATTTCAGGTCCACTGCATGGATCTTTGAGCCTGCCGGATCCGTAACGTAAGCCATGGCCCCCTGGACGAACAGGGTGGGCCGCGGATCCTGCCATTCAGTGGGCTCCTCCCATGCAGGAACCACGGGAATAGCGCCGATCTTGTGCCCCGCCAGCGGATCGATCACATGCAGCGCCCCGTCGGTGCCCAGAACCAGCGCCTCCCCTGCCGGTCCGCGGCCCAGGGAGCGGAAGGAGTAGCTGGCCCCAAGGTCCACCAGCTGCAGCTGGCCGGTCTCCGTATTGACGAGCGAGATGCGGGTGGGCCGTTCCAGGTCGGCATCTTTGTCCACCTTGTAGTCGCCAAGGATCACGGGCGAGGCGTCACTTCCCGCCTGATTGCCCATCCGGCCGTAGGGATCGGGGCTGGCAACCTTGGTGATGGCGCCATCCTTGTAGACCAGCATGCCGTCTTCGCAACCCACCACCACGGTTTCCTCACCGGCAACCGCCTCGCCATGGACACCGGGGCATTCCTCGTTGCGGAGCAGCTCCCGCCGTTCCCCGCCCGGCCCGTCCGGCGCACTCAGGAGGGCCAGTCCCGTACGGCTTTCCTCGTTGCCCACAGTGACCAGAAGCCGGCCGTCTGCCAGCTCGACAGCGACGCCGTGATGGGCTTCCGGCGCGGTGTACGCAGTAGTCGCGGGGAGGCCGGTCTTGAGCGCGTCAGTCAGCGTGGCAGGGTCGAAGACCTCCACTTTGCCGGAGCCGTCGCTGAACAGCACCGTCCTGCCGGCGTGGCGGACCACATGCCCGGACTTGCTGGCGCTGAAAGCCCGGTCCGTCAGCTCCGGCGCTGCGACATACGAGTGGCCGTGATCCCCGTGCGCCTCGGTCCACACGCCGGCGTCGAAGACACGGAACGAGTCGCCGGTAGCCACAAGGACGTGGCGGCCGTCCCCGGCCGGACTGAGGCGGTTGAATCCCGCCAGGGGCGTTTCCCCCACCGCTTTGAGCGTCTTAGCGTCAAGGACCGTAATGCCGGAGTCGTGCGTCATGACCAGCCGGGGGGCGGGTGCCTGGCTTTCCTTGGCCTGCCCTGATGTGGCTGAGGTGGAGGTGCCGGCTGAGTCGGCGTCGTGGCCCGGTGCCGGCCCGGAGCCTTCGCCGGGAGCGGTCCCGCACGCCGTGAGGAGAAGTGCCGAAACCGCGAGAACCGCCGGGAGCACTGGCCGGTACGGGCGCAGCAGCCTGGGGCGTAGATGAGTAATTGTCATGTCGCTAACGATAGTCATTATCAATAGTGATGCAAGTTGGATGACGTCGACTGCGTCACGGCGAAACCTTCGCCGCGGGCCACGTGCACCAGAACAGCACACTTGACATCAAAAACTCCCAGAAAACAATCAGGAAACGCTTGACCTCTACAACGTTGCACTGATAAACCTGTGAGCGGTCATATGGGCGGTCCGCATCACCGCCCGGATCGCAGCACCGAGGCGTCAACCTTCCGTTCCGGCTTCTGCCGCCAGTCCGCTGGCCGGCCCCAACCCAGGCAAAGCAGCATCCGCAGAGTTTCCGTTCGCATTGAAACGATCCAAGGTCCGACACAGTGGTCGGACACCGCCACAGCCCATCAAAGGAGATGTTTGTGAACCATCCCCCTCAAGACAGTCCGTTCGGCAAGGACGGCCCTCCGCGCCGCAGCAGCAAAAGGCGCCTTTACACGGGCGCCAAAGCCGTCACGGCAGCTGTCGCCTCCGCGGCCATCGCCTTCACCGGCCTGCCGGCCGTCGAGGCCGACACGTCCCTGCCGCCCGTGGGCAGCGGATTCCGCTTCGACTTCGGCCCCGGCAGCACCGAAGCCGGCTACACCCATGTTGACGCCGGGACTGCGTACTCCGCCGCCGGCACGTTCGGCTTTACGGACACCGCCGTGACGTCCGGCGTGGACCGCGGCACCGGCGACGCCCTCCGCTCTGACTTCGTCCAGGCACAGGGCAGCAGCTTCCTGGTGGACCTGCCCAACGGCGACTACACCGTCAAACTCATTGCCGGAGATGCCGCCGAAGCAACCAATATCGCCATCACGGCGGAGAAGATGGCCAAGGTCCAGCTCACGGACAAGGCGGCCGGCCAGTTTTTGGAAATGGAGTTCCCCATTTCCCTGGTGGACGGCCAGCTGAACCTGGACTTCTCCGGCACGGCGGCCAAGATCAACTCACTCGTGATTGCCGCCCGCGCACCGCGGACTGCCACTACTGACCCCGGCGTCTACCTTGCCGGGGACTCCACCGTCCAGACCTACGACGCCGGCTACGTTCCCCAGGCGGGCTGGGGCCAGATGATTGACCGCTTCTTCGATGACAAAGTGGCCTTCAGGAACCACGCCATCGGCGGCCGCAGCTCCAAGAACTTCATCAGCCAGGGACGGCTCGACGAGATCCTGCGGGTCATCAACCCCGGCGACTACCTCATGGTGCAGTTCGGCCACAACGACGCCACCATCGGCGTCGATGACCGCTACGCGTCCCCGGCGGACTACAAGGAATACCTTCGGACCTACGTCAACGGTGCCCGTCAGCGCGGCGCCACCCCTGTGCTGGTCACCCCGGTGGGACGGCGCGACTACGACGAGGCCACCGGAAAATTCAACGTCAGCTTCCCCGAGTACGTGGCCAAAATGCAGGAACTGGCCGCCGAAGAGAATGTGGCCCTGGTGGACCTGTCCGCCCTGAGCCGCGCCTATTACGACGCCATCGGCCCGGAGGACACCAAGTCCGTGTTCCTGCACGTCGACGCCGGCGTGTACCCGAACCGGCCCACGGGCACCGTGGACAACACGCACTTCCAGGAATACGGCGCCATCCAGATCGCCCGCCTGATCGCGGGCAGCGTGAAGCAGCTCAGCCTGCCGCTGGCCGCCCACGTTGAGGAGATCGCACCGCCGTCGGCCGTTCCCGCGAAACCGCAGGGCCTGGTGGCCGGCAGCGTGTCCAACGCCGGCGCGCTGCTCAAATGGCAGCCCGTTGCAGGTGCGGACATCTACAAGGTGTACCGGAAACTTGCCTCCGAACCGGACAGCTCCTGGGCGCTGGCTACGACGGCCACCGTCCCAACGGCCAATCTCTCCGGGCTGGCCGAAGGAACTGCCTACAATGTCCGCATCGCCGCCATGAACGGCAAGGGCCTGTCCGAACCCAGCGACACCCTGAACGTGACCACCAAGGAAGCCAAATACCGCTTCGATTTCGGCCCGGCGGGAGCCCCGCTCGAGGCCGGATACACCGAGGTCAACCGGACCATGGCCTACACTCCGGAGCGCGGCTTCGGGTTCAAGGACATCACCGTCCTCAGCGACCGCGACCGCGGCGCCGTAACCACCAACCTGCTGCGCGACTTTGTCCTCAGCGGTTCCAGCTTCGAATTCCAGCTCGACGTCCCGAACGGCACCTACGCCCTGAAGACGTACCACAGTGACTGGATCGGCTCCACCCGGACCGACGTCGCCGCCGAAGGCACCCCCTACGGCCAGGTCGCGTCCAGCAAGGCCTCATCCGCGACCAAGATCATCAACCAGGTCCTGGTGTCCGATGGCCAGCTGAACCTCACCATCAGCGGCTCGGGCCAGCGGCTTAACGGCCTCGAGGTCACACCACTGCTGGTGGGCCCCACCAACCTGCACACCACAGCCGTGGATGCCGGCGCTGAACCGCCGGCTGTTGACCTCGCCTGGGATGCGGTGGGAGACGCGGCAAGCTACAAGGTGTTCCGCCAGGCCTCTTTCGAGACCGGGCCCCAGCTGATCGCGGAAAACGTCACGTCCGCTTCCTACCGCGACAGCACGGCGTTCGCCGGCCTGAAGTACAAGTACTTCGTCACGGCCGTGGACAACACGGGCCTGGAGTCCGTTCCGTCCAACACCTTCGAGGTTGCCTTGGTGGACCCGGGCACGGCGGTCCCCGCGGCAACCACAAAGCTGGACGTCAAGGCAGTCGAGAAGAACAGCGTCTCACTCAAGTGGCAGAAGGTCGCCGGAGCCGCCGCCTACCAGGTTTACCGGTCAACGTCCCCTGACGGGCCGTTCGAGTACGCCGGCCGGGCCACAGAGGTGAACTTCACGGACTTCTCAGTCCTGACCACCATCAAGTTCTACTACCGCGTGACCACCGTGAACAAGGGCGGCGAATCCGCACCCTCGGCGGTCATCGGAACCGAGAAGGTCACCGTGGTGAACCGGCAGCTGGAGAACCTGGACCGCGCGCCCGTTGCGCTCCTCACCGACCAGGGTGTCCGAGTGGGCTGGCGAATGCTGGGCCTGGATACTGAGCAGATCGGCTTCCACATCATCCGCGACGGCGTCCAGCTCACCGAGGAGCCCATCCGGAACAGCACCACCTTCCTCGACCCAACAGGCACCGCCGCGTCCCGGTATGTGGTCAAGGCCGTGGGCAATGGCGGGGACCAGCTCACCGCCGGGTTCACGCCGCTCGCCCAGGACTACCTGGGGGTCAAGCTGGACAAGCCTGCCGACGATTACACGAAGGACGGCCAGCCGTACACCTACTCCGCGGGTGACTCCAGCGTTGCCGACGTCGACGGCGACGGCACGTACGAGATCATCCAGATGTGGTCCCCGTCCAACTCCAAGGACAACTCGCAGGCGGGCTACACCGGCACTGTCTACGTGGACGCCTACAAAATGGACGGCACCAAGCTCTGGCGGATCAACATGGGACCGAACATCCGCGCCGGCGCGCACTACACGCAGGTGCTTGCCTACGACTTCGACGGCGACGGCAAGGCCGAAGTCGCGATGAAGACGGCGGACGGTACCCGCGACGCCGCCGGCACCGCGATCGGAAACCCCACTGCGGACTACCGCAACAGCAGCGGCTACGTGCTGACCGGGCCGGAGTTCCTGTCAGTGTTCCACGGGGCCACGGGCACCATCATGGACACCGTGGCCTACGAACCTCCCCGCGGCGACGTGGCAGCCTGGGGCGACGCCTACGGCAACCGGGTGGACCGGTTCCTCGGCGCCGTCGCCTACCTCGACGGCGAACACCCCTCCATGATGTTCAGCCGCGGCTACTACACCCGGACCGTCCTGGCCACCTACGACCTCGTCGGCGGCAAGATCGTCAAACGCTGGATCTTCGATTCAGACATCGCAGGAGCCCAGTACCGCAGCCAGGGCAACCACAACCTGTCCGTGGCGGACGTTGACGCCGACGGCAAGGACGAGTTCGTCTTCGGTTCCATGACCATCGACGACAACGGCAAGCCGCTCTACAGCACCGGCCTTGGCCACGGTGACGCCATCCACACGTCCGACCTGGACCCCTCCCGGCCCGGGCTCGAAACCTTCGCGGCCCACGAGGACATGGGTTCCAGCGGCAACAAGGGCGCCACGTTCCGTGACTCCCGGACCGGCGAAGTCCTGTGGAGCATCCCGGCCACCAAGGACACCGGCCGCGCGGCCGCCGGCGACATCGACCCCCGGTACGCCGGGGCAGAGGGCTGGGCGATCGGCGGCGACGCCGCGTGGAACTCCCCCGTCGGTGAGCTGCGCTCAGCCAAGGGTGAACTGATCGCCAACAACATCCCGGCAGCCAACTTCCTGGCGTGGTGGGACGGTGACCTGCTCCGGGAGATCGTTGACCACGACTGGGACGCCACCACCAGCAAGGGAACGCCCACCATCTCCAAATGGAACTGGGAAACCGAAACCAGCGACCGGCTCCTGACAGCCGCCGGCGCGAAGTCCAACAACAGCACCAAGGGAACACCGGCCATCCAGGCCGATCTCCTCGGTGACTGGCGTGAGGAACTCGCCTGGCCGTCGTCGGACAGCACCGAACTGCGGATCTACACCACCACAGCCGGCACCGACGTCCGTCTCCGGACGCTGATGCACGATCCGGTGTACCGGCAGTCCGTTGCACGCGAGAACATCGCCTACAACCAGCCGCCGCACCCCAGCTTCTTCATCGGGGTCGGCATGGACCTGCCCGCGCAGCCGGACATCACCTACACCGGCGCGAAGTAACCGCGGGCCGTAAGGCCTGACCCAAAAAACAGGGCTGCCCCGACCGCCGAAAGTGGCGGACGGGGCAGTTCCTGTTGCGGCTATGTGTCAGCCCCAACCCCCGGGTAACCGGCCGCGTCAGTAAGATCGCAGCATGACTGAGACCGCAGCCAACTCCGTAACCCTCCGCTTCCTGGCCGCCCCCATGGATGTGGGCCACAGCGGATCCGTGGACGCCGGGACCGTCCTGGAGTGGGTGGACAAGGCCGCGTATGCGGCCGCCGTCGGCTGGGCCAAGTCCTACTGCGTCACCGCCTACGTCGGCAACATCCACTTCGCGGACCCGGTCAACAGCGGCGACATGGTGGAGGTTGAGGCCACCATCGTGTACACGGGACGGTCCTCCATGCACATCCGCACGGTCGTCTCGTCCGGGGATCCCAAGGGCGGCCCGGCCACCATGAGCAGCCAGTGCATGGTGATCTTTGTGGCTGTGGGCGAGGACGGCAAGCCCATCCCCGTCAAACAGTTTGAGCCGGTCACGGCCGAAGAGATCGAACAGCGCGACCATGCCCTGGCCAGGGTCAAGGTCCGTGAACAGATCGTCGAGGCCATGAACGCCCAGGAATATACCGACGCCGGAACGGCCGAACGCGTCACGCTGCGGTTCATGGCGGCGCCCACGGATGTGAACTGGGGCGGCAAGGTCCACGGCGGGATTGTCATGAAGTGGATCGACGAAGCCGCCTATGTCTGCGCATCACGGTATTCCGGGAAGGACACCGTCGCAGTTTTCTCAGGTGGCGTCCGCTTCTACCGTCCGCTGCTCATCGGACACGTGGTGGAAGTGGAGGCGCGGCTGGTCTACACGGGGACCAAAGGCATGCACATTGCCGTACACGTCCGGTCGGGGGATCCCAAGGGCAAGGAACTGAACCTCACCACGTACTGCCTCACCGTGATGGTGGCGCGCGACGCCGAAGGCACGTCGGTGCCCATCCCTCGCTGGGTGCCGGTCTCGGAGGAGGACAAGCGGCTGCACGCGCATGCACGCGAGCTGCTGGAGATCCGGGGCACGGCCCCCGGGAACCGGCTGCCCAACCACCTGCTGGCGCCCGGCTAGACCGGTTGCGCCCTGCGGTGACCGGACCTTAGAAGCCGCCGCCGCCGGCGTCGGCTGCCATGTTGGCGAACCGGGAGTAGTGGCCCTGGAAGGCCACCACGATGTCCTTGGTGGGGCCGTTACGGTGCTTGGCGATCAGGATGTCCGCCTCGCCCGCGCGCGGTGATTCTTTGTCGTAGACGTCCTCGCGGTGCAGCAGGATCACCATGTCGGCATCCTGCTCGATGGAGCCGGATTCACGAAGGTCCGAGACCATGGGCCGCTTGTCCTGGCGCTGTTCGGAACCACGGTTCAGCTGTGACAGCGCAATCACCGGGACCTGGAGTTCCTTGGCGAGCAGCTTAAGCGCACGCGAAAATTCCGAGACTTCCTGCTGGCGGGATTCCACTTTCTTTCCGGAGCTCATGAGCTGGAGGTAGTCCAGGATCACGAGCTTGAGGTCGTGCTGCTGCTTCAGGCGCCGGCACTTGGCACGGATTTCCATCAGCGACATGTTGGGGCTGTCGTCGATGAACAGGGGAGCATCGTTCATCCGGCCCATGGTGGTGGCGATCTTGGACCATTGCTCGTCCTTGATGGTGCCCTTGCGGAGGTCCTGCAGCCCGATGGTGGCCTCGGCGGACAGCAGGCGCATGGCGATCTCGTTGCGGCCCATTTCGAGCGAGAACATCACGGTGGCCAGGTTGTTCTTGATGGCCGCCGAACGGGCGAAGTCCAGCGCGAACGTGGACTTACCAACTGCCGGGCGGGCAGCGATGACGATCATCTGGCCGGGGTGCAGGCCATGGGTGAGTTCGTCGAGTTCGTAGAACCCGGTGGGCACCCCGGTCATGCCTTCGCCACGGTGGCCCGAGGCTTCGATCTCGTCCACCGTGGATTCCATGACGTCCTTCAGGACAACATAGTCCTCGGCGGTGCGGCGCTCGGCCACAGCGTAAACCTCGGCCTGGGCCTGGTTGACGAGGTCTTCCACTTCGCCGTCGGAGCCGTAACCTAGCTGGACGATCTTGGTTCCGGCGTTGACCAGGCGCCGCAGCACGGCGCGTTCGGCCACGATTTCGGCGTAGTAGCCGGCGTTGGCTGCCGTGGGCACGGTCTGGATCAGTTCGTGCAGGTAGGCGGGTCCGCCGATCCTGTTGATCTCGGCACGTTTGGTCAGTTCGTCAGAGACGGTGACCGCGTCCGCGGGCTCGCCGCGGCCATAGAGGTCAATGATGGCCTCGTAGATGGTTTCATGGGCAGGACGGTAGAAGTCCTGGCCACGCAGGATCTCCACGACGTCGGCGATGGCGTCCTTGGAGAGCATCATGCCGCCCAGGACGGACTGTTCAGCCGGGATGTCCTGGGGAGGCTTCCGGCTGCTTTCGGATCCGCGGGTGCCCTCGATCGGGTCCAGATGCGTTACTGACAAAGCTGCCGTCCTCCATTGTGTGCCGCAGCGGAACGAGAAGGTTCCACCGTGGTTAAGCTGTTCTTCCTGTGGGTTGCGGGCGTCTGGGACATCCGCAACACACCCAACAGGTCAGGTCTACCGGAGGGCACCGACAATTACTGTCCGGCGCCCTGTCGGGCCCATGGGCTTTGTGCACACAGAGTTATCCCCAGTATCCACAGGTTATCCACAGAAGTGCCCGCCGCGGCGGGATCCAGGGATCCGCCGTGGTGGTCCGCGTACTCCGCCGCAGCGTTTTCCGCACCCCAAAAACAGGTATTCCGCTACGCTAGTCCCCCTTTCCCAAAGGGCAAAGTCCACCGTCCCCACGGCCTGTGGAAAACCTGTGCACTAAGCGGCATAGCTTGTGCACAGCCTGTGGGTGACCCTGTGGAAACAAAAAAAGTTTCACTCCAAATACGCGCCTGACCTGCGGAAACTCTGGTTCTGGCGTGTGGAGTAAATATTCTTTTGCCAAACCTTCATCCACAGCTTGCAGGCCGGGGCTGTTGATTGCGGACCGAATTCCGGCCCCAATCATGGCCGGATATCCCTGGACCGTGATCAATTCCACAGCAAGGCCGCCGAATTGACGCCACACCCGGCGGACTGTATGCGGGTCGCGGAATATGCTGTGGATAACAGCGATCTGGCATAAGCTCTATACATGGGCGAAATACTGATGGTGCTGTTGCCTGCGCTGGTTCTGGTGGCGGTAATCTGGGGCCTTTCAACAGCCCTCAGCCCCCGCGATTCCGGAATTTCCGACGCCGAAAAATACCAGCAGGACCTCGCGATGCGCTCGGCCGAACACTATGCCAACCAGGTCCGTGTCGCCACCGCCGCCCGCGCCCGGCTGGACGCCAATACCCGCCCCAGCCAGAACGAGGCGCAGCAGACCCAGCAGGCGGACAACGCACGGGCCGCACTCCACGCACAGGCAGGCGGCATGCCCGGCCAGCATGGATACACGGCCCTGCCGGGCGGCCAGCTCAATCCCCAGTTCGCCCTGCAGCTGCAGTCCATGGCCCGCGGCGGGCAGAAGCTCCAGGCCATCAAACTCCTCCGCCAGGCGACGCACTTTGACCTGGCCACGGCCAAGAAGTACATAGATCGGCTTTAGATATGGAATCGCTTGTGATCCCCGCATTCATCCTGGTTGTTGTGGCTGCCGGTGTGGCCCTGGCTGCCCGCGCCATCAGCAGGCGCATGAAGGCTTCAGCAGCCGGCGCCGCCGCCCCCGCCAGCGACCCCGTGGAGTTGGCCCGGACGGCCGCCGCGAAGCTCACCGAGGACCAGCACCGCCGGCTCTACGCCCTCATCGCCCAGGGCCAGGCCATGGCGGCCATCAAGCTCTACTACGAGGCCACAGACGCCGGCCTCAGGGCCGCTCGGGATGCTGTGGGCGCGCTGGCAGCCCACCCGCAGCCGTACCGGACTCCTGCCTCCGCGGAGGCGGCGCAGGAGGCCGACGACGACGACACTCCCCAGCGCTTTCCCTACCGGTACCGCGCCATCGCCAGCAAGGGTGACGTGACCCGGGAAGTCAGCAGCAACATGCTCAATGACGAGATTTACGGGCGGATCCGCACGCTGGCACGCAGCGGCGACACCGAAGGCGCCGCCACGGCCCTCACCCGGCACTCGGACATCACCCTCAAGCAGGCCCGCGAGTTCATCGCCCTCCTGGACGACTAAGGCCAAGCGGCCAGGAGGGAACAACGGCCCGGCTAGAAGTCGAAGAGATCCCCCAGCCAGCCTTCCTTTTTCTTGTGCCCGCGGCGGTCATAGTCACGGTCATGGCCTTGCTTGCCGTACTTGCGGTCGTCGTAGCGCGGCTGGTCATAGCGGGGCTGGTCGCGCCGCGGTTCAAAATTCGGGTACAGCGGAGGCGGCGTCGGGCCGGGAGCAGGGGCTGCCGGCCCGGCAGGCGCAGCGGCTCCTCCGCCCATTGCCCCGTTGGCGCGGTCGATGATCTTGTCGAGCTCACCGCGGTCGAGCCATACGCCGCGGCACTGGGGGCAGTAGTCAATCTCCACACCGCTGCGTTCGCTCATGATCAGGTCAATGGAATCCACAGGACACTTCATGTCCCGGTCAACGATCGGAGGGCCCGGATAGTTCGGCTGCAGGATCCCATCGCACGTGGAGCCTGGCTTAGCGACCGCCGGAGATGCCAGCCAGGAGCTGCTCAAACGGCAGGGACTCCAGGGCCGCCGGCTTGCGGCCGGGCTGCTCCCCTGCCAGGAGGCCGGCGAACTCACCCGCCGCACGGTCGATCCGGGACGAAAGGGGCGAGCCGCCGTCGTCCGCGTTTCCCCAGTCCTGGGGACCGGCGAAAACTCCGGTCGCCGCCGTCCGGGTGCGCAGGTAGCTGAACAGCGGACGCATGGCGTAGTCCAGGACCATCTGGTGGCGGTCGGTGCCGCCGGTGGCCCCGAGCAGGACGGCCTTGCCGTCCAGGGACTTGGGGTCCAGGACGTCAATGAACGATTTGAAGAGGCCGCTGTACGAGGCGCTGAACACGGGACTGACGGCGATGATGCCGTCGGATGCCTCGACCCCCGCAATGACCTCCGCCAGGCGCGGGGCCGCATAGCCGGTGACGAAGTTGTTTGCGATGTCCACGGCGATGTCACGGAGTTCGACAACGTCCACCTTCACGTCATAACCGGCGCCCGCGAGCCTGCGTTCTGCAGCGGCGGCAAGCTGGTCCGCGAGCAGCCTGCTCGACGACGGCACACCAAGGCCGGCGGACAGGACGGTGATGCGGCGGGTTTCCACGATGGACTCCTGATGTTCGGTTGAGGCTACGTTACATGTATTTGCATGTACCGACGTAACCGGTGGCTGTCCGCGTTTATTCCACGGCCCTACAGGACCACAGTTCCGCTGATGCAGGTGACCGAGTTGCCGCCCACCCAAATGTCGTTGTCCATGGCGTCCACGTGGACCTTCCCTGCCCGGCCCAGCACTGTGCCCTGGGCGGCGGTGTACGACGCCGGAGCCCGCCCGCTGCCGATCAGCCACTGCGCCACGCCGGCGTTGAAGCTGCCCGTGACAGGGTCCTCGGCGGCTGCGTCTCCGGGGATGAAGGTCCGCACCTCGAAGTCGGCGCCTCCCGCGGCGGGATGCGGCCCGATCACGCCCACTTTGAGGCCCTGCATGGCGGCGTAGTCCGGCCTGATATCCAGGACCCGTTCGGCGGAGTCCAGAAGCACCCCGATCCAGTCGGGTCCGTTGACCAGCCACGTGGCATCCAGGAGGGCCTGGCGGGGCAGCCGGAGGCCTGAGGCGATCCTGGCCATGTCCGGCTCGTCCACGGGCCCGGAGCGCGTCAGCGGCGGCGCCGCAAACGCCAGCCGTCCGGCGTCGGCCCTCACCGGGACCAGTCCCGCGCCGCACTCCTGGATGATTACCCCGTCCGCTTTGGGAACGCCGCCGGCCTCCAGCCAGGCGTGCGCGGATCCGAGCGTGGGATGCCCGGCGAAGGGGAACTCTTCGTGCGCTGTGAAGATCCGGACCCGATAATCCGCCTCGGGGTGGGTGGGTGGCAGCAGGAACGCGGTCTCGGACAGGTTGGTCCAGTTGGCGAACTGCTGCATCTGCCCGGTGGTGAGGTCGCCGGCGTCGACCACCACTGCGAGCGGGTTGCCCCGGTAGTGCTCGGCGGTGAACACATCCACCTGGGCGAAAGGACGGCGGCGGCGGAAACGGGCTGGCTTCTGGGTCACCGCTGCAGGCTAGCACTCCAGAGCGGCCCCGCTGACAAGTCCACGCCGCTCTGCCAGACTTCCAGCATGGCTGAAAACAAGACCCAGGCAACCGGTGCGTCCGTGGACGAATTCCTGGCCGCCGTGGAACACCCAATCCGGCACTCCGACGGCCTTCGCCTGCTGGAGCTGATGACTGAAGTCACCGGCGAGAAAGCACAGATGTGGGGGCCCACGATCGTGGGCTTCGGCCGGTACCACTACAAATACGAAACCGGCAGGGAGGGCGATTCCGCCGCCGTGGGCTTCTCGCCCCGGAAGGCCAGCCTTTCACTTTACGGGCTGATCTACAGCCCCGAGGCGGAGGCGCTGCTGCCCAAGCTGGGTAAGCACAAAACCGGCGCCGGCTGCCTCTACGTGAACAAGCTTGAGGACGTCGACGAGGCCCTACTCGCCGAACTGATCCGGGCGGGATACCGGCACGTCACCACCGAGCTCCACCGCCCCTGACATCCCGCCCCACCCACACGGCAACGCGGGGTCACTTGAGGCCCCTCCGGAGGCAATTATTGGGCATCAAGTGACCCCGCGTTGCAGAGGGAAGACACAGAAAACCCCCGCCGCCAGTGAAGGCAACGGGGGTTTTCGTGCAGTTCAGGACTGCGCAGCCGGAAAGGCTACTTGCCTGCGACTACGTCGAGTTCGATCACAGCGGCAACGTCGTCGTGGAGACGGACGTTGGCCTGGTAGGAACCAACCGACTTGATGTGTGCCGGCAGTTCAACCTTGCGCTTGTCGATTTTGCCAAGGCCAGCGGCCTCAACAGCGTCGGCTACGTCGGCCTGCTTGACGGTGCCGAACAGGCGTCCGGTCTCGCCAGCCTTGACAACGAGCTTGACCGGCTTCGCGGAGAGTGCAGCGGCCTGCTTCTGCGCATCTTCCAGGGAAGCGTGCGCGCGGGCGGCGCGGGCAGCCTTGATGGACTCAACCTGCTTCTCGCCACCCTTCGACCAGGTCAGGGCGAAGTTGCGGGGAAGCAGGAAGTTACGTGCGTAACCGTCCTTGACCTCGACAACGTCGCCAGCAGCACCGAGACCGGTTACTTCGTGGGTCAGAATGAGCTTTGCCATGTTAGTTAATCCCTTCCTTAGCCGCGGCCAGCGCCGGAGTAAGGCAGCAGGGCAACTTCGCGGGCGTTCTTGATTGCCTGTGCGATCTTGCGCTGTTCCTGCACCGTGACGCCAGTGACGCGACGGGCGCGGATCTTTCCGCGGTCGGAGATGAACTTGCGCAGCAATGCTACGTCCTTGTAGTCGATGACGGTGATGTCAGCGGCTTTCAAGGGGTTGGACTTTGGTTTGGGCTTACGGAGTTCAGCCTTAGCCATCGTGGAGCTCCTATTCTATGGAGCCCGTGGACATTGATCCACGGGATGGTGGTGGTCCGACGGCGGCAGTCGCTTCGGTGCCGTACGGCACCCAGGGCGGTCCCGGCGTCGGACCTTAATTTTTAGTGTTTAGAAGGGAGGTTCGGAATCCGGGCCGTTGCCCCAGCCGCCAGCGTTGGAGACACCGGGCGTTGCCCAGGGGTCTTCCTGCGCTGCGGGCTGGTTGCCGCCCCAGTTTCCGCCGGAGTTGCCGCCCTGGTTTGCACCAGCGCCGCCTCCGAAGCCACCGCCGCTGTTGCCGCCGCCGAAGCCACCCTGGCCACCCTGACCGCCGGAGCGCTGGGTGCGGTTGACCTTGGCATTGGCGTAGCGCAGGCTCGGGCCGATTTCGTCGACTTCGAGCTCAATGACGGTGCGCTTTTCGCCTTCTTTGGTTTCGTAGGAACGGCTCTTCAACCGGCCGGAAACGATCACGCGCATGCCCTTGGTGAGGGATTCGGCGACGTTCTCGGCTGCTTCACGCCAGACTGCAGCGCGGAGGAACAGGGTTTCCCCGTCCTTCCACTCATTGGACTGGCGATCAAAGGTGCGTGGGGTGGAAGCGATGGTGAAGTTCGCTACTGCCGAACCTGACGGTGTGAACCGCAATTCCGGGTCATTGGTGAGATTACCGATGACCGTAATGGTGGTCTCGCCTGCCATCTACTGCCTCCTTGTTCGATCCTGGATGAAGAATTCGATCCTGCGGGGTGAAGAATGAAAATCGGTGCTGAAATTACTCAGCAACAACCTTCTGCTCTTCGGGGCGGGTGATCTTGGTGCGCATGATGGTCTCGTTAAGAGACAGCTGGCGGTCAAGTTCCTTGGCGGTGTCCGGCTTGGCGGTGAAGTTCACCACGGCGTAGATACCTTCGGACTTCTTCTTGATGTCGTAGGCCAGTCGGCGACGGCCCCAGATGTCAACCTTTTCGATGGTTCCACCATCGTTGGTGATGACATTCAGGAACTTCTGAAGCGACGGCTCAACGGTACGCTCTTCGACCTCGGGGTCGATGATTACCATCAATTCGTAAGGACGCATATGTGAACCCACCTCCTTTGGGCTAAGCGGTTACGGCATTTCCGTAACAGGAGGTTCATTTGCGGTGCCATGCACATGCCCGGCCACCGGAACGGAGGCAGGGCGCAGCACAGACTTCAATATCTTAGTGCATTTGGACCGGATAGGCGATTCGCGCTTGACTCAAGGCTAGGCGCCTGGGTTCCTGCGCGGAAGCGGTCCTGCGGGTATGTGGAAAACCGCGCCGTTGCGGCCGGGTGGGCGCCGGCAGCCGCGGCTAGAGTACAGACCATGGATGCCGCGCCCCTCAACGCACCACCGGTCCGGCGGAGCCGGCTCCGGTTCGTGGCGATGCTGACGGCCGGAAGCGCTGCTTCGCTGGCCACCGGCGCCGCCGGGTTCTGGGTGCAGGCGCCTGCCGCCGGGTGGGCGACGGCGGCCCTGGTCTATGTCGGTTGGGTGTGGCTGGTGATCGGCCGCATGGATCCCGCCCAGACCAAGGCCCACGCCGTCGCGGAGGACCCGTCCCGGCCAACCACCGACCTGCTGATCCTCGCAGCGAATATCGCCTCGCTGGCGGCAGTCGGCGTCGTGATTGTGGACTCGCACCGGGGCGGCGGCACCCAGCTTGGCGGGGCCGCCCTGGTCCTGGCCAGCGTGGCCCTGTCCTGGATGCTGGTCCAGACGCTTTTCACCCTCCGGTACGCAGAGCATTTCTACGGCGGGGAGAGCGACGGCGGCGTCAGCTTCAACCAGGACGAGCCGCCGCGATACACGGACTTCGCCTACCTGGCCACCAGCATCGGGATGACCTACCAGGTGTCGGACACCAACCTGGAGAACCCCCGCATCCGGCGCGAGGCACTCAAGCACAGCCTGCTGTCCTACCTGTTCGGCACAGTCATCCTCGCCGCCACGATCAACCTCGTGCTCGGCCTGGCGGCCTAAGCGCCGGGGAGCTTACGACGCCGGGCCGGCACCGACGGCGGCGTCCTCGTCCTGCGGAGCCTCAACAGCGGGTCCGGCCGGGCCACCCTTGCGGTAGCGCCAGACTCCGATGCCCACCACAACGGCGGCCAGGGCCAGCGACAGGATCAGGGACTCCCGGGTGGACTCCAGGATCACCATGCCGATCAGCAGTGCCACGATGCTGGCGATTGATACCCAGGTCAGGTAGGGGAAAAGCCACATCTTCAGGGCGAGGTCCTTGGCGGCCGCCCCCATGCGCTTGCGCAGGATCAGCTGGGAGGACGCGATGACCAGCCAGACAAACAGTGCGATCGCGCCTGACGTGTTGACGAGGAACAGGAAGACGGTGTCCGGGGCGACATAGTTCAGCCCGACCGTCACGAAGCCGACCACCGTGGAGGCCAGGACTGCTGCCGCGGGAACGCCGCGCTTGGAGATCCGGGTCCAGGCCTTCGGTGCGTCGCCGCGCTTGGACAGTGAGAAGAGCATGCGGCTGGCGGTGTAGAGGCCGGAGTTCAGGCAGGACAGGACGGAGGTGAGCACCACGATGTCCATGATGGTTCCGGCTCCGGGGATGCCGAACAGTTCAATCACGGCGACGTACGGGCTCTTGGCCACGTTGGCGTCATTCCAGGGCAGCAGGGTGACAACGATGGCGATGGAGCCGATGTAGAAAACCAGGATGCGCCACACGGTGGACTTCACGGCCTTCTTGACTGCGTCAACGGGGTTCTCGGACTCACCGGCAGCGATGGTGGCGATTTCAGCGCCGAAGAAAGAAAAAACAACCACCAGGATGCCGGCGAGGACGGCGCCCGGTCCGTTGGGAAGGAATCCGCCGTTCTCGACGAGGTTGCTGAGGCCCGGCGCCGGGACACCCGGGACGAGGCCCAGGATGGCCGCTACGCCAAAGAGCAGGAACAGCACAATGGCGGCCACCTTGATGGAGGCGAACCAGAATTCGAACTCGCCGTAGGACTTCACGGAGCCAAGGTTGGTCAGCGTCAGCAGGACCATCAGGATCAGCGCCCAGACCCACTGGTCAATGCCGGGAACCCAGCGGTGCATGATCGCCGCACCGGCCGTGGCCTCGATCCCCAGCACGATGATCCAGAACCATGCGTACAGCCAGCCGATGCTGAAGCCGGCCCACCGGCCGAGGGCTTTGTCCGCATAAGTGGAAAAGGATCCTGTTTCGGGGTTGGCTGCTGCCATCTCGCCGAGCATCCGCATCACCAGGATCACCACGATTCCGGCGGCCATATAGGCCAGGAGGATGCCCGGGCCGGCCTGCTGGATCGCGGCGCCTGACCCCACAAAAAGGCCTGCCCCGATCACGCCGGCAATGGCGATCATGGAGAGGTGCCGCGGCTTGAGCGACTTGGAGAGTTGCTGGTCAGCGTGCATGGGTGCGCCGTCCTCAGTGTTGATACGGAAATTGTTTGGCTGCCTTGCGGCGCCACAGGGATGGGCCTTGAGCACTTTTCGGGTGTTGGCCCGTGCGGTGGATCACACGTTTTCTCCACCCTAAGACGCGGCAGGCCCCTCACCTGATGTGCATTGGCACAGAACGGTGGAGCCAAAATCAGATGTTTTCACAGGAGGGGACACTGTGGCGAATCATCCCCCGCCCGACAGGCAACTTTGAAACGCCCTCGAAACCTGAGTACCGGGTGCCAAAACTTGAGTACACCGGGGCCCAAATTTCTCTGGTGCGGGAACCGGATCGCGGCTATATTGGCATCCAACGGCTGGGTACCGTGCTGGACGTAATGAAGCGGCCAGGAAGTTGGCCCGCACAGTCATGGATATGACTGGACGGGCTTCGTCATTAACTGAGGTAAAAGGCAATATCGGTCTCCTTCTTCGATGGATGGGGACCTCATGTCGTTAATAGGCCGAAGCAAGGAGCTGGACCGGATCCTTTCCGTGATCCGGGGGCCGAAGGAATCCGCCCTGACCGTTGTGGGGCGCCGTGGTGTGGGCAAGTCCGCACTGCTGTCCGAGATTCCGCGGCTTTCCGACTACCGGACCGTTTTCCTGCGGGCAAGTGCCTCCGAATCAGACTGGCCGCTCTCCGGCCTGACAGCGCTGCTGAACGGAATCGACGATCCCGTCCTCAACCGTTTTGCAGATGAGCTGCTCCGCGATTCAACCGGCGCCATGGATGTCCCGACCGTCTCCACCATGCTCCTGAACGGGCTTCACCAGCGGTCATCGTCCCGCACCGTGATCGTCATCGATGACGCAGACCAGCTGGATCCCAGCAGCCAGGCCGTCATCGGATTCCTCGCCAGGCGCCTGTCCGGGACGGACATGGCGCTCTTCACCAGCGTCCGTGACGAATCGCCGGAGAGTCCGTTCGGCAGCCTCCCGGCCCTTCACCTGAAGGCACTGAACTACAACGACGCCGTCCGGATGCTGGAGTCGATTCCGGCCCGCCAGACCGCGACGGCGGCAATCCACGCAGTAGCGGCAGCAACCCAGGGCAACCCGCTTGCCGCCGTCGAGCTCTACACCTGCCTGCTGGAACGCCAGGCCGAAGGGAAGTACGCCCTTCCCATCCCGCTGCCCTGCAAGGGAAGCTTCGAATCCGAATTCGCCGCAACAGTGGGCGGCCTGACCCCGGCCGCGCGGCAGGTCCTTGACCTGATGTCCCTGTCCTGCCGGAGCGACATCGCCACGCTGGAAAAGGTCTACGACGAGCTGTGGACAGGGGTGGACGAGCTGCTGGCCAGCGGCATGGTCAGCCGGTCCGGACCCCACCTGCGCATCCAGGACCAGCTGCTGCGCGGCTACGTTTTTGCGAGCATGACTCCGGCCGTCCGGACCGCCAACCACCGCGCCCTGGCAGAAGCGGCCGGTGACACGGATCCCTACGCACGCCGCTGGCACCAGAGTTTTACCGCACTGGAGCGCCAGACACCGTTTGGCCTCCTGCGGTTTGCCGTGGACCTGATCCGGAGCGGCGAAGTGGCTTTCGCGGTGGAGTACATAGAACGCGCACTCACGATCAATCCGTGGGAAGCCGAGACCGCCGCACGGCTCACCACCGTGGCTGAACTGCTGTTCAACCGGGGCGAATTCGTCTACGCCAAGCGGTACCTGGACTGGGCGCAGCGGGTAACGCGCAACCCGGCCCTCATCCTGCGCCTGACGGGCCTCGCGTTCGAAATCCAGTTCATCCAGGGTGCCGCGGTGCGGTCCAGCATGGTGCTTCGGCTGGTCAAGGAGTTCGGCCAGCACGATCCTGCCTACGCCGCCATCCTCCTGGCAGTCGGTTCGCTCTACTACGCGGAGCGGTGGGAACTGGAAGATGCGATCAGCCTGGTGCGCCACGCTGAACAGTTCCAGGACGCGGCCTCCAAGGACTGCCTCGCCGTCGCGGACCGCGCCAAGCTCCTGATCGAGGCGATCAGCGGGAACGCTGAGCATTTGGGCCGCAAGCATGAGGCTGCCGGAACCGTGGCCACCCTCCTGGTGCAGGGGCGCGCGCTGAGCTACGCAGAGCACCACGAACTGGCCCAGGAAGCCTTCGCTATGGTGCGGAACTCCGTTGAGGCGTCCAACATCAACTGGCGGGAAACCGCAGCCTACCTCGCCGCCGACAACGAGATCAGGGCCGGGAATGTCCGGACGGCCATCCGGCTGATCGAGGACCTCGAACTCAACGAACCCGAAACCAAATACCACCGCGGAATGCGGCACATCTTCCGGGTGTGGCGGGCCCACTCCCTGGGCGACGAGGCCCTGGCACGGCTGTACGTGTCGGAGGCCCACCACTTCTCCGGGGCGGAAAGCCACCCGGCCATCACGGCCCAATTGGCCGCCTGCCAGGGCCACTTCGCGCTGATGCGCGGCAACCTGGCCGAGTCCTTCGCGCAACTGTCCCGCGCCGCGGAGATCGGCATGGCCTTTGGAAATCCCACGCTGCTGCGCTGCGAGGCTGACCTGGTGGAAGTCCTTGTCCGGTTGGGACGGCACCGCGAAGCCACCCAGGCCCTCTACCGCCTGGAAAGCCGTTCTGTGGGGCTCAGGTCCCCCTGGCTGCTCAGTGCCGTGGCGCGGAGCCGGGCCATGCTCGCCGACGGCGAGCAGTCCCTGCAGCTCTTCAGCCACGCGCTTGAGAGCCGGAACGCCCACGACTCACTGCTGGAACGCGCCAGGACGCTGCTGTGCTACGCGGAGCGGCTGGGCGCCTTCGGCCGGCTGCGGGATGCCAGGGATGGACTCCTGCGGGCCAAGGTGATGTTTGACGAGGCCGGCGCCGACGCCTGGACCCAGCACGTGGATTCCCTCCTGCTGGATGAACGCGTTGAACCCGCCCGCGCACCAGGCAACCCCGCCATGCTCATGCTGGCCGACCATGAACGCGCCCTCGCCCAGATGGTGGCCCGAGGCATGCGCAACAAGGAAATCGCAGCCACGCTCTACGTCTCCGTCCGGACTGTGGAAGTGCGCCTCACAGCGATCTACCGCAAGCTGGGCGTCGAGTCCCGCGCGCAGCTGACCGCCCTCGCCGCCGGCAAGGACGCCGCTGCCCGGGAACCGTACGTCCTGCCCGTCGTTTAGGGACGAAACCCTCCTCTTTGCAGGTACCCGCAGTATCCACACTGTTGCCTTCCCAGTACCACAAAGCCCCCGCCATTCCCCCTAAAACCCGCCGCTTCAGGGCTAATTTTGCTTCACGGTCAGAGCAAAAAGCGGACACACCGGGAAGGGGTCATCGTGGCGGAAGTTCCAGTAGCCCGAACCCGGCGTGCAACGTTTAACTGGCCCGTTGCGCCCGTTGCTGCACAGCGGACCGTAACAGCGCCGTTGGCGGCAGCAGAAACCGCAGGAACCCGGCTTCTGCTGCCGCCGGCTGCCGTCGGTGCAACGCCGGGCCGGAAGGCGGCGGCCGCGTGGATTTCCACGCACATCAATCTTCTCCGCGTCACTGATTCGCTCATGGTGGCGGGAGCCGTTTTGGTTGGATACCTGCTCTCCAGCGTCGGGTTCGCTCCCGGCGTTGAAAGCGACAAGGGCGGAGTCCTCACAGCCGCCACGGTAATGCTGCTCTGGCTCATGGCGCTGGAGATCTACCGGACCCGCGACTCCAAGGTCCTGGGGGTTGGCGCGGACGAGTACAAGCGGGTCGCCTCCGCGACGCTGCGGATCTTCGGCCTGATGGCCATCACTGCCGTGGTGTTTTCGGTCCATGGCGGGACCGCATTCGTCACCGTGTCGCTGCCGTTGGGCCTGGTGGCCCTGTCCGGCAACCGCTGGGCCTTCCGGCGCCGGCTGACGCGGGAAAAGGCCCATGGACGCCACCTTTCGAGGGCGATCGTGGTGGGGGAACCCGAGGAGGTCCGGTACGTGGTCCAACAGGTCGCCAGGAAGTCCGGTCCCGTCTACAAGATCCTGGGAGTCTGCCTTCCCGGTGCCCGGCGCGGGGCCGGCCTGCAGGTGGACGGCCAGCTGGTACCGGTCCTTTCCTCCACCGACGACATCGCCCGGACGGCAAGGCTGTTAGACGCGGACGCCGTCATTGTGGCGGGGCCCCTGCCCGGCGGCAACCGGTTCATCCGTGAGCTCGGCTGGAAGCTGGAGGAATGCGCCGCCGAAATGGTCCTCGCGGCCACGCTCACCAATGTTGCGGGCCCCCGGATCCACTGGCGCCCCGTGGAAGGCCTCCCCCTGATGCACGTCGACATTCCCCAGTACTCGGGAGCGAAACATGCGCTGAAGAGGGTCATGGATGCGGCGATGGCGCTGGCTGCCCTCCTTGCGCTGTCGCCGCTGCTCCTGGTGCTTGCCGTGATCGTGCGGCTGGACAGTCCGGGGCCTGTACTTTTCCGGCAGGACCGGGTGGGCAAGGACGGCACCGCGTTCGGGATGTTGAAGTTCCGGTCCATGGTGGTGGACGCCGAGGCCCGGCTGGCGGCACTGAACCAGCAGAACGAAGGCGCGGGTGTGCTGTTCAAACTCCGCGACGATCCACGCGTCACGCGGTGCGGTCGCTGGATGCGGAAGTACTCGCTCGATGAACTGCCGCAGCTCTGGAATGTGCTGCTGGGCAACATGAGCATGGTGGGGCCGCGCCCTCCGCTGGACCGGGAAGTCAGCGGCTACGAACGCCACACCCACCGCCGCCTGCTCATCAAGCCGGGAATCACCGGCCTCTGGCAAATCAATGGCCGCTCGGACCTTTCCTGGGATGAGGCAGTGCGGCTGGACCTGTACTACGTCGAGAACTGGTCCATCGCCGGGGACCTCCTGATCCTGTGGCGGACCTTCCGGGCAGTCATCAAGCCCTCCGGCGCCTACTAACCACCTCACCCGGGAAAGAAAGTGACATGAGAACCTTCGCCAATCCGTTCCACGTCCCCACACACCGCCAGCCGACGCCGAAACTGAAGATCGCCGTCGTCGGGGCCGGGTACTGGGGGCCAAACCTTGCCCGCAACCTGCAGGCCAGCCCGGCCTGGGACCTCCTGGCTATCTGTGACCTGGACATTGGGCGCGCGGCCAAGCTCGCCGCGACGCTGGGCGACATTCCCGTCGTCGAGTCCCTGGATGAGCTGCTGGATACGTTCGACGTGGACGCCGTGGCGATTGCGACGCCGGCCCGCACGCACCACGGGACGGTCATGACGGCGCTGCGCGCCGGTAAGCACGTCCTGGTGGAGAAGCCGCTGGCGGACAGCCGCGCGCACGGCGTGGAAATGGTGGCCGAGGCCGAGGCGAACGGCCTGGTGCTGATGGCGGACCACACGTACTGCTACACACCGGCGGTGCTCAAGATGCAGGAGCTTGTGCAGGCGGGGTCGCTGGGTGAAATCCTCTTTGTTGACTCCACGAGGATCAACCTCGGACTGGTACAGCCCGACGTGGATGTGTTCTGGGACCTGGCACCGCACGACCTCGCGATCCTCGACTTTGTCCTTCCCGGCGGCCTGAACCCGACCGAAGTCTCGGCCTTCGGCGCTGACCCGCTGGGGACCGGCAGGGACTGCGTGGGGCACCTGAATTTCCGGCTGCCCAACGACGCCACAGCGCACGTGCACGTGAACTGGCTGAGTCCGACCAAGATCCGGCAGATGGTGATCGGCGGCTCGCTGCGGACGCTGGTGTGGGACGACCTGAATCCCCAGCAGCGGCTGAGCGTGTACGACCGCGGCGTGAGCCTGGAACGGCAACCAAAATCGGCCGGTGAGAAGAAGACCTCCGCGGTCTCCTACCGGCTGGGTGATACGTGGTCGCCGGCCCTGCCGGAGCGCGAGGCGCTGGCGCAGGTGGTGGAGGAGCTGGCCTATTGCATCCACAACAAACGCGAGGCGCGCACAGGCGGCGCATCCGGGCTGCGTGTCCTGTCAGTTTTGGAAGCGGTCACCCGCAGCCTGAGCAATGACGGCCAGTCATCACCGGTGGAGGGGTCCGAACTGGCCGGTGCCGGAGTGCGGCTGGAGCGTGCGCTGTGAGTGAGCTGAAAGGGGCCAACGTCCTCGTGACCGGCGGGGCCGGAACCATCGGCTCCACCCTGGTCGATGCCCTGCTCAGCGCCGGCGTGAACCGCATCGATGTGCTGGACAACATGGTCCGCGGCCGGCTGGGCAACCTCGACGGGGCGCTGGAAAGCGGCCAAGTGGAGATGATCACGGGGAACATCGGAAACCGGGACCTGGTGCACGACCTGACCAAGGGCAAAGACCTGGTGTTCCATCAGGCAGCGATCCGGATTACGCAGTGCGCCGAGGAACCGAGGCTCGCGCTCGAGGTCATGGTGGACGGGACGTTCAACATCCTGGAGGCCGCGGCCGAACACCGGGTGGACAAACTGATTGCCGCCTCCAGCGCATCGGTCTACGGCATGGCGGAAGAATTCCCCACCACGGAACGCCACCATCACGCCAACAACGACACGTTCTACGGCGCGGCCAAGTCGTTCAACGAAGGCATGGCCCGCAGTTTCCACGCCATGACCGGCCTGGACTACGTGATGCTGCGTTACTTCAACGTCTACGGTCCCCGGATGGACGTCCACGGGCTGTACACCGAAGTCCTGGTGCGGTGGATGGAACGGATCATGGACGGACAGCCGCTTCTGATCTTCGGCGATGGACTGCAGACCATGGACTTCGTCTACACCTCGGATGTTGCGAGGGCCAATGTGCTGGCGGCCGCGAGCGACGTCAGCCACGGCGTCTACAACATCGCCAGCGGAACGGAGACGAGCCTGCTGGAAATGGCGCAGGCGCTGCTCCGCGTCATGGACTCGGACCTGCACGTGGAGCATGGGCCGGCCCGGCTGGTGAACAGCGTGGTCCGCCGGCTGGCTGACACCTCGGCCGCGCGGCAGGACCTGGGCTTCAAAGCTGAAGTTGAACTCGAAGAGGGACTCCGCGAACTCGTCAGCTGGTGGAAGCCGCTGCGCGACGAGATCGCCGCGACAAGGAAAGTTGGTGCCCCGTGACTGCGGAAACAGTCCTTGCCCGGATCAACGTCATGAAGCCTTGGCTCGGTGATGAAGAAGCACAGGCTCTCGCGGAAGTTGTTGCCTCCGGCTGGGTGGCGCAGGGGCCGAAGGTCAAGGCGTTCGAGTCCGACTTCAGCGCCGCACAGGAGGTGCGTCACGCCGTCGCGACGTCCAGCTGTACGACCGCACTGCACCTGGCACTGATCGTGGCGGGCATCGGTCCCGGCGATGACGTTGTGGTGCCTTCGCTGTCCTTCATTGCCACCGCCAACGCGGTGACTTACGTCGGGGCGCGGCCCGTGTTCTGCGACGTTGATCCGGTCACAGGCAACGTGACCGCGGAGACGATCCACGCGGCACTGACCCTGGACACGCGCGCGGTGATTGTGGTGGACCAGGGCGGGGTGCCCGTGGACCTGGACCCCATCCGAGAACTCTGCGACCGGCATGAGATCACGGTGATTGAGGACGCCGCCTGCGGCGTGGGCTCCCAGTACAAGGGCCGCCCGGTGGGCACGGGGGCGGACGTGTCCGTCTGGTCGTTCCACCCGCGAAAGATCCTCACCACCGGTGAGGGCGGCATGCTCACCACGAACCGGGCGGACTGGGCGGCGCGGGCGCGGACGCTCCGGGAGCATTCCATGAGTGTCTCCGCGACCGACCGGCACGGATCGTTGCTGGCCCCGCCCGAGGTCTACCTCGAGATCGGGTTCAACTACCGGATGACTGACCTGCAGGCCGCCGTCGGGATTGTGCAGTTGCGCCGGCTGGCGGAAATCGTGGAACGGCGGCGGGAAATCGCTGCCGCCTATGTTGCCGGGCTGGCGGGCCTGAAGGGCCTGCGGTTCGTGGCGGATCCGCCGTACGGCACCAGCAACTTCCAGTCGTTCTGGGTTGAGGTCCTGCCAGGGTTTCCGGTCAGCCGCGAGGAGTTGCTGGCCCGGCTGGCTGACGCCGGAATCTCGGCGCGGCGGGGCATCATGGCGGCGCACCGGCAGCCGGCGTACCGCTGGCGCGACACCGGAAACGCAGGCCTGCAGCACACCGAGCGCCTCACCGACCGGACACTCATCCTGCCGGTCTTCCACGAGCTGGACACCGTGAGCATGAACCGTGTCATGAACACGATCCATGCCGCCGCCAACGGGGTGGGCAGGTGAGCGAGCTGATACTGATTGCCGCGAGCGGGCTGGCCCGTGAGGTCCTGGCGATGGTGCGCAGCAGCGGCCAGTACGACGTGGTGGGGCTGCTTGATGACGACAAGGAGATGGCGGGCGTCACCGTGGACGGGGCGCCTGTCCTGGGGACGATCGATGATGCACCCAAGTACACGCACGCGTTTGTCCTGGTGTGCCTGGGTTCCGGAAAGTCGCGGGAAGCGGTGGTGGAGCGGCTCACGGCAATGGGGTTGCATGAGGCGCGGTACGCCACCGCGATCGACCCGTCGGTCCAGTGTCCGGAGGGGTGCCGGATCGGCCGGGGCAGCATCCTGCTGCGCAACGTCACCCTGACGGCGTCGGTCACCCTGGGTTCGCACGTGGTTGCCATGCCGTCCGTGACGTTCACGCACGACGACGACGTGGCGGACTTCGCGACGTTCGCCGCCGGTGTGTCGCTGGGCGGCGGAGTCCGGGTCGGCCGGGCCGCTTACCTGGGCATGAATTCCAGCGTCCGGGAACGGACGTCGGTGGGAGCCTATGCCACCGTGGGGATGGGTGCCGCGGTGCTCAGCAACGTGCCCGACGGCGAGACCTGGGTGGGCGTGCCGGCCCACGAAATCGACCGCGAGACTTTCTGCTTCGGGGGCGGGCGATGAGCGCGGGGATGGAGATCCGGGCGGATGCTTCGGTGCCGCTGGTGGACCTGGCGGCGCAGCAGGCGGACGTGCATGACGAAGTAATGGCTGAGCTTGCTGACGTTTTCACTTCGGCATCGTTTATCGGCGGGCCAGTCGTTGCCCGGTTTGAGGCGGCATATGCCGCGTTCCTGGGTGCCAGCCACTGTGTGGGAGTGGCCAACGGGACCGATGCCCTGGAACTGGCGCTGCGGGGCGCGGGTGTTGGGCCGGGCGACGAGGTCATCCTCCCGGTCAACACCTTTATTGCCACCGCAGAGGCTGCGAGCCGGATCGGCGCCGTTCCCGTGCCGGTTGACGTAGATCCCCAGTATTTGCTGATTGACCCGGAAGCCGCAGCGGCCGCCGTCACCCCGCGTACGCGGGCCATCGTGCCTGTTCATCTTTTTGGCCAGACCGCCTTTGTGGAGCGGCTGATTCCCGTTGCTTCCGCCTGCGGGGCGGTAATCGTCGAAGATGCCGCGCAGTCGCAGGGTGCCACCCGGTTTGGCCGTTCGGCGGGAACTCTCGGTTTGGCTGCCGGGACCAGCTTTTACCCGGGCAAGAACCTCGGTGCTGCCGGGGACGCGGGGGCCGTGGTAACGTCCGACGGCGAGGTGGCTGCCCGTGTGCGGATGCTCAGCTCCCATGGAAGCCTGCAGAAATACGTGCACGACGCAGTCGGATTCAACTCCCGGCTGGATGCCGTCCAGGCAGTGGTCCTGAAGGCCAAACTGGCCAAGCTTCCGGTGTGGAACGCGTTGCGGCGCGCAGCGGCGGAACGCTACTCGGAGCTACTTTCAGACGTCCCCGGGCTGGAATTGCCCCGCGAGGCGCCGGGGAACACGGACGTCTGGCACCTCTACGTGGTGCGCGTCCCGGAACGGGACGCCCTGCTTTCTGCCCTTCACGCCGCCGGAATCCAGGCCGGCGTCCACTATCCGGTTCCTCTGCATCTCAGTGGTGCCTACGCGGCCAGGGGTTTTACGCTCGGGTCGTTCCCCGTGGCCGAGGCCGCCGCCGGGCGCATTCTGTCGCTTCCGCTGTTCCCGCACATCACTGCGGTGCAGCAGGAGATGGTGGCGGAGGCGCTTCGGGGGGCAATGGACGGAAAACCACTATGACCGAAGGGGCAAATCGTACTCAGGCGATCGAGACGCTGGAGCGGCATGTGCTCAGGGGCGCTATGTGGAGCGGCGTCAATACGCTTCTGATGAAAGTCGCCAACATCGCCGTTATGGCCACCGTCGTCAGGATAATCACACCCGAGGACTTTGGTGTCTTCGCCATCGCACTAGTGGTCCATGCGGTCGTCTCCAGCATCGGCGAACTGGGCCTCTCCTCGTGCATCGCACGCCGGGATCTGGAACCAGACAAAGTTGCCCCTACCGTGGCGCTGCTGTCCCTCATTAGCAGCTTTGTCCTTGCCCTGGGGATGGCTTTTGCCGCGGAGCCGCTTGCTGTAGCGCTGGGATCCTCCAATGCAGCAGAACCAATCCGAGTGCTTTCGATATCCGTTTTCCTGGGAGGGGTGTTCACCGTTCCCGGAGCACTTCTCGTTCGAGATTTTCGCCAAGACAAAGTACTTCTCGCCGGCGGAGTGGCCTTCCTCCCGATGAACGCGCTGCTCCTCCTATTGGCGATGGCCGGAGATGGAGCAATGGCGTTCGCTTGGTCACGGGTGGCCGGACAGCTCATCAGCGGCATCGTCATGGCCATGAGCGTCAAGCTTCGTTATTGGCCAGGACTCGACTCCACTCAGGTAATTCCGATCCTTCGTTTTGGGCTGCCGCTGGCTGGTGCCAATCTGCTCTCGTACGTTCTACTGAACGCGGATTACGCGATCATTGCGAGATCCCTTGGCCCCGGGGAGCTTGGCATCTACATGCTCGCATTCACGGTGGCTTCCTGGTCGACGTCGGTCCTGAGCACCACCATCAACAGCGTGGCCATGCCGGCATTTTCCGCGAGAGGCTCGGACACCGCAGGACTCCAGCTGATGCTGAAAAGGGCGGCCACCCTGGTGGCATCAATCGCCTTCCCCATCGGGGCCATGACCGTGGCCCTTGCCCACCCCCTTATTTCGGTCCTTTACGGTGACGCGTGGGTCCGTGCGGCGCCGCTGCTGTCAGTCTTGGCCGTCTACGGAGCCGTTTTTTCCCTGTCACTCCTCATGTCCAATCTCTTGGTGGGAACTGGCAGGTCACAGGCCGTAATCGCTGTCCAGGCGTTTTGGATAGTCTCACTCGTTCCCGCAGTGGCTCTTTCCGTCTCCATTTCCGGGCTCATCGGCGCAGCGTATGCCCACGTTGCCGTCATCATCCTCATCGTCCTTCCGGCGTACGTCTTCTTCGTCCGGCGTCTCCTCCCTTCAGCGGCTTCCATTCTGTTCACGTCCGCTCGGCTGCCATTCGCTTGGGCAGTCGCGGCTGGGGTCTGTGCCGCCTGGGTTTCGGCCCTTACCGGCCAAGGGATTCTCGGTTTATTGGCGGGAAGCCTCGCAGGTGGGTTGATCTACACGATTCTGATGCTCCCCACAGTCCGGAAGCTCCTTCCCGAACTTCCGTCGGGGAAGGTGAAGCGCCTCGCAGAGTGCTACGACAGGCTTAAAGAGACTGGGTCCAGCAAGGTTGCCGACATAAGGAACCGACATGGGAAATGACGTCGTGGCTGAAGCCCCGAAATTGCTCTTCTTCCGTTGGACGAAGCCTGGACTTGCTCCCTTTCTCGCACAACATCTGGATGCACAGACCCGGACACTCAGTCACTTCTTCCACGTCAAGGTGATCGATTACGACTGCGACTACGGCAAGGTCTGCGATGAATTCGAACCCGCCCTCACGGTCTTCGAATCCGGGGTTTATTCCGGTGGTCGCCGCATCACCAACACCGCGTCCCGCCAGGACATTCCAAAGCTGGGCTTCCTTCATTCCGACGCCTATGACATCGCCCGAGCCGTTTTCCTGTCCGACATGGCGCGCTGGGGCGTGGACCAATTCTTCACTACTTCGGTGGTGATGGCTGAGTACACTCCTGAAATCGCTGACAGACTGTTTGCGTGGCCGAACGCCGTCGACCCGCAGGTATTTCATGACTACGGGCTGCGGAAGAGTATTCCCGTGCTGTTCACTGGCAGCCAGGAACGGCACTACCCTTGGCGGAACGCCATCAGCCGGATCCTCAGTGAGAGATACGCAACCATGACCATGCCCCACTTTGGCTGGGGCGGCGGGACAGAGCGGATGGTCCTAGGCGAGGACTACGCGATGATGCTGAACGCGAGCACTTTTGTGCCAGCCTGCGGCAGCATGGCCGGGGAAGTTGTCCGCAAGCAACTGGAAATTCCAGCTTCGATGGCCTGTCTGGTAACCGAGCGTACGGCTAGCCTTGAGGCTCTCGGATTCCAAGATATGGTGAACTGCGTTTTTGCCGATGCAACAGATGTCCTGGAGAAGTTGGATTACTTGGGTACAAATCCCGACGTTCTTCATTCGATCACCAAAGCCGGTTTCAGCTTTGTGCACTCGCGGCACACGGAAGCCCACCGAAGCCAAGTCCTGGACTGGCTCACCCTTCATACCGCGGGGGTATCCAGCCACGACATCATCCAGGAAAGGCCGGCAGACCCACTGGTGGCCAGCTCCAGCCTTCGCGGGCGTCCACCAACCCTGATCGGCGACTTCCGAACGGCGGCAAGTGACAGGAGAATCCTTGAGCGTGGTTGGGAACAGCTTCGGTCCGGTCAGGCCGAGCGGGCCGAGCATGAATTTCTTAGGTGCCTCAATTACTACTTCATCCCCGAGGCGATAACCGGAGTCGTTTTTGCCTCGTTGGCTCAGGGCAATTCGGACGCAGCTCTTGCATTCGTCCGTCACGCCATGATCGAAGTCCTGGAGGAGCGCGGAGCGGGCGACCCCGACCCCGTGCTCTGGGCATGCCTGCTACGGTCGCTCGTTTGCGCCGGGGAGAACGCGCAAGCAGCCAGGGATGCCTGTCGGTTCCCGAACCTCCGGCACGTGGAACTGGACCGCGTACGCGATGTGCTTTCGGCGATTCTTCCCGGCCGCTGCGAAGGTGCCGGTCCAGGTGCTCCACCCAGGCCATCAGTTATGGCCCCGCCCCCTCTGGAGTTTAACGACTGGATCGAAGAGTTCGCTGCCATGCTTGACTGCTGCGGCATCCCTCAGTCGGCCGCAGCCATCCGTCAATTCTTTGGTCTTAGGACCACACGTCCTTCCCGGTACCGCACACCCTCACGTGTCGTGAAAAACGTGCGTAAGAAACTGACCAGGGAGGTTCGTCTTCGACTAAAGACCGGCCCCGTGCAGCGGATGCGCGTTGCTCTCTCCCCATATAAGCGCCGAATTCTGTCGGACGACTGGTCGGGAATATTGGCTTCAATTATTCGCCGACACGAGCTGGATCTTGCGATTCTGATCGGAAGGGCCAGTCGCCGGCATTTGTCGGCCGTCGAGCTTGGTGTCCGCATGAATACCTCGCTTCCAACTCTGCACCGCGTCGATTCCTGGGACCAGGCGTCAACGTCCGGGATGCTGCCGTCGTCGGGATCGCGGCTGCTAATGGTGCTCAACTTTGGTGGGGGCGAAAAGCACTCGGCCAGCGTGCCCAAGATGGCGCAGTGGTTTAAGGACACCCATTTTGCCGCGACCCTCGTCGTCATCCATGGAACCGCGACATTGGGAGGCTACCGATTGTTGTCCCTGTTGGTTGAGTCTGAAAAATATACGTTACTTGCCCATGACAACAGCGGCCTGTCTGGACGCGCCATACTTCGCTCAACCGCCCCGTCACAGGGCAACCGTCCGTCCGTGAGCACCCTATGAATTCAGCTACGATCGTGTGGATCGCCGGTACCGGCTGGGACGCAGTCCCCGGCACCGACAAAAGGCTGGTGGAGGCACTCCCCCTCAGTCAGCAGGTGCTGTGGATAGATCCCCCAGTCCCCGTTACCAGGGGAATCTTCGACACTCAAAAAAGCAACGCCCGTGCGCGCAGATATCGCGCTCCGGAACAGGTATCCGAGAATGTCCGACGGGTACGGGTGCATGTTTTGCCAGGCGTCACGCGTCCCGTCATCAGGCTGATCACAGCGCGACTGCTGGACCATGCCATACGTCGGGCGCTGAATGCCAGCGGAACCGAGGCGACGGCCGTGGTGGTCGCGTTCCCGCTGGCTAGGTTTCCACGGCACGTTGGGGGGCGCAAGATCCTCTATGTGACAGACGATTGGATCGGTGGTTCCGCGCTTATGGGCTTCTCCCGGGCCGCCGTCCGACGCGCCTTAGTATCAAACCTCGGCATCGCTGACCACGTGGCCGTTATCTCTGACGTGCTGATCCGGAAGCTTCCCCGAATCCCGGTTACCACAAAGACTCGACCCACGCGGACCCAGTCGGTCTTCAGCATCATCCCCAACGGATGCCCTGAACCAGTGGTAGACCACGAGCAAACGCGGGAACCCGTAGCTGGTCTGGTGGGACAACTTAACGAGCGACTTGATCTCGACGCACTGGAGGCTGTTCAAGCTACCGGCGTCAGGATCAAGGTCATTGGGCCGAGAGCAGATCGGGATCCGGATTTCCGCACCAGGCTTGACCGCTTTTTAGCAGCTGAGAATGTGACATGGCTCGGCCGCCTGCCGGCCGCCGACGTCTCCCTTGAGGTGGTTCAATTCGGCGTGGGCCTCACCCCCTACGCCGACACGGCATTCAATCGTGCAAGCTTCCCACTCAAGACCTTGGAATACCTCGCTGCCGGCGTAGCAGTGGTTTCTACCGATATGCCGGCGGCACGATGGCTAAACACCCAGCACGTAGATATTGCCAGCGGTCCTGACGACTTTGCCCGGAATGTCCTGAAGGCCCTGTCTCAGCGTGAAGACACACACCAGGCCCGCCTTCGGCGCCAGTTTGCAGCGGCCCATACCTGGCGGGCCAGAGCTGTGCAATTCCTGCAAATACTGAGTTCCGCCCGCTGACAGCGGGCCAGTTTGAGGGGAGATCCAGAATGTCGCAAAGCCAAAAACCGCAATCCCTTTCCCTGGTGACGCCGAGCTACGCCAGGGACCTCGAACTGTGCAAAGATCTCGTGGCTTCCGTGCTCCGGCACACACAGGCTGACGTCATCCACCGGATCATCGTCCCCACGTCAGATCTTTCCGCGTTTGAGAGGCTCGCCGGTGAACGGACGCTAATATCCGACGTCCGGAGCCATCTTCCTCGCTCGATGGTGAAGATACCCCGTGTCAACGGATGGCTAAACCTTCGCTACCCCTTTCCGCCCATAAGGGGCTGGATGGCGCAGCAGATCGTCAAACTGGCCGCCGCGGCTTCGGCAGAAACGGATGTTGTTCTGCTCATCGATTCCGATGTGCTCCTGATACGTGCCATTGATGGATCGTCGTTTTCCGTATCAGGGAAAGTTCAATTCTTCGAAATCCCCGGTGGCATTGATGAATCCTTGCCCCGCCACCACCTCTGGCATGCAGCCGCGAGGCGCTTGCTGGGACTTCCGCCTCAGCATGCAAGGGTTCTTCCGGATTACATCTGCTGGCCGTGCGCCTGGCAGCCCGAATCAGTGAGGAGGATGCTGAAGAGGGTGGAGTTGGTGACGGGACTACCGTGGGCTACGGCCGTGGGGAGGGAGCTTCACTTCTCGGAGATGATCCTCTATGGCGTCTTTATCAAGGAGGTGTTAGGCGCATCCGAGGACCTCCACCTGACAAATGTGATGCGGTGCCTCAACCATTCTGCCGAAGTTGCTCTCGACGAAGTGTCGCTGCGTGCCCTCCTAGCTGGCGCACGCCCCGATGATGTGGCCATCATGATTTCCGCGAAATCAGGAACCCCTCTTGCCGTCCGGCGGGGGCCACTGGCCAATTTCCTGCCAGGCTAGGGCTTTCCTCCAGGTCTGAAACCAGCCGTCGCGGCGTCCGATTGGACGAACCAGCAACCCCCCTCCCAGGACCCCTGCGTACACGCGTGGCCCGAACCTCGGCCGCTTCCGACGATGGAAATTACCGGCGCACCCGTTCACCGCTGCGCACAACTTCCTCCACGCGCGCATTCCGAGCAGCCCGGGTCCCGGGGGACTGGGGCACCTGGTGCCCCAAAGAGGCCTTCACCGGGCGGATGGCGGCCGACGACATGATCGTCGCAGGATTACTAACGTCCGCCCTTGGCTGGTCGGCATTGACTTGGTCCGCTGCAGACCGGTCGTCCTTCGATTGACGACCCGCATCAGAGTGCAGCCCGGAAGATCGTCGGCTCCGCATGGTTTCCACGGAGCGAGCCAGCGACACGGCGCCAAACATGAGAACGGCTCCTCCCAGCAGAACCATGATCACGGAGCGCAGGCGGCTGGAAAACTGTTCAGTCGCTTTGTCTGACGGGTTCACAACGAAAGCCGTGAACAGGAAGCGGTCCTCCGCGCCGTTGACCTTTTGGACTGCTCGAAGGTTCTCCTCAAACACCTTGCCCAATGCTTTGGTCGTTTCATATGCCAGCGCCTCTGAGTCACCTGTGCCGGCGATGGTAACCACAAAACCGTTGCCGTTGATTCCCCTTGCCACGGAATAATCAGAGCTCAATCCAGAGTCTTCCAATGTCTTGCCCATATCCTTGCTATTTAGGCGCGCAATTAGCACCTCGGTGATAAGCGCCGGATCGGAAGACCTAAGGAATGGGTTGTCGCTATTCAGGGCACTTAGCTCCGGGTGCGCATCAATATCCTTTTCCGTGGGCAGTTTGGGGTTAACCAGTGCGTAGCTTAATGTCGACTGGTAGTACCGCGGCCCGAACTGGAAGACGTAGGCGGCCGCTAGTAACGTAATTACCATGACCGGAATGACTGCAGCCTTGTGGTGCCACATGGTCCGAAGAACAGTCAATGGATCCATCAGGATTCCCCTTTGTCTACTAGTGCTTTTTCGTTTCTCGTCATGATCCACGCAGAGCCGCTGAGTCCAACCATCAGCGGATAGGCCAGTGCGAAGACTGGGAACGACAGCGAGTCAAAAGTAAGTGAACAAACTGTCCCCACAACCGCCCCCGCGGCGACTGAAGCAGCGAAACATTTGAGTGCCGGCGCCCTCGCCGCCCGGGCGGCCAGGTAGGCAGCGATCCCGGGAATGGCCAGGTAGGCGACCGTGCCCAGCAAGCCCACAATTCCCATAGTGACTGTTGCATTGAGATATTGGTTATCGAGGATGTGCAATGCGTTGGTGGGAGTGTAGTTGCCGGGCCCCAGCCCAAGAATTGGCCTTTCCTGAAACATCGCCTCCACGCGGGGGTAATTATTAGTCCTCGTGGTAATCGACGGATCGCCTTGCTCGGGAGTAAGCGCAGAAAAAATTGTGCCGATTAACCCTGGAATACTCAAAAATAACCCTGAAACTACGATTGGGAGTATGACAAATGTCCAAGAACGCGCAAACGCCGGCATGAAGGGAATCAGAACTGCCATGCCTACAGTCAACCCCAGAACTCCCGAGCGGGAAACAGTTACGGCTATGGTAAAAACCAATAGCATGGCGCCAGCCCAGTGAATCCATTTGCGTCCGACCGTGTCATAGAGCCCCCGCCAAATCGAAAGCGGCAGCAGCATCGAGCACACAACTGCTAACTCGATGGGAGTGAATGTGGTTCCAGCGACTCGCAACAGCGGGCCGCGATTCTGGAACGCGGTGTCGCCGCCGTTGTACGTGAAGCCAGGCATGACGTTGCCAATCCATTCCGTCGGGTTAACTTTCAGGAAGAATTGCACCGCCGCCACAAGGCAGCAGAACATTCCACCGGCCAGCAATGCGCGCACCAGGACCATCACATCATTGATGGTCCGCAGTGTTTCAGTTGCCACAAATATCACTGCGGTACTGGCCAACAGCAGGATCACCCAGCGGTCAGCGGAAGCCCGGGCAGCTTCTGTATTTGGACCTGTCCATCCCGAATACAATCCAACATAAGACGCAGACGTAGCCACGAGCAGCAACGCAAGGCCGACCCGCCCCGGATGGCGGGCACCGACGGGGTCGTGCAGCCCAAGTAGTGATGAGGCCGCCCACAGGACAAACAGCCCCGTAGCCAGCATCAGCGGAACCGTGCCAGCAGCACCTATCGGAGCTATCACCATGCTCGACGGGACCGCAAAAGTGCAGAAGGCGATCATGCGCAGGAGCAGCGGAGTTCGACCGGGCCCTGCTGTCTTCGGATCGAGGTCTACGAGTCGTAAGGACGGACCATCGGCCGCTCTGGGCAGCATTGTTGTCCACGGAGCAACTCTGCGCCCGGCAGCTTTTCCCCTCCGCCGGGCAACTTGAAATGAACCTTGCTCCGGTGTCTTCATTGTGACCGAGTCTCCATGATGCCGTTGGCGGAGTTCCTCCGGCTTGCGCAAAAGATCCGGTCTGCCAATTCCCTGGCTCCCCGTTGGCTGCTGAATGACTTCTTGACTTGCTCACGGCATGCCCTGCTTATGCTCAACGCCAAGTGCGGTGAAGTCAGTACCTCCCGAATCGAATCTGCAAGTGCAGCCGCGTCCCCTGGACTGACAAGGATCCCGGTGACACCATCTTCCACGAGTTCTTTCACGCCGCCTCCCGCGGTCACCACTACGGGAACTTCCATGGACATTGCCTCCATGATGGCGACGCCGAGGGGTTCCGCATGACTTGCCAGCGCAAAGACATGCGCGTTTGCCAACTGTTCTTGCACCTCCTCTTCCGGGACAGCGCCCAACAGCGTCACCTGCCCGGACAAGCCTGCCTTTGAGACGAGTCGCTCAAGGTCCTGCCTGTATCCACGCCCGCCTTCCTCGTCTTCACCGGCAATGACCAGCTGAACATCCATACCGTCGGCCACGAGTTGTCCGACAGCACTGACAAGTACGTCATGCCCCTTGCCAATGTTCAGCCTGCCGCAACTAAAAATTCGTGCGGCGCCCTCTCCCGTCCACGCTAGGAAGGGCTTCTGCCGTGAAAACTGCTGAAAATCGACTCCCATTGGCGCCACGCCGGTGCGCGCTGCTACATCGGGCCCCAGCTCGCGATTAATTTCACGCAGTAATACTTCTGTTATGACAGTCGCAAATTCTGCCTGTCTCCACTTGCCTAACTGATTGGGCCCGTAGTCTCCGAGCGGACCGTGAAGGGTCAAGCTATAGGTCAGTCCGGCAATGTGATGGGCGAACAACGCTATCTGGGCAGAATCGGCGCACGAGTGTACATGAACATGCGTCCATCCCCGCCGGCTGGCCAGCCCGGCCAGTTCCGCCCCCACAACCAATAGCCCAAGCAGTCGAAAGAGCCCCTTGAAAGTTTTTGTCGACCCCCCCGTTGATGCGAGGCGGCGAACCCCAGTTCTGATCTCCCCCACGATGCGGCCGCCCCTGCCCGTCGCGATAGCCTGAATCAAAGCCCAACCTGCCCATGCCGCGGCGCCAGGCGACAGCGGCGACAGGTATTGCGTAACGGACTCTGCCTCCGCTGCCCAACGCTGCGGCATCATGTGGCTCTTGGGCCTCCGCGTAGAGACAAGTTCAGGCTGCAAGCCCAGGTCGCGCAGCGCCATGACTTCACGCCAGAAGAAAGTATGCGTCTGTCCGGGAAACTCAGGGACCAGGTAACCGAACTTCATGGCCTCAGGCCACCTCCGAACACTTCTTCCGGGTTGGGGATTCGGCTGCTATCATCACGTTCCCACCCAGTCCTCGTGACGCCCCTCGAGTACAATCGTCCGCTCACCGCAAATGCCGCATAAATCACTGCGTCAAGGGCAGAGATCGGGCCGCGCACGGAGTGAATTAGTTCGTGCATGCTCTGCTTTGTGGCCGCACCGCTACCGCTACGCTGTTCCGTATTGCCGCGGTACACGCGTTTCAGCGTATGGAGAAGTGCCGTCGGCGAACGTGGGGTCCTTACTAGCACCGGTACGCACTCTAGAACTTGTTTTTCATCTTTCGAATACAAGCCGTCGATATAGAGATCGTCTCCGGTCATCGGCGGGAACTCGGAGAACCGCTCATGGCCTCGCTGACTGATCCCATAAACTCCTGCCCCCCAAAGGGCGGATGATGTTCCGGGGATACGGCTTCTGGCCCGGAAATAAGCACGGACCGACCACGCTGCCCCGTTTGTGTCATAGCGAAAGGCCGGCCTGGCAGCGAGCGGCCCGGCCTCGGAAGTGAGTTCCGTAAGCGTGCGTCTGAGCGCCCCTGCCGGGAGGTCGATGTCCGCATCAAGGTAGATCCTCGGCCACCGCGTTGCGGCCCGGTCACCTGCATTAAGAGCAGCAACCTTCGAGGCCTCCGGGACCGTGATCACGCACACTCCGGGAAAGGATGCCGCAACTTCCTCCGTGCCGTCACTGCAGTCGTTGCAGGCCACGATGACTTCAACCGTGCCAGCGCTCAAGGACGGTGCCAGCGTCGCCAGGGTTCGCCCTATCACAGCCGCCTCGTTATGGGCCGGGATAATGACTGCTCCCTCTGGGAAATCTGGGGTCTCCGAGCGGGACGAGTACCAGGAAGCGCGAGGAAGCTCCTCCCATTTCCGCGATTCCACGACAGTCCGGAAAGCCTGCCAATGCCCGGGGAGCGCCGCTCTCGCCAGCTCGCCTACGGCCACAATGCAACGAATTAGCGCAGCGTATCCTGGGCCTCCGTACTTGCGTGCATAGCGGATTCTGTTTACGGCCATCAGTGAGGTCAGTTCCGGCGATTCTCCGGACCCACCACGGCGGTGGACCATTCGTGATTCCGGTTCAAACCAGGCCACGGCGCCCAGCTGTCGCGCCCGACGGAAAAAATCCACCTCCTCCGAGTATAGGAAAAACTGTTCGTCCCATGGCCCGATATCAGCTGCCAGGTCTGCCCTGATCAGGAGGGCCGCGCCGGTTGCCCAATCCACCCTATGCGGATGGAGGTAACTGTTCTTGTCGAAATCCATCTCAGTAAGGCATCCTGATCGGTGCCTGACCCTCCCTCCCAGAACCGCATCACCGGCAGCTCGCAACAAGCTGGGTTCCCTTCGGAGCGAAGGATAAGTTTCTCCGTCTTCATCGAGCAGCAAAGGGACAACCACGGCCGCTTCCGAAGATGCCATTCGCTGCCTAAGGGCCCTGACAGCTCCTGCTTCCAGACGAAGATCCGGATTTAGCACCAAGTACGAGTCGGCAGTCCCTGCGCGCTCCAGCGCCGAATTGATTCCGCCGGCGTAGCCCCTGTTGCCACCGGTTGGAAAGGACAGCACGTCGGTCTCTTGAGCCAGCACACCAAGTGTTTCCATGTTCGGCGAGTTGTCGGCAACAACAACCTTTATCGACTGCTCTGCCGTCTCGTGCCGCAGGCTCTGGAGCAAGTTCGGCATGTCCAATTGGTTGTTATAGGTGACAACCAGGACAGCCACGTCGGTATGGGCCGATGCGGGAGCGAACAGGCCAGGAGTCACGCTGGCGGCCGGGTCTTGTTTGGCTTGATCTAAACCGCCGGCAGCGCGAGTGTCCCGTATCCTGCTATGGAGTTGCAGTGTGCGGTAGGCGCGTGGGCCATCGATCATGTATCGTCTCGCGAGCCGACGCGGCTCCTGCGCGAGTCGCCACGCCCATTCCAGTCCGAAGTCTCTCACAACGACAGGGGCCCGCTGGACTTTGCCCGCCAGGAAATCTACTACTGCGCCGAAGGCAAGCAACACTTTGGCACCACTCATGGCCCCATAGCGTCCGATCCACAACTCCTGGCGGGGCTTTCCCAGGCAGACCACCAAAATATCGATGCCGGCTTCAGCAATTTCTGCGCACAAGTCACGGCAGGCCCCCGGGTCCTCGAGTGCATCGCGTTCCGGAGCCCACCAGCCTGAAACACGCAAATCAGGGCGTTCCCGCGCGAACTTCTGTTGGACCAGCGTGTGGGCCTCGGTGCTTCCGCCCAGGAACCCCACTGTCAGACCCTGGTGCGCCGCGCGGTCCAAAATTGGGCCAATAAGATCGCTACCAGCCAAGCGAGGCCACCGTCCAGCCGTCATATTGTTGGCGCGCTGCACGAGCGGGGCGCCATCCAGGAGGGTAAGCCATTCAACCGAGGGCCAGCCCTCGAACGTGCCGGCCCATTTCCTGCCCGCCCCGAAATGATTGATGTGGTCAAGGTTGGCGGACAGTACGCCGAGTGGCCCCTGGTTGCCGGTGGTGGCACGTGAGATGATCGCTGCCACGGCGTTCTCGAAGCTCATCAGATCGACAGGAGTGCCGCCGAGCGTGACAGGTACGGCCAAACGTAGTGCGTCACTTTGGGATCGTACGACTCTACTGCTTTCGTCAATCGCTAATGTGTCCGCGACTGGACTTTCCCGTGGGGAGACCAGAGCGGGAACACCGAGACCGAGGATTCGGCGGGAAGACAGTCCTCTATGTGCAGACTTCATTTTGGCTCCATCGTCGCGGCAAAAACCACGCAGGGGCGGGATTGGGGTCTGCACTCCCCTGGCCAGCCACAGGCACCGCTGCCCGGCACCGTCCTGTCGCGTTACAGCTAATCGTTACCGGCTTCCAGCAGGTGGCGAAACCTTTCAGTCTCTCCCCAAGACGGCCCGGAACCATGGGCCGCATACCCACAGGGCATCCGTATCCTTAAACCGTAGGCTCGGCGGGCAGCATTCACTAGGCAAATGGGGCCTCTCTGTGGGTATCCGCAACAGCTTTTGTGGTGGGGACAAGGAAGCTGGCGCTCCGCTACGAAACGTTGCCGCTACAGCTCAGGTCATCCAAAGGTATGGGGATGACGGGTCGAAGGCAGTGATCTCCAAAACGTGGCCGTTTGCTTAGTCAATGGCACGCCACATTTACTTTTCGTTTGCGTCGTCAAAGCTGCTTTCGAGGGCCCTTGATTCAATTTGAACTTTGGCCGGAATGTGTCAACCGTCAATCGTCGGCCCGTCCTTAGCCACAGCCAAACCTCGTAAGTCCTTAGAGGGCGATCCGGTAGATGTGGTGTGTGTATTCGAACGCGAAGGAATCCATGAACGTGCCGTCCACAACCTCCAGCGTCCGGCCTTCACCCACCACCTCTACGGCAGTTTCCGAAAATGAAGGTGGGAGCCTGAAGGTTCTCTCGCCTGGCTCGGTGGCTAATGCAATCTCGGCGAACACATAGGCCGATGCATCGTGGACCTTGAGCATAGTGTCAACCCCCGGGCCGAAGTCCCATATATAGGACTGGGTGTTGATCACCGGAGCCAGCGAAGTGATCTTGGCATTGGATGCCCGGATCCGCTCTTTCCGGGCTTCACTGCATTCCACCAAGGAATAGCCGCCGTTGACTCCGTCATTGTTGTGCTGGAAAAACATGATGCCGCGGGCCTCGTGGATGATAGCCGACCAGCACGCACCTTCGATTTCTTCCGGGCTGATGGTGCGGGCGCCGGTGTCATTGAGGAACGGCATTGCCGTCTCAACAAACATCCAGTTCGGCTTCGTCCCCGGCGGTGCTTGGTAAGAGCGCATACGGTCCACTAGCCAGCCATACGTGGCGGAGCGCATCGTAGGTGTACCGGACCTCCAATGCGGAGACTGGGTGATTGTGAGGCCTACATCCGGGGAGGTGTAGGCATAATTGTCGATACTGGCCACATCCACGACGTCCATGAAATCGTCCATGTTCCCTTGGGCCCAAAACGATTCCAGCACGCCCTTGGAATAGTTGGCATTGACGAACCTCCCATCATTTCGGGAGCGGAGCGCCGAGACCTGCCGTTGCATGTCTGCCAGGTTTTCATTCGTATCAGCACCGATACATCCCAGTCCAATGTCGCATTCGTCATTGGCAAACAAGCCAACCACGTTCGGATTGTTTTCGATCTCGGCAGCGGAAAACTCGTTCTGGACTATGCAGAATATTCCAGTTGAGGTGACATCACTTAGTGGTGCGTTGTGTTCCACTCCTTGGAAGGTGTTGATTCCGACTGACTTCAGCTGCTGTGCGTGGGCAGCTCGTCCAAAGAACACGGCCAGGGGGAAAAAGGCGGGTTCGGTCCAACCGGCGTTCGCCGCCTTTGGAAAGTTTCGCCAATACTCGGGGCCCCCTTCCCACGGGATGCGCGGCAGGTCCAACGACGCTGGCTTCGTGACTTTTCCGTTGGCCAGTACTCCGACCGTTGTCGCGGCCACGGCCGCGGCTCCTATCCCTATGACGAAACTCCGACGCCTAATAGACCTCTCCGGGAAGTTGATGCGTTTCATAATGCGGTCCCTTGATCGTTCACTCCAGCAAACCCTGGGTGATAACTGAGCGCGGCACGGGCGCCGGGCGGCGACCCGGGCAATACGTCTGCTAACTCGTCGTGAAGACGACGTCGACCCAGTAGTTGGTGTTGTTCCAACTGTCCGTCGGGAATGACTGGGATCCGTACCGGTACACGCCGTTGGATCCTTCAGTGCCGCTGGCCAGTCCGTGCAGCGGTGCTCTGTCAGCTGCACTATTGAAGTAGCCGCTGCTGGAGGAATAGAACCCGTTGGGCGCGTAGTACGACACCACATATGTCGTATTTGCCATGATGGCCACAGGAGACGACAGATTTGCTTGTTGCCAGCCAGAGGACCCCTCACCGGTAAATGTCACGGAGGCCAGAAGCGTGCCCGTACTGCTCCACAAATGACCGGTATGGGTCCCCGTGTTGCTGCTTCCCTTATAGAAACGGATAGCCGTGACTGACCCGGCCACATCCGAACGGAACTTCATACCTACTTCCACGCCGTTGCCGTCATTAGTGCTCGCCGTTGCCGGAGTGGAAGTAGCAGTGAATACACTGCATGGACATTGGCCGGCAACAGGCGGCGGTGCAGTCGTTGTGAACGTCCACGAATAAGGCGCAGCCATCGACTGACCCGAACCATTCGTCGCACCACTCACCGTCGCAGTAAACGTCGTACTGTAAGGCAGCGCA